>CAXTIC010000006.1:0-101457 GCA_964244255.1 uncultured Lichenihabitans sp. | reverse complement strand
ACATGCTCTACATGGCGGGCGGCGGCCGCATCAGCCGCGTGCACGGGCCGTTCGTTAGCGACGGCGAGGTCGAGGGCGTCGTCGCCCACCTCAAGGCGCAAGGCCACCCGGCCTACCTCGACGTCGTCGTGACCGAGGAGGACGCCGCGGACGCGAAGGCCGAGGCCGCCGACGAGAAGGCCATCTTCGACAAGGGCGCGTTCGCGGCGGCGGGAGGGGAAGACGACGCCGACCTCTACGACCAGGCGATCAAGGTCGTGCTGCGCGACAAGAAGTGCTCCACCTCCTACATCCAGCGCCGCTTGCAGGTCGGCTACAACAAGGCCGCCTCCCTCGTGGAGCGCATGGAGAAGGAGGGCATCGTCGGCCAGGCGAACAACGCGGGAAAACGCGAGATCCTCGTCTACAGCCGCGACCTCCGCTTCGCCGAAAACCGCGAAGGCGAGGCGACCTGAGCGGTCCGGGGCCGCGCAAGGCGCCGCGCGCCGGGGCGCCGCCGGGAGGGGCCGCCTCACACCCCTTCGGGCGCGTGGTGCTCCTCGACGGCGCCGGCCGGGTCGAAATACTCGCGCCATGAGCGGATCAGCCCGTTGTCGAGGTCGACCAGGATGGCGTCGGCGGTGATGCTGCGCGCGGCGTCGCGCCGCCGCGTCACGTCCCACAGCCATTCCAGGGCGATCCGGCGCCCGTCGGCGGACGCGAAGGCGTTGGTGATCGTGACCCGGAGGTCGCCGTAGTCGTCGTGGAAGCGCCGTACCGTTTCTGCGAGCGCCGCGAAGCGGACGCGGTTGCCGGGCGCGGTGAGCACGCCCTCGGGGTGCCAGTCCGCCGCGGCGGCCGCGAAGTCGCCCGTCCGCCACGCCTCGGCCTGGCGGTTCAGCATGGCGAGGAGCGCGGCCTCGTTCATAGCACCCGTCCGCCCCATCCGAGCGCGAGCCGCGCCGCGACCGCCGCCGCGAGAACGGCCAGCGCCGCTGCGATCGCGACGCGCTCCGCGGCGCTGAGCCGATCACGGGTCGGGTGGAGGAAGGTGCGCTCGCCCGAGCCCGTGAAGGCCCGCGCCTGGAGCGCGATCTCCATCGCCTGGCCGCGCGCGATGGAGCCCGTGATCAGCGGCACCAGCATGCGGCCGAGCGCGACGAGCTTCCGGAACACCCCGAGTCCGTCGAGGTCGATGCCGCGCAGCCGCTGCGCGTCGCGGATCATGTTGAACTCGTCGAGCAGGAGCGGCACGAAGCGGAACGTCGTCGAGACCAGGACCGCCACCCGGTAAGGCACGCCGATCCTGGTGAGGCCCACCACCATCTCGTTAGGTCCGGTCGTGATGAAAACATACTGGAACACCAGCATCGGCACCAGGATGCGGCAGCACACGACGAGGCCGAACAGCAGGCCCTCGACGGTGAACACCGTGGCCGACCCGAGCCACGGGATGTCGCGCGGCACCACGAACACGGGCGTGATCCCGAACGGGCTCAACAGGCCCTGGATCAGGATGACGAGAACGAGCGCCGGCGCGGTGATCCGCGCGAGCCGGCCGATCGTCCGCGCGCCGATGCCGGCCGCGAGGAGGAAACCGATGGTGGCGGCCAGCATGGCGGCCTGGGCCGCGAACGCGTTCCACGCGAAGATGAGCGTGGAGGCCACGAGCAGGATCGCGAGCTTCACCCGGAAGTCGATGCGGGCGAGCGGGCGCGCGCGGACGTGGTCGAGCGCGTAGCCCGCCATCAGGCGGCCCGCTCCGCGCGCGGGCGCACGCAGTCCGCGAGCGCCTCGGCCGACAACGGGCGCCGCCCGGGGCGGGCCAGTGCCGGGACGGTGCGGGCGAAGGCGACGGTCTGGGGCGGGGCGAGCGCCGCAGCCTCGAGGGCGGGCTCGTCGTAGAGTACGTCCTCGAGCGGCCCGTCGAGCGCCACGCGTCCCTCGGCCATCACCACGAGCCGCCGCGCGTAGCCGGGCAGAAGGTAGAGATGGTGGGTCACGAGCACCACCGTTTTGCCGAGGCGGTTCAGGTCCCGGCAGATGTCGAGCACCGCGAGGGCACCGCGCCAGTCCTGCCCGGTGGTCGGCTCGTCGAAGATCAGGATGTCCGGGCCGAGCGCCAGCACCGCCGCGATCGCCACGCGCAGCCGGTCGCCGCGGCTCAGCGTCATCGGGTGCGCGTCGGCGGCGTGCGCGATGCGCATGGCAGCGAGCGCGGCCTCGACCGCCGTGCCCACCTCGGCGATGGGGCGCTTCATCATGCGCGGTGCGAAGGCCACCTCGGCGGCGACGCTGTCGCAGAAGAGCTGCGCGTGCGCGTTCTGCGACACGAAGCCGATGCGCCGGGCGAGCTGGGCGACCTTGAAGCCCGCCACGTCCGCGCCCTCGACGCGCACCGAGCCGCGGGTCGGCCGGGCGAGGTGGAGGAAGTGTCGGACGAGGGTCGACTTCCCGCAGCCGTTCCGCCCCGCCAGGGTGACGAACTCACCGCGCCCGATCGAGAGGTCGACGCCCTTCAGCGCCTCGGTGCCGTCCGGATAGGTGTGGTGCAGGCCCGAGGCCTCCAGCACGGGATCCCCGACGCTTGGGCGCTCGCGGGGGAGCGGCGGGTCGGCCGCGTCGAGCGCGGCACGGAATGGCCGGAAGGCGGCGGGCGCCTCGGCGAGCGTCACGGGGACGGCGGGTCGGGGCGAAGCGGGGGCGAGCACCGCGGCTACGGCCGCGAAGGCACGCGCGATGTCGGGCGGCCGCACTTCGTGACGCGCGAGAAGCTCGACGTCGCCGAACACCGCGACCGGCGCTCCCTCCGCGACGATGCGGCCACCGGACAGGAGCACGACGCGGTCGGCGGACGCAGCCAGCTCCTCGCTGGCGTGACTTGCCAGCACGACCGCGATGCCGCGCTCCCGGTTCAGGCGCCGCAGCAGCGCGAACACGTCGCGCGTCCCCACGGGGTCGAGCTGCGAGGTCGGCTCGTCCAGAACGATGAGGTCGGGAAGGAGGGCCAGCGCCGACGCGATGGCGAGGCGCTGCTTCTGCCCGCCCGACAGGTTGGCGGGGTGCTTGCGCTCGAGCCCCGCCAGGCCCACGGCGGCGAGCGCCTCGGCGACACGTTGCGCGATCACGGGCGGCGGGACGCTGAGGTTCTCCAGCGCGAACGCCACCTCGTCCTCGACGGCGGGCGCGGTGATCTGCGTTTCGGGATCCTCGAACACCATGCCGACCCGGGCCGCGATGCGGCTCGTCGGCACCTCCGCCGTGTCGGCGCCGAGGATCATGGCCCGGCCGAAGAAGCTGCCGCCGAAGAACTGCGGCACGATGCCGTTCAGCGCGAGGAGGAGGGTCGTCTTGCCGGCACCGGTCGGTCCGATGACGCCCACGAACTCGCCGCGCCGCACCGCGAGATCGATCCCGTCGAGCGCCCGCTTGTCCCCGCCCGGGTAGGCGTAGCCGACGCCGTCGAGGGCGACGATCGGCGCCGGTGCCGAACCCGCGGAGACGGCCGGCAAGCTCAGTAGCCCGCCATCTTCGCCTTGGCGATGGGTGAGCGGCGCAGCGCGCCGAGCACGCCGACCGCGATCAGCGCGCCTATCGCGGTGAACACGACGCGCTCGATGAAGATGATGGGGATCAGTATCGGCCACACGTCCGCCGGCCAGGGATTGGTCGCGAAGGCAGGCACCCAGTTCATCTGAATGCCCGCCGTCGACCCGAAGAAGAACACCACGAACAGCGCGACGTAGAACTGCCAGCCGATGCTCCCGTCGCGAATCCGGGTTGTGGCCCAGTTCCGGACGGGCGGGATGGCGATGAGGATCAGGGCCACGTCGACCGTGAACACGTTGCCGAGCCAGAGCGGGAAGGAGATGCCGAAGGCGAGCGCCTGGTAGAGGTAGACGAGGTGAGTCGCGAGCACCACCGCCCAGGGCACCACCCAAAGCGAGCGGTTCGGCTGCGTCACCATGCCGACCGCGAAGGCGCTCATCGCTCCGATGACGAACCCCCAGGGGCCGAGGTTCGTATAGGGCGCGATAACGTTGCCGATGAGGATGCCCACGACGGAGGCGATGGGGCCGGCGATCGGCCCGAGCAGCAGCCCGAGCAGCGGATGGATCACGTCGTGGAGCGGCCAGCCGCTGCCCATGCCGCCGATCACGATCGCGGCCGGCACAAAGGCCATGACGGCGACGAGCGCCGCCATCATGGCGGTGTAGGACACCGGCGCGCCGCCGATCGATGCGCCGCCTCCGATCGTTACGCTTCGCGCCGTGCCGCCCTGTGTCATCGCATCCCCCATGCCGGATCGTCGGCCCACGCGTGGGCCCGCGACGGGCCTGCACGTTCCATGCCGGACGAGCGCGCCGGTTAAGCCGGTTGCGTTCCCCCGTCCCGTCCGGCTATCCCGTGGGCAAGCACGGCGCGCCAATCGGCGTAGAGGAAGCGGGGGAAGCATGGCGGCGACCATCAAGGGGCCGGGCCTGTTCTTGGCGCAGTTCGCGGGCGACGCGGCGCCGTTCAACTCCTGGGCGTCGATCTGCGGCTGGGCGGCCGAGCTCGGCTATACGGGCGTGCAGATCCCCACGTGGGACAAGCGGCTGTTCGACCTCTTCAAGGCCGCCAATTCCAAGGCCTATTGCGACGAGGTCGCGGGCATCGCCGCCTCCCACGGGCTCACCGTCACGGAGCTCTCGACCCACCTGCAAGGTCAGCTCGTGGCCGTGAACCCGGCCTTCGATCAGGCGTTCGACGCCTTCGCGCCCTCCTCGGTCCAGGACAACCCGAAGGCGCGCCAGGAATGGGCGGTCGACCAGCTCCTGATGGCGGCGAAGGCCTCCGCGCATCTCGGGCTCAAGGCCACCGTCACGTTCTCGGGCGCGCTGGCCTGGCCCTACGTGTATCCCTGGCCGCAGCGGCCGCAGGGCCTCATCGAGACCGCGTTCGCGGAACTCGGGCGGCGCTGGACGCCGATCCTCGACGCCTACGACGCGGTGGGCTGCGATGTGGCCTATGAAATCCACCCCGGCGAGGACGTGTTCGACGGAACCACCTTCGAGATGTTCCTGGCCGCGGTGCACGACCACCCGCGCTGCGCGATCAATTACGACCCGTCGCACTTCGTGCTGCAGCAGCTCGACTATCTCGACTTCATCGACATCTACCATTCGCGCATCAAGGCCTTCCACGCCAAGGACGCCGAGTTCAACCCCACCGGCCGACAGGGCGTCTATTCCGGTTACCAGCCCTGGGTCGACCGCGCCGGGCGGTTCCGCTCGCTCGGCGACGGCGAGGTCGACTTCGCGGGGGTGTTCTCCAAGCTGTCGCAGCATGGGTACGATTCGTGGGCGGTGCTCGAATGGGAGTGTTGCCTGAAGAACCCGGAGGACGGTGCCCGCGAGGGCGCCGAGTTCATCGACAGCCACATCATCCGGGTCACCGACAAGGCGTTCGACGATTTCGCGGGCGGCGCCGTCGACCAGGGCAAGGTCGATCGCATGCTCGGGCTCGCTTGATCCGGGCGAAAGAGGAAACGTTCATGGTCGAAGGACGCAGCGACGCGCGGGGCCGGCGCATAAGGCTCGGCATGGTGGGGGGCGGCGAGGGCGCCTTCATCGGCGCCGTGCACCGCATCGCGGCCCGGCTCGACGATCACTACGAGCTCGTGGCGGGCGCCCTGTCGGCCACGCCGGAGAAGGCCAGACGCTCCGCCGCGGCCATCGGGCTCGACCCCGGCCGGTCCTACGACGACTTCGCCACGATGGCCAAGGCCGAGGCGGCGCGCCCCGACGGGATCGAGGTCGTTTCGATCGTCACCCCCAACCACATGCACGCGCCGGCGGCGCTGGCCTTCCTCGAGGCGGGCATCCACGTCGTTTCGGACAAGCCGCTGACGACGACGCTCGCCGAAGCGCTGAAGCTGCGCGACGCCGCGAAGGCGTCCGGCCTCGTGTTCGCGCTGACCCACAATTACACGGGCCACCCGCTGACGCGACAGGCGCGCGAGATGGTGCGCGGGGGCGACCTCGGCGCGATCCGGATCGTGCAGGTCGAGTATGCGCAGGACTGGCTGACGCGCTCGCTCGAAGGCACCGGCCACAAGCAGGCCGAATGGCGGGCCGATCCGGCGCGCGCCGGGGCGGGCGGGGCGCTGGGCGACATCGCCACCCACGCCTACAACATCGCCGATTTCGTCACGGGCCTGCGGCTGGACGAGCTTTGCGCGGAACTGACGAGCTTCGTGCCCGGGCGGCGGCTCGACGACAACGTGCAGGTCATGCTCCGCTTTGGGGACGGCGCGCGGGGTTGCCTTTGGGGGAGCCAGGTGGCACCGGGCAACGAGAACGCGCTGCGGCTGCGCGTCTACGGCGACAAGGCCGGTCTGTCCTGGGAACAGGAGCACCCGAACCACCTGCTGTTCACGCCCTTCGGCGAGCCGACGCGCGTCATCACCCGCAACGGCGCCGGCGCCGGGGCCGCGAACAAGCGCGTGAGCCGCGTTCCGCCGGGCCACCCGGAGGGCTACCTCGAGGCCTTCGCCACGACCTACGCCGAGATCGCGCAGGCGATCCGCGCCGCGCGGGACGCAACGCCGCTGCCCGAGGGTGTCCTGTTCCCCACGGTCGAGGACGGCGTCAAGGGCATGGCCTTCGTCGACGCCGCCGTGCGTTCGTCGCGAGCCGGGGCGGCGTGGGTGAAGCTGGCGGGCTGATCAGGCGCGCCAGCCCGCCACCGTCGTGCCGCCGAACACCATCCGGTTCACGAGGGGCGAGAAGATCGGGTAGGGGTAGGCCGGGTCGGGCTCGCCCGCGGCGTCCAGCACGCCGGCCTGTTCGGGGGTGAGCCGAATGGACAGCGAAGCGACATTGTCGGCGACCTGCTCCGCCCGGCTCGCGCCGATGAGGAGCGAGGACACGCCGGGCCGGTTCGACACCCAGGCGAGCGCCACCTGCGCCGGCGTCCGTTCGACCTCCTCCGCGACCGCCCGCAAGGCGTCGAGCACCCGCCAGTTGCGTTCGGTGAACTTGCTGTCGCCGAACGGGTTGCTGCCGCTCAAGCGGCCGTCGTCGGACGCCGGCGCGTCGTCGTCCGCGACCCCGCTCGGCAGGTCCGGCGCCGACGGGTCCCTGGCGGCCTGTTCCACGGTACCGCGGCGGTATTTTCCGGACAGGAAGCCGCCCGCGAGCGGGCTCCACGGCAGCACGCCGAGCCCGAACTCGCGCGCGGCCGGCACGTGCTCGCGCTCGACGCTCCGCTCGACCAGCGAATATTCGAGCTGGAGCGCGATCGGGCCGGGCACGCCGTGGGCGGCCGCCAGCGTGGCCATCTTGGCCACATACCAGGCCGGCACGTTCGACAGGCCGAAATAGCGGATCTTGCCGGCGCGAACCAGGCTGCCCAGCGTCCGCAAAACCTCCTCGGCCGGCGTGACCCGGTCCCAGACATGGATCCAGAACAGGTCGACATAGTCGGTGCGCAGGCGCCGCAGGGAGCCCTCGAGCGCGCTCACGATGTGCTTGGCGCCGTTGCCGCCCGCGTGCGGGTGGCCGTCCTCGCTGGCGAAGCCGGCCTTGGTCGCCACGACCAGCCGGTCGCGGAGCTGCCTCCCGGCCATAAAGGCGCCGACCAATTCCTCGCTGCGACCGCTCGCATAAACGTCGGCCGTGTCGATGCAGGTCCCGCCGGCCTCGACATAGGCTTCGAAAACGGCGCGCGAGCCGGCCTCGCCCGAACCCCAGCGTCGCGTGCCGAACGTCATGGTGCCGAGCGTCAAGGGGCTGACCACGAGGCCGGAGCGGCCGAGCGTGCGAAACGACGTGAGATCCACGCTGGCCGCCTAAGCCTGAACCGGGACGCGGTACCGGTCGACGAAGAATTCGAACATCCAGCCCGGGTACTCGGGCGGCAGGGCGCTGACGGCGTTCAGCGTCTGCATCTCGGCATCGGTCAGCGCGAGCGTCGTCGCGGCGATGTTGTCCTCGAGTTGCTCGATCCGCTTGGCGCCGACGATGACCGAGGTCACGTGGCGCTGGCGGAGCAGCCAGGCCAGCGCGACCTGGGCGACCGACACCCCGTGCGCGGCCGCGATGGGTCGCATGGCGTCGATGCAATCATAGGCACGGGCCTCGTCGATCGGCGGAAACGGAAGGCTGGCGCGGCGCGAATCCCCGGGCGCCGCCCGGTCCCGTCCGATCTTGCCCGACAGGAAGCCGCCCGCGAGCGGGCTCCAGACCAGGAGGCCGACCTTCTGGTCGTCGAGCATCGAGACGATATCGCGCTCGAGGTCGCGCCCGGCCAGGCTGTAGTAGGCCTGCAAGGTCTCGAAACGGACCCAGCCCCGCTTGTCGGCGACGCCATTGGCCTTCATCACCTGCCAGGCGCGCGCGTTGGAACAGCCGACATAGCGCACGAGGCCCTGACCGACGAGGTCGTCGAGCGCCCGCATGGTCTCCTCGACCGGCGTGACGGGATCGAAGCCGTGCATCTGGTAGAGGTCGATGTAGTCGGTGCCCAGCCGCTTCAGGCTCGCCTGCACGGCGTCCATGATGTGGCCGCGCGAGGCGCCGCGGTCGTTGTGGCCAGGTCCGGTCTCGCCGTAGGCCTTGGTGGCGAGCACGACATCGGTGCGCTTGATGCCGAGGTTCTTGAGCGCCGTGCCCGTGATCGCCTCGGACTGGCCGGCCGAATAGATGTCCGCCGTGTCGATGAAATTGATGCCGGCGTCGAGCGCGTGGCCAACCATCGCGTCGGCCTCGGCCTGCTGGACGCTGCCCATCAGGCCGAACGCGCCTGCGCCGCCGAACGTCATGGTGCCGAGGCAGAGTTCGGAAACGAAGAGGCCGGTGCGGCCGAGCTGCCTGTAGCGCATGGGGTTTTCCGTCGTACGAGGGGAGGGGCGATCGACGAGGGGAAGATAGGTCCTGGGCCGGCCGTCGATTAGCGCTTAGGAAGCGTATGAACCTGTGAGGCCGGTGCAAGAATGAAGCGCGACGCGTTGAACGACCTGGCGGCCTTCGTGACGGTCGCCGACACGCGCAGCTTTACGCGCGCGGCCTCGAAACTCGGCCTGTCGCCCTCGGCCTTGAGCCACGCCATGAAGGGCCTGGAAACCCGTCTCGGCCTGCGGTTGCTCGCCCGGACCACCCGGAGCGTCGCACCGACCGAGGCCGGCGAGGGGCTGCTGCGGACGTTGCGGCCGGCCTTCGCCGACATCGAGGCCGAGCTGACGCGGCTCGGCGGCCTCCGCGAGCAACCGTCCGGCACCGTGCGCCTGACGACGTTCAAGTATGCCGCGACCTCCGTGCTATGGCCGGCGCTGCCGGCCTTCCTCGACGCGCATCCGCAGGTACGGGTCGAGATCACGATCGACGACGGCCTGACCGACATCGTCGCCAGCCGCTACGACGCCGGGGTCCGCTTCGGCGAGCAGGTCGCCAAGGACATGGTCGCGGTGCGGGTCGGGCCGGACGTGAGAACCGCGATCGTGGCGACGCCGGCCTACTTCGCCAAGCATCCCGCGCCCGTCACGCCGCGGGACCTCGAAAGGCACCGCTGCATCAATTACCGGCTGGCGACCGCCGGAGGCCTGTTGCCTTGGGCGTTCGAAAAGGACGGCCGGCCGCTCCAGGTCCGCGTCGACGGACCCCTCGTGTTCAACGACGCCGATCTGATCGCCGCCGCCGTGCTGTCCGGACAAGGTATCGCCTACACGTTGGAGGACCAGGTGAGGGATCACGTCGCGGCCGGACGGCTTGTCCGGGTGCTGGAGGATTGGTCCCCGAGCTTCCCCGGATGTCACTTGTACTACCCCAGCCGGCGGCAGATGGCGCCCGCCCTGGCGGCGCTGGTCACCGCGCTGCGTCTCAGGACCGCCGCGACCGGGTGACGCGGCCGCTCCCCGCGCCCGCATGGGCGCGGGCGCCGTCGCCCCACGTGAACCCAGCCGTCCGCCGCCCCGCGTTCGTGCGGACGCGGCTCCAAGGCCGTTCTACGTATAGGTTAAAAAACCCTGAACGGAATGCCGTGAAAGCGCTACCGGATGACAATTTCATCCGGTAGACACGGGCGATGTAGACGGATTCAACCTTCGTTAATTCATTTTGGCGGGTAAGGTTCCATGTCGTCCTCGCGCACCGCTCGACGCCTTTTTTCGCCGCCCCGGCCGCCCGTGACCGCGGGGCGCCGGTGGCTGGCGGGGTTGCGATCCTCGGTTTCCTGGCTGGCCAAGCCGCGCTCGCTTTCGCGCTCGCGGCTGGTCTTCGATCCGCTCGAGCCGCGATTGCTGCTGAGCGCGGACCCGTTCGCGGTCGATTTGTCGGCCTATCATCCCGAGCGCCAGGAGCAGGATGTCCTGATCCGCGTGCTGGACGAGGTCAGCACGGCGGGGACGCAGGCGCAGCACGTCCAGCGCATCCAGGCCGTCGATCAGTCGAACAACGCGGTGATCGCGTCGACCGACCTGTCCGCGGCGGGCGCGATCGCCATCAAGGCGGGGGCCGCGACGACCAAGGTCACGATCGACCTGTCCTCGTTCGGCGCCGCGGCGGTGCCCAAGATCGCGGTCGCGGGCGTGCCGGGCCAGACCAGTCTGGCGGTGGTCGACACCACGGCCGGGAGCAAGGTTGCTTGGAGCCTCGACGGCAAGGGGGGAGGGGCCGTCCAGGACGGCCAGGCCGCCATCGACTTCTCGAACGTCACCTCGCTCGGCGGCGGCGCCGCGACCGACACGCTCTACGGCTCGGCGACGGATACCCAGTGGAACGTGACCGGGGCCGGGTCGGGGACGGTCGGCGCCACGCGCTTCGCGGGCATGAACGACCTCGTCGGCGCGCCGACCAGTGCCGACGCGTTCACGGTCGACCTGTCGTCGGGAGGCGTCGCGGCGGGGCCGATCACGATCACCGGGGGAACCGGCCAGAACAGCCTGACGATGCTCGGCGGCGCGAGCGGCACCGCCGCCTGGACCCTTGACGGACACGGCGGCGGTGTCGTCCAGGACGGCCAGGCCCGGGTCGACTTCGCCAACGTCGGTTCGTTGAACGGCGGCGCGGCCGGCGACACCCTGTTCGGCGCGGCGACGGACACCAATTGGGACGTGACGGGGGCCGGGTCGGGGACGGTCGGCGCGACGCGCTTCACCGGCATGACCAACCTGGTCGGCGCGGCCAACAACGACGACGTGTTCAAGATCGAGGCGACCGGCAGTTTGTCGGGCTACGTCGACGGCGGTGCCGGCGGATACGACACGCTCGTGCTCGACACCGGCAACGTCTCGAGTCTCGTCTCGAAACCGACCGCACCCGACTCGGGCACCCTCACCTACGACGCGAACTCCATCTCCTATCGCGGGCTCGAGCCGGTCACGATCGCCGGCACGCAGGCGAACGCGACCTTCGACGTGAGCCAGCTCACGCAGACCACGTCGAACAAGATCGCGCTGTCCTACGACACCACGAACCATGACATGGTGCTGAGCAGCCTCGATGGACACTTCGAGACCCAGACCTTCAACGCGCCAACGGGCTCGCTGACGATAAGGGCGCCGGACGGCACCGACGACCTGACCATCCATTCGCTGGACCCGGCCTTCAGGGCGTCGCTCAACGTCGACACGCTGTCCTCGGCCTACGACCCGTTCGGCAACGGCGGCCTGCTGCCGGGCAACAACACCATCGACCACAACAGCGTGATCCGGGTCGACGGCAGCCTCGCGCTGCACGGGGGCTCGCTGTCCCTGCTCGGCGACACCGTCTACGTGGGCACGGTCGGCAATCAGACCGGCACGACCGGGACGTGGGCCAGCAACGCGAGCCAGAGCGGGCTCGTCGCGACGGGCGGCGCCGGCACGGGCGCCACCGCTTCGGTGGTGACGGACGGCGGCGGCAACGTCACCGCCACGCTCACGGGCGCGGGGCAGGGCTACACGGTCGGCGACAACCTCGCCTTCACGGATTCGAGCGGCACCGGCGCGACCGTCACGCTCGCGCTGGCCAACGTCGGCGACGCGGCGACCGGCACCAAGGTCGCCACGACGAAGACGGGCGGCACGGCGGGCGACATCAACATCGGCCAGACCGGCGTCAACCCCGCCGACAACACCACGACCTACGTCGGCGGCCACGCGGTCGCGCTCGGGCCGGACGCGACGCTCGACGCCCTGACCGGCTCCAGCAAGGGCGGCAAGATCCTCGTCGCGGCGTCCGACAACGCCGTGCGCGCCGCGAGCCTGCCGGTCGACTACACGAACAAGAACGCGAGCGTCGACGTCGCCGGCGCATCCATCAGCGGCGGCTCGGTCAAGATCTACGCGACCTCCAAGGACATCAACGTGGCGGACCTGGTGCCGCCTTCGGTCAAGGGCTTCGTCGGCGGTTTCGCCAACGTCCTGAACCAGGTCCCCGGCACGCTCATCGGCGCGTTCACGGGCATCGACGCGTCCGTGGTGCTTCGCGGGGCCAACGCCAACGTCAACGTCGACAACGCCACGATCGTCAGTTCGGGCAACGTCGACATCAAGACGGAAACCAAGGTCGACACCCAGGTCCAGGCCGTGGCGGCCGGCGTCGCCGGGGCCGCGGCCTCGAACCCGGTCGAACTGGCCGTGGGTTACGGCCAGGCCACGAGCAACGTCACGACCACGCTCGGCGGTACGACCTCGATCGTGTCCGGCGGCAGCGTGACGATTTCGGCCAAGGGCTCCGTGTCGTCGAAGGTAACGGCGCGCGCGTCGTCCAACCTGTTGCAGGACGTCAACACGGACGCCGTGTCGCTGGCCTTCGCGGTCGCCCGCACAGATCTCGTCGATCACGCGAGCGTGGGCACCAGGGTCAGCATCACCGCGCTCGGCAACGTCAACGTGGTGGCCAACGCCACCACGACGACGACGCCGGACGCCAGCACGATCAGCCCCGTCGACGGAGCCGCCGGCGTCACCGTCGGCCTCGCGCTCGACCAGGCCGACGTCAAGGCCTACCTCGACGGCACCATCACGGCGACCGGCACCGTGACGGCGGGCACGAGCGGCTCGATCGACAGTTTCGACGGCAACAGCGCCGTCGATGTGGCGAACAGCACCATCAACCTGCCGGGCAACGACCTCCATACCGGCGAACTCGTCGTCTACAGCGCGAACAGCCAGAACCTCGGCGTGTCGCTGCCGACGACAGCCATAGGCGGCCTGACCACCGGCTCGACCTATTCGGTGATCGTGGACAACAACGATCCGAGCAAGATCCAGCTCGCCAAGACCCCGGCCCTCGTCCTCGACGGCAGCGGCACCGACAAGACCTCGGCCCAGACGCTGAGCGGCACCGCCAGCAAGATCTTCGACCTCGACGCGATCGACTCGTCCGCGAACACAATCCGTATCTCGACGCACGGCTTCGTCACGGGCGAGCAGGTCAAGTACAACGCCAACGGCAACACCCCCATTACAGGGCTGGTGGACCAGCACGTCTATACGGTCAACAAGATCGACGACACCAAATTCCAGTTGCTCGACAATGCCGGCAATGTCGTCGCCATCTCCCAGGGCGCCGCGCTGGGCACCCAGACCTTCACGGACGGCAGCAAGGTCGCGAGCGTGACGCTCGCCAAGGTCGACGTCGCCGACAACCGCATCGATCTCGCCGCGCATGGCTTCGCCGTCGGCACGCCGACGGACGTCGCCTATTCGACGCTCGACTCGACCGGGACCGACGTGATCGGCGGTCTGCAGAGCGCGACGCACTACAAGCTCGTCGCGGTAGACGCCAATTCCTTCCAGCTCGAGGACGCCTCGACGGGGGCGGTCATCCAGCTCGCCGACGTGCCGGAAGGCTCGTCGCACGCGCTGGCCTTCGCGGGCGACGTGCAGACCTTCAATCCGTTCACGGCGGTCGTTCCCGGGCAAAGCGAACTGTACCTGCCGAACCACGGGTTCAAGAACGGCGACGCCGTCGTGTATGGGATCGACCCGACCAAGTCCTCCGTGCAGCAGGAGACCGACTCGGCCGGTGTCGTGCACGCCATCACGGCCTACGACGAGCCGATCTCGGGCCTCGACCCCGGCCAGACCTATTACGTGGTGGTGGTGGACGCCAACCACATCCGGCTCGTCGAGGATCCGGCGGAGGTGTCCGCCGCGCAGCCGATCAAGTTCACGGGCGCGGGCTCGGGCAACTTCAACGCGCTGACCGACCAGCCCCTCACCGACGGCATCGGGGTTCGCGCCACGCTCACGGCCACGGTCCGCGACAAGTCGAAGCCGGAACTCGGCGGCAAGTTCAACCCGTCCAAATACAAGGACGTGCTGACCAAGCCGGACATCGCCCTCGCGACGATCTTCGGTAGCGCCCAGGCGCAGTCGGGCAAGTCGACCACCGGAAGCGGCGCCGACGCCGTGACCAAGGACATTTCCAGCGACTCGCTGTCCCTGGGCGGCGCGATTGGCGTCAACATCGCCCTGCACGACGTGGCGGCCGGCGTCGGGGAAAGCGCCACCGCGGCCGCCCCGACCACGCTGAGGACGGGCGGCAACGTCGACGTGCTGGCCTCGACCATCCAGAAGACGCAGATCATCGCGCAAAGCGACGTGTCGAAGCCGAAGTCGAAGACGGCGGCGGATGGCGCGGCCCCGGCGGTCGACCTGTCGCTCGGCGTCGGCGTGTACCTCAACCCGGTCAAGGCCACGATCGGCGGCAACAGCAGCGTCGACGCGGGCGGCACGGTGAAGGTCGACGCCTCGCTGAGCTATCCGTTCCTGACCGACCCGGCGACGCTCGTCACCGGCATCCCCGCCGACATCGCCAGCCGCGGCCTCAGCGGCGTCACCGATCTTTTCGATGGTACGCTCGGCGTCAGCTCGAAGCTCATGAACGACTGGGTGGTGGCCCGCGCCAAGTCGTCCGATACCCAGGCGACCTCCGTCACGGGGTCGATCGCCTTCAACGAATACAACAACGACGTCGAATCCCTGGTCCAGTCCGGGGCGCGGATCAACCTGAACGCCAACCCGCTCGGCGTGGTCGGCACGCCCGCCCGCAGCGTGTCGGTCACGGCCGAGACCGCGATGCAGCTCGTCGAAATGGCCGGCATCGGCAAATGGTCGCTGAGCGACAGCCCCTTCGCCAAGGCTCGTTACGAGACGAAGTCGAAGAGCGAGCTCTTCTACGGCGGCGATATCGTCGACTTCTACGGCCGTTCGGGATCGAAGGCGCTCGGCGGCTCGATCCTCGTCGACGACCTCGAGGACACGGTGCACGCGGAGGTTCAAGGGAGCGCCGAGATTACCGTCGACCCGGCGGGCTCGCTGAACGTCGCGGCGAACGAGAACATCCTGCGGATCGCCATCGCGCAATCCGGCGGCCGGACGGACAACGGCGGCACGTTCGCCTTCGCGGGAAGCGGCCTCGCCTACCACCAGAACAGCAGCGTGCTGGCCGGCCTCGTCGCCACCGCGACCGGCGGTCCCACCATCACCGGAGGCGGCGCCCTCACGATCACGGCCACGACGGGCGGGGTCGAGGTCGAACTCGCGGGCTCGATGGTGTCGGGCGGCACCGGATCGAGCGGGCTCGGCGTGTCGGTCGTGGTCAACGACCTCACGCGCGACGTCGCCGCGTTCGTCGGCGCAGATCCCGACGGCAACCCGGACACGACGGCCGCCGGGGCGGTGACGCTGAACGTCGGCAAGACGACGCTGACCGCGACGACCGCCGGCGTCATCGTCGCCATTTCGGGGGCGGGAACCATCCTCGACGCGAACCAGAAGGGGACGCCCGTTCCGAAGAAGCCGGACCCGAAGAGCCCGGCGTCGGCGGCGAACGCGCTTCAGGGCGTTGCCGTCCCGGCGCCGGCGGCCGCGCCCGCCGGGGGCGGCGCCGCCGCTCCCGCTCCGGCCGCCCCGGCCGCCGGCAAGGCCGCGCCTTCCGCCGAAGCCGGCTACGGCGTGTCGGGCGTCGTCGAGGTCAACATCTTCTCCGACACGACCCTGGCCTATATCGACGCCGCGGGATCGGTGACCGTCGCCTCGCTGGCCGCCTCGGCGACGAACAGCCAGACCTCCGTGTCGATCGCCGGAGGCGTGGCCTTGGCGGTCGACTCGGGCACCAAGCCAGGCGGCGGCGCGCTCGCCGGCGCCTTCAGCTTGAACAACGTCACCACCGATACGCGCGCCTTCATCGCCGACCACCTCGCGGCGGGCGTGGGGACCGGCCTCACCGTCACCAGCACGGAGGCGCTCGACCCCAACAATCCGGCGATCGCGCTCACCGCGAAGACCGCCGGAACCATGACGAGTTTCTCGGCGGCGCTCGCCGTCGACACCAACAAGGACAGCAACAGCGTCGCCGCCTCGGTCTCGGTCAACCGCCTGATCGACACCACGCAGGCGCTCGTCGACGGCGCCACGCTCGCGGCCAACGGCAACGCCGGCTTCGCGGCGTCCAACAACCGCGACGTCATCGCGATCGGCGGCGGCGCGTCCTACACGGCCGGCAAGAACGGCGTCGGCGCCTCGATCGGCTTCAATCAGCTGCAGGGCCAAACCGAGGCCGGCATCGTCGGGACGAACCGCCGGGCGACCGCCAATCTCGGCGGCGACCTGTCGGCCTCCGCCATCAACGACCAGGCACTGCGCGCCTTCGCGATCTCGGCGGGCATTTCGAGCGGCACCGGCGGCACCGGCGCCGCGTTCACCATCGGCATCAACATCATCTCGACCGATCCCTCGGTGATCTCCCGCGATAACGGCGGCGACATACTGGCGACGATCTCCAACGCCGACGTGACCGCCAAGGGCGTCACGCTCGCGGCGCGGGACGGGTCCGTCATCCAGGCCGTCGCGGGTGCGCTCGGTGTCGGCACGAAGGGCAGCGCCTTCGGGGCGGGTCTCGGCTGGAACCAGATCGCGCTCGAGGTCGAGGCGACGGTCGACAATTCCACGGTCGATGTCGGCGCGGACGGCGCTTCGTTGTCGGCGCGCTCGACGGACGACGCGGCGGTGCCCACCGGCAAGATCATGTCGGCGGCGCTCGGCGGATCGTTCAGCAAGAACGGCGGCGTGGCGGCGAGCCTCGCGGTCAACGGCACGCTGAACAGCATCGACGCCCTCGTGCGCAACGGTTCGACGATCACCACGACCGGCGGCGGCACGGTGTCGCTGCTGGCGAGGGATGAATCCGTGATCCGCTCGCTGACCGGATCGGTCGCCATCTCGGGCTCCGGCTCGTCGCTCGGCGCCTCGGTCGGGGCGAACTTCATCGCCAACAACGTCATGGCGTCCGTCACCGGCGGCACCATCACGTCGAGCGGCGGCGTGACGATCGACGCCGAGGAATCGGGCGTTATCCAGACGCTGACGATCGGGGGTGCCGGCGGCGACAAGCTCGCGGTGGCGGGCGCCATCTCGGCCAACATCGTCGACGACAGGGTGACGGCCGCCATCTACGGCGCCGCGACCGTTTCGGCTGCGGGCGACGTGCGCGTGCTCGCCCAGGACACCGCCGACATCGTCGCCATCGCGGGACAGCTCGCGGTCGGCGGCGACGTCGGGGTCGGCCTGTCGGCCACGATCGTCACCATCATCGACACCACCACCGCGTCGATCGCGGGCGAGGCGAACGTCACCGGCGACGGCAGTTCGGCGGGCTACACCGACGTGCTCGGCCTCGCCACGCGGGGCGTTTCGGTCGAGGCCAATTCCGACGAAACCGTGGTCATCGTCGCGGTCGGCGGCGCCTTCGGGTCGGACGGCGCCGGATCGGGGGCGATCACCGCCACGGTGATCGACGACCATGTCGCGGCGACCATCGCGGCGCCCGCGACGGGGGTCGCGCCCGGCTCGATCCAATCGGCCCACAACGTCGATGTCGCGGCCAGGGGTCACGTGTCGCTCGTCGGCGTCGCGGGTTCGATCGCCGGCGGCGAGGTCGGAATCGGGGTCGGGGCCGACGCGGGCGTCGTCGGGCGCGACCTCGAAGCCTCCATCGGGGCGGGCGCCGTCGTGCACGGCGGCGACAACGTGATCGTCGCCGCGAAGGGCGACCTCAGCGTGGTGTCGGTGTCGGCCTCGGGCGCCTTCGCCAGCGAGGGCGCGGGCGCGCTGACGGCGGGCGTCTCGGTCGTGGAGCTGACCGCGCTCGCCTTCATCGCGGCCAACGCCGTGGTCGGTTCGGAAGGCAACGTGCTGGTCACGGCCGAGGACGACACGACCATCGACCAAGTGTCCGGAAACATTTCCGGCGCCGGCACGGGGGCGGTCGGCATCGCGGCCAGCGTCGGGGTCTTCACCAAGACCACCAAGGCCTATGTCGACGCCAACGCCCAGGTTACGGCCCTGGCCCAGCCCGGCAGGGCCGCGATCCTGGCCAACACCGGCGATTTCGCGCGGCCCTCCCTGCAGACCGTCGCGGCCGCGGCGCAGAATTCCAAGGGTTTCGCGACGCCCGCCATCGATTATGCCGGGAGCCAGTTCAGCGTCGCGGCGCACGGGTTCACGACCGGCCAGGAGGTCGTCTACACGGCCGGTTCGCTGCCGGTCGGCGGTCTCGAGAGCGGACGGCACTACTTCATCATCAGCATCGACGCCGACCATTTCGCGGTCGCGTCGAGCGCCGCCGACGCCCAGGCCGGCATCCGCGTCGGGCTGACCGATACCGGTCTCGCGGCGACCGAGCGGCACGTGTTCCAGACGATTGCCGACACCACCGTGCCGACGATCCAGAACCAGGATTTCAGCGACCCGTCGCTGGCGAAGGACCGCAAGCGCACGCCGAACCAGGCGCTCGAAACGGGCGTCATCGTGGTCGCGGTCTCCACCAACGACGTCGTCGGCGCTGGCGCCGGGGTGGCGATCTCGGGGACGGCCGCGGGCGCCATCGCGGGCGCGGTGGCGGTCCACCACATCGACACCATCGCCTATATCGCCCAGGGCGCGCAGATCAACGCGGAGGCGAACAACGCGACGCTGGCCGGCACCGGGCAGAACGTCCGCGTCACCGCGGGCCGCAGCTACAACGGCCTCGCCATCGGGGGCGGGCTCGCCGGATCGGGGACCTTCGCGGCGGCCCCCGCCTTCGCGGCGCCGCTGTTCTCGGGCTCGACCCAGGCCTTCATCCAGGGCGGCAGCACGCCCGGGCTCTACGACACGACGGTCGCCGCGCGGGGCGACGTGGTGGTGGCGGCGCAGGCCGAGACCAACATCATCGGCGTCGCGGCGGGCATCGCGGCGGCGGGCGAGGTCGGCATCGCGGGCTCCGCCGCGGTGATCGTCGTCAGCACGCAGACGCTGGCGGCCATCACCGGCCACGTGCGCGTCACCGCCGACGGCAGCGTCCTCGTCCAGGCCAACGACGACACCGTCACCTACGCGATCGGCGGGGCGGCCGGCATCGGCCTCGGCACCGCGGGCGGCGCGGGCGCGGTCGACGTGACGTCGATCACCAAGCTCACCTCGGCGAGCATCGGCGGCGGCGCGATCGTCGACGCCGACGCGCTCCGCGGCATGCTGATCACGGCGCCGAACGGCACCGTCAGCGGCGGTGCTTTCCCGTCGCGGAGCGTGCAGGGCGTCGCGGTGCTCGCGGCGTCGTCCGAAAAGATCGTGGCGGTTTCGGCGAGCCTCGGCGGCGGCTTCTACGCCGGCATCGCGGGGGCGGTTTCGGTCGAACTCGTCCAGTCGAACACCGTGGCGACCATCGGGGGCGGCGCCGCGATCGATCAGAACACCGCGAACAGCGCGGCGGCCGGCCAGGCCGTGACGGTCGCGGCGACGAACACGATGGACGTGCTGTCGATCGCCGGCGCGCTTGGCCTCGCGGTCGGCGCCGGCATCGGCGCCAGCGTCGACATCGGCGTGCTCAGCAATACGACGCAGGCCGTCATCGGGGACGCGAGCGTCCGGGCCAGGGGCGCGGTCGACGTGTTCGCCCTGTCGGATTGGACCGCCAAATCGAACGCGGTCTCGGCGGGCGCCGGCATCGGCGGGGTCGGCGGCGGCATCATCGTCTACTCGATCGGAGGCACCTTCAACGACGGTTACTCGACGGCCGGCGGCAGCGGTTCCGCGCTGACCGGCAGCGGCGGGTCGACGATCATCGGGTTCGTCAACGCGACGGTCGGCGGGCTGACGGGCGACGCGCAAACGAACGACGCCGGCACCCACACCTTCGCCCCGGCGACCGCCGTCGACCCGAACGCGCATACGATCGATCTCGGCGCCGACCGCGGCTACAATACGGGCGACAGCGTCGTCTATTCCTCCGGCGGCGGGCAGCCGATCCGCGGCCTTGTCGATCAGCGCACCTATTTCGTCGTCGTCGACCCGAACGACAGCCACAAGGTGCAGCTCGCCGCCTCGCGCGAGGACGCGATGGCGGGCAACGTCATCGCCATCGGCACGACCGGAACCACAGGCACGGACCATCAGCTCGCCTCTGGCGCGGCCTCCTACGGCAGCATCGCGCGGGGCTCGATCGCCACGAACGCGCCGTCGGGCCTCGTCGACGCCGCGACGAGCAGCGCCCGGCTCGCCGGCACCACCGCCGGGATCGATATCGACACGGTCATCACCGCGGGTTCGGTGTCCGTCATCGCGCAAACCAACCTCGATTTTTCCGGCATCGCGGGTGGCTTGGGGGTGGGCGCCGTCGCGCTCGGCATCGGTGTGGCGATCGTCAACGTCGCGGCGCAGACCACCGCCTACGTGGCCCCGGAGGTCGCCATCACGGGGCTCGCCGCCGGGCCGGTGAAGGTCGACGCGACGCTGAACTCGACTGTCAAGGTCCTCGGTTTGGCGGGCGCGGTCAGCGGCTTCGTGTCGCTCGGCGGCGCGGTTTCGGTCGTCAACGATGCGAGCGGCACGCGCGCCGTCCTCGGCGCGACCTACGTCCCCGACAGCACGGGGCTGCGGACCAACAACGCCCCGAGCGCGCTGTCGGCGGTGAACGTCGCCGGCATGGGCGGCATCGAGGTCAAGTCGAAGTCCACCATCGAGCACGACCTCAGCGACGGCGCCGCGGCGGTGTCGGGTGTCGCGGGGCTCGGCGCGGCGGTCGTCGCCGACACGGTGACGGGCAGCGACTTCGCGGCGATCGCGCCTTACAGCCAGATCGGCCAGCCGGATCCGCTGGGCAATCCCGCGCCCCTCGCGGGCGGCGTCACGGTCACGGCGGATCGGACGCTGACGATCGACCCCTACCCGAATTTCGTGATGGGCGTCGCGATCGGCGGCGGCATCGCCGCCGCCGCCGCCGGCGCCGCGATCGTCAAGGTCAGCGGCACCACGCTCGCGGATGTCGGCGACCACGCGGCCATCGCGGTCACGGGCGACATCACCGTCGCGGCGACCGGCGATGTCGAGGCCAACGCGGTCGACGTGCTGGGCGAAGCGATCGGCGGCATCGCGGTCGGCTTCGTCTATGCCAAGGCGCTGATCACGCCGGTCGTGACGGCGAGCCTCGGGTCGAGCGCGATCCTCAGGGGCAACAACGTGTCCGTGACCGCCAAAGGCACGGCGAGCGCCAAGGTGTCCGGCACGGCGGCCGGCGGCGGCATCCTCAGCGGCCAGGGCCTGCAGATATCCGCCGAGGTCGACCCGCGGACCTCGCTCGTCGTCGGCGACAGCGCGACCATCGTGGCCGCCGGCAGCGTGACGCTTGGTTCGACCGCGACGACGACCTCGAACGCCGATGGGCAGAGCGGCAATTACGGCGGCATCGTCGTCATCATCGGCGGCGCCACGAGCACGCTCGCCAACACCGACACGGTGTCGATCGGGACCAACGCGCAGATCACCGGTGGCACCTCGATCAGCGTGCTTGCGAACACTACGGACACGCTGAACGCGACGGGCAACGGGGGAAGCGGCGGCCTCGTCGCCATTATCGTGGCGAGCGGGACCGGCACCGAAACCGACGCCACGACCACGACGGTCGGGGCGGGCGCGGTCCTGACCGCCGGGACCGACCTCGGCGTCGAGTCGCGCAGCTCGAACTTCGGCAACGTCAACCCGGTCGCCTCGGGCTCGGGGCTCGGCGCCAACACGTCGACGAGCGCGACGCTGCACTACGGCGGCACGACGACGGCCGAGATCGGCGCCGCGCAGCTCAAGGCGGGCGGCGATGTGGATGTGTCGGCACGTGTGACGAGCCTCGACCTCACCGCCGAAGGGGACGCGACATCGAGCGCGCTCGGCGCCGATTCCTCGTCGACGGCGACGCTCGACGTGAGCGGCGCCCACACGTCGGACGTTGAAGTCAACGTGCGCGCCGGCGCGCTTCTCGCCGGAGAGGCGCATGTCAACCTCGAGGCCAGGCAGGAAAGCGTCAGCGTCCGTTCGATCGCCAACGCGACCACCAACGGGCTCGGCGCCAAGACGGACACCACCGCCAACACCACGTTCGACCTGCCGACGCGCGTCCTCACCGAGACCGGTTCGACCATCCGGACGCGCGCGCTCGCGGTCGAGGCCTTCGCACCCTCCGCGGTCGGATCCTCGGCCAAGGCCCATTCCGACGGCGCGCTCATCGATACCGGCGGCGAGAACAGCAGCAACAACGTAACGTTCCAGCGCACCATCACGTTCAATTCGGACGCCTTCCTGTCCGGGCCGCCGAACCCGGAACTCGACATCGCGGCCAATGGCGCCATCACGCGGCAGGTCGGCATCGGCCCCGTCACGCAGACGAACACGGCCTTCATCGTGCCCGACATCTTCAACACGTCGACCGCGGCGGGCACCGCGACCTTCACGGTGGAGACCGCCCAGGGCGACCCAACCCCGGCCGGCTACGGCACCACCCAGGAAGATTCGATCCAGGGCAACGCGCACCTGACGTTCCTGACGGCCTTCGACCACATCACGATCAACAACGCGTCGTCCAAGAACATCGTGCTGGGGCAGATCGATCCCGTCGCGCACAACGCCGACCTCGCCAGCAACATCGTCGTGGCGGTGACCGACCGCGACCGCTTCAATCCGGTCACCGTCGTCGATCCCGGCCAGACCAAGATCGTCGTGACGAACGCGGCGACCGTGACCAAGACCGACATCGACGTCGGCGGCTTGATCCAGAACGGCCTCGGCTCGACCACGATGACGACCGCCAGCGGCGACATCGTCTCGTTGGCACGCACGGCGACGATCGAATCGGCCACGATCGATTTCGAAGCGCCGACCGGAGCCATCGGCGCCGTCGCGAATCCCGTCGAGGTGCAAACGCCGGCCCTCACGGCCCGGGCCCGCAAGGCCATCGCGGTCGACGGCAAGGGCGATCTCGGGCTCGTCGCGATCGCCTCGGACACCGGCACGGTGACGGTCTCGGCGGAAGGGTCGATCCTGGACGCCACCGGCAACACGGCGCTGAACGTGTCCGGCCCGGTGATGGCGTTGAGCGCCGGCACCGGATCGGTCGGCACCAACGCCGACGCGCTGTGGATCGACGCGCCGTCCGCCGCGGGTGCGTTCTCGGCCTCCGCGCAAACCGACATCGTCGTCAGCGACCGCTCGCAGGGCCTCGGCATCGGCACCGTCCATTCCGTGGCGGGCAACATCGCGATCGGCACGCTCGGCACGGCGAGCATCGGCGAGCCGATCGACCTCGGCGCCACAAGTTCGATCCTCGCCGACGCGGGCTCGGTCACGCTTCTGGCGGGCGACGACGTTCAGGCTGCGCCGGGCTCGGTGATCACGGCCGGGACGGCGGTGACGGTGCGGGGCGACGTGGGCACGGCGCATAGCGGCATCGGCGCCATCATCAACCTGCAAGGGACCATCGTGGCGCCGACCGTCGACGTCTACGGCGGCCCCAACCGCGACGCGATCGCGATCCGGCAAGTCGCGGCGGGTACGGTCGAGACCGTACACACCGGCGGTGCCGTCGACACGATCTACGTCGGCAGCCAAGCCTCCGCGGGCGATCGCCTGCTGGCGGCCCTCAATGCCGGCGGCTCGCTATCCGGCATCCTGGGGACCCTCTCCGTCCGCGGCGAAGACGCAAACGGGGTCGCGGACCACCAGGCGATCCTCGACATCGACGCGACCGGCAACGCCCAGACCGATTCGGGCACGCTCACCGCGACGACGCTGACGGGCTTCGCCATGGCCGGGCAGATCGCCTATTCCGGCCTCGCCACGCTCGACGTGGCGCTGAGCCGCGCCGACAACACGTTCACGGTCCGCTCGACGGCTGCCGGGACAACGACGAACGTCGATGTCGGGGCGGGCGACGACCGGGTGCTCGTGTCGGGCACGGACGCCACGCTCGCCGGCCTCGACGGGCTGCTGAACCTCACGGGAAGCGGCGGAACCAAGGCCCTGGCGATCGATGACAGCGGCGACGCCGCCGCCCGAACGGGCGCGCTCGGCGGCGGCAACCACAACCAGGTCTTCGGCTTCGGCATGGGCGACGGTACGACGCTCGCCGGCGTCACCTTCGGGGGTTTCGCCACCGTCGACATCAAGCTCGGCTCCGGCACCAACGCCGTGACGGTCGGGGGCACGTCGACCGACACGACGCTCGAGGCCGGGACGGGCCCCGACACGTTCACCGTCGGCGGCGACCTCGCCGGCATCTTCGGCCACCTCCTGGTCCAGGGCGGCGTCAACGCCAACAACCTCGACAGCGTGCACATCGCGCCGACGGCCGGGGTCAATCTTACCCTCGATCAGCCGGCGCTCGGCGTGAGCCGCGTGACCGGCGTCGCCGTACCCGCCGCCATCGACGTCGAGGGTCTGCCATCCCTCGTGTTCGATCTGAGTGGCGCGGCCGACAAGGTCACGGTGCTGAGCACGGCCGTCGCGACCACGATCAACGGCGGCGGCGGCGGCGACCTGGTCGTCGTCGATACGACGGAAGCCGCCGGCAAGATCAACCACGCCCTGACGGTCAACCTCGGCACCGGCAACGGCTTAGCCCAGATCCTCCACGCCGCCGCCTCCGTGCTGGTCACCGGCGCGGCCGGTGCCAACGATCAACTGACCGTCGACCTGTCCGCCACGACGGACGCGACCACGACGGGCACGATCACCGACGGCACCGCTGTCGGACAGGGCGTCGTCACCGGCCTGGCCGCGGCGGCCGTGACCTTCCAGTCGCTGGCCCAGGCCACCGCGCGCCTCGGTTCGGGGAACGATCATTTCGCCATCGCGACGACGACCGCGATCTTGCCCTCGACCGTGATCGCGGTTTACGGCGGCGGCGGCGACGACACGATCGAGGCCAGGAGCGTCAGCAGCAAGACCACCATCGTCGACGGCGGCGCGGGGCAGAACACGCTCATCGTCGACATCGCCGGGGCCCCGATCCCCGACCAATTCATATCCATCCAGAAGAACGTGCAATTGCTCGTCGTCGACAACAGCAGGAACACGACGACGCCGATCGCCTGGACGCTCAACAGCACCGACCTCGACGCCGCGACGATCCCCGGCGGCAGCGTCGCGCACGTGATCTCGACGGCCGGCGCCGACCTGACCCGCATCCTCGGCAGCCAGACGGGTAGCGACACGCTGGCGATCAATTCCGAGACGCCGGCCGACACCACCGCGACCATCACGGGCGACCACATCGAGCTGCGCTCCGGCCTCGTCGTGGTGACGCAGGTCGATCCCGCGAAGGACTTCGGCACCTACAACAACTACGACGGGGCGCTGAACTTCGACACGCTGACCAACGGCACGGGGCCGTATGTGTCGAACGGCTTCGGACTGACGGTCGCGGGCGGCACCTTCGTGCGCTCCGACGGGATCAGCCCGTCGGCCGGCGCGTCGACCGCCAACGCCCTGTTCACGTTGCAGGCCGTCAAGCAGTCCGGCCTGCCCTCGGGCGACGGCTTCTCGCTCTATTCGCTCGAACTCGCCAATGTCGCGGCGAGCGGGACGCGGGCGGTCTCCATCACCGGCCTGCTCCTCAACGGCACGAGCTTCACCGAACAGCTGAACGTGGTGGCCGGGAAGGGCTTCCAGCGTTTCGACCTCGGCCCCGAATGGACCGGCCTCGCCAACGTCACCTTCACGCCCGGCACGTCCATCCTGGTCGACAACATCGTGGCGCACGACGACATCGCCAGCAACGCCCCGTCGACGACGGCCGCCGTCGCGAACACGTCGATCGGCACGTCGAAGCTGACCATGAGCCTCCCGTCGGGCAGCGCGTTCTCGCTGCAAGCGCTCGAACTGGCCAACGCCGACCCGAGCGCGTCGCAGGCCTTCCACCTGGTCGGAACCCTGTCGGCCGGTGGGACGGTTTCGACGGACTTCACCGTCGCGGCCGGGCTGAGCTCCCAGGCCTTCGCTTTCGGGACGGGATGGACCGGCCTCGCCAACGTCGCGATCACGTCCGGCGCCTTCGTGGCGGTCGACAACGTGTCGTTCAACGGCGGCGCGGCGGCGCCCCCCGCCGCCTTCACGCTGACGCCGACCGTTGTCCCGACGACGATCACGATCAACACGAACACGAGCGATATCGGTTACCTGGGGCTTGGGTCGGGCGTGTCGGCGTCGATCGGCGGCGGCATCCTGACGCTCAGCTTCGCCGGCAACCTCGTCATCAACGACGGGGTGACGATCAACACCACGGGCTCCAACGCGCTGGCGTTCCACGTCGCCAACGACGCGCTCGTCGGCAAGGACGTGACGTTCAACTTCAGTGCCCAGGGCAGCACCAATGGCGCCGGCGGCGGCCTGGGCGGCGGCGCGGGGACGTCGGGGCAGGCCGGGCGAGGCGGCTCCTCCGGCACCGGCGGTACGAACGGCTCCAGCCCCGGCAAATTCACCTACGCGGGAACGAACGCCAACGGAGGCGGGAAGGGCGGGCCTTACGGCACGGGCAGCGCGCACGGGGGCACGGGCGGCTCCGGCGGCGGCTCGACCAACGGCGGCGGCGGCGGCGGCGGTGGCGGCGGTGGCGCTGCCGACGATTTCGGGCGCGGTGGCGGCTTAGGCGCCAAGGGCGGCAACGGCAATTACGGCGGCTACGGCGGCTACGGCGGCGCCGGCATCGGCGGCGTCGGCAACGGCTTCGGCACGGGCGTCGTGAGCGGCGGCTCGAGCGGATCGCGCGGTTCGGGCGGCACCGGCGGTTCCTTCGTCTACGGCGGCTACGATATCGACGGCAACGGCAACCGAACGGCCGGCGGCCCCGGCGTGACCGGCCATAACGGCAACGACGGGACGATCGGCGGCGGCGGCAACGTTGGGTTCGGCCCCGCGGGCGGCGTCAACGCCGTGACCGGTCTTTCGATCTCGGGCGGCAGCGGCGGCGGCGGCGGCGGCGGCGGTGGCGGCGGTGGCGCCGGCGGAGGCGGCGGCGGCGGCGGCGGCGGCCAGGGTTATTACAGCTACAGCTTCTTCGGCGGCACCACGCAGACCGGCGGCGGCGGCGGCGGCGGCGGTGGCGGCGGCGGCGCCGGAGGCGCGGGTGGCACGGGCGGCACGGGCGGCGGCGGCGGCGGCGCCTTCGAGATCGTCGCGCAGGGCACGGTTTCGGTGGGCGCGACCGGGGCCGGGAAGGGCTTCATCGCGACCGGCGGTGCCGGAACCGGCGGCACCGCGGGCAGCGGTGCGGGCACGGGTCCCGGAACTGGCGGCGGGTCCGGAAACTCGAACGACTCCAATGGCTCGGGGGCGACGCCCGGATTTCGTGGGGGTTACAATTTCGACAGCAACAGCGGCGGCACCGGGGGCACCGGCGGCAGCGGCAAGCCGGGTGGCGACGGGGGTGCGGGTGCGGGCGGCGCCGGCGGCACGATCAAGCTCGAGGGCACCACGCTCGACGCCTCGGGTGCGCTGATCGACACCGCGGGCGGCTCCGGCGCCAACGGCACCGCGCACGGCTCGGCCGGCCGGCTTATCGTGGCGAGCAACACCGGCCTCAACCCCGCGACCGGGACGCCGACCGGCGTCGGCGGCCAGCCGACGAACATCGGTACCGGAAGCGACGCCAGCCGGGTCGAGCACTTCATCGGCCCCACGGGCCAGAACGATTATGTCGCCGGCGACCCGCAAACGCCGAGCATGATCGGCATCGCGGGCGGCGCCCAGGCCTTCGGCGTCGTCAACGGCCTGACGGCGACCAGCCTCGCGTCCCTGACGTCGGGCGCCGTTCCCGGCAGCCTCGCGGCGGTGATCCGCCTCGCCCCGACCTCGGCGCTGCTCGGCGCCGCCGCCGCCGACTACACCGGCTACGACGTCCTGCTGGTCGTCAACCTGTCGAACATCGCGCTGACCGGCCTGTCGCTCGGGGCGGCTGCCAACGCCGGCTCGGCGCAGCTCCACGCCCTGCAAATCTCCGGAGCGGGACAGCAAAGCCTGGCGGCCGGTTCGGTCTGGGCGGTTCTGGTGCCGACGGGCGACACGTATGTCACGGCGGAACTCGGCGCATCAAGCGCGAGCTCGCTCGTCTCGGCCTCGTTGCCCGATGGTCAAACCGCCTACATCAACGCGGTGCGCCCGGCCCTGACGACGCCCGAGAAGCTGCAGGGCCTCGACGCCGTCGCGACCTCGCCCGACGGCAAGCAGGTGCTCGGCGTCGACACGCGGGACAGTTCGCTCGTCGTGACCAACGGGGTGGACGGCTCGACCCGCCAGCTGTTCAAGGACGGGCAGAACGGCGTCTCGGGGCTCGCGGGCGCGTCCGACGTGGCCGTAACCGGCACGGACGGCTACGTGGTCGTGTCGAGCGCCACGGCGGGGACGGTCGCGACCTTCAAGCTCGACTCGAACACGGGCGACCTCACCTTCCTCGCATCGCGGACGGATTCCCCCGGCTTCGGCCACCTCGCGTTCGACACGGGGACGGGCACGCTGAGCGCCTTCGGCACCGGGGGCCTGCGCACCTACACCTTGAGTGCTTCGGGAACACCCGGCGCTCCGACGACGGTGGCCGGGGTCGGCCGGGCGGACGACATCGCGACGATCGGCGGCAAGACCCTCGTCGCCAATCGAACCGCCGGTTCGCTGAGCGTCGTCGACACCACGTCCCACGCGGTCGTGCAGACGCTCTCGGGCGCGGCGGACGGCCTGCTCGGCGCCTCCAAGATCGCGGTCAGCGCGGACGGCGCCTTCGTCTACGTCGCGGGCCAGGACGGCAACACGCTGGCGGTGTTCTCCTATACGACCGGCGCGGCGCAGCCGCTGGCCTCGATCCAGGTCGTCAGGGATGGCCTCAACGGCGTGCGTGGCCTCGACGGACCCAACGATCTGGCCGTGACGCCGGACGGCGGATACGTCGTCGCCACGAGCGGTACCGGCAATTCGATCGACGTCTTCGTGCGCGACGCCACCAGCGGCCAGCTCACCTTCGCGCAGGTCGTCCGCGAGAACGTCGGCGGCATCCTCGGCCTCGAGGGGCCGAGCGACTTCGCGCTCGGCCCCAAGGTGGGCAACGCGGAGGCGCTCCACGTGGGCAGCCTCGGGTCGCTGACGGGCGTCGGCGGGCTCGCGACCTTCAACGTGGACCTCGGGACGCTGCCGCCGCCGATCGACTTCAAGGTCGAGCACGTGCGCATGAGCACCGTGACGCTGACCACCGGCTCCGGCGACAACACGATTGCCCTACTGGCCGCGCCGACGATCAACGTCGTGTCGACGACGATCGCCACGGGCGACGGCGCCAACCACGTCATCGTCACCGATTACGGCAAGGGCACCACCGTCAACTTCGGCGCCGGCAAGGACAACCTCGACCTGCGGTCGACGACGGTCGGCCAGGATCTGACGATCAACGGCAACGCCGGCAGCGACACGGTCGACATCCAGAACAGCGGCGGCGATTCAAGCACCACCGTCAACGGCGGCGCCGGGCCGAACAACCTGCTGATCGAGCGCGTCGGCCGAGGCGCCTCGACCACCTTCTTCGGCGGCCCGAGCCCCGACACCGTGCGCGTGCTCGCCGCCAACCTGCCGTCGAGCGCCGTCACGACGCTGCACGGCGAGGACCCCGCCGCCTATCCGGGCGGCGACACGCTGCTCCTCGACCCGCAAAGCAGGACGGCCCGCTTCAACGTCTACACCGACGCGACCGGGCGCAGGCTGACGTCGCCCCTGACGCAGATCCCGCCGGTCAATGCGGGCTTCGTCGGCCTGACCGGCCACGGCGTCGTGACCTACGACACGTTCGAAGGCCCCGTCCTGGTCGTGACCTCGCCGGTCGTGTCCTTCACGAACGCGCCCTACACGATCGACGAAGGCGCCGCCGTGACACTCACGGTGCACGTCGATCCGCTCGGCACGACAGGCAAGCTCAGCGGACCCTTGACGTTCGACATCGACGGCGACGGCCAGTTCGGCGACGTCATCGCTGCCACGGAAGTGGTGCCCGGCAGCGGCAATTACGCGATCACGCTGCCGTGGACGCGCCTCAACGACTTCGGCATCGCCACCGCCGGCACCTACACGTTCGCGGTACGGGCCACCAACACGGACGGCTATTCGACGACCGCGACGACGGTCCTCACGGTGGCCGACGTGCTGCCGACGGTCACGTTCTCGGGAGCCTCGACCACGACCGTTGGGGCGACCTACACGATCAGCGCGTTCACGGCGACCGTCCCGTCGCTGACCGATCGCGTCACCGAGTGGCACGTCAACTGGGGCGACGGGACCTCGCAGGTCCTCGGCGCCGGCGCGACGGGGGCGACGCACGTCTACCTGCAGCCGAGCGCCTACAACGTCGTCGTCGGGGCCGTCGAGGACGACGCCCCGGGCGTCGTCACCAGTTCGGCGCCACTGGGCGTCACGGTGAGCCTCGACGCGAACCAGGGCTCGGCCGGCGGTCCCTACGAAATCGCCGAGGGCCAGTCGCTGACGCTCGCGGCCCGCGCTCCCGGCGCGCCCTCCGCCTACGCCTGGGAGATCAACGGCCATGCCGCCGCGCCGAGCGGATCCAATGGCGCGTCCCCGAACCTCGTGCTGACCTGGGCCGATCTCGCCGCCTACGGCATCGCGGACGGCACCGCGACCGCGACCTTCTCGGTCGTGGCCGACATCAGCTACGGCAACACGACCTTCCAGCGCTCCGCGACCCTCAAGGTCGACAACGCCCCGCCGACCTTCACGGGGATCGGCAATTCCGGCCCGGTGTTCCAGGGTCAGACCTCGACCGTCACCATCTCGGGCGCCACCGACCCGTCGGTCGTCGACGCCGCGCGGCTCCTCTACCGGTTCGATTTCAACAACGACGGCACCTTCGACACCGGCTGGCAGTCGTCGAACGTCGTCACGGTGCCGAGTTCGTTCCTCTCGCAGCATGGCGCCGTGACGGTGCACGGCCAGGTCGAGGACAAGGACGGCGGCATCGCCGACGGCTACACGGCGATCACGGTCAACAAGGTCGTGCCCGCCCTGCGGATGGCGGGTGCCGGGACCAGCCTCGAAGGCAGCGTCTACGAACTCGACCTGTCGTCGGTCGCACCGAATTCCGATCCGCTCAATTCATGGACGATCAACTGGGGCGACGGCACCATCGGCCACGTCAGCATCCCGCCCGGCACCGCGCTGAGCGCCGTGGCGGCGGACCATGTCTTCGCGGACAACGGCACGTATGACATCACCGCCGGCGGGTCGGACACCAACGGCAGCTACGCGGCCCTGACGGGGCTCAAGGTGAGCGACATTCCCGTCGCGGTCGGCAATGTCGCGCCGAGGCTCGGCAACCTCGCCGTGACGACGCCGATCGGCGAGAACGGGTTCGCCCGCCTGTCGGGATCGATCGCCGATCCCGGCATCGAGGACACCTTCACCCTCGTGGTGAACTGGGGCGACAAGACGAGCGACACCTATCAGCTCGCCGCGCAGACGACCCATTTCGACGTGGCGCACCAGTACGCCACGCCGGGCCAGTACGGGATTACGACGACCGTCACCGACAAGGACGGCGGCACGGATTCCGGCGGCGCGAGCCTGACGGTGAACGATCTGCCGCCCACCATCACCTCGTTCACGGTGCAGCCGACCACGTCCACCGAAGGCGGCGCCGTGACGGTGTTCGGCGCCTACACGGACGCGGGGCCCCTCGACACGCACAGCGTCGCGGTCAACTGGGGCGACGGCACGAAGGCGAGCAGCCGGGGGCCGGGTGCGACGATCCTGATCAACGCCCAGAACCGCACGTTCAGCGCGACCCACGTCTATCTCGACAACCCGCACCCCGGGCCCGACTACACGATCGGCGCGGTCGTGACCGACACCTACGGCTTGAGCGACAGCACCCAGACCACGGTCACGGTCGCCAACCTGGCGCCGGTGTTCGGCGCCGTGGCGTTCAACGGCGTCGCCGCCGTGAAACAGTCGGCGCCCGCGCTCACCATCCTGGAGACCGGGGTGGCGGTGTTGACCGGCTATGTGGTCGACCCGGGGGTCAAGGACGGCGAGACCATCACCGTGAACTGGGGCGAAGGCGCGACCGTGAACGCCGTCGTGACGGCGGACCCGAACAACGCGCACATCCACTACTTCACGGCGGCGCATCAATATCTGTTCAACACGCCGACCGCGACGCCGCGGGTGAACTACGCGGTGACTTTGACGGCGACCGACAGCGACGGCGCCGTGACGACCGTGGCGCCTTTGCTGACGGTCGCGGACGTGCCACCCACGGTCGGCGACCTGGCCGTCAGCAGCCCCAGCATCGTCCAGGGCGGATCCGTGACGCTGACCGGGCGGGTCACCGCCTTCAGCCCGTTCGACACGCAGGTCGTCATCGTCGCCTGGGGCGATGGCACGGTCACGAACAGCGCCGCGCCGAACGGTACGGTCTCCTATGATCAGAGGACGGGCCTGTTCACGGCGACGCACGTTTACGGCGTCGACGCGGCTCAGCCGACCAGGCCGTTCGCGATCACGGCCTTCGCGACCGACGAGCACACCGGCGTGGGCCAAGCCGGCACGAGCGTGCAGGTGGTCAACCCCTTCGTGGTCTTGGCGGCCGACATCGTGCCGCAGGCTCCGGTGATCGTCGAGCCGAAGCCGCCGAGCCCGCCGCCGCCGGAAACCATCGCCGGCCTGCGGCTCAGCCACGCGTCGATCCTCGAAGGGGATGCCGTGACGCTGCGGGGCCGGATCGCACCGAACGGCACGGGCGAAAGCCGCACGGCCACGATCTCGTGGGGCGACGGCACGGTCGATACCGTGACGCTCGACCCCGGGGTGCTGACGTTCCGCGACTCTCACGTGTACCTCAACAACCCGCCCGGGCAGCCCGCGGGCGCCTACCCGGTCGGCGTCACGATCACCGGTGGCCGGGGGGGCTCGACGACGGCCGCCGCCGCCGTGACCGTCGCCAACGTGGCCCCGACGATCACCGGGCTCAGTCTCGACCACAGCGCGATCGGGCTCGGAGGCAGCGTCGTGCTGACGGGCCAGTTCGCCGATCCGGGGATTCTGGATCGCCATTCGGTCGTGGTGAACTGGGGGGACGGCACCGAAAGCGCGATCAACCTCGACGCCTCGACCGGGGACTTCACCGCGTCCCACGTGTTCGGCACCCGGAGCGGGCAGGACACGATCGGCGTCAGCGTGAGCGATCTCGACGGGGGGGAAACCGCCTCCCAAATCGGCCTCGTCGTGGTCGCCCCCGGCGTGACCAGCCCTCCCGTCGCGGCGTCGGTCGTCGTCGCGCCCACGACCATCTTCGTGCTCTCGCTGCCCAATGTCGCGGCGCAACCCTTCGTCGAGCCAACCATGAGCTTCCCGTCCGACAGCTTGCGGCAAACGCCCGGCAGTTCCGGGTTCGGCGGGCAGCAGACGGGCGGCGGCGGCTCGGTGGGCGATGCCAGCCGCTTCTTCAAGGTCGACGAGGGGGCCGAATTCCACCTCCCGACGGCCTTCGCGGCGAGCGACCTGTCCCGCGTCGCGAAGCTCGTCATCGACTGGGGCGACGGGACGCGGGAAACCGTCACGGACCTCGGCGCCGACCTTTCCAACATCCACCACACGTACCTGCACGGCACCGGTGCGGAAGCCCTGGTGGTTTCGGTCGACATGATCGGCCGCGATTCCGAAGGCCAGGATTACACGATCTGGACATCGCGCCCGCGGATCCAGGTGGTGAGCGTGCCGCCCGCCATCCGCGAGCTCGTCACGGAACGCGATGGCGGCGCGGAGGGCGACATCGAGACGGTGAGCGGCCTCGTCGTCCACCCCGGGGCGGACGAGCACAGCGTGTGGGTGACCTGGGCGGACGGCTCCATGTCCAAGGCCGAGGTGAAGGCCGGGTCGATGGGGGAAAGATTCTCGGCCAGCCACCGCTACGTCGGCCACATGCCGCACCACCCGGTCACCATCCGGGCGGCGAAGGTCGCGGATCCCACAAGCTTCGCGACCGTCGAACTCGCGCCCTCCGCGGCGAAGCTCCACGACGGCCCGGCGACGGCGAAACGTGCCGCCGCATCCGCCGATGCCGCGACGGAGCGTCCGCCGCGCCACAGCGGATTGCTCAAGGGCGCGGCGGAAAAGCTGGCCCATCTCACGCTGTTCGCGGGCGCGACCGCGACGGCGGGGAAAGCCAAGCCGGCGCGGGTCGATCGGAACGGAACCCGGGGGGGCAAAGCGGGACGGGACGGTCCGGTGACCGTCGCCGGTCCGTCCGGCTCGGAGGGCGCCGCGGCGAACGAGTGGATCGTGCTGCCCGTGGCCTCGCGCGATCGCGCGGAGCCGGCCGGGCGCCCGCTTCCGCGCGTCGAGGCGACGCCGGGGCGCCTGCTTGTCCTGTCGGACGACGGCGCGCTCGAAAGCCCCCACGTGCCGAAGGGCAGCGCGGGCGCCGGCTGGCTCGTCGAACGGCGATGGGGTTCGCCCGGCGGGCCCCGCGCGGATCGGGGCGGCAACCGGTGAAGGGTCGCGCGGCCCCTTCAGCCGTCGAGCGCCGGCAGGTCGGCCAGGCGGTCGAGCACGCGGCCGGCGAAAGACCGCTCATTCGGCGGAACCGGGACCCGGGGGCAGGGCGCTTCAGGTCCGCATCCTGGTGAATTGTTCTGCGGAATGCCGGCGTCCGCCCGGCTGGCGCGGGATGAACGCGGACGTTCGACGGCATCCCGCGGCGCATTGCCGGAGGGGAGGAAGGTGCGCTGGCGGGCTGGCGGGCGCGGCATCGCCCGCGCGCTCACCGGGCGAGTCGGCCGGCCGCGGCGCTGCGCTCGTCGCTCGGCGTTCGCGCCAACGCGAACAGGGGTTCCAGTTTCCTGACATACTCGTCGGCCGGCGTCAGGGTGTTGCTTTGGCAAACGGTGAACCGGCCTTCCTTCGGATCCCTGGCGATCTCGACCGGGTTCCACGCCTCGACATGTTCCTTGAACCAAACGCTGTTGCCGCGAAGCGGGTTCATGCCGAACATCTCGAGGGGCGTCAGATGCTTTCCAGCGAGCATCCCGGTGTGTTCCGCGAACGTCGAATAGAGCGTGAATTCCGTCCAGTCGATTTCTCGAAGGAGAGCGTGGAAGGCCGTCTCGCCAGGGCCTGGCCGCAAGGTCTCGGCGAGCCGACGTTCCAAGGCCGCGCAAATCTCGCGTGACAACAGCTCCGGCGTGACGCTGAGGCCGGGAGTGTCCCATCGAATCGGACAATCGAGCAGACGGGCCGCGCTCCCGTACCAATCGACGCGTGCCTTCTTCGCTTCCCATGAGGTCAGTGCCTTGCCGTTCACGATCAGGTCGTCGACCGAGGTCGCGCGGCAAAGAAACATGTCGCAATCCAGGCACAAGAACAGCTCGGCGGGAGAGAACTGGTGGAAACCGAGCTTGACGATCTGCTGCTTGAACCACCCCGAGGCGGGCGATCGCGTCAGGCCGGGGAAATACGCGTCCTCTCCGATCAGGCGGACCCCGTCATAAGGCGCGACGACGGAAGCCAGGCGATCGAGATCCTCGTCGGGCGCCACGATCCAGAAGTCCGGAAACGGCCCGACCCAAAACGTCGCGAACGACTTGAGCAGCAATCCGAGACGGATGTCGTTGCCCTGGTTGCGTCCCCACACGAGCTTGCAAGGAAGCACGCAGGTCAACCTCCTGGCGGTGTCGTTCATTTCACTGCGCCTCGATCTCTCATTGGGCTAGCGCCCGCCGCCGTTCTTCGGCCCTCAATCCCATAACAAAGCCGGGATCGCTAGCCTAACCAGGTTCTTGCGAACCTGCTTACGACTGAACCATCGATCCTGGCGTCAGCCGCGCAAGGCTGCTTAGACGCAAGCGCGAAGCGACGGCACCCGGGCCGTGCTTCGCTCAGCGCCCGCCCGCCCGGGCCAGGATGGCGGGCGTGTCGAGCGCGCCCATGCGTTCCGCGGCGCCCCGGGCCGTGACGCCGTCGAGGCCGGCGGCGTTGGGATCGGCGCCCCGCGCGAGCAGCAGGTCGACGATATCCGTCCGGTCGAACATGGCCGCCGTCGTCAGCGCGGTGCGTCCGTCCGGGCCCGCGCCGTCGACCGCGGCGCCGCGGTCGAGGAGCAGGCGGACCGTCGCGATGTCGCCCTTGAAACAGGCGGCGGCGAGGGGCAATTGCCCCCGGTCGTTGCCGAGTTCCGGGTCGCCGCCGTGGTCGAGCAGCACCGACACAGCCCCCGCGTGGCCGTGGTAGGCGGCCAGCATCAGCAAGCTGTCGCCCTTCTCGTTGCGGAGGTTCGGCGGCAAGCCGGCATCGAGCAAGGGAGCGAGCTCATGCGCCGCGCCGCCGCGCGCGAAGCCGAACACGCGCCCCGCGAAGGCGATGGTTTCGTCATCGAGGGCCGGGCGGGAGTCGGGTGGATCGTTCCGCATGCGCGCCGACGGGGTGAGGTGGCTGGACCCCCGCAAGGTAGCGTGCGCACGCGGCCCGTGCCAAGCGGCGTCCGGGCCGGTCGAGGGTAGCGTGGCCAGGCCGACGAGCGTGGCGACGAGGCGCCGTCGTCCGGGGGGTGCCGAAGGCAGGTCCCGAACTCAGGCTCTGCCCATCTCGACCGGCGCAACGGCATGCTTTTCAGTCTGGACCGCGCCGTGCCCGTCGCGAGCCATCCTCGGTGCGGTCACGTCGTGTTCGTCGCGGTGAATCGTGGGCGATTCCGACGCGTTCGCCGCGATCCGCTATGGTGGGGATCGGCTTTGCCGCGAGGACGGCATGAGCAAGCCCGTGCGCGATCGCTACCCGTCGAGAACCTGCCCGAGGACCCGCGGGAGGGCTGCGCGCCGGATGCCGAGGTGCGGGTGACGATCGAAGCCTCGGACACGCGCGCCCGACGTTCACGTCGATGGCCGACATCCATGCCTACGTTGCTGGGCTTCGATCCGAATGGGACCATGGCGATCGATCGACCGCTTGTATATCGAGGCGAACGTTTCATCGCTGCCCACAAAGGGAACGTCGGCGGATCGGGCCTCAGGCTTGCCGCAAGCTACGGGGCGGGAAGGCGCGTTGGCGTGACGGGCGAGCTAACGTTGGCGGGCTTCTTCCCAAGCTTTTGCGGGCGGGTTGGAGCGAACTGGTGCATGATCACGAGACAGTGACAGGGGATCGCCCGGGATTTATCGTTCCGGGCGTCGGGCGTGACATCCTGATGATCGCAGCTCGGCGCCGCGCGGGGCGGGCCGTTTCGAAGCTTCACGATGCGATCCATATCGCTACGGCGCGGGGGCCGGCTGTCTTTCATTCCTTTCGGGCGATCTCGCTTGGCATTGCCGGACGACTCGCGCCAGGTCAGCCTGCATTCGTTGAACCTCGACGAGCTCCTCACGTGAGACGATGACCGCCACCCCCCTCCTCGCCGTACGCGACCTTTCCGTCGTCTTCACCCAGGGCGGGCGCGAAACGCGCGCCGTCGACCGCGTGTCGTTCACCCTCGACCGGGCACGGACGCTGGCGCTCGTCGGCGAATCCGGCTCGGGAAAATCGGTCACGGCGCTGTCGATCGTGCGGTTGCTCGAAGCGTCGGGTGCCGACAAGCCCCAGGGGGAGATCCTGTTCAAGGGCCAGGACCTGCTGCGCGCCCCCGAGGCCCGCATGCGCGCCCTCAGGGGCAAGGACATCACCATGGTGTTCCAGGAGCCCATGACGTCGCTGAACCCGCTGCACACGATCGAGCGGCAGATCGGCGAGATCATCGCGCTGCACGGCACCCGGGGTGCCGTGAACATCCGCGACAGAGTCGTCTCGCTCCTCGGAGAGGTCGGCATCCCCGACCCTTCCGCGCGCCTCGGCGCCTTCCCGCATCAGCTTTCCGGCGGGCAGCGCCAGCGTGTCATGATCGCCATGGCGCTCGCCAACCGGCCCGACCTCCTCATCGCCGACGAGCCGACGACCGCGCTCGACGTGACCGTGCAGGCGCAGATCCTAGGCCTGCTCAAGGATCTCCAGGCCAAGTTGGGCATGGCCATGCTGTTCATCACCCACGACCTCGGCATCGTGCGGCGTACCGCCGACGATGTCGCGGTGATGCAACACGGCCGTATCGTGGAGGCCGGTCCCGTGGAACAGGTGTTCGCCGAGCCGCGGCACCCCTACACCAGGATGCTGCTCGCGGCCGAGCCGAAGGGCGCGCCGCCGCTGGCGAACCCGTCGGCGCGGCCGATCATAACCGCCGAGGACGTCCGCGTCTGGTTCCCGATCAAGCGCGGCTTCCTGCGCCGCACCGTCGGCCACGTGAAGGCGGTCGACGGCATCTCGCTCGCCGTGCGCGAAGGCGAAACGGTGGGGATCGTCGGCGAGTCTGGCTCGGGAAAGACGACGCTCGGCCTCGCCATCCTGCGGCTGATCCGGTCCGAGGGATCGATCGCCTATCTCGGCCGGCGCATCGATGGTCTGAGCTCGGGCGCCATGCGGCCGTTGCGGCGCGATCTCCAGGTGGTGTTCCAGGACCCTTACGGCTCCCTGTCGCCGCGGCTTTCGGTGGCGGACATCGTCGCCGAGGGTCTCTCCCTCGAGCGCCGCACCGGCTATGCGGCGCGCCGCGAAACCGTGGCACGGGCGCTCGTCGATGTGGGCCTCGATCCCGGCGCCATGGATCGCTACCCTCACGAATTCTCAGGCGGTCAGCGGCAGCGCATCGCCATCGCGCGCGCCATCGCGCTCGAGCCGAAATTCATCGTGCTGGACGAGCCGACCTCGGCGCTCGACATGTCCGTGCAGGCGCAGATCGTGGATCTGCTGCGCGACCTCCAGGCGCGCCGGAACCTCGCGTATCTGTTCATCAGCCACGACCTCCGGGTGGTGCGGGCGCTGGCGGCCGAGATCATCGTCATGCGCAACGGCGTCGTCGTCGAGGCCGGCCCCGCGGTCGACATCTTCGCGGCGCCGAAGTCCGACTACACCCGGGCGCTGTTCGCCGCGGCGTTCAACCTCGAGGCGCACCACGCCGCCCCCCCGGCCGGGTGAACCTTGCCCCGAGCCATGATCCTCGTCCTCGATTCGGTCGGCATCGGCGCGGCCCCCGATGCCGAGGCCTATGGCGACGCGGGCGCCGACACCCTGGGGCACATCGCGGAAGCCTGCGGGGCGGGCCGCGGCGACCGCGCCGGGCTCAGGGCCGGACCCTTGTGTCTGCCGACCCTCGACGCGCTCGGGCTCGGGCTCGCGGCCGAGGCGGCCACGGGCAGACGCCCGCCGAACCTCGCCCGCGTCGCGCCGGTCGCGAGCTGGGGCATCGGCGTCGAGCGCTCGGCCGGCAAGGACACGCCGTCCGGCCATTGGGAGATCGCGGGAACGGCCGTGCCTTTCGCCTTTGGCCTGTTCCCCCGAACCCGGCCGTGCTTCCCTCCCGCCCTCGTGGAGGTCCTCGTGCGCGAGGCGGGCCTGCCGGGAATCCTCGGCGACCGGCACGCTTCCGGGACCGCCATCCTGGACGCGCTTGGCGCCGAACACCTGCGGACGGGCAAGCCCATCTGCTACACGTCGGCCGATTCGGTGTTCCAGATCGCGGCGCACGAGGAACGTTTCGGTCTGGCGCGTCTCTATGACGTGTGTCGCATCGCACGCCGGCTCTGCGACCCGCCGAGGATCGGCCGCGTCATCGCCCGGCCGTTCCTCGGCACCGAGCCGGGGTCGTTCACGCGCACGGCGAACCGCAAGGACTTCGCCGTGCCGCCGCCCGACGGCACGGTCCTGCAACGCGCCGTCGAGGCCGGCCGGGAGGTCGTGACCGTGGGCAAGATCGGCGACATTTTCGCCCACGCCTTCACCGGCGAGGAATCGAGGGGACGGGACAACGGCGCCAACCTCGACCTCGCGGCGGCCGCGCTCGACGGGCTCGCGGACGGCGGCCTCGTGTTCGCCAACCTCGTCGACTTCGACAGCGAGTTCGGCCATCGCCGCGACGTCGCGGGCTACGCCGCCTGCCTCGAAGCCCTCGACGCGCGCCTGCCGGACCTGCTGGCACGGCTGCGTCCGTCCGACCTCCTCGTCGTCACGGCCGACCACGGCAACGACCCGACGTTTCGCGGCACGGACCATACGCGCGAGAGCGTGCCCATCCTGAGCGTTTGCGGGGAACGACAGCCCGGGCCGCTCGGGCGCCGCAACACGCTCGCGGACATCGGCGCGAGCGTCGCGGCGCACCTCGGCGTGCTGCCGCCCCCGGGCGGCCGCGCGTGGTGATCCGGGACCAACGGAACCGCAGGCTCGGTTCGCCCATTTCCGCCTGATAGGATCGGTACGAACCCGCTTACAATTCGAACCGCAAGCAGCATCGATTTCGCTCGGAAAGCAAGAACAACCGTGGCGTCGGCCACGCGAGACCGCTTTGGGAGGTCGCCATGAGCGTCGATAATACCGGAACCCCGTTCGACCCGTCCCCGGCCGCGTCGCGCGGGGCGGCCCCCGGCGCTCCTGCGCTCGCGGGCGAGCCGGTCGCGATCGAGGAGACCGACCGCCTGATCGCTTCCGACAAGGTCGTCGGCACGGCGGTCTACGACCGGGCGGGCGAGCGTCTCGGCAGCGTGCACAACGTCATGGTCGACAAGGTGAGCGGAAGCGTCGCTTACGCCGTGCTGTCGTTCGGCGGGTTCCTCGGGCTCGGCGAGCGGTTCTTCCCGCTGCCCTGGGGGGCGCTGACGTTCGACGCCGGCCGGGGCGGCTATGTGGTCGATGTCGACCGGGCCAAGCTCGACGCCGCGCCGAGCTACGCCGCGGGGGAGGAGCCTTGGACAGAGCTCGACTACGGCCGCAACATCTACGGGTATTACGGATTCAACTACGGCCTTTGAGGCCCGCCGGTCGTGGGAGTATGCGCGATGCATCGTCTGTCACCTCTCCTTGCCGTCGCGGCGATCGCCGCGACGGTCGCCGGAGCCTCCGCGCAATCGGCCGCGCCGCCCGCCGGATCGGACCAGACCGTCCCGGAAAAGGTCGCCCCTGACACGGACATCAAGGGCAAGGCGGGTACGCTGAGCGAAAAGCTCCACCAGTCGGGGGGCGTCGTCCGCCCCGAGGGGAACGTCGATCCCACCATGGACAAGGTGCCGCCGCCGGCGGCGGGCGGCATGCCCGTGATCCCGCCCCCGGGCAGTCCCGGGGGCGCGCCCGAGGTCTCGCCGAAATAGGGTCCCGTGGACGGCGGGACGCCGAGGCGGGCTTCAGCCCGGTCCCGGTAGCCGCACGCTTGTCGACGTGCCGGGCGCGCCGTCCGCGCGCTGGAGCGTTCCGTCCATCTGCTGAACGAGCATGCGAACGAGCCGCGAGCCCATTCCCTCCTTCGCACCCGTCATCCCGACGCCGTCGTCCCTGACGGTCAGCGCGAACCCGTCCGCGCCGGACCGCCGGAACGACACCGCGACAGTGCCGCCCGAAGTTCCCGGAAAGGCGTATTTGAACGCGTTGGTGACGAGTTCGTTGACGATGAGGCCGAGCGGCCCCGCCACGTCGGTGCCGAGCACCGCCGGCTCCGCATCCACCCGGACGACGACCGGGCGCAGTTCGCCATAGGTTTGGCTGAGGTCGTGGCAGAGATCCTGGAGATAATCGCGGATGTTCACGACCCCGCCGTGGCCGTCGGCGCGCAGCCGGTTGTGCAGCTTGGCGATCGTCAGCACGCGGACGGCCGCGCCTTCGAGCGCCGCTCTCGTCTCGGGTTGGGCGCGGGCCTGCAGCGACAAGAGTGACGCCACGGTCTGCAGATCGTTCTTCGTGCGGTGGGCGAGTTCCTCGAGCAGCAGGGTCTTGGCGCGCTCGGCCGCCATGGCCCTGTGCGTCATCGACCGCAGCGTGCCGCACAGCAGTGCGATCCCGATGCCGAGCGCGACGTAGACCGCGACCGACACGAACTCGCCGCGCGGCAGGAGCAGCTTGTTCGCGGGGGCGACGAGCAGGGCCGACGCCGTAAGTGTGGTCAGCGCGGTCGCGAGCAGTCCCGGACCGCGCCCGAACGCGAGCGACGCGATGAACACGGCCGGGATGAACAGCACGAAATGCAGGCCCGACAAAGGCACCGACAGCCGCAAGGCGGTGAAGAAGGCGGCGAGGCCCACGGTTGCCCCGTAGCGCAGCCAGTCCGGGAACCGGCGTGCGAACAGCAGTTGCAGGAACCTGCTGAACCCGTAGTCCCTCGGCGTCATGGCGCCCGCCCTGGCAAACGCCGACCGAGGCGGGCCGGCCAGACGCCTCAGCATAGCACGGCCGCCGGCCGTCGCATCCGAGCGCGAATGCGGAAATGCGCGCCGCGCGTCGCGCATCACGCGCCCGTCATGTCGGCCGGCTAGGCACGGCGATCGGCTGGGAGGATGCCATTCATGGATGTCGACGAGGGAAACGCGGTGTCGCGGCGCAACGTCCTCAAGGGCGCGGCGGCGGGTGGTCTCGCGCTGGCGCTCGGCCCCTCCGGGGAGGCGGGGGCCGCCGACGCGGGTTCGACCGCGGCGCCGGGCGTCGCCACCGGGATCGTGTTCGCGGACGCGGACCGGGACGGCGTGCGCAAGTCCGATAGCCGCGGCGTTCCGGGTGTCCTGGTGTCGAACGGCCGCGAGGTCGCGGCGACCGACGCGGAGGGGCGCTACACGCTGCCGGTGTCGGACGAGACGGTCCTGTTCGTCATCAAGCCGTCCGGCTTCATGACGCCCACCGACCCGCAAACGAACCTGCCGAGGTTCTCCTACGTGCATCGGCCGAACGGCTCCCCCGCCGCCCTGAACCTCACCTTCGCCGGCGTCGCGCCGACGGGACCGCTGCCGGCCTCGATCGACTTCGCGCTGATGCCGCAGGACGAGCCCAAGGCGTTCGAGGTCGTGCTGTTCACCGACCCGCAGCCCGAAACCGACGCGGAACTCGACTTCATCCGCGACGACGTGATCGCGCCGCTGGCCGGAACCCGCGCCAGGTTCGGCATGACGATCGGCGACCTGATGTTCGACGACCTCTCCATGTACGGCCGCTACAACCGAATCATCGGCACCATCGGCCTGCCCTGGTACAGTGTGGGGGGCAACCACGACCTCAACTTCGAGGCGCCGGACCGCCGCCACGCGCGCGAAACCTGGCAGCGCGTATTCGGCCCGGCGTACTACGCGTTCTGCTACGCGGACGCCGTGTTCGTCATGCTGGACGATGTCGACTATCTCGGCTTCGACCCGAAGCGGCCGCACGGGAGCGGCCGCTACGAGGGGCGCCTCGACGCCGATCAACTCGCGTTCGTGGGCAACCTGCTGGCCCACGTGCCGGAGGACAAGCTGATCGTCCTCGCGCTCCACATCCCCTTGCGGACCTACCTCGACGACCAGCCGCTGCAGAACCTGACGAACCGGGCCGAACTGTTCAAGCTGTTCGAGGGCCGGCGTTTCACGTTCAGCGTTTCGGGCCACACGCACACCACCGAGCACCATTATTTCACCGAGGCCGACGGCTGGCCTTCGCGGGTTCCCCACCACCATCACGTGCTGACCGCCGTGTCCGGCTCCTGGTGGAGCGGCCCCTACGACCACCGCGGCGTGGCGGTCGCGGACAGCCGCGACGGCACGCCGAACGGCTTCCACGTGCTGTCGGTCGAGGGCAACGGCTGCACCACCCGGTTCGTGCCGGCGAAGGAGCCCGACGGGCGCCAGATCCGGGTGTCGGTCCTCAGCCAGACGCACGAGGACATGCGCCGCGACTACCGTCCGGGGGCGCTGCTGCAGCCGCGGGTGCCGCGTGCGGCGCTGGTTGCCGGCTCGGCGCTCGTCGTGGCGAACGTCTTCGACGGCGGGCCACGCACCAGGGTGTGGCTGCGGCTCGGTGCGGACGCGCCGATCCCGATGACTCCGACCGTGATGCCGGATCCGTTCGTCGACGAGGTGTTCACGCGCTACGAAGCCACCCGCAAACCGTGGGTCAAGGCCGAGCCCTCGTCCCACCTTTGGACCGCGCGCCTGCCCGCGCTCGGCGCCGGTGCCCATCGCGCCGAGGTGACGGCCGAAAACGAGTACGGCGCCCCGCTGGCGACCCGATTCACGCTCGAAGTGGAAGGCTGAACAACGGCCTACCGCCCGGGTCTCGACGCGAAGCCGCGTGACAACGGCCGGTGCGCGTGCTTGTTTCGAATGCCCCGATGGGGCCGGGAGGGATCATCATGGCGACAGGCTTCACCGAGGAATTGCGCCGGCCGATGACGTTGGCGGTGGGCGCTTTCGCGCTCGTCGGCTGGCTGTTGTTCGTGTGGGGGCTGGCCTCGTCGGGGTCCGAGCGGGCGCAGGATCGGCAGCGGCTCGCGGCCTTGCAGGTGCAGAACGACCAGGTGGCCGGCGATCTTCAGAAGCAGCAAGCCGCGTCCGGGTCGCTGGCCGACGTGCAGGCGAAGACGACTGCGGCGGACGCCGCGGCGGCGAGCGCTGAAAAGTCCGCGGCGGACGCCAAAAGCGTACGTGACGAGGCGGACGCGCAGCTCGCCCAGGCCCGTGCCGCCCTGGCGCAGGTCACGGCCGACCGGGCCGCCGCGGAAAAGGCCGCCGCCGAGGCGAACACCGAGCACGACCGCGTCGTGGCCGAAACGGCCGCCGCCCAGCAAGGCGGCGACGCGCTTCGCCAGCAGGCGGCGCAGCTCGGCTCCCAATTGGCGGGCCGCAAAGCCGAGATGACCGACCTCGACAAGCAGGCCGCCGACCTTCGCGCCGGCATCGCTTCGCTGAGCAGCGAGCGCGACCAGGCCGCGAAGGCGGTCGCCGATGCCAACACCATGGCGGAGCGGATCAGCACGGAAAACGCCGGCGCGCAGCAATCGGTGGATAAGCTGAAGGCCGAACTCGCGAAAACCGACGACGACCTGACGGCGCGCAAAGCGGAGCTCGCCGGCACGGACGAGCAGGTCAAGAAGGCCCGGGCCGAGGTTGCCGAGCAGGCCGGCGTCGAAAAGCAGCTCGCCGGCGCGCGTGACGCGCTGAACCAGGTGCTTGCGCAGCAGGCCGACGCGCAGAAGGCCGCGGCCGACGCCGCCGACCAGGCCGCGACCCGCAACCGCGATCTCGCCGGGATCGAGAGCCGGCTCGCGGCCGACCGGGACGCCTTGAAACAGAGCGGGACGCAACGCGCCGAACTCGAGCGCGCCGTGATCGACGCGAGCGCCCGGAGGGACCAGCTGCAGGCCGATGTCGAGAAGGGGCAGGCCGCCCTCACCGACCTGCAAAAGCAGCTCGCCAGCTTGAGCGAACAGGCCGCGCAACGCAACCGTGACCTCGCGGAGGTGAACGCGCAGCTGCAGAAGGCGCATTCCGCGCTGAGCGAGCTGCAAACCCAGTCGGCGGCACAGCGGCAATTGCTCGCCAGCCCGCCGGCGCCCGCGGCGGCGCCTCTGCCGGCCCCTGGCCAAGCCCCGAACGCGTCGGACGCATCGCAGCCATAGGCGGCCGTCGCGCCGCCTGGTCCTTCGATCGCGGCGCGTGCGCGGACGGCGTCACGCGCCCGCTTCGGAACGCCTTCAAGGCAGGATCGTTACCGCCGCGAAGAATGCTCGAACCGTCATCGCGACCGCGAGCGGAGCGTCGCGGTCGCGATCAGGCCATCGGTCCGGTCGCCGCGACCCGCGGCTGCCACGTCGCGGCTTCGCCTCGCGGTGTTCGCCGCGACCTGTCCGGTCTCGCGCTGGCGTAGTGCGTCGAACGTCCCGGCGGCTTCTCGGGCGGCATCCGCACGGCGGCAAGCGCATCCGTCACTCCGTCGGGGTCCCGGATTTGCGTCAGCGCCGGCGCGGGATCTCCGGCCGCCGTCCCATCCCGACCGCCCGCTCCCGGACGGCCCGGGGCCGGTCGCTATTGCGCGATCGCGAGGGGGAAGTCCGGCGCCAAGCCGCGCTCGCCGGCTAACGCGCGACCCGCCGCATTCCGACGCGACGCACCTGACCGGGATCGTCCCGAACCACGGCGTGGGCGACTGCCCGCGATGACGAAGCGGGTGTTTCCGGGCCCCGTGCTTCAGCCCGAAGGGAGGCGGCCCGCTCCCGAAGTCTCGAGGGGTCCGGCTGCAACGCTTGTTCCAGGAGCTGCGGGTGTTCCGCGTCCCTGGTTCGTCCATGCTCGACCGCTCGTTTTCGCTGGGCGTCGGCGATGTCGGCCGGAAGGTCTCGGTCGCAAAGCCGAGGCATGGCGTCCGCGGCGGCGGAAAACGGCCGCCGGGCGCAGGAGTCACATCCCCGAGGGACTGCCGGAGAAGGTGCGGGGCGCGGGGTTCACGGTGGTGGCGACGCCGTTGTCGATCCTCAGGACCGCGAGGCCGCGCTCGTTCTGCCCGTCGGCGCGGAAGCGGAACACGCCGTCGGCCCCGTTGAAGCCCTGGGTGTTGGTCAGCGTGCTTTCGGCGAAACGCTGCCCGCCCTGCGCGCGGGCGAGGGCGGCGACGAGCGACACCGCGTCGTAGGACAGGGTCGAAATCCGGGTCGGCTCCGTCCCGAACCTGGCGCGGTAGCGCTGCGCGAAGGCGTTGAAGCCGGCGCTTTCCGGGGCCGCGAACCAGGCGCCCTGCAGTGCCGCGATCTTCAACACGCGGCCGTCGTTCCAGACGCCGGTGCCCAGGATCTGCACCTTGCGGCCGTCGATGCCGTTCGCCGCGAGGGCCTGCGCGACGCCCCCCATGGCGTCGGCCTGTTCGGGGATGAACAGGGCGTCGATCCGGGGCAGCGCCGTGGCGATCCGGCCGGCGGCCTCGGCGGACGCCCCGGGCTTGTAGCGCTCGATCGCCTCGACGCGCGCGCCGCGCTTGGCGACCGCCTGCTGGAACTCGCCCAGCGCCACGTTGCCGTAATCGTTCTCGGGAACCAGCGCCGCGAAGCTCTTCCTGCCCTGCGAGGTGGAATATTCGACGAGCCGGTCGACGTAGGTCTCGATCAGGAACGACAGCAGGTACACGCCGCGCGAGGCCGAACCCGTGTCGGTCGAGAAGCCGATCACGGGCTTGTCGGCGCTCTTGGCGATCTTGGCGGCCTCGCGCAGATCGGCCGCGAACAAGGGGCCGAGGACGATCTCGGCGCCGTCGTTCAACGCCGCCTGCGCGGCCTCGCGCGCGCCATCGGGGCTCGATCGGTCGTCCTTGACGAGGATCGTGAGGTCGTTCGAACCGGCCTCCGCATAGGCCATCTCGGCGGCGTTGCGCAGCGACTGGCCGACGCCGCTCGCCGCGCCGTTCTGCGTCAGCGGCAAGATCAGCGCGACCTTGGTCGGCCCCTGGCCGATGTTGCCGACCGGCGACGCGGCGCCGGTCAGCGGCCGCGATTGCACCGGCACCGTCGGGGCCGCGAGCGGGTTGTCGGGCCGGCTGCCGTTGGCGCCGAGGCCGCCGCCCCCCGATGGCCCGCAGGCGGACAGGAGGGAGAGGCCGGCCGCGATCATCACGCGAGGGAAGGGACGAGCGGACACCGGTGTCCTCCGGGCGGGGGTTCGGCACGTCCTTTAGCAGTTCGGGGCTTTCCCCGCCACCTTGAGGCGGCGCCGCCCGAAGCGGGCCACGCGAAGCGCTTGCGTCCTCGCTCCGCGCGCCCGACAAGATTGCGGCGCGGGGGTCCCGCGGTGCGCACGGAGCGTGGATGTCGAAACGCGTGGACGATGTCGACGAAACGGCCGACCCGCCGGGGACCGGCCGGCAGGCCAGGGGCGAGGTCGCGGGCCGGGCCGCCGCCTTCACGGCGCTCGGCACGACCGTTGCCGCGGCGCCGGTCGCGCCCGGTCTCCACGTGGTCGCGACCCCGATCGGCAACCTCGGCGACATCACGCTGCGCGCCCTGGCGACCTTGGCGGCCGTCGACGCCGTCCTCGCCGAAGACACCCGGCACACGGGGGTGCTCCTGTCCCACTACGGCATCGCCACCCCGCTGCAGCCCTATCACGAGCACAACGCGGAGGGCGCGCGCCCCGCGATCCTGGCGCGGCTCGCCGGGGGGGCGGCGCTGGCGCTCGTCTCGGACGCGGGAACGCCCCTCGTGTCCGACCCGGGCTTCAAGCTGGTGGCCGGAGCCCTCGACGCCGGCGTCCCCGTGACGGCCGTACCGGGCGCCTCGGCGGTGCTGGGCGCGTTGACGCTCGGGGGCCTGCCGACCGACCGCTTCTTCTTCGAGGGCTTCCTGCCGACCAAGACGGGCGCGCGGCGCGGGCGCCTCGGCGCCATCGCGGCCGTGCCGGGGACGCTGGTGATCTTCGAATCGGCCCGCCGCCTGGCCGAAAGCTTGGCCGACATGGCGGCCGTGTTCGGCCCGCGGCCGGCCGCGGTCGCCCGCGAACTGACCAAACGGTTCGAGACGGTGACGCGCGGCACCTGCGCGAGCCTCGCGGCCGATTTCGCCGCCGCCGGGCCGCCCAAGGGGGAGGTCGTGGTGTTGGTCGGCCCGCCCGACGCGTCGGCGGCCCCGGTCGTCGATCTCGACGGGAAGCTCGCGGCGGCCCTCGTCAAACTCTCGGTCAAGGACGCGGCCGCGGTGGTGGCGGCCGAAACGGGCTTGCCGCGGCGCGACGTTTACGGACGCGCCGTGCTGCTCGCCGCCGAACGGCGCGCGCGCGAATGAGCGAGACGGAGCGATCGGCGCGGCGCCGCCGGCGCGCCAACCGACACGGTTCTCGCGCCGAATGGCTCGCGGCCGCGTCCCTGGTTCTGCGCGGCTACCGGATCCTCGCCCGACGCTACGTCGTGGTCGGCGGCGAGATCGACATCGTGGCGCGCCGCGGCGCCACCGTGGCGTTCATCGAGGTGAAGGCCCGGGCCTCGCGCGATGCGGCGCTGGCCGCCGTCACCTCGGGCAAGCGGCGCCGGGTCGAGCGGGCCGCCGCCGTCTGGCTCGCGCGCAACCCGTGGGCCATGCGCTGCGTCCTGCGGGGCGACGCGCTCCTGGTCGTGCCTTGGCGCTGGCCGCGCCATATGGCGGACGCTTTCCCGCTGCGCGTCGGCTGAACGCTCGGCCCGCGGTTCGGGAGCGTCGGCGTTCCTGCACCCATGCCGCCGCTTTCGGCGCGAGGGACGGCTTGCCGCGGCGACGTTCCGGTCCCCTGGCGTCCCGCTTCCGTTCCGCTCCGCGACGGTTCCGGGGAGGAACCGCGCGCGCGTCGAGCGGCCTTGGAAGGTCCACGCTTGCAAATTCGCCGGGCAGCCGGTTGAACGGCCACCATCGCCTCGCTGGCCAGCTTCGCGTCCGGACTCGAACAAGGGGCACCATGAGAACGAGCGTGGCCGAAGTGCGCGCGGCGTCCCGGGCCGAGCGGGGGGCGACCTTCGCGGTGTTCCTGGTGCTTGGGATTTGCATCGGCGCGTGGGCGGCGGCGCTGCCGGCCTTGAAGGCCCAACTCGGTCTTTCGGATCGCGCGTTGAGTTTGGCGCTGCTCGGCGGCGCGTTGGGCGCCGTCCTGTCGACGATCGCGGCGGGCGTCGTGACCCCGCGTCTTGGCACGGGTCGTGCGACGGCGGTGGCCGCGATCGCGGTCGTCGCGGTCCTGTCCGTGCCCGCGCTCGCCGGATCGCTCACGCTTCTCGTCGTTTTCACGTTCCTCGTCGGTCTCGCCAACGGGGCGCTCGACGTGGCGATGAACGGCCACGCGAGCGATATCGAGGAGCGTTGGGGCGCGCCGATCATGTCGTCGTTCCACGGCGCGTTCAGCCTGGGCGGGCTCGCGGGGGCGAGCCTCGGCGGCGTCCTCACCTCGCTCGATTGGTCCGCCGGCGCCGAGCTTCGGGCGGCGACCGCAGCGGGCGGCGTCATCCTCGGCTGCGCGCTTCCGTGGTTGGGGCCCGGCGCCCCGTCGCAGGGCGCCGGGCCGGGACTCGCGTGGCCCAAGCGGGCCATGTTGGGCCTCGGCACGATCGTACTGTTCGGGCTGCTGGTCGAGGGCGCCATGTCGGATTGGAGCGCCATCTACCTCTCCTCCGTCGCGGGAAGCGCCAAAGGGGAGGCCGCGGCGGGTTTCGCGGCGTTCTCGCTCGCCATGGCGGCGGGGCGGCTCGGCGGCGACGCCGTCGTGTCCGCGCTCGGGTCTCGCGCCGTCGTGGCGGGCGGTTCGCTTCTCGCCCTGGCGGGCCTGGGCCTCGCGGTCGGGCTGCCGAGCCCGCTGGCCGCCACGCTGGGCTTCGCCATGGTCGGGATCGGCCTGTCGAACGTGGTTCCGGTGGTGTTCAGCGCCGCCGCCGCCCAGGGATCGACCCCCGCGGCCGGCATCGCCGCCGTGGCGACGATCGGCTACAGCGGGTTCCTGTCCGGCCCGCCGATCATCGGCGCGGTGGCGTCCGTCGCGGGCCTGCGAACCGGGATGGCGGTTCTGATTGTCGCGGCGGCGATCATGGTCGTGCTGGGATGGGGGGTGCGGGCGCGCCTGCGGACCGGCTAAGCGCGAACCGATCAGTGGGGACGGGCGGCGCGGCGGAGACGGATGTAGAGCGCGCCGGCGCCGCCGTGCGGCGGCGCCGCTTCCTCGAAGCCCGCCACGAGTCCGCGCAGCGTCGAATCACGCAGCCACAGCGGCACCGCACGGCGCAAAACGCCAAGCCCCTCCCCATCGCCCGATGTTCGGCCGACCCGGCCCTTGCCGGTGACGACGAGCACGAGCCGGGCGTCGTCGCGCTGGGCGTCGAGCAGGAAATGGCGCAGGGCCTCGTGCGCCCGCGCCTGCGTCATGCCGTGGAGATCGAGCGCCCGATCGATGCCGATGCGGCCGCCGGCGACGCGGCGCTTGAACCGCCGCTCCAGCGGCGCGAGGCCGGGCGCGGCGGTGGCGGGCGGTGGCGGGGAGTAACTCGGCACGTCGAACACGCGTGCCATGGCGGGCGGATTTGGAGGCGGGAGCGCGACGGGCTCCGGCGCCGGCGGCGCGGGGTCCGGCAGGGCACGCTCCGTCAACGGCACGACCGTCTGCGTCACCTGGAGCCAGATGGCGATCTCGCCATCGGTGAGGCGGCGCGGGCCGCGTCCGGACGGCACGCGTCCCACGGCCATGCTGCCCCTTCGCGGTCAGGCGCCCGTTTCGGTCGCGACGAGCTTCCAGTTCGGGTCCCGGGAACCGATGTCGCGCGCGAAGGTCCACAGGTCGTTCACGTCGGACACCGCGTCCGAACTTCCGTCGACCACGTTGCCCGTCGCGTCGCGGGTCACCGTGATGAGCTTGGCCTGAAAGCGGATCGAGACCTGGGCGGTGCGCTCCCGCAGCGCGGCATCCTCGACCAGGGCCTTGTCGATCCCCACGAAGGTCGACTCGACCTTGTGGCCTTCGGCCTCGCGCGCGGCGATCGCCGCCGCGAAACCGTCGAAGACGTCCTTGGCGAGCAGCGGGGCGAGGGTCTGCTTGTCGCCCGCCGCGAATGCCGCGAGGATCATCTCGTAGGCCGCGCGGGCGCCACCGACGAACGCCGTGGCGTCGAAGCTTGGGTCCGCTTCGGCGATCATCCGCAAGCCGTCGGGCGCGCGCGAGCCCGGCGCGACGATGCCTTCCCAAGAGGGCGACGCGAAGGAGGGCGGTGGCGGCGAGGCGACGCGGACATCCGCCCCGGGCAGCCGGATCACGGTTCCCGTTTCCGTGGCGGGAGGTGCGGCGCCGTCGCGCATCTTGCGCCGGATGCCGAAGGGGTCGAACGGAGGTCGCTCGTTCCCGGTGCGCGTGCCGAGCACCGAGCGTAGCTTCCAAACCACGAACACCGCCAGCGCGGCAAAGACGAGGGTCGTGACGTCGAAGGATTGATCCATGGTGGCTTAGCCTGCGGGTGGGTCGCGCGTTGCGGTCGGGCGCGCGGGCGCCCATATCCACCGTTCAATGTGGGACCGCGGCGCGAAAAAATCCACGCGCACCGCGGCGACCCAGCGAATTAGCCGCCCGCGTCATCCCGGCGACACGACATTCGGGCCGGTGTACGCCGTCCGGCCCCTTCGGAAAAAGGACGGGTACCCATGTTTGCGCGATGGGGTTTGGGTTCGCTCGCCGTGGCGTTGCTGGCGGCCGAGGTCGTGGCCTTCGTCCTCGTGGTCAGGGCGATCGGCTTCGCGCCCGCGCTGCTTGTCGGCGTGGCCACGGGCGTGATCGGCGTGGCGAGGCTGCGACGCTTGGGGCTTGCCGCGTTGGCCGGGCTGCGGTCCGCGGCGCGCGGGCAGGCTTCGGACGAGGCTGTCGTGATCGACGGCGCGCTGGCCGCGCTCGGTGCCGTGCTGCTGGTTCTGCCGGGGTTCCTCACCGACCTCGTCGGTCTCGCGCTGTCGGCACCCTCCGGTCGGGACTGGGTCAAGCGCCGGTTCAGGCTCGACTCGACGCGCGGGCGAGGGGCGCAGCGGCCCACCGTCGTCGATCTCGATGCCGGAAATTGGACGCGGATCGACGGCATGCGCCCTCGTTGAGCCCGTGAACCTCGCGCGATCGCGGGGGGGCCTGCGGACCCTGACCTGTCGCGGACCCGCCGTCGCGGGCGGGCTCGATCCCCGTCCGAGGCACCGCCGAGGGCTGTCGGGGCTTGCTTGTGAGGTGGGACGATCCGTGATACGCGGCGCCCGCCGGGTGCGGCGGGACGAAGGGGACGGGGTCGGGCCGATGGCTGAGTCGAACGGGAATGGCGCGGTCGCGGAAACCGGCCCCCAGCTCAACGCGCTCGCGCAGTACATCAAGGATTTGTCCTTCGAAAACCCGAACGCCCCCAATTCGCTGGCGCCTCAGGACAAAGGCCCGAACATCGCCATTCAGGTGAACGTCAACGCCAAGCAATTGACGGAGACCGACTTCGAGGTGAGCCTTTCCCTGGAGGGTTCGGCGGGCGAGGCGCCGACGACGCTGTTCAAGTTCGAGCTCGACTACGCCGGCGTGTTTCGCGTGCGCAACATCCCGAGCGAGCAGGTCCATCCGGTGGTGATGATCGAATGCCCGCGCCTTCTCTTCCCGTTCGCGCGCCAGATCATCGCCGATGCCGTACGCAACGGCGGTTTCCCACCGCTGTTCATCGACCCGATCGATTTTCCCGGCCTCTACCGGCAGCGCATGGCCGAGGGGCAGGGGTCGAGCGCGCCGTCGTTCGCCTGAGCCCGGGAGCCGGGGTCGGGGACGGCCGCGTCCATGCCGGTCTACGCGCTCGACGGTGACGAGCCTCGCCTGCCCGAGGCCGGGCGTTTCTGGGTCGCGCCCGACGCTCACGTCATCGGGCGCGTGACGCTCCGCCGCGGCGTCGGGGTCTGGTTCGGCGCCGTGCTGAGGGGCGATCGCGAGCCGATCGTCGTCGGCGAGGACACCAACGTGCAGGACGGCGCCGTGCTGCACACCGATATCGGCTTCCCCTTGACGGTCGGACGGGGGTGCACGGTCGGCCATCGTGCGATCCTGCACGGCTGTTCGATCGGCGCGAACACGTTGATCGGCATGGGCGCGATCGTCATGAACGGGGCCAGCATCGGCGCCAATTGCGTCGTCGGTGCGGGTTCGCTCGTTTCCGAGAACAAGACCTTCCCGGACAACAGTCTGATCGTCGGCATTCCGGCCAAGCTGGTGAGGAACGTCGATCCGGCGGGTGTATCGATGCTCGAACGGTCCGCGGCCGGCTACGTCGACAACTGGCGCAGGTTCCTCGGAGGGTTGCGCCGCTTGGATTGAGAGGTCTTGCCGTGACGCAACGTTTCGCCGGTCTCATCCTCGCCGTCGGTCTCCTCGCGTTCATGGCGCCCGTGCGCGCCGGCGCCGCCGCCGAAAGCGAGCCCGCCGTGGCGGGCCTCGATGTCGACAAGACCGCCTTCGACGCGCTGTCCGAAGGGGATCGCCGCGCCGTCCAGGACGCGCTGACCTGGACGGGCGACTTCTCCGGCACCGCCTCCGGAGTCTATGGCCCCAGGACGCGGGAAGCGCTCGCCGCCTTCAAGGCGCGCGTGGGTCTGCCGCCATCCGCCCTCGACAACGCGTTGCGCGACCGCCTGCTGCGTGCGGGCGATCAGGCCCGCAAGGATGTGGGTTTCGCGGTCGTGAACGATGTCCGGACGGGCCTGCGCATCGGCCTGCCCCTCAAGCTTTTACCGAAACAGGCCGCGACGGCGTCGGGGACGCGCTATTCCGGCCCGGACGGCGCGGTCGACGTCGACACCGTGGCGCGGCCGGCCGGCGAGGGGGGTCTGGCCGAGGTCTTCGCGCGCATGAGCGTGACGGGACCGTCGCGAACCGTGACCTACAAGCTGTCGCGGCCCGATTTCTTCGTCGTCAGCGGCGATGCGAACGACCGCAAGTTCTATTCCCGGTTCGCGATCGGGGCCGCGGGGGAAACCTCGACCATCCGGGGTTTCACGATCAGCTATCCCAAGGCCGCCGCGAAGAAACTCGACCCCGTGGCCCTGGCGGTCGCGGGGTCTTTCGCACCCTTTCCCGACGTAGCGACGCCGCCCGCGCCGGCGGCGAAGCTTCCTTCCTCATCCCCGGCGCCGGCCGCCGAAGCCGTGCTCGTGGCGCCGGGCGTGGTCCTGGCCAAACTGTCGCGGGCGGATTGTCCCGCGCCTTCGGTCGACGGCGTCGCGGCGTCGTGGCGGAAGGAGGACGCGCCATTGGGCCTCGCAATCCTCGACCTCCCGACACCCGGGGGCGCGCCGGTCCCGTTCGCTGCCGCGACGACCGCGGACGAGGTTCTGGCGCTGTTCCATGCCGAACCGCGCGGTGCGCCGAGGCCGGGCCTGCTCGCCGCCTCGTCGGATCTCCGGGCGGGCGATTCCCGACCTTACGCTTTCTCGATCGCGCTTCCGCTGCAAGGGGAGGGCGGCGCGGTGCTGGTCGACGCCTCGGGTGCGCTCGTCGGGCTTGTCGTGCCGCGCGGCACGCCGTCGCTGACCGTTGCAGGGACGGTTCTCGAAGCCCGCTACGACGTCGTGGACGCGGCAACCCTGGCGGCGTTCGTCAAGGGTGCGGTCGCCGTCACGGTGCCGACGGCGCCCTCTCCGCCGCGCGCCTTCGCTCAGCTCGCGCGCGCACTCGAGCGTTCCGTTCTCGCGGTCGGCTGCGCGGCGCCATCGCCGGCGGCGCCGTGATCGGCAGCCCTCGACCGGGCTTCGCCGCGCTTCAGCGCGGCGCCCGCTTGGCGAGGATGCGCTGGAGCGTGCGCCGATGCATATTGAGGCGGCGCGCGGTTTCGGAAACGTTGCGGCCGCACAATTCGTAGATGCGCTGGATATGTTCCCAGCGGACCCGGTCGGCCGACATGGGGTTCTCGGGAACCTCGGCCTTGTCGTGGCGGGTCGCCATGAGGGCGCCGTAAATCTCGTCCGCGTCGGCCGGCTTGGCGAGATAGTCGAAGGCGCCGAGCTTCACGGCCGTCACGGCGGTTACGATGTTGCCGTATCCGGTGAGGATGATGCCGCGCGCGTCGGGCCGGCGCGTTTTCAGTTCGGACATGACGTCGAGGCCGTTGCCGTCGCCGAGCCGCATGTCGATCACCGCGAAGGCCGGCGCGTGGTTCTCGATCGAACCGAGACCCTCGGCCACGGATTCCGCCGCCTCGACCTTGAACCCCCGTGCCGCCATCGCGCGGGTCAGGCGCGACAGGAAAGGCTTGTCGTCATCCACGATCAGGAGGGAATTGTCGCCGCCGAGCCCTTCGGGTTCGACGGTGGAAGAGGCTTGGACGGTCATGTCGGTCGTTCCAGGTTCGCCTTCATAATTAGGCACCGCGCATGAAGAGAACAGGGGTGCGGCGCGACACCGCTCCCGTGGCCCGGCGATGGCGGTCGCGCTCGAAGGCCGAGCGCGGCCAGGACACGGTGACGATCGCGCCGGTGCGGTGCGCGGGGCCGACATTCGCGATCCCCACGGTCGCACCCGAGCGTTCGAGCAGGGTCTTGGCGATGAACAAGCCGAGCCCGAGCCCGGAACCTTCTTCCGACTTCGCGCGCCGTCCCGAACCGCGGCTCGTCACATAGGGCTCTCCAACCCGCGACAGGATTTCGGAGGAGAAGCCGGGGCCGTCGTCCCGGATCGCCACCGTCACGGATTCGAAGGTCCAGTTCGCCTCGACGCGCACCGCGTCCTTGGCGAAATCGATGGCGTTTTCGACCAGGTTTCCGAGCCCGTACAGGACCGCGGCGTTGCGGGCCGCGACCGGTTCCGGACCCACGCCGCGCGCCATGACGTTCACCTCGACGCCGAATTCGCGCTGCGGACCGACCACCTCCTCGAGGAGATGGCTGATCGTCATCTCGACCATCGGTCCCGCCTGTTCGCCGCCGAGGGAGGCGATCGTGCTCAGGATGGAACGGCAGCGCTTGGCTTCCTGCTCCAGCAGCGCCAAATCGTCGCAGATATCCTTGGTGCCGATCGTCGGGCCGCTCACCCCCACGAGCGTCAGCAGTTCCTTGATCACGAGGGTGATGGTCGCGAGCGGCGTGCCGAGTTCGTGGGCCGCGGCGGCCGCGAGGCCGTCGATCTGCGTCAGGTGCTGTTCCCGCGCGAGCACGAGTTCGGTCGCGGCGAGCGCATCCGACAATTGCCGGGCCTCCTCGGCGACCCGCGACCCGTAGATCCCGATGAACGCCACGCCGAGCACGACCGCGAGCCACACCCCGGTCGTGTACAGGACCGGGATCGTCAGCACCTCGCTCGGATACCAGGGCAGCGGCAGGTGCCAGCGCACCAGGATGGTGGCGCCCGCCCCCGTCAAGCTTCCGAGCAGAAGCGTCCGCAGCGGCGACAAGGAAGCGGCGGAGATCATCACCGGAGCCAGGAACAGCATCGAGAACGGGTTCTCGAGGCCGCCCGTGAGGAACAGCAAGGCCGACAACTGCACGAGATCGTAGCCGAGCAGCACCGTCGCGGGCGCCTCGTTCAAACGATGGCTGACGCGAAATCGCACGCGCAGGAACACGTTGACGAGGGCCGACAGGCCGACGACGAAAAGGCACCAGCCGAGCGGGAGCGCGAAGCCGAGTCCGAAGCGCGTGAACAACACCGCCGCGGTCTGCCCCGCGATGGCCAGCCAGCGGAGCCGTGACAACGTGTCGACCCGCAGCCGCCGCGCCGGGCCGCCAAGGTCGATGTTGGTCAGATCGGGCATGTGCTAGGACGCTTTCCTGCTCGGAGGCACCAATATGGGAATGCGCTCGGCCGCGACCGGCCGCGGGAGCGATGTCGCACCGGCCATAGCGCTCCGCGACCTCACCAAACGCTTCAAGCAAGATGTCGCGGTGCGCAACCTGTCCTTGGAACTCGCGCGCGGCTCCGTCACCGGACTGCTTGGCGGCAACGGGGCCGGCAAGACCACGACGATCGGCATGGTCATGGGCCTGATCCTGCCGACCTCCGGCGTCGTCGAGGTGCTCGGCGCCGATATGACCCGTGAGCGGCACAAGGTCCTGGGACGGATGAATTTCGAGAGCCCCTACGTCGACATGCCGCATCGTCTGACCGTGCGGGAGAACCTGCGCGTCTTCGCGCGGCTCTATGGCATCAAGGACCGGGAGCGCCGCATCGCGGAGTTGTGCGAGGAGCTCGCGCTCGACGGCTTCCTCGACCGTCCGGCCGGCCGGCTGTCGGCCGGGCAGAAAACGCGCGTGGCCTTGGCCAAGGCGCTGGTCAACCGACCGGAGGTGCTGCTGCTCGACGAACCGACGGCCTCGCTCGACCCGGACACCGCCGACTGGGTGCGTTCGGTTCTCGAAACGTACCGGAAGGATCGCGGCGCCACGATCCTGCTCGCTTCCCACAACATGGCGGAGGTGGAGCGCTTGTGCGACCGCGTGCTGATGATGAAGCAAGGGGAGTTGGTGGCCGACGGCAGCCCGGACGCGCTGCGCGGCCGGTTCGGCCGCGACACGCTCGAAGACGTGTTCCTGGATGTCGCCCGCGGGCGCGAGCGCGCCGGTTCGGCGCTGGTCGACGCGAGGGCGGACGCGTGATGGCCGAGGGTCCGTTCTCCGCCCCGAGCTTCTCGCCCGCCCGCGTCGGCGCCATGGTGTTGCGCTACCTCTACCTGATGCGGTCGTCCTGGCCCCGCGTCCTCGATCTCGTCTACTGGCCCACGCTGCAGATGGTGACGTGGGGTTTCGTCCAGGCGTTCATCGGCACCGCGGCGGCGGGACGGGCCGGCACCGTCGGCATCGCGGCGGGCACGCTGATCGGGGCCGTCCTGTTGTGGGACGTCCTGTTCCGCGGCCAGCTCGGCTTCTCGATGTCCTTCCTCGAGGAGATGTATTCGCGCAATATCGGCAACCTGCTGATGAGCCCGTTGCGCCCGCTCGAATTCGTCGCCGCCCTGGTGGTCATGAGCGTGCTGCGTCTGGCGATCGGCATCGTCCCCGTGACGGGGCTCGCGATCTGGTTCTTCGGCTTCAACCTGTGGGGCCTGGGCCTCGCGCTCGGCGCCTTTTTCGCCAACCTGATGCTGACGAGCTGGAGCATCGGCCTCATCGTTTCGGGCTTCCTGCTGCGCAACGGCCTCGGGGCGGAAGCCCTCGCCTGGAGCTTCATGTTCCTGCTGTTGCCCTTGTGCTGCGTCTATTACCCGGTCGGGGTCCTGCCGGGCTGGCTGCAAACCATCTCCTGGTGCCTGCCGCCGACCTACGTGTTCGAGGGCCTGCGCGCCGCGCTGGCGAACCACGAGTTCCGCGGCGACCTCATGGTGCGGGCGTTCGGGCTCAACGCGCTGCTTTTCTCCGGCAGCCTGGTCCTGTTCTTCTGGCTGTTGCGGCAGTCGCGCGTGGCGGGAACCCTGCTGCAACTCGGGGAATGAGGCGCCGGGCGCGGGCGGGAGCGTGGCGTTGTTGATCGGCCGCCGGGGTGGGCGTATCTGGTGCATCGCACCATGAGGCTGGACGAACAGGGCCGATGAAGATCTCCTATCCCGCCTACGAACTGTCCCACCTCGCCCTCGGCCCGGCGCGCGCGATGTCGGACGCGACGCGCATGTTCTTCAAGAACCCGCTCAACCCCTGGAGCTACACGGAATTCGGGCGCAACGCGGCGGCGTCCGCCGAACTCTTCGAGCGCATGACGCGCCGCTATGGCAAGCCGGTGTTCGCGCTCGACGCCACGACGATCGAGGGGCGCGCCGTGCCGGTCGTCGAAACCGTGGTGTGGACCGGACCGTTCTGCCGGCTGATCAACTTCAAGCGCGTGGACCTCGAGGGCGCGTCGCGCCCGGCGTCGAAGCTGCTTGTCGTCGCGCCGATGTCGGGGCATTACGCGACGCTGCTGCGCGGCACGGTGGACGCCTTCCTGCCGACGCACGACGTCTATGTCACGGATTGGTCCGACGCCCGCATGGTGCCGCTGGCCCTCGGCGCCTTCGACCTCGACAGCTACGTCGAGCACCTCATGGCGTTCTGCCGCCTGCTCGCCGGCACGGCTGGACCGCCCGTGCACACGCTGGGCGTGTGCCAGCCGGCCGTCCCCTTGATGGCCGCGGTGGCGCTCATGGAAGCCAGGGACGATCCCGGCCGCCCGGCCTCGATGACCCTGATGGGCGGGCCGATCGATACGCGCAGGAGCCCGACGGCGGTCAACAAGCTCGCGGAAGAGCGCGGCACCGAGTGGTTCCGTGCCAACTGCCTCGAAACGGTCCCCTTCCCCTATCCCGGCATGGGCCGCGCCGTCTACCCGGGGTTCCTGCAACTGTCCGGCTTCATGGCGATGAACTTCGACCGGCACGTCAACGCCCACCTCGACATGTTCCGCCATCTCGTCGCGGGCGATGGCGACTCGGCGGAAAAGCACCGCGACTTCTACGACGAATACCTGGCCGTGATGGACCTCACGGCCGAGTTCTACATGCAGACCATCGAGGCCGTGTTCGTGCGCCACCTGCTCCCCAAGGGCGAACTGACCTTGGGCAAGGAGCGCGTCGACCCGGCCGCCATCCGGCGCACGGGGCTGATGACCGTCGAGGGCGAGAAGGACGACATCTCCGGGGTCGGCCAGACCCATGCCGCCCACGACCTCTGCAGCAACCTGCCCGAAGCGCTCAAGCGCCATCACCTCCAGCTCGGCGTCGGCCATTACGGCGTCTTCAACGGGTCGCGGTTCCGCAAGGAGATCGCGCAGCGTATCGTCGACTTCACGCGGGAGGTCGACGCTCGGCTCTCGGCGTGAGCCCGCCGGCGCCCGACGGCGCCTTCGTTCCGTTCCGCGCGGAGCCGTTCCTGCCCTCCGTCCGGGGCGAACCCGATCCCGCGGACGTGTATCCGTCATCGATCATTGGCGGTATCGATAGCTAATTGGCGGGATTTCCCGGGACCTTGCGGGATTTCGGGAGCGTGGCTCCTCGTGCTGAGCCGGCTATCGTGAGCGTCGCAAAGCGAGCCGGAACCGCTGAATTCGAGAGACGGACGGCGTGCGATCCGGCCCGAACCTGGCCAGGCAAGCCGCGCGGTGCTGCTCGACCGTCACGCCGCCGCGAAAGCCGTCCCGCAGGAAGATGGCCACCTCTTGGTCGCGTTCGATCGTCGACAGCCCACCGCGCGGTTCGTGTCGAGCCCTCGCCTTCGCGCGGACCTCGGCCAGCGGCACCCGAAGCCGAAGCGCGACCAACTCGCGATATTCGGCAGCCGGGATGATCACGACCGCGACATCGTCGAGCGTCGCGAACACCGGCAGTGGCTGGCCCGGCTGCCACAGCGTGACCGGGCCGTCGCCGTCCGCAACGCGGTGCCCTTGAACGTCCATTGAACGGCCTCCAAAAGCGTTTCAAGACGCCTTCAACGCGGACTGCTGAGGCTCGGACCGCGAGCGTCCGATGCCGCGAGCGACGCACTCACTTGGTTTCGGTGCCGTCATGGAACGCGGCGGCACCCTTCGCCACGGCTCCGGCAATCCCGGTCGCGACGGCGGCGCCGACGGCCTGTGGCGTTCCGGTGATCGTGGCGTTGACGGTCACGGGCGCGTTGACGGTGATAGGCGCCGAAACGAACCGCTTGTTGTCGTTGTTCACGACGGATGGCGGGGGCGGCGTCGCGGCGGCCGTCGGCATCGTCTGAGGCCGGTTGGCGGCTTGCGCAGCGATCAGCCGCCCCAACTCGGCGTCGAGCTTGCCAAGGACGCCGTCGATCGCGCCGACAGGTGCCATGCCGATCCCGCCGGGCGCCGGCTCGTGCGCGATCATGGCACGCCCGCGAACCGCCTCCGGATCGCTTCCGAACTCGGCGGCGAACCTTCTCCCCTTATGCCGAATGCCGGGAAGGTCTGCCGACACCTCCTCGGAGGTGAGGGGATAGGCACCCGGAGACGGGGGCGGGTGCGCCGACGCGGTCGGCCTCCTTCCGTGCAGGATCGCGTTCAGGTCGCGATCCGGGACGCCGCGGTCGTGCTGTTGCGCCCAGGCCACCAGCATGCCGAGCGTGGCGAGCCTGGTCGACATCCGGGCGGCCGCATCGCTGACCGTACCCACACGGGACGCCACGCCGTCGATCGTCGGGCCGGCCGGGTCGACCGTGGTTTTCAGCGGGTTGGACGCCTCCGTGCGCTCGGCCAAGGCTTGGCGAACGCCTTCTTTGATGCCGTTCACGAGGCCCGACGCCGCTTCCCCGGGCATCCTTAAAGCCGACTTGGCCGTGTTCCAGACGCCATTTTCCCAAGTCTTCCAGCCGAGGTAGCCGGTACCGGCGATCATCGCCGCCTCCAGCCCCGTCGCGGCGCCGGGGATGCGGTCGAGCATTTGCGTGACGTTGCCGATCGTCGAGGTGAGCAGGTTGGTGCCCGACGTGATCGGGCCGATGATGGGAGCGCCGGCGCTCGTTTCGAGGTTGGCCCCTTGCGCTCCCAAGGACCGGTTGACGAGATGAGGGTCCGTCGTCGCCAGCATGGGCGCCGCTTCAGTGCCCTGGGCGGCGCGGATTTGCGCCGCATCCTTTTGAATGATCGGGTCCTGGTTCAGCAGGATCGACACCGCACGCGCGCCCAGCCGCGCCGAGAACATCTTCTCGAGTGTGGCGAGCTGCTCGGTTTCGGACAGGCCTTTGGCGTCGAGGGCCGGCTTGATCCGCTTCAGGACGAAATTCGACAGGTCCGACATGGCCTCGTCGCCATGCTGGAGCGCCCCGGGGTCGAGCTTCATCCCATGCTTCGTCTCGTGAACCTTGCTTTCGTCGAGAAGCCCGTATTCGCGCATGGTTTCGACCGCGCCCTTGTCCATGCGGCCGCCGATCAACGCCCGTTCGAGGGTCTGGAACATGGTGCCCGTGCTCGCGCCGCCGAGTTCCTGAATGAGGTGGGGCAGCTTCTGTTCGATGAACTCCGGGCTCATGTGCTGGCCAGCGGTGCCGGCGTACTTGAAGAACTGACCCCAGGCGCTGAAGTCGATCGTCTTTCCCATGACGTTGGTGACTTTGGCGATCGACTGGACGATGTCGTGGAACTCTTGCGGGGAGCGCGTGCGACCGCTGGTCTCGATGCCCTTCAAGAGCGTCTGGACACCTTCGAGGCCATGGCCCGGCCGTTGTGCTTCCGCGATCGTCGCGAGATCGGCGATGTCCGAGCCCGCCTCGATCGCGTGGCCGGTCGACCCCAGCACCGTGCGCGCGTCCTTGAGCACGTCGGCGAGTTCGTTTCGCGAAAACACCCGCTTGCTCAAGCTCAACTGCGACGCTGCGGCGTTGATTTCGCCGATCTCGTCTCCCGGTATGCCGGCAGCGATCATGCTGGCCGTGCGGCCTTGCGCCTCGGCCGCCTGGTGATAGGTGCCCTTCAGCATCTTCAGGCCAAGGCCGAACTCCGCAAACGAGATCAGGCTGTCCACGATGCCGCCGCCGCCCGCCCCCTTGTTCGCTTCGGCCTCGCGCTGCGCGAAGTACTCCGCGGCCGTCATGCCCCCGGCCGGGGCGCGCCGATAGGTGAAGGGCTGACGTTCGTCGGGCGCCTCTTCGGCGGCGGCCTCGGCTTCCGGTCCCCCGGAAACCCAGCGCCCCTTGATCCAGCGCCCGCCGCCGCTCGCCGTGCCCGCGCCCCCGCCACCACCGGCGCCAGCCTGCTCGCTCGCCGTGCCGAGTTCGCGCATTTTGGCCGCGAGCCCGTCGACGGCGGCACTCTCTTCGTGCAATTTGCCGATGGCCGCGTCGATCGCACCGCCTTGCGACCCCAGGGCGCCGTCAAGCTTCTCGACCGCGGCGAGGACACCGCCGACGGCGCCCTCTTCGTCTTTCCACTTCGCCGTCGCGGCTTCGATCGCGCCGCCGTTCGCCAGCATAGCGGTCGCGGTCTGCAATCCCTCGACCGCGCCGACCACTTCGCCGACGGCCATCTTCTCGGCGGCCCATCGGCTCGCGCTCGTGTCGCCCGACGTCTTGCCGAGATCGTCGGACAGCCGTCCGAGCTTCGTAAGCTCGTCGGCCAACCCGTTCATGGCGGCCTGGCCCTCGACGGCCAGGCGCAGGATCATCGAGACGGACAGGTCGCGCGACATGGTCAGGCTTTCCGCGGCTTGGTGTCGGGCTTCCTCGAAGGCTTCCTCGCGGGGCTCGCCCTGGCTGCCGCGGTCCAAACCTCGACCGTCCGCGAGGTCACGCCGATGGTGCGCGCGGTTAGCGCGATCGACGCGCCCTCGGCGCGCATGGCGAGGGCGCGGCAGCGCGCGACGGCATAGAACCTGGCCGGCCCGCGCGGGACGACGACCGTGACACCGCCCTTGTGGTTGACGCGGAAGTGGTCGCACAGCCTGTCCGCCGCTTCGCGGCCGACGGTCGCGACGAGCCAGTGATCGTCCGCCACGCTCGCGGGGAAGTGGACCTTCGTTCCGCCCCTGGTATCGGCGATCGCGAGCGCAGCGGGAAGCCCGGCAACCTCGGCGATCTCGGCGAGCAGTTCGGGGAGGCCGCTGCCGCGGCTCGACGTCATGGACGTTCGCTCCCGGTGCCCCCGTCGACGGGCGGGCTGCCCTCGGCGGCCGGCCGGATCATCTTGCCGCGCGTTCGGTACAGCTCGACTTGGCGCGGCGTCAGTCGCCGGAAGCTCTTCAGGTAAACCTCGTTGACGGCCGAAGCCGCCCGGCGGAGCACCGCAACCCACCAACGCCCATCGACCCGACCCTGCACGACGAGGTCCGCCGCGCCCTGCCGGATCACCTCACCATCGTCGACGAGCCGCTGCACGATGGCATAGTCCGGCGGCTCGACAGACGGTTCGCCCGCCCCGGTCACGCGCTTGCGGGCCTGTTTGGCACCGTCGGCCACGGACAGGCGCACGACGCGGGTTTCGGCGCCGATCGCGCGCGCGAGCCCGTCCGGCAGCACGGCTGCCGGCAGCGCGATCCTGCCCCGAGCCACGTTGCCCGGGTCTCCGCCCGGGTGTCGCCGCGAACGCATCCGTGAAGCACCGACGCCAGGCGCCCCGGCGTCATGCCGGAGGCGACGCTCTCGGCGTAGAAGCCCCGCATGCCGATGAGCTGCGGTGCCGCGACCTCCTCGCCGAGCAGGTGCCGGTCGTCCGCCGTCAAGGCGCGCCGGTAAGGCTGCCCATCGGGGCCGAGGATGGGCGAGGGACCGTGGAACTCGACCGTGCCGCCCCTGAGCAGTGGATCACGCGGCAAGCGGAATTCTCCGATGGACATGTCCGGCAAGAGGGCGAGGTCGCCAACGTTGCGACACGGCCGGCCTGGGGCGCGCGGGCGCGACCCCATCACCTCTTTAGTTTGCGTCCGTCCATTTACAGGCCCGAACGCATTCGGACCTGAGTAAATTCCATGTATGGGAACCCCGAATTGTCACCAGAAACCCTCTTGTTGCACACCTCGGCCTGATTTATACCTATTCGCGGCCGAGTAAGGATAACCTGGCTTGTCTCGCGGGGACGTTCCGACCCCCCGGCCGCTTCGCGGACCCGATCGTTGTTTGACACCGTGCATCGGTAAACATCGGGAGCGGGCCAGGTGCCCGCTCCCGGCGCCGCGGGCGCGCGCCGACCGCGCTGGGCCAGCCGGACCGCCGGCCTCGGCGCCGCGAGCGGCAGGCGCGGACTTCGCGCCCTTGCTGGAGACACTTCCCACGGCCTTCGTCAGCCGACCGACGGAAACGGGCCAAGGGCGCCTGTTTCGGGAGCGACACGGCCCTAATTAGCCTCGCGCAAACACGCCGACCCCGCTCCAAGGGCTTCAATGGTGCTTTAACGGCGATCCTGCGCTTGCGGACGATCGGTAGATTGGATCACGATGCCCGAGAGCCCCGTGGAGCACATGCACCGAGATGACGAGAGGCTACGAAGACGACTCATTTGCGGCCCGCGGGTCCCGCAGCAGGAACAGCGCCGCCGATGCCCCGCTTCGGGCGGCATCGACAGCCGAACCATTGAATAGCGTACCGCAGCTCGTTGAACTCAGGACAAGGATCCAGAGGTCGAACGAACCGGACAAGAACCCGACGTTAAACGTCGATTTGCGCGCCGGGTCTGCGGAAATCGAACTCCACGGCGCCGTCGTCGACGTCTGCATTTTGGAGATGCTTCTGTACGTGGACCTCGTGGGGCTCGACGTCGCGATTGGCCCCAGATTTGGGGAACGAGAGATCCATAACGAGATTGTGGTCACTGAGAAAGTCAGTAGCACCAAGAAGGCCAGCGGTTCTGTGTCTGGAAGCGCCGCTTTGTCGATTGATCCTTCGAGGATTTCCGCAAGTGCAACGGCTGGCGTTGGTGGAAAGGCCGAAACTGAAGCTGAAATAACTTCTGCTTCCGAGACATCATCATCTTTCTTCTCTGTGGAGGCTTTGGCCGGAAAGATGTGGAAGGTCAGCGAGCGAACAAAAATGCCGCTTAAGGGACCATACATGAACGGTCAAGCGCTCTGTAGTCTCGAGGCCAAGCACGGCGCAAATCAAATGACCGCAACAACACGCGCATGTGTGAAACAACGTGATTTACAATTCTCGCCATTATCGCGAATAAGTTGGCTAGCAAATAAGAACAAGGAAAAGTTGATCGGCGTTCTTATTTCTAAGTGCTTGTCGACCCATAAGGAATCCTACAACGGAATGGTATGTTTGTCAGAGTGCGAGACAGAGCATGAGAAATGATTTAGGATTTCAAGCGCTATTTAGCAAGGAAGAGATTGAAGCTATCAGTCACGTTTGCAATTATGAAGGCAAACTGACGTTTTCCGAAATGGCGTTGAAGCTTGGACTGCGAAAGGAGCGCGACCTGCGCTTCGCGGACCTTAAAGGAGTTGATTTGTCGTTTAGTGACATCCGAGGGTACGATTTCACGGGCGCGGATTTGCGAGGTGTGGTCGGTATCAAAGTTGATTGGAACGAGTCAACGTGCTTCGAAGGAGCGGACATCGAAGGCTCGATGTTCGCATCGGCCATCCGGACATCACGTTTATTTTCGTCAAACCCGCGACTTGAGAAGGAGTATTTTCTCCTAAAAAATGACTACTGGAGTAATCAGTCCATCTCGATACACAAGATTGCGCGATCGAGTCGACCAATTGCCGAAAAGAGGGCGCTATTTGAGCGTTTGTTTGTTAACGTTGACAATTTAACTCTCAAGACGGACATTCTTATGGCTTACAGGGCAATGGAACCGGATGTCGTGAATTTCAGGGAATTTCTTTTAACAGCGTGCTATTCGAATACGAATGGATCGACCCTGAAGACCGTTCTAAGAACTCTTGCAGACTACTATCGCAGTGATGAATTCGTTTTGCGGTTGTTATTTGACCACATTAAGCACGACGAACCGGCGGTAAGGCTGATCGCGGTCGATGGTGTCGTTAGCTCAAAGATTTTTAGCTTGGTAGCACATGAGACGATGGAGCTAATAAAGACGGAGTCAGACGGCTTGGTAAGAAGGAAATTCGTTGAACGATACGCGGCAAGGCACGGGGCCAGATACTCACATGCCGTCGCTTGGACAAATGGTTATGCCGTAGATTTCAAAGAAGTAGTTCGCTCGAAAGAATTAATCCGTGCGGAAGAGTTTAGCAGGAAATTCAGCGGCCTATCGGAAGGCTGGATGAAGACTTCGGAGCGGCTTGATATATTGAGTGCCCTTAGGACAAAGGGCATACCCTTCGAGTTCGATGATGACGCGCAGGCCCGACTAGCTCGCCTTCGGGTCTGACATGACGTCGGGCCGCATTGGCGAACTAACGACACCTCTGTTGCAAGAGGTTCTTGACGGGCCTGAGTGACGAGCGCTCCTCCAGGCTCCCTCGTCCGGCGCAGTCGCGGTTTCGCGAAGTCACTGCCGAGCTTCGGCCTTGTCGGCCTTGCCGGCGCGGGCCTTCGCGGCCTTCATGGACTTGAGGGCCGTGATGGCGTTCCCGGCCTTGGCCGTCGTCAGGAACCGCAGCGTCGACGTGGCGTGGAAGCGCTCAAGCCAAGTGTTCAGTGCTGCTTCGTCGTGCGCGCCCGACCATTCGGCCCAAAGTTCGCGGATGAGGGCCACCTGCTGAGGGGAGGCGAAGCCAGGTCTCTGCCCGAAGCTCGCCCGCTTCGGCGCCGGTGCGCGTGACCTGAAACCCCGGTTGCGCATCACGGCCATCATCAGGTCGAAGCCGCGTTGATCGAGGTCGGCCGACGTGTTCACGCCAGCAAGGTGCTGAAGCGCCCACGACTTGTCGCTTTCCGACAGGTCGACGGCGGTGCTCGCGACGTGCAGCAGGGCGAGCTGCTTGCGGGTTACAGTGCGCCGGGACGCGATGAAGTCGGCCAGGGGAGCGCCGCGCCGCTCCAAGGCCACGAGCAAGCGCAACAGCCCATCCCCGTCGAGGTCGCGCATATCCCCGACCTCGGCATGGTGGCGAAGAAGCGTGACGACCTCGAAAGTCGCCATCCCAAGCTCGGCCAGCCAGCCCGCGAGGAGGTGAAGCGTGCCGGCCGACAGGACCGGCCGCCGCCGATCGCGAAACCCATAGGTGGTCAGGCGGTCCATCACGTCGTTGAAGCAAGTGCCAGAGAGGTCGGCTGCGTCGCCAGCATGGCCTTCCTCGCGAAGCAATTCGGCGAACTCGGCCGCCGATAGCCGCAGCCGCACGCGGGCGCATTCCAGCAGGGCGAGCTGCCGCGGCCCGATCATCGAGCGGCACCCGCAAGGAAGTGGTCGAGGCCGGTCCGCGCCTGAACCTCGAACGCGCAAAGCCGCGCCGCCATGGTGTCCATGATGTCGGCCACCAGGTGGCCGACCTCGACCAGGTCGGCTTGCGTCCCGCCGGCTCGCGTTCCGTCTGTTTCGCCGACGCTCGTCACGAGCATGCGAGCGAGCGTCCTCAGTTTGTCGCCCACGAACGACCCTTCCTCGACGAACCGTAGCAGCTTGTCCAACTCGGCCCGATGCGCCGCGAGCGCTGCCTCGTGCGGCGCGGACGCCAACGATGCGTGCGGCGGGCGCCCGCGCGCGGCATTCGAGCTTTGCGGGGTCGTGGTATCGGTCCGGTGCTTGCTTGCAACCGTGTTGTGATCTTGATCAGTTTCGAGCATCACAGTCCGGCCTCGCCATTCGGTTGAACTTGGCCCGCGCCGGCCGCTCCGGAACGGGAAATGCGGAAGCGCCGGGTCGAGACCGGCCCATGGTGGTCTGCCGCTTGGGCTTGCCGATCGCCGCCGAGGGCTCCAACCCCGCCGCGAAGTGTGGGAACAGGGCGAGCGCTTCGCGGATGTCCTTCGACTGGATCGTCTTGCGCCCCGGCGCGAGGCGGTCCCGCGCGATGGCGAGCACCTTGGCGATGCCGTCCGCGTGAAAGGCTTGGCCGAGCTGACGGCAGACGCGGTAACCTTCCATGCCCTCCACGTCGAAGTGGTTCGCGATCTTGTCCGCGTCGTCGTCGTCGATGCAGTCGATCTCTTCCCGGATCGGGATGCGACGGGACACCTGCGCGATGGCAGCTTGGCGGGAGTTCACGAGCCGCAGCATATCGGCGTTGCCGCAGAACAACATTTGCACCTTGGCCTTCTCGCTGACGAACAGCAACTCGCGCACGGCCTTGTTGCTGAGATGCTGGGCTTCGTCGAACAGCAACAAGGGTGTGAAATAGGTCTGCTTCATGAGCCGCTTCTGGGTCGCGGCGATGCTGGTAGCGGGCTTGACGCCGAGGTGGGGCGCGATCTCGTCGAGCAGCGCCATCACGGACGCCCCCATGACGCCCGTCACGGTCACGAGCGCGACAGCCGGCCCGTCGCCCGCCTCGCCGTTCTTGACCGCCTTATCCAGGGCGCGGGTTTTGCCGACCCCCGCCTCGCCGATGATCAACCCGTTCTGTCCGAAACGACGGCAGCGATAGATCGTGCTCAGCACGATCTTGGCGACCGACGTGTAGATGAAGGGCAGTTCAAAGCGTTCCTGCTGGTCCCGCAGATCAATCGCCTCATTGAGGCGTCGATCCCAGTCAGTGTCGCTCCTGGCATAGGTCCGCTTGATGCGCCGTTCGCGCTCGCCGTCCTCGGCCTCCTCTTGCATTTCTGCGGTTAAGGCGTCCCACTCGTCGCCGCGCTCGAAGCGCTCCCGGCTCGTCATTTCGCCATTCCATGCTGCTGGAGAAGCGTCAGCCGATCGCGCTGGGCTTTTTGCTTCCTGGCGTGCTCGCGGCGACGCGTGTCGCCCGGAGTCTCGCGGAGCTGACGGCCCGCCTCCCGGGCGTCGATGGCAATCGTGATCTCGCCGGCGCTGTCCGGCGTGGGTGGCATCGGCGCCGCGTCGCCGGCCGCGATCGTCAGCTCGATCGCGTCCTCGCCGTCCGCTTGGCGGACGATCTCAGCCGCCGTGTCGAGGGCGGCCCTGCGCCGGCGCGCGGCCTCGCGTGCGCCGGCCAAGGACCCGCGCTCGTGTGCTTCGTCGAGCTTGGCGACGTCGATGAAGGTGCCGTCCCGGGTGAACACGGGCACGCCATCCCATTTGAGGTATTTCGGCCGCTGGATCACGACCGTCTCGCCGTCGTGACGGACCAGCTTGTCGGCGTAGAAGACTTCCGCGCCCACCCGGATCGTGCCGCGCGTGATCTTGCGGGTTTCCCGGACCGAGAAGGCCGTGCGCAGCGCGTCGGCGTCGACGTCCAGCCGCCGCCAGCCGGCCTCGACGGCACTGGCGTAGGCGACCTGCGGAGACAGGCCGCGCAGCTCGCCCTTCTGTTTCTGGGTGTTGTAGAAGGTGACCATGCCCGCGAAGACGGAGGCGAACTGCTCGAAGCTGCCATCGTAAGGGTCTGGCGCTTTGCCGAGGTTGGCCGAGCGGGTCAGCATGCGGTTACCGGGGATCGAACCCTTGAACGGCACCAGCAGGCGTTCAAGGTTGCGGAACGAGCCTTCTATGATGCCCTTGGCGGCGGCGTTGTAGGGTTGGGCGCGGGTCACGGGACCCCGCATGGGGGAGACCTGGCAGCCGAGGCTGGCGAGCCGCAACGGGTCCCCCAGGAAGTCGGCGAAGCCATATTCCGACCCGTTGTCGAGGTAGAGGTTGCGCGGCACGCCCCAATGGGGGTCCTGCGTCAGGTCGACGAAGCTCTGGATCAGGTCCGCGTTGCGGATGCCGGTGCCCGGCTCGCAAAGCACGAGGTCAATCTTGAAGCGGCGGTTCGCGGCGTCGAGCCAGCTGATCGCCTTGGGGGTGGCGAGGCTGCCATCCGTTCGGCGCAGGTAAATGTCGACGTGGTGAATGTCGCCGTAGATGAGGTCCATGGGCGCGAGACCGCGCGAGGTGAGCCGGACGCGGGGCCTGCGATCGTCGAACGCTTTGGCGTCGCGACGGCGGATGAAGATCTTGCGCCCGTCCGAACGGCCGGTCTCGACGACGTGCTTCGGCAGCCGGCACGCCGTACTCAGCTCGGCCTCGGACAGCCCGCATCCGGCCTCTCGCGTCAGCTTGACAAGCCGGTCCTCGGCAAGCCGTTTAACGTGGGCGAAGCTGCACCCGTCGCCCCAGCGGCTCATGAGGAAGCGGTGGAGCTTGGTCGCGATCTCGACGCGAAACGCTTCTTGCAACTCGCCCGCGACCCGGTCCCATCGTTGCGTGATCTCGACGGCGGCTGTCCCCTTGTCCTTCCGCGCCTTGCGCTGAAGCGCGGCTTCGCCGCCGGCGTCGAAAGCTGCGATCCAGTTCCGTAGGGTGCGCTCGGGCAGCGTGACGCGCTGGCCGTTGCGGATGACGGGCGTCGCCGCGACCGCGCGGAGCGCGGCCCGGCGCTCGGCCGAGCCGGCCGGATGGGCGATGATCGGCTCGATGATGGCCCTTCGCTCGCGGCGCTCAGCCGAGGCCGCGTCGTCGAGGCGCAAGGGCAGTTGGACGGGCCTGTTACGAGCCTTGAAGGCGGTTTGAAGGGGCTCAGGGAGAGTGTCGAGGCGAACTTCATAGAGGACACCGGCGCGTCCCCCCCTCCCCCGACGCTCCTCGACCATCAGCCTGGAGCCTCGCCACTCGTAATCTTCTCGTCGTAGAGATCGACAAAGCACCTCATGCGCTCTTTGCCGACCGATGCCGGCAGCAATTGCGAACTGCTGAGTTGTCAAAAAGTGCTTCACAAAGCACCGCACGACAGCCCAGACACGGAGGTCAAACGAAGGGGCCTTATAGAAAACATCGTCAGGCGGCCGACGACATGAGGAGGGCAGCAGCGACAATTTGAGCGCGCATCGCTTGCGCAGCCGGGCCATCCCGCAGCCCGAGTAGGACCGCAGTCGCCCACTGCCGTTTGATGTCGTTCGCCACGCACCATTTCGTCAGCGACAAGCCTTGCTGTATGAACCCAGCTCGCACGTTCCGGAGCAATTCAGGTGACGCCGCACTCATTTTCTGCTCGCGCTGTCATGCGTTCGATTTGCAATCATATGATTGCGTTCTGAACGCATGTCAACGAGCGAGCTTTTCGCAACCGACGTCATTCGGGGGCTGAAAGCGCACTTCGGCGTGGAGAGTGACGACGCTCTTGCGACCAAAATCGGCGTTGCAAAAAGCACTGTCGCGACATGGCGACGTAGAGGAGGCATCCCTTTTAAGGCTGTTTCGCACCTTCAAAGCAGGTTTGGGCTGACGCTGGCTGATTTGCAGGAGAAAGGTAGACAAGAGCTTCGCTATTACCTCCTCAGGCAGGCTTTTTATTTTGTCCTTCTATCTACCATCCAACCAAACGATGCCGGCGAGCATTCGCAGCACGATGTCGCGCTGATTGCGGACGACTGTGCCTTGATCGAGCCGTTCCTTAAGCGAGTAATCGTGCGTGCTGCTTCGGCGGAAATGTACGAAGGCGTACTAGGCGCATCCTCGTTCCTCCTGGACCTCCGCGTAGACCCCTTGGTCGTCGCGTCCCTCATGCGGGAGGCGATCACAGATCGAAGGCGAGCGCTCGGGATTGAGGGCGGCCCCCACCCCCCTACCAATACCCCTACCAATGCATGACCTTCGATCGAGAGCGCGGCGCGTGCCCTTACCAATCTACATGGCGAATTCAATCGGTTAGAGATTGCTGGCGGGATTTGGTCCCCTACCAACCGCTTCCGGCCATTGGTGGCCGTTGGCATGGCTAAGCTCCTCATATAGCTCCGCAAATAGCGTTGGTCCGCCAATTATCTCTGACCGATCGCCGCCAAAAATCGCCGACTTCCCCACAGGGCGTGCACGCGAAATCCCTTGCGGAACACAGAGGGAACATTTAGGTCCGTTCATGATTTGTTTTTCAGGGACGGGCAAGCGTTGCGCTGCCTGAACCCCCGCCGCGAGATGCGACCATGCTGACAGCGAAGCAAAACGAACTGCTCCGTTTCATCCACCAAAGGCTCAGTCAGACCGGCGTACCGCCTTCCTTCGATGAGATGAAGGAGGCCTTGGACCTCCGCTCGAAATCCGGCATCCACCGGCTCATCACGGCCTTGGAGGAACGCGGTTTCATCCGGCGGTTGCCGAACCGTGCCCGGGCGGTCGAGGTTCTGCGCATGCCGGAGATCATCGCGGCCCCGCAGCCTCCGCAGCGGTTTTCGCCGAGCGTGATCCAGGGGAGCCGAATCGGCCCCCGCGCCGCCGCCGCCTCCGCGCATGTCGGGACGGAGATGCTCACCGTGCCGATGATGGGCCGGATCGCCGCCGGTACACCGATTTCCGCGATCCAGACGCAAAGTCACACCTTCGATCTTCCGGCGGACTTCCTGCCGCCGGGGGAACATTTCGCCCTCGAGGTCAAGGGCGATTCCATGATCGAAGCAGGCATCTTCGACAACGATACGGTCATCATACGCCGGCAGGCGACCGCGGAAACCGGCGACATCGTCGTTGCGCTCGTCGACGAAGAGGAGGCCACGTTGAAGCGCTTGCGGCGCCGTGGCGCCTCCATCGCGCTCGAGCCCGCGAACCCGGCCTACGAAACCCGCATCTTCGGGCCCGATCGGGTCCATATCCAGGGCAAGCTCGTGACCCTGTTCAGGCGCTATTGACAGCGACGCGGACGATACGAGGCCTGCCGGCGCCAAGTCGGCCGCCAAGTCGGCCAACCGATGTTCGCCCATTCTTTCACGATCCGGACGGGGAGGCGCTTCAGCCACCGCCGAGGGATGCCTCGCGGTCCGACCCAGACAGTCGCATCCGCGAACGTCTGGACAAGTCGGGACACAAGCAAGTGAAGGCGATGGATAGATTCTCCAGACGCTTGGGACCAAGCATCCGTTCGACCCGCTACCGCCCCAACGGGGGCGGGTGGTGCGGCGGCGTTTTCGCGATCTGACGCCCGGCGATGCAACCCGCGACGGCACCAAGGATCGCGTGACGACCGGCATAGTGCCCGGCCACGCCGCCGACGAGCGCCCCCTTCAGGCAGCCGGCAGCCTGCGCTTCAGGCGCCACCGACACCAAACCCGTAAATACGACCGCGATCATGATTGCACGCATGGTCCACTCTCCAACGGCCCCCTCGCAAACGCCGCAGCGCGGGAAAGGTCGCACAACAACGCCAAGTCGCCGGGTGAGCGATGGCGAATTCGAAAGGGTCTGAATGCGGTGAAGAGCATCGGGGGCCACGTCCCGGCTCGGTGGGCTCCGCCGCCGCGCGTTGCCGTGCAGGCGATCAAGTCTTCGACGATGAGCATTGGAGGTCCCTTGCAGGGTCGGCACGGCGCGCCTTCGGTACAAGGGACCTGACGGCATCGGAAGGGGGCGTGCGGTCGTTTCATAGCCTCACCTTCCTCGCAGGAGGCGGCTCTCTCCGATAGCGTAAACCCGGTCGCGGCCGAGCGTGTGGGCCACGCGCGAACCCGCGAAGAGGGGTGCGAACGCCCGGTCGAGGATGTTCAGTCCGCCCGCGTAGGCCCCGAACGCCGGCATGACGCAGCGCGCCCCGTCGGACACGAAGCAGCGCCGCCGCGCGGCGCCGCTGGTCCCGAGCACGATCGCGATCGGATGCAGGTGGCCGGAGATCTCGCCGAACGCTCCCGCCGAAGGCTCATGGCGGAGCGCGAGCGGGCCGAGCCGCCACTCGGCGAACGCCGCGCCGCCGACGCCTTCCGGCGGCGCCGGGTCGTGATTGCCGGCGATCCACAGCCAGTCGCGCCCCGCCTGGAGCGCCCTCAGGGCGTCGCGGTCCGCTCGGCTCAGCCGCTCCGCGCCGCCTCGGTCGTGAAAACTGTCGCCTAGGGCGACGACCATCGTGGGAGCGTGGCGCAGGATCGCCGCACCGAGCTTGGCGAGCGTCGCCGCCGTGTCGTAGGGCGGCAACAGGGACCCGCGACGGGCGAGCGACGATCCCTTCTCGAGATGAAGGTCGGCCACGAGGAGCGTGCGCTCGCGTTCGCAAAACAGGGCGCCGGAAGGGTCGGCGGCCAGGTCCACGCCGGCGACGCGGACGTGGGTGTGCGACGTGCCCTCGTCAGGCCGGACCAGTCTCGTCGCCGTCGGCGCCACCGTTGGCTTCCTCGATCAGGAGGTCCGCGGCTTCCGCGAGGATGTGGTCCTGCGCTTCGCCGTGGACGGGCTCGCGGCCGATCTCCAGCATGATCGGCACCGCGAGGGGTGAGATCCGGGGCAGCGCTCGATGCGTGATTCGCCCCCGGATCCGCGACAATAGCCCGCCGAGCCGCCTGAGATCGAGGAGTCCGGTCGCCGCATCCGCCCGCGCGGCGCGCAGCAGCAAGTGATCGGGTTCGTGCCGGCGCAGCACGTCGTAGACGAGGTCGGTCGACACCGTCATCTGCTTGCCGGTCTTCTCCTTGCCCGGGTAGCGCCGCTCGATCAGCCCGGCGATGATGGCGCAGGTTCGGAACGTGCGCTTCATCAGCGAGGATTCGTTGAGCCAGTCTTCGAGATCGTCGCCCAGCATGTCCTCGGCGAAGAGCGCGTCGAGCGACACGAGGTTGCGCCCGACCCGCGCCCCCACGTCGTGCACGCACCAGACCGCCAGCGCGTAATCGTTGGCGACGAAGCCGAGCGGCCGCAGCTTGGCGCGCTCCATGCGCCGGGTCAGCAGCATACCGAGCGTTTGATGGGCCAACCGGCCCTCGAACGGATAGGCGACGAGGTAGTGCCTGCCCCCGCGCGGGAACGTTTCGACGAGCATCGCGTCCTGCGACGGCAGCGACGATTTGCGCTTCTGCAAGGCCAGCCAGTCCTCGACCTGTCGGGGCAGGGCATAGCGCTCGGGGGCGGACGCCATGGCGCGTACGCGGGCGGCGAGATGGGTCGAGAGCGGAAACTTCGCCCCGCCCCAGGCGGGGATCTTGGGCGCCTCGTTCGACACGCGGGTGACCAGCGCCTCGTTGTCGACGATCGCCTGGAGCGCGAGGATCTCGCCGCCGAACAGGAAGCTGTCCCCCGGCACGAGCGTTTCGAGGAACATGTCCTCCATTTCGCCCAGCACCCGCCCGCCCCGCCCGATCGGCCCCGACGCCCCGCCCGGCCCGCCGGCGCGCGCCCGCACGAGCCGCACCTTGAGCATGGTTGCCTCGACGATCGTGCCGACGTTCATGCGGTACTGTTGCGCGATCCTGACGTTCGACACGCGCCAGCGGCCCTCCCGGGTCTGCCGGATCTTGGCGAAACGCTCGTAGGCCTGAAGCGCGTAGCCGCCGTGCGCCACGAAGGCCAGGGCCGCATCGAACGTTTCCCGCGCGAGCCCGGCGTAGGGGGCGGCATCGCTCACCTCCGCGTGGAGCGCGTCGGCGTCGAAGGGCTCGGCGCACGCCATGCCGAGGATGTGCTGGGCCAGAACGTCGAGCGCGCCGGTGCGGGGCACGGCGGTATCCTGGGCGCCTTCGGCCGCCGCCTCGATCGCGGCGCGGCATTCGAGCATTTCGAAACGATTGGACGGAACGAGGATCGCGCGCGACGGCTCGTCGAGCCGGTGGTTGGCGCGGCCGATGCGCTGGATGAGCCGGCTCGCGCCCTTGGGGGCGCCGACGTTGATCACGAGGTCCACGTCGCCCCAGTCGATGCCGAGGTCGAGGGTCGCGGTGGCGACGACGGCCTTGAGCTTGCCCGCCGCCATCGCGGCCTCGACCTTGCGGCGCTGCCCCACATCGAGGGACCCGTGGTGAAGGGCGATCGGCAGGTTGTCGGCGTTGGCGCGCCACAGATCCCAGAACAGCTGCTCCGCCTGGAAGCGCGTATTGACGAACAGCAGGGCGAGCTTGGCGCCCTTGAGCGCGGCATAGATTTCTTGGATCGCGTGCCGGGCGCTGTGCCCCGACCAGGGCAGCCGTTCGCGGGTGTCGAGCATCGACACCTCGGCGGCCGCTCCGCCGGGAGCCACGACGAGCGCCGCGGGCATGTCCCCGCGCCGCGTGAGATAGGCGCGCAACTCGTCGGGCTCCCGAACGGTCGCGGACAAACCCACCGTCTGCACCCGGGGCGACAAACGCCGCAGGCGGGCGAGACCGAGGGCGAGGAGGTCGCCGCGCTTCGAGGTGACGAGCGCGTGCAGTTCATCGAGCACGATGCGCTTGAGGTCCGCGAACAACGTCGCCGCGTCGGGGCTCGCGAGCAGCAGCGCGACCTGTTCGGGGGTGGTGAGCAGGATGTCGGGCGGATCGCGACGCTGGCGCCGGCGCTTGGAGGTCGAGGTGTCGCCGGTGCGCGTCTCGATGCGGATCGGCAACCGCATGTCCCCGGCCGGGACGCCGAGGTTGCGCGCAACGTCGACCGACAGCGCCTTCAGCGGCGAAACATAGAGCGTGTGGAGGCTCGGGCGCGCGGCGGGCGCGGCGGCGAGTTCCACAAGGCTCGGCAGGAAGCCCGCGAGCGTCTTGCCGGCGCCGGTCGGCGCGATCAGCAGGACGCTCTCGCCGGCGCGGGCACGGGCCAGCAGTTCGAGCTGGTGCGGCCGCGGCGTCCACCCCCGCGCCGAAAACCAATCGACAAAGCGCTGCGGCAGGAGGGCGGGGGCGACGGTGTCGAGCACGCCCTGATGTAGGCCCGCCCGGACCTGAAAGGGAGTCCCAGGGATGTTCAGCCCAGGCGGCGGCGCGGCCTCTTCCCCTCCCCGGCCGACGCATCGGGGGCAGGGTGGAAGCGCCATCCCGGCTCGCAAACGTCGGGTGGTCGGGCCTTGGTCCTCGCGCGCCGCGGTTCCCGGAGTCTCGATGCGCCTGGTGCCGCAGCCTCGCTCCCGGACCCGGCCTCGCTCGGGAGGGGGAACCGCCCCAGGCGGGACTTCACGCGGTTGCTTGTCGCGCGGGCGTTGACTTATGGTCGACCGCGATGCCCGGACTCGATCCGACCACCCTCGAACCGGTGTCCTGGCCGGGTCCCGGTCTGCCGCCGGGCCTCGGCGCGCTGCTCGCGCAAGCACGGGAGGGCGGCTTCGACTGGATCGCATCCTTGCCGGACGACTGGGCGGTGCGACCCTTCACGGACGCGGGCGAAGGCTTGTTCGTGGTCTTCGCCGGACGTGACCTCGTCGCGATCGCCGCCATCTCGGCCGATCCCTTCGTGCAAGCTCCCGACACGGGTCGGCTCAAGTACATCTACGTAAGCCGCGACCTGCGCGGCTTCGGCATCGCCGACCGCCTTGTGCGGGCCTGCTTGAAGCGTGCCGGCCCGCATTGGCGGCGCATCCGTCTGCACACCGACAACCCCGTGGCGGCGCGGCTTTACGCTCGCTACGGGTTCGAGCCCGTCAACGAGCACCGAGCCACGCACGCGCTGGCGACCTCTGGCTGATTGGCGGTCCCCTTCCGTGAAGGCCGATCATCTCCGAAGGCGCCATTGTGGCGTCGGAAGACAGGACGATTCGCGGCACGGCGAGACGCCGAACGCCGCGCGGCCCCTCGCGACGTCGGGGGCGCGCTTCGCCCTGAGGGCGTCCTGGCGGCGCGGGCGTGGCTCGGCGGCGGTTTGAGGACGACCGCTGCCGTGTTTCCCCCGCGACCGCGCGACAAGCGGCCGGACCCGGCCGTCAGCCTGCCGGGCGAACCCGAGCTTCCGCCGGTCAGCCGACCTTGGCTTCTTCCTTGACGGTCATCGAATTGCCGCGCCATACGAAGTCGTCGACGAGCAGCGCCGACGTGAACAGGACGGGCAGGAGCAGGTCCCGCGCGACCCACGCCAGCGGCGACCACCAGGCGCAGCGCCATCCCGCGGCGAGCGCCAGCTGCGCCTCGCACGCCATCCACAAGGCGAGCATCCCCAGCGCCGCCAACAACGGGTCGCCGCCGGTCGAGGCCACCGCGTAGGCGCCGGCGATCACCGGAAGCGCGGAGCCCAGGACCACTTCGAGCAGGAAGAACGGCAGGAAGGTGACCCGGCGCAAGCGCGCCCAGCGGACCTGACGCGCCCAAACGTCGGCGAGCGACCGCCGTCCGAGCGGCTGCTGGAAGGGATTGTTGACGAGGCGGACTTTCAGTCCGCGGCGCCGGACGAGCTTGGTTGCGGCCGCGTCCTCCGCGATTTCGGCGCCGAGCGCCCGGATGCCGCCATCGCGGTCGAGGATGTCGCGGCGCCACAGCATGGACTTGCCCTGGGCGAAGCCGATCCCGATCGCTTCGGCACCATACTGCCATCGGGCCTGAAGCGTATTGAGGAACCCGCATTCGAGTTCGGCCCAGAGATTCTCGGGGCGCGAACCGATCGGCGTCGAGCACACGAGGCCCGTGTTCGGGCACCAGCGTTCGAGCAGGCGCTGCAGGTAGTCCGGCGGCATGAGCACGTTGGAATCGGCCAGCACGATCCATTGGTGCGCCGCGGCCTCCCACCCCTTGACGCAGTTGTTGAGCTTCGGGTTGACGCTTATGGCGTCGTCCCCGACGAGGATGCGGCTCGCGACGCCCGGGTGCGCGGCGATGAGCTTGCGCACCAGCGGCAGGACCGGATCGTCGCCGCGCGCGGCGCAGAACAACACCTCGTAACGAGGGTAATCGAGCGTGAAGCTCGACCGCAGCGTCTCCTCGGCGAAATTGTCGATGCCGCAAACCGGGCGGATCAGACTGATGGGAGGCGCATCGGGGGGCGGGGCGAGCGGTTCGGTGCGGGCGCGACATCGGAGGGCGACGACGCTGGTCGTGACGACCTGCACACCCGTCATGAGGATCGAGAATCCCGCCGCGCACTGGGCCAACGTCATCGCCAACCTGCCTTCAGCCATACCTCGGTGCCGCGAGGCACCCGCTGCCTGCCCGAAACGCGGGCTCAAGTCCAGCAGCATGGTTGATGCCGGCGCGCCAGGGCCGAGGTGGGCGTGGACGATCGGCAACGCCGCCCAGGCCTCGCTGCCGACCCGCCCGCCGGCTGCTTGCCGTCCGGCTTCCGTAGCGGCATGGTGCGCGTGGGCTATCGAACCAACGCTCAACGAAGGTGCAACGCACAATGTCCAGAACTTTGTTCCTGTCCGCGGCCATGGCCGCGGCGCTTTCGGCGATGCCTCTGTCCGCGCAGGCTTTTCCGGCGGCTGCCGCGCTCGCGGGAACGGCAGACCCGGCGATCGTCCGCGTCGCCGGCGGCTGCGGTCCCGCGTTCCATCGCGGTCCGCTGGGCGGCTGCCGCCCGAACGTCTTCATGATGCGCCGCCCTGTCGTGTGCCGCATCGTGGGCCTCATCCCGCATCGCGTTTGCAGGCGGTAGGGTCGCGGGGATTGGAATCCCGGCGGCTCCGTTCGTTCGCGTTCGGTGCCTCCGGGACCCCAGGATACGCGAAGCGACGGAGGCGCCGCGGTGGAATCATCGCCGAGGTCCCGGGTCGATCCGAGACCAGCCCGCCTCCGGATCGTCGGTCGCGAATCTTTATGGACGCGGCGTCTGCTTCGCTCGCGTCACCCCGCGGGCATAGCGACCGCGCCTCCACGGCGCGAGCATCGTCCGAGCCCCGCTACAGGACGACGATTCCGGCGAGCTTTTTCTTGTCCTCGGGTTCGACGTGAATGGTCACGGCCGTGTCCGGCACTTTCGCCTTGAGGTTGCGCTCGATCCGATCGCAAATATCGTGCGCCTCGGTTACCCGCATGTCGCCCGGAACCACGAGGTGGAATTCGATGAAGGTCAGTTTCCCGGCGCGGCGCGTCTTGATGTCGTGCGCCTCGATCGCGCCCTCCGCGTTCGTGGAAATGACGTCGCGCACCTCCGCCAGCGTGCCTTCCGGGACGGCCTGATCCATGAGGCCGCCGACGCTGTCCCTCATGACGGTCCAGCCGCTCCAAAGGACGTTCAGCGCGACGAGCCCGGCCAGCGCTGGATCGAGGATCTGTTGGCCGGTCACGAACACCAGCATCACCCCCACGATCACGGCGACGGACGTGACGACGTCGGTCTGCAGGTGCTTGCCGTCGGCGACCAGCGCGGGCGAGCGCTGGCGGTTGCCCTGGCGCTGGAGGACGAACGCCCAAGCGCCGTTCACCGCGAGCCCGAAGCCGCTGACGAGGAGGCCCGGGATCGGAGCGACGAGCGGCTGTGGATGAAGCAGCGCCATGCCCGCCTCGCGGAAGATCGCGATGGCCGCGCCGACGATGAGAACCCCTTCCGTGACGGCCGACAGGTACTCGGCCTTGGTGTGGCCGTAGGGGTGGCGCGCGTCCGCGGGCTGGTCGGCGACGTGCAAAGCCCAAAAGGACGCAAGCGCCGTCGCGACGTTGACAACGCTTTCCAGGGCGTCAGACAGCAGGGCGACGCTGCCGGTGAGACCGTAGGCGTAGAACTTGAGACCGAGCACGAGGACACTGACGGCGACGCTACCCGACGCGAGCTTCTGCTTTAAGCTCATACGCTCTGCCCAAATCCGACGGTGCCGCGGGATCGCATCGTCTCCTCCGGCGCAGGCGCCCACCGATACCCGATCCCCCCGACGGAAACCATATGGCGCGCAAGATCATCATCGACACCGATCCCGGGCAGGACGACGCCGTCGCGATCCTGCTGGCGCTGGCATCCCCCGAACTCGAGGTGGCGGCGTTGACGGCGGTGGCGGGCAACGTCCCGCTCGCGCTGACGGAGGTGAACGCGCGCAAGATCGTCGCACTCGCCGGTCGCGGCGACGTGCCCGTTCACGCCGGTGCCGTCAGGCCCCTGACCCGACCCCTGGTGACGGCAGAGCACGTGCACGGCAAGACCGGTCTCGACGGCGCCACGTTGCCGGAGCCCGAAGCGCCGTTGCGGCCCGAACACGGCGTCGACGCCATCGTTTCGCTGCTCCTCGCGGCCGAACCCGGCGATATCACGCTCTGTACGCTGGGACCCTTGACCGACGTGGCCCTGGCGCTCAACCGCGCACCCGCCATCGCGGGCCGTATCCGCGAGATCGTGATGATGGGGGGCGCCTATTTCGAGGTCGGCAACATCACGCCCGCGGCCGAGTTCAACGTCTACGTCGACCCGGAGGCCGCCGACGTCGTGTTCCGCTCCGGCGTGCCGATCACGGTGATTCCCCTCGATGCCACGCATGAGGTCGTCAGTACCCCCGAGCGTCTCGAACGGATCAGAGGCATCGGCAACCGCGCCGGCGCGGTCGTGGCCGACCTCCTGTCCTTCTCGGAAGGGTTCGACAACCGGAAGTACGGCCGCCGCGGCGCGCCGCTGCACGACCCCAACGTGATCGCTTACCTTTTGAAGCCCGATCTCTACGAGGGGCGGCACGTCAACGTCTGCGTCGAGACCGCGAGTTCCCTGACGCTCGGCATGACGGTGGTCGACTTCTGGCGGGTGACGAATCGGCCCCCCAACGCGACCTTCGTCCGCCATGTCGACGCGGAGGGCTTCTATGATCTCCTGGTGGAGCGCTTGAGCCGGCTGCCTTGACTCGCGCCGCTTCGGAACGCACAGCGTAAGCGCTTCTCGGTCGAATGCGAGGCAGGCATGGTTCGTTTCCGGCGTCATGCCGGGCCGGATGCGGCAGCGCGTCGACGCATGAGGTTGACGCGAGTGGCCGTCCTTCGACGCTTGTTATCGCGACGAGCCCGGGACGGGGAACGTTAAGCCGGAACGACGGCACCGCCCGAAGCGACAAGCAGGCTTCGCACGCATGCAGGCGGCAACGGCGCGGTCGGCGCGGACCGGGTGGCGCGAGGACGATGGTGAATGGCCCAACTCATCGAGGATTACGCCCTGATCGGCAATTGCGAGAGCGCCGCCCTCGTCGGGCGCGACGGGTCGATCGACTGGCTGGCGCTTCCCCGTTTCGATTCCGCCGCCACCTTCGCGGCGCTGCTGGGTAGCGAAGAGAACGGCCGCTGGCTGATCGCCCCCGTGGGTCCCATCACCCGGGTCACGCGATCCTATCGCGACCAGACCCTCGTGCTTGAAACCCGCTTCGAAACGCCGGACGGCGTCGTCCTGCTCATCGACTGCATGGGGCGGCGGGACGGGCACGGCGATCTCGTCCGGATCGTTCGGGGAGAACGCGGGCGCGTCCCCATGCGCATGGACCTCGTCATCCGGCCCGAATACGGTTCCGTCGTGCCCTGGGTCACGCGCCTCGACGACGGGCGGACGGCGGCCGTGGCGGGACCCGACCGTTTCACCATCGACGCGGACGTTTCGATCCGCGGCGAGGACTTCCGCTCGGTTGCCGAGTTCGACATCGACGAAGGCGGTCAGCTCGATTTCACGCTGACGTGGTCGCCCTCCTACCGCCCGACCCCGAAGGCGATCGATGCCGCCGAAGTGGTTGAATTCGCCACCGAGGACTGGAGGAAATGGGCCCGCGCGCACCATGTGGAGAACAGCGGCGAATGGGGGGCGCTGGTGATGCGCTCGTTGATCACGCTGAAAGCGCTGACGCATTACGAGACGGGCGGGATCGTCGCCGCGCCCACCACCTCGCTGCCCGAACAACTCGGCGGCGGCCGCAATTGGGACTACCGCTTCTGCTGGCTGCGCGACGCGACGCTCACGCTTTACGCGCTGCTCACCTCGGGGTTCCTCGAGGAGGCGAGCGCCTGGCGCGACTGGCTGCTCCGCGCCATCGCGGGTTCCCCGGAACAGATGCAAATCATGTACGGCATCGCGGGCGAGCGAAGGTTGACGGAATTCGAGGTGCCCTGGCTGGGGGGATACGAGAACTCGTCGCCGATCCGCGTCGGCAACGCCGCATCCGACCAGCTCCAGCTCGATGTGTTCGGCGAGGTCATGGACGCGATGTATCAGGCGCGCCGGCTCGGCCTGCCGCCGCACGAGGCGGGGTGGAACCTCGAGCGGGCGCTTGTCTCGCACCTCGAAAAGATATGGGACCAGCCCGACGAGGGCATTTGGGAGGTGCGCGGCGGCCGCCGTCAGTTCACGCATTCCAAGGTCATGGCCTGGGTGGCGTTCGACCGCGCCATCCGCTCCGTGGAGGAATTCGAGCTCGAGGGCCCGGTCGAGCGCTGGCGTGCCTTGCGGGACACGGCGCATGCCCAAATCTGCGAGCGCGGGTTCAGTTCGAAGCTCGGCTCCTTCACGCAATATTACGGCGGCGACGCGCTCGACGCGAGCCTGCTGCTGATCCCGATCGTCGGATTCCTTCCGGCCGACGACCCGCGCGTGATGGGCACGGTAGCGGCGATCGAGAAGGGGCTCATGGAGGACGGATTCGTCAAGCGCTACGACACCGGCACGAGCGTCGACGGTCTTTCGGGGCACGAAGGTGCCTTCCTGCCCTGCTCATTCTGGCTCGCCGACAATTACGTGCTGATGGGACGCGATGCGGAAGCGCGCGCCCTGTTCGAGCGGCTCGTGGGCCTTTGCAACGACGTGGGCCTGCTGTCCGAGGAGTACGATGCGCGCGCCAAGCGGCAGGTCGGCAATTTTCCGCAGGCCTTCTCGCACGTGGCGCTCATCAACACCGCGCACAACCTGTGCCGGGAGGTCGGCCCCGCCATGCACCGTTCGGACAGGGAGGATGCGGGGGCCACCGTCGCGGCGGCATGATCATCGACCCGATCGCGGCGCGATTCCCCTCTTTCCGGGTGTACTGTTCGACTGACTCCCCCAAGATTGTGGTTGCCGGGCGGCGCGATCGGCCAAGGTCGTTGCGAAGCGACCGGCGCAAAAGGGGGGGAAGATCGCGATGATGCCCGCGGGAATCGACGTTTACGAGGGCGATGGTTCGATCAACTGGCCGAGGGTGAAGGCGGGAGGAATCGCCTTCGCGTATGTACGCGGCGCTTACGGAGACCGGCGGGACAGTCTCGCTCACCAGAACTTCGTGGGCGCCAAGTCCGCCGGGTTGCCGGTCGGCCTCTTCCATTTCTTCCGCGCGACCCGCGGGCGCTCAAGCCAAGACCATGCTCGACGTACTGAATCAGGTCTGGTTCACGGCGGGTGACCTGCTTCCCGCGCTCGATGTGGAGGACAACCCGGGCTACGACGGCCCGTGGGATCGCGCCAAGAACCAGTCCTATGTGGAGGGCCTGCGCAGGTGGGTGGCGGCGATCAGCGACCGTTTCGGTTGTCCCGTGGTGATTTATACACGCGCCTCGTTTTGGGCGGAGATCGGCAACCCCGACGGCTTCTCCGATCAAGCGCTCTGGGTCGCCAACTACGGCGTCCAGAGTCCCAGAATTCCCCACGGCTGGCACAGGTACGCCCTTTGGCAGTTCACGGACGCGGGGGCCGTCGACGGCGTTCACGGGCACTGCGACCAGAGTTATTTGAATGGCACCGCCGACCAGCTCGGGTACATAACCCGCGGCTGAGCTTCCTCGCCGTGGTCAGGCGGGAGAAAAATAGCCCGCCGCTTCCGCTTCCCGCGCCCAGGCGAGGGTGGGCGCGAACGCTCCGGCATCGACCCCGGCGAAGCCTTCGAGGCAAAGCGCATCGGCGAAAGGCGCGAACCATGGCGCGCGCGCCGCCCCCTCGAAGGCAGCCCGGAGGCGGTCGATGGCCTCGGCCGGCATCGCGGGCGAGGCCACGAACGCGGGGATCGGTGCGAGATCCGTCGACGCTATCACGCGGAGCCCGGCGAGCGACTCCGGCCGATGGCGCCGCATCAGCAGGTGCCAATACGCGTCGAGCGGGCCGACATCGATCGTGCCGTCGAGCACCGAGTCGAGGACCTTGCGCGCGGTGACCAGCGGCCCGACGGCGCGCCCGAAGACCTGCTCGCCGCCGTGCCGGAAGGGCAGGAGGTGATGGCGGAGCGCGTTGAATCCCGAATGGGAGTGCGCCACCGTCCATCCGACGGTACCGGCGAACGTGTCCTCGAACCGCGCGAAGGCGCTCTCGGTGCGCACGATGAGGTCGGAGCGGTACACGGCGGCGCCCGCCGCCCAGGGTGCCGACGGGATCGGTGCCGCGATCGGCACCACGTCGGCGAGCCTTGTCGCCACCGGGAAGCCGCACATGAGGACGCAGCCGAGGTCGGGTCTAAGCCACAGGGCTTCGAGCGGCTGCGGCGCGGGGTAGGGGAGGTAGTCGAAGGCCACGCCGGCGTCGGCGGACACGCGGGCGATGAGATCCTGCCAGGCGCTTTCGGCTTCCGGCGTGACGGCGTACATGCGCGCGTTGGCGATGGCGCGGGTCACGGCGCGCCCCGGGGCAGGAGTTCCCGCTTGCGGCGGGCCACGTAGTCGCGCACCGCGTCGCGTACGCCGGGATCGAGGGGGGGTGCCACGAACGCGTCGCGCGCCCGCTTCCAGACGGCGGTCGCCCGGGTGGTGGCGTCGCGCCCGCCCGCGTCCCGCCAGTTCTCGTAATTGCTCCAGTCGGACAGGATCGGCCGATAGAAGGCCGTGCGGTAGCGCTCGAGCGTATGCTGCGCCTCGAAGAAGTTGCCGCCGGGCCTGACCCCCCGAATGGCTTCGAGCCCGATCTCATCGTCGCCGAAATCGCGGAAGCGCAGCGTTTCCGCCCATTGCCGCAGCATCTCGGCGTCGACGACGATCTTCTCGAACGAGGCCGTCAGGCCGCCTTCGAGCCAGCCGGCCGCGTGATTGACGAGGTGGCTGTGGCTCATGATCGAGGCCCACAACGAAAAGCCGGTCTCGTAGGCCGCCTGGGCGTCGACGGCGGGCGACGCGTTGACGGCGCTCGACCGGAACGGAAGCTTCAGCGCGCGGGCGATCTGCGCGCCGCCCAAAGTGGCGTGGACGTATTCGGGGGTGCCGAAGGCGGGCGAACCCGTCCGCATGTCGACGTTGGAGGTGAACCCGCCGAGGACGGCCGGCGCCCCGGGCCGGATCATCTGCGTCAGCACGATCATGCCGAGCGCTTCCGCCGTCTGCTGGGCCAGCGCGCCCGGCAGCGTGATCGGCGACATGGCACCCATGAGGGTGAAGGGCGTCGCCACGACGCACTGCCCGTGCTCGGCCATGAGCATGATGGTGTCGAGGATTTCCTCGTCGACACGGCGCGGCGAGTTGACGTTGGTCACGATCATCAGGCTCGGCCGCGCCGCGAGCCCGTCGAGGTCCGTGCCATGCTCGATCGCGCAAAGCGCGAGGCCGTCGCGGCCCGCGATCGCGCCGACGCCGCGGGCCGCCCAGACGAGGTCGGACAGCTCGATATGCGCTTCGTACATGTCGAGGTGGCGCGTCGGCACGGGCAGGTCGACGGGCTCCACGACGACGCCGCCCTGCCAATGCAGGATGCCCAGCGCCCCCGCGATCTTCAGGATGTCCCGGAACGCCTCCATGTCGCCGTAACGGCGCCCCCGCTCGCGGTCGGCCACGTTGGGCGCGCCGTTGACGGGGCCGAAGTTGACGACGTCGCCGCCGACGTGAAGGTCGCGGTCCGGGTTGCGGGCGTGCAGCACGAAACGCTCGGGCGCCATCGCGGCGAAATGCCGGACGCTGTCGGCGTCGAGGCGGACGATGCCGGTCTCGTCGTCGACGAGCGCGCCGTTGCGGCGGAACACCGCGCGTGCCGCCTCCGAGCGGATTTCGAGCCCCATCTCCTCCAGGATGGTGTGGGCGGCGGCGATGAGGCGGGCGACCTGCGCGTCCGTGAAAATCTCGACCGGCGGCCAGGGGTTCCGAAGGCGGGGCATCGCCGGAACCGGCGCCGCTTCCGTGGCGCGGCCGCGCGCGCGACGGCGGGGGGATGAAGGGGCGTCGGTCATCGCACCGGGGGTTGCGGGCCGCTCGATCCCCGGCTGGCCGGGGCGCGACATCATCGTGGCTGCAAGACCGGAAAGCCTATCACCGGTGGCATCGGGGGAACAGGCTCTCGTCCGTTAGTCTCGCCATCGCGGAACACGCGGTCGACGGCTTCGTTCGTAGGGGGTCAAGCGTGTTCAACGTCGGTCGTCCGAGGCGATCGGCGGACCTCGACATCTCCGTCGAAGACGTGGCGGTCGCCATGGCCGATGTTGCCGTCCTGCGGCCGGCGGGCGCGGGACATCGTCGACCTCCTCCTGAGCGACGCCTTTATCTTACCCGCTTGCCGCCATTCGCGCTCGCCGCACCCGCGAGGCTCGACGGTGCGTCCCCGACGGGGTTGCCGGACCGGGGCTGCGTGGCGAGCCGGACGCGGCCTCTGCCTCAGCCTCGCAGCTTGGCTCCGTCCGGATCATACGGCGCACGCAGCGTCACGACGGCCGAGCGTTCTTCCCCGAACAGGTCGAGCGTGAATCGCTCCCCGTGCCGCGCGAGTTCGGCAGGCACGTAGCCCAGCGCGATGCTCTGCCCGACGCAATGACCGTAGCCGCCCGACGTGACGTAGCCTACGGCGCGATCGTCCTTCATGATCGACTCGTAGCCGACCACGTCGGCATCGCCGGCGTCGACGACCAGCGTCACGAAGCGGCGCTTCGGACCGCGCTCGCGTTCGGCCATGGCGGCTTCACGCCCGCGGAAGGTGGACTTGTCGAAATCCACGAACCGGTCGAGACCCGTTTCACCCGGCGTGTAGTCGGGGCGGAAATCCTTGTTGAACGAACCGTAACCCTTCTCCAACCGCAGCGAACCGAGCGCCCGGCCGCCGAACAGCGTCAACCCGAGGTCCCGCCCGGCTTCGCGCAGCTCGTCGAACAACGTCGGCTGGTAATCGGGCGTCACCCACACCTCGTAGCCGAGCTCCCCCGTGAAGCCCGCGCGCGACACGAGGGCGGGGCTCATGCCGACGGCCGTTTCCCGGCACGCGAAAAGCCTGAACGCGGCCGCCGAAAGGTCGTCGCGAACGAGGCGCTCGAGAAGCGCCCGCGCGTTCGGCCCCGCGATCGAGAAGCCGCACAAGGTCGAGCACAGGGAGCGGGCCGCCACGTCCGGGGGCGGGTCGTTCGCGAACAACCAGCGCATGTGGAATTCTTCCGCGAAACCCGACCCGGTCAGCATGAAGCGGTCGGCCGCGAGACAGGCGACCGTGAGGTCCCCGACGACGCGCCCGGCGTCGTTCAGCATGGGAGCGAGCGCCATGCGGCCCTGGGGCGGCAGGCGGCAAGCCAGCAGGCGATCGAGCCAGGCGCGCGCGCCGCGCCCGGCGATCTCGTACTTGCCGTAGTTCGAGGTTTCGTAGAGGCCGACGCCGGCGCGGACGGCCCGGCACTCGCGGCCCACGTGTTCGAACGCTTCCGAGCGCCGGTACGTCGGCGTCTCCAAGGGTGCGACGCCCGACGGCGCGAACCAGAGCGCGTGTTCCAGCCCGAAATTGGCGCCGAACACCGCGCCATGCTCGCGCAGGCGATCGTAGATCGGCGTGCGGCGGCTAGGCCGGCCGTCCGGCAGTTCCTCGTTGGGGAAGGCCAGGCGGAACCGTCGCCGGTAGTTCTCGTGCACCTTGAGGCTCGTGTATTTCGGCGTCGCGAAGGCGCCGAAACGCGACACGTCCATGGCGAGGACATCCGCGCCGGGATCGCCCTCCGCCATCCAGCGCGACAGCACGAGGCCGATGCCGCCACCCTGGCTGAAGCCCGCCATGACGGCGCAGGCGACCCAGTAATTGGGCAGGCCCCGCACGGGGCCGACCAGGGGATTGCCGTCGGGCGCGAAGGTGAACGGGCCGTTGATCGCCTTCTTGATCCCGGCGCGGCCGACGGCGGGGAAGTGTTCGAAGCCCAGCGCAAGCTCCGGCGCGATCCGGTCGAAATCGTCGGGCAGGAGCTGCATGGCGAAATCGTCCGGGGTCCGGTCCGGCGCCCACGCGACGCAGTTCCGCTCATAGGTGCCGAGCAGGGCGCCCTTACCCTCCTGGCGGACGTAGATCTCCCCGGAATAGTCCGTGGTGTTGACGATCTCCCGCTCGAGGCCGTCGAGCTCCGGAATCGCTCCCGTCACGATGTAATGGTGCTCCATGGCCAGCACCGGCAGCTCGAGGCCGACCATGCGGCCGACCTCCCGCGCCCATAATCCGCCGCAGTTGACGACGTGTTCGGCGCGGATGGTTCCTTTGTCGGTGGCGACGTCCCACGCTCCGTCGAGCCCCCGGCGGAGTCCCTCGACGCGCGTGAACCGATGGATGTCGGCGCCGAGCTTGCGGGCCGCCGCCGCATAGGCCTGGGTCGTGGAGGCCGGGTCGCAATGCCCGCCGTCCGCCCGCCACAGCGCGCCGGTGAAGAAACGCTCCTCGATCAGGCAGTTCAGACGCTTGGCTTCGGCGACGGAAATGATCTCGGTGTCCATGCCGAGGTAGCGGGATCGGCTGCGGAGGAGACGCAGCGAGTCCATCTCGCCCGCGTTCGCGGCGAGCATCAGCCCTCCGTTGGCGTGCAACCCGCACGACTGGCCCGACAGGGCCTCGAGTTCGCGGTAAAGGTCGATCGTGTACTTCTGCAAGCGCGACACGTTGGCGTCGCCATTGAACGTGTGCATGCCGCCGGCCGCGTGCCAGGTCGACCCCGCCGTCAACTCGTTCTTCTCGACGAGGACGCAATCCGTCCAGCCGATCTTCGCCAGGTGATAGAGAACGCTGACGCCGACCACGCCGCCGCCGATCACAACCGCCCGAGCCTCGGTCCTCACGCTGTGCCATCCTCGATAGTGCCGGCCCCTTCTAGGCCGGAAGGTGTTCCGACCGGAAGGGGATCGCGGTAGGAAGGCTTGTATCGACCGGAAACACGACACGATGCCGCTCTTCCCGCGTTCCCCGCTCCCCCTCGTCTTGTGCCTGCTTTGCGCGTCGGCCTCGGCGCAAACGAAGCCGCCGGCCGCGGCCCCCCCGCCCGCGGTCGGGAGCGAGCCGGGCAGCACCACCGCGACCTATGGCGACTGGACCTTGCGTTGCGAACGCGCGGAAGGGGACGGCAAACGCGCGTGCGAGGTCGGCATCGCGGTCCAAGTGCAGGGGCAAAGGGCGCCGGTGGCGCAGATCGCGTTCGGCAGACCCCCCGGCGCGGATCTCCTGCGCATGGTGGCGGTGCTGCCCGTCAACATCCGCTTTCCAAGCGCCGTCAAGGTCGCGGCGTCGGACAAGGACCCCCAGCCCATCGAACTCGCTTGGTCGCGGTGCTTGCCGGTCGGGTGTTTCGCCGAACTGGCGTCTTCGGGCGATGCCGTGCGCCGCCTGCGCGCCGAGGCCGGCCCCGCCCGTCTCAGCTTCGTCGACGCGGCGGGTCGGAACATCGGCCTGCCCATCTCGCTGCGCGGCTTGCCGCAAGCCCTGGACGCGCTCGCCAAGCCGTGAGCGCGTCCGCCTCGGCGGCGCGGGCGGGTTGCGGGCGGCACTTGGCGCCCGTGACCGCGAGGTCGAGGGGATGCTGTCCCCCTTATTCCGCGGCGCCCGTCCCGGGGTCGCCGCGGCCCTGCCCATTCCGCCGACCTCCGGCGCCCGCGCCAGGCGTTTTCGCGCCGTTGCCGCCGGCGTTGGCATTCCGATTCCAGATGTCGGTCGAAATCTTCCAGTCGCCGCCGCTCTTCACCCAGACGATGACGTACTTGCCGGTCACGTCCTGGGGATTCTGTCCCTTCCCCTTGAAGCTGAACCCGCCGATCTCACGGGCGACGCCGTCCGACAGCGGGTGCACGTCCTCGGACGTGTAACGCAGATTCTGCACGCTCCGCGTCATGGCGCCGAGGAAGCGCTGGATGTCCGCCCGTCCCGTCAACTCCGATCGGCCGGGCGGGAGCACCACGGCGTCGTCCGTGAACAGCGACGCGGCCGCGGCCGCGTCGCCCCCACTCATCGCGGACGAGAACCGCTGGCTGGCCTGTTGCACGCCCGATACGTCCTGAGCGAAGGCCGGGCACGCCGTCCCGCTCACGACCAGAACGGCGAGGAACTTCCGCATGAGTTCAACCTTTCGCAGCAAACGGGACGGCGAAGGCGAACCCGATCGATCGTTGCCGCCTCGCCGCCCGGGAAACGCCGTCGGCTCCAATGACGTCGAAAGCGGGCGAACTTCGGGCGGGGGTCCGCCAAGCGGTCGAGCGCGACGCCCGCCGTCCTCAACCTTGGAGGTCGGAGTAAAGCCCGGTGCTCTGTTCGTAGTTGGCCCCGCCCCGCCGGGGGCCGCCGGGCTGGCCCTGGGGACGTCCGCCGCCGCCGCCCCGTCCTCCGCCGCCCGGTCCCTGCTGGCCGCGACCGCCGCCCTGCAATCCCATGCCCCCGCGACCGCCCTGGCCTCCCCCGCCCTGGCCCTGGCCGCCCCGAGCCTCCGGATTGCGGGTCCAGATGCTGCTTTCGATCCGCCATTCGCCGTTCACCCTTTCCCACAAGAAAAGGTACTTGCCCTGCCCGGGCGCCTGCTGTTCGCCCGTCCCGCTCGTCGCGTAGGTCCCGGTTTCCCGCGCGACGTCTTCCCCGATCAGCCGCACGTCGGCCGTGGTGAATACGATCCCCGCGAAGCGGTTGCCGAAGCCGAGCCAGAAAGCGGTGATCGAGTCGCGCCCTTGCACCGCCTTTCCGCGCGGCGGCAGCAGCATCGCTTCCGCCGCGTAGAAATCGGCGATCTTGGAGAAATCGCTGCGCGCGAACGCCGATGCGAGCGCGTCGTTGAGGGCCTGGGTGGCGGGATTGTTCATCGGCTCTGACATGGTGGGTCCTTGGGGGTGCGCCGCCCGGTGGCGGAAGCGAGCTGCGCCTTGCGGCCTCGGGCGCGACCGCGCATATGCGGGGCGTCCATGATGCGCGCGCCGACGATCTCTTGAGTACGTCGGCGGGTTCGTCCTACCAGCTTACGTCTGTCGTGCACCGGGTCGGTGTCGACCGCAGCCAAGCCCGTCGGCGTCGGTGCGGGAGAAAGCGAAGAACATAGCGTGCCCTGGCTCAAACTTACACAAGCCAACACCGGTGTGGCAATCCATGTCAACATGTCGATGATCGTCGTGGTCGCGCCGAACAAGACGGGCGGTTCGGCGTTGTTGACGACGGTTCCGGAACGGGAAGCGGGGCGGATCCTTCCCGTGAAGGAATCGCCGCAGGAGATCGCAGACCTCCTCCAGAAAGCGGGCGCCTCGCTCTAGGTGGCGCCTGTCATGCGCCCGCGGGCGGGCGCATGAATCCGCCCATCCCCATGCGCGGGCCGGGGTTCATGCCCGGGGGCGCCGAGCGGCGGGGACCGTCCTTCGAAGGGGTCGGGAGGAGAACCTTGACGTTGCGGGGATTGGCGCCTGGCCGGCGCCAGAAGTTGCGGCCGCTGAACCGCTCGTAAAGTTCCGGCGGCAGCACCGTCTGGCGCGGCGCGAAGTCGACCTTCCGAGCGACGGCGTGAAGGCCTGGTACGCCCAGCCCCGCGTCGAACTCGTCGCCCCCGGCGAAGGTCACGTTGTCGAAATCGTGCTCGAAGGACGGCAGCCCGAGTGCCTCGTAGATGAAATCGAGCGTGCGTTTGGGTTCCTTCGCGAGGGCTTCGTAGTCGACCACGATCAAGCGGTCCGCGAACTCCCCGTAGAACGCCTCCTGGGTGGCGTTCCAGGCGAAGCCGACGGTTCCCCCCGGGGATGCCAGCGACGAGACGCGCGTGTGCGCCGTCAAGGCGTCCTGGGGCTTGAACATCTTGGACGTCGTGAGCGGGCTCTTGCGCAAGACCCGCTCGAACGAGTCCATGATCCACACGAGATCGCGCACGCAAACGATGACCCGCGATTCGGGGAACAGCTTCGCCACCAGCGGCATGCGGCTGCACCACATCCGGTTGGTGTCGATCACGAGCTTGGCGTCGTGGATGCCCTTGTAGTAGCCATCGAACAGCCCGACCAGGATGTTGGTGCGCTGCGCGTCCGTGATGAGCGCGCCGAACTCGGCACGCGAGCCCATGCCGCCCGCGGCGCGCTGCACGAGCGGACCGACCGGGCTCGACATCCCGGCGTGGATCTTCGGGTTCTGGGACAGCAAGGCGCCGAGCAAGGTCGAACCCGAACGGGGCAGGCCGGATATGAAGTGAATGCCGTTGTCCATACGGGCCCTCGTGGTTCGGTCTCGAGATCGTCACGCATCCTCTGCCCGCGCCCGGGGCAAAAGTCGAGCCGGGCGCGAGGTCCCCCTGGCGGCCGAGCGCCGCGCGCCGCCGGGCTCCCCCGAAGACGTCAGATGTGGCCGGTCTTCAGCTTGTAGAAGATGTGGCGCCCGATGACGTCCATTTTGGTCAGCTGCCGCGCCCACGTCGGTCTCACGTAGTCGGCGTGATAGTGCGTGGCGCCGCCGACATCGGACACGTAGGTCGACCCTTCCGTGACCTCCCGGGCGATGCGGACGGCGTTCGTCCACGACTCCGTTTCCGTGATGCGCAGCGCGTGGCCCTCGCACGCGAACGAGAACTGGCAGGCGTTGCGGCGCTGATGGTTCTGGAACACGACCGCACAGACCGAAGCGGGGTAAAGCCCGCTCATGACGCGGTTCATGACCACCTGCGCCACCGCGGCCTGTCCTTCCTCGGGCTCGCTGCGCGCTTCGAAATAGACGGCTTCGGCCAGGCAGCGCTGCTCGCTCTCGGCTTTCGTGCCGTCGATGAGCGCCGCGTAGTCGGGGTGATCGGGCACGATGCCGACCACGGGGGCGTTCGACCTCACGATGCCCTTCGGCCCCCGCGAGAACTTCGGCAGCGCCGCGATCTCGACCGGCATGGCGTCGAACCCGGCGGGCGTGATCGAGGCGAGCGACACGGCGCGGGCGACGGACGGGGTGGCCCCTTCAGGGTCGAGGGGCGTGATTTCGCCCGTCGCGGGCAGGGGCGACGTCGCCGATGCGAGGGCGGCCGACGCGACCGTGATGCCCTCGGGCAGAGGTTGCAGGCGGCTGGCGTCGGCGTAGGCGAGCTCGGCATCCGTGGCGGCGAAGACGGCATCGCCGGCGTACGCGTCGTCGGCGCCGAACGCGATGGCCTCCAGCCGGTAGCGGGCCGCGGATCCCGCGTGGCGGAGCCGGCTGTCGAAGGTGGGCCTCAGCGCGAGCGCCGGATCGCTCTTGTGCGCCCGGTCGACGACCGGAAAATCCGTTCTGCTCGCCTTGAGGACGATCTTCGGCTCGACCTCGTCCGGCCCCGGCGCGAGGTCGGGTCCCTCGCCGACGAACAGCCGGGCCTCCCGGATCAGTCCGTTTCGATCGGGCAGGGGGAAGCCCGGCTCGGCGAAGGGATCACTGGAAGGCACGAGGTCGGCCGGCGCGCCCGCGGCGAGATCGGTCAGGTCGAGGCGGCTCGCGCCGATCGGCACCTCCTGGCCCGCATCCGCGACGAACGACACCAGCAGACCCGCCGCGAGGCACCAGGGTGCGATCGTGACGCTCGCCCAGAACAATCGCGAGCGGGACCGGTCCTTGCGCCGGACTCCCATGTGCGAGCGAAACATCTAACGACCCCGTCACGACAGGCGCCGCGGCGCCGGGGACGAGAGTGCCCAAGGTTGCGGCTTTCCTCGTCCGCCCGCATTCTTGCGGCCCCTTGGTTAACGAGTTCCTTCAAGCGGCGGAGGCCTTGTCCGGGAGCGCGTCAGGCGGCCCTCAGGCGCAGCCCGAGAACCACCCAGCCGATGCCGACGAACAACAGGTCGATCCCGAGCAGCATGCCGAGGATGAGGAGGCTGTTCCCCGGCCAGCCAAGGACGATCACGGCGCCGAGAAGGGCGGTGACGACACCCGAGACCATCAGCGGCGTGCGGGTCGGCGTGTCGTGCATGCGGAAAGCGAACCAAGCCCGCACGGCGCCGGTGGCGAGGAGTGCCGCGCCGAGCAGCAGTGTGATCACCACGCTCGCGGGAACGGGATCGTCGATCGCGAAAAGACCGGCCAGCACATACAGCACCCCACCCACTTCCCAGTAAAGGGCCTGACCCCAGCCGCGGGCGCGGAATCCGATGAAGATTTCGCTGACCCCGATCAACACCATGAACACGCCGATGGTGAGGACCGACGCGATGGTGGCCGTCGCCGACAGCCCGAGGGCGAGCGCGCCGAGCGCGGCCGCGGCCGCGCCGAAGCCGACGAACCAGCCCCACTTGTCCCGAAGCGGCCGAAGCGGCAGTCCAAGGCCGAAGCCCGGCCCTCCGAGTGGCGTCATGCTCGCGATCTCCTCGTCGGGGTGCGACACGAAAATCGAGGGCGGCGCGCAAAGTTCCCGCGCGCCGCCGGTGCACTTGTTGCCTGAATGCCATCCTCGGCGTCTGCGCGCGCGCGGCATTTACCTATGATTTGCTTACGTTCCTCCTTTTGGTTTAACAGCGGGAAGCGCCGGAGGATTGGATCGCTCGCCATGAGGTTGTCGTGACCGTTGCAACACCCCTGCTCGATCGGGTCGACACGCCCGAAGCCCTTCGCCGCATGTCGGACCTCGAGATGAGGCAGGTCGCCGACGAATTGCGTGCGGAAACGATCAGCGCGGTTTCGGTGACGGGAGGTCATCTCGGCTCCGCCCTTGGCGTCATCGAATTGACCGTCGCCCTGCATTACGTGTTCGACACGCCGCGCGACCGGCTCATCTGGGACGTCGGGCACCAAGCCTATCCGCACAAGATCCTGACCGGGCGGCGCCCCCGCATCCGAACGCTTCGCCAGGGCGGCGGTCTCTCTGGCTTCACCAAGCGGACCGAGAGCGAATACGACCCGTTCGGGGCGGCGCACTCGTCGACCTCGATCTCGGCCGGGCTCGGGATGGCGGTTGCCCGCGACCTGTCGGGGGGCAACAACAACGTCGTGGCGGTGATCGGGGACGGCTCCATGTCGGCCGGCATGGCGTACGAGGCGATGAACAACGCCGGTGCGCTCAAGTCGCGTCTCATCGTCATCCTCAACGACAACGACATGTCGATCGCGCCGCCGGTGGGCGCCATGTCGGGCTACCTCGCGCGCCTCGTGTCGGGCGGCGCGTACCGCTCGCTGCGCGACTTCGGCAAACAACTCGCGGCCCATTTGCCGAAGTTCTTTTACGAGAAAGCCAAGCGCACGGAAGAATACGCGCGCGGCTTCTTCACCGGCGGCACCCTGTTCGAGGAACTCGGCTTCTATTACGTCGGCCCCATCGACGGGCACGACCTCCACCAGTTGGTGCCCGTGCTGCGCAACGTGCGCGACGCCGAGGCCGGCCCCGTCCTGATCCACGTAGTGACGCAAAAGGGCAAGGGATACCCGCCGGCGGAGGCCTCGGCCGACAAGTACCACGGCGTGACGCCCTACGACGTGATCACGGGTGCTCAGGCCAAGCCCAAGGCCAATGCGCCCGCCTACCAGCGCGTCTTCGGCGAAAGCCTGATCAAGGAAGCCGACCGGGACCCGAAGATCGTGGCCATCACGGCCGCGATGCCGTCCGGAACCGGAATCGACCTGTTCGGGCAGGCGCACCCGACCCGCACATTCGACGTCGGCATCGCCGAACAGCACGCCGTGACCTTCGCGGCGGGGCTCGCGACGGAAGGTTTCAAGCCCTTCTGCGCCATCTACTCGACCTTCCTGCAGCGCGCCTACGACCAGGTCGTCCACGACGTTTGCATCCAGAACCTTCCGGTGCGCTTCGCGATGGATCGGGCCGGCCTCGTGGGCGCCGACGGGCCGACCCACGCGGGCTCGTTCGACCTCGCCTACCTCGGCTGCCTGCCCAACATGGTCATCATGGCGGCGGCCGACGAGGCTGAACTCGTCCACATGGTCGCGACCCAGGCCGCTTACGACGGCGGCCCGAGCGCGCTGCGCTATCCGCGCGGCGAGGGGGTCGGCATCGACATGCCGGAGGTCGGGGTGCCGTTGCCGATCGGCAAGGGCCGGGTGATTCGCGAGGGCAAGCAGATCGCCTTGCTGTCGCTCGGCACCCGGCTGGCGGAAGCCCTGAAGGCGGCGGATGCGCTCGCCGGTCTGGGGCTTTCGACCACGGTGGCCGACGCGCGCTTCGCGAAGCCGCTCGACCGTGACCTCCTGCGCCGTCTCGCAACGGACCACGAGGTTCTCGTCACGGTCGAGGAAGGCTCGGTCGGCGGCTTCGGCGCGTTCGTCCTGCACGCGCTGTCCGAAGAAGGGCTGCTCGACGGCGGCCTGAAGGTGCGAACCCTGGTCCTGCCCGATAAGTTCATCGATCATGACAAGCCCGACAAGATGTACGCGGCCGCCGGTCTCGACAGCAAGGCCATCGTGGCCAAGGTCCGGGACGTGCTCGGTCTCGACAAGACCGTCGCGACGGTCGTGCGGGCGCGACGCGACAAGACCGGCTGAACCCCTGGCCGAAGGCGGGCGCCCCCGGGATCGGGCGTGAACCGTCGGCGCGCCGACGTGACCCTCGTCGAGGCGGGATTGTTCGACAGCCGCGCCAAGGCCGCGGCGGCGATCGCCGCGGGCCAGGTCACCGCCGATGGCGTCCCGGTCGCCAAGGCGTCGGCGGGTGTTCGCCACGGTGCCGTGCTGAAAGCCGCACCGGCGCATCCCTGGGTGTCGCGGGGGGGTGTCAAGCTCGCGGCCGCGCTCGACGCTTTCGAGGTCGATCCGGGGGGCCGCGCCTGCCTCGATGTGGGGGCTTCCACGGGCGGCTTCACCCACGTGCTGCTGGCGCGCGGTGCGCGGTCGGTCCTCGCGATCGATGTCGGGCACGGGCAGATGCATGCGTCGTTGCGGGACGATCCGAGGGTGACGGTGCGCGAAGGAACGGACGCGCGGTCGCTGTCGGTCGGCGCGACGCCGAACCCGTTCGCGCTGCTCGTCTGCGACGTGAGCTTCATTTCGCTGCGGCGCGTGCTGCCCGCCGTGTTGGGCCTCGCCGAGCGCGACGCCGATCTCGTCGCGCTGGTCAAGCCGCAGTTCGAGGCGGGGCCGGGAGTCGCGAGGAAGGGCATCGTGCGTGAAACGGCCGTGCACGACGCCGTCTGCCGGGACATCGCCGATCTCGTCCGCGGCGTCGGCTGGACCGTCACGGGCCTGCTGCCATCCCCGATCACGGGCGGCGACGGCAACCGCGAGTTCCTGCTCGGGGCGCGCCGCTCCCTTGGATGAGATTCTGCGGCTCCGCATCGATCGGCTCGGCCGGCGGGGCGAGGGGGTCGCCGACCGTGATGGGGCCGTGGTCTACCTTCCCTACGCGCTGCCCGGGGAAATCGTGTCGGCGGCCGTGGCGGGCGACCGCGGGCAGCTTGTCGAGACGCTCGTGGCGCGGCCCGACCGCGTCGCGCCGGTCTGCCCCTATTACGGGCGCTGCGGCGGTTGCGCCGTCCAGACGCTTCCGACCGCGGCTTATGCCGCCTGGAAGCGCGACCTCGCCGTGTCGGCGCTCGAGCGCGCCCGCGTCGCGGCCGTGGTCGCGCCGCTCGTCGACGCCCACGGCGCCGGGCGCCGCCGCGCCACATTCCACGTCCGGTTCCCCTCCGCGGCCGGCCGCTCGCCGGAGGTGGGGTTCATGGAAGCGCGCGCCCATACGGTGGTCGACCTCGGGTTCTGTCCCATCCTCGATCCCGCCATGGCCGACGCGCTGCCGGCCGCACGGGCCCTCGCGGTCGGCTTAAGAGATCACCTGCGCAAGCCGTTCGATGCGCTTGTCACGGCAACTGATTCGGGACTCGACGTCGATCTGCGCGGCGCCGGCCCGCTGGCCCCCGATGCCCGGGGCGCGCTGCTCGCCGCGGCCGCACGGCTCGACCTCGCCCGCGTGGCGAACCACGGCGACGTACTCCTCGCCCGGCGCGCGCCCGGCTTGAGCGTCGGCGCCGCGCGGGTGGCGCTGCCGCCCGGCGCCTTCCTCCAGGCGACCCGGCGCGGGGAGGAGGTGCTTGGCTCGCTGGTGCGTGACGCGGTCGCTCGGAGCGGCCGCGTAGCCGACCTTTTCTGCGGCATCGGCACGTTCGCGCTGAGGCTCGCGGCCTCGGCCGACGTATGCGCCTGGGATGCCGACGAAGCGGCCATCACGGCGCTCCATCGCGCCGCGCGCGCCACCCCGGCGCTGCGGCCGGTGGCGGCCGCCACGCGCGACCTCTTCGGGCGCCCCCTGATCGAGGCCGAACTCGACGCTTTCGACGCGGTGGTGTTCGATCCGCCGCGCGCGGGCGCAGCCGCGCAGGCGCGGCGCCTCGCCCGGTCGCGGGTGCCGACCGTCGTCGCCGTGTCCTGCGATCCCGGCACGTTCGCGCGCGACGCGGCCACGCTGGTCGGGGGCGGCTACGCGGTCGAGCGCGTGACGCCCGTCGACCAGTTCCGCTATTCGCCGCACATCGAAATCGTCGCCGTGTTCCGAAGGTCGAAGGCGGGCGCCAAGCGGCGGCGCCTGTTGTCCTGAACGATTGGCATGAAGCACCCGGCCTGGGACAGCGCGAAGGCGTGCCGCTCGCCGACGGGGCAGCCGCGCCGCGCAGCCCCTCCGCGGCCGCTGGCGCGACGATCGCCTCAAGGCGCGTGCGGCAATCCCCCGCCGGCCGCCGCAAATCGTCCGAACGCCTCGGCCACCCGGCGGTAGTTCGCGCGCTTGTGCGGCATGGCGCGCCCCGGCAGCGATTCCAGGGGAAGCCAGGACCAGGCCGCGAACTCCGGCGTATGTCCGCCGGGCGGGTTCAGGACGTCGATGGTCGCGTCGAGGCCGGTGAAGCGGAACGCGACCCAGCGCTGGGTCTGGCCGCGGAAGGCGCAAAGCGGGTGTCGGGGCCCATCGTAGGGCGGGAAATCGTAAGCCCACCACTGGTCCGTCGCGGCCAGGAAGGAGACGGCATCGACGCCGGTTTCCTCCCATAATTCACGCCGCGCGGCGGCGACGATGTCCTCGTCAGGATCGATGCCGCCTTGCGGCATCTGCCATTCGTGGCCGGGCCACACGGCTTCGGGACCGTCGCCGAGCGCCCGGCCGGCGAACACGAGCCCGTCGCGGTTGAACAGGGCGATGCCCACGTTGGGGCGGAAAGGCGGGTCCGCGCGCGACATCGCCGAGTCGTCCTCGCAGCCAGCTTTCGTGGGTGCGTGCGATGCGGCAACCAGAGCCGCAGCACGGAAACCTATGCTGCATTGCGATACACTGATAGTGTGGCAGCACCCTCCCGCGAGCACGGCCATGCTCCTTTCGCCTTTGCGCGATCCCCGATCGAACCTCGGCACATTCCGCTGGCGGGTGCCCGCCACGTACAACATCGGCGTCGACGTGAGCGACCGGTGGGCGGCCCTCGCTCCCGAACGGCCCGCCATCATCGATGCCGCCGATGGCACCACGGTCACGTTCGGCGCTTTGCGCGCGCGGTCGAACCGGCTCGCGTGGGTGCTCAAGCGTCACGGCGTCGCACGGGGGGACCGCGTCGCGGTTCTGTTGCCGCAGCGGGCCGAGGTGATCGTCGCGCACGTCGCGGTCTACAAACTCGGAGCGGTGGCGGTGCCGCTCGCCGCCGTGTTCGGTGCCGATGCCTTGACGCACCGCCTCACCGATTCGGGAACGCGGGTCGTCATCACCGACGACGATGGCGCGGCGAAACTGGCCGCCTTGGGTCCGGGCCTGCCCGCCCTCGAAACCGTCATCTCGGTCGAGGGCCGCGCCGGCGCCGCACTCGGCCTCGCGGAGCTCTGCGAGGCCGAGAGCGCCGACTTCGACCCCGTGCCGACGCGGGCCGACGATCCCGCGCTGATGATCTACACCTCGGGCACGACCGGCCAGCCCAAGGGCGCCTTGCACGCCCA
>CAXTIC010000005.1:0-110979 GCA_964244255.1 uncultured Lichenihabitans sp. | reverse complement strand
TGTTCCGGCTCGCCAACTACCGGAACGCCATCGTGCTCGGCACCGGCGACCTGTCGGAACTGGCGCTCGGATGGTGCACCTACGGCGTCGGCGACCAGATGTCCCATTACAACGTCAACGGCGGCGTGCCGAAGACGTTGATCCAGCACCTGATCCGCTGGGTGATCGCGTCCGAACAGTTCGACCGGGCCGTCGCCGACGTGCTCCATGCCATCCTGGGCACGGAAATATCGCCCGAACTCGTGCCCGTGGAGGCGGGCTCGACCCCGCAAAGCACCGAAGCGCGCGTCGGCCCCTACGAGCTGCAGGATTTCAACCTGTTCTACACGCTCCGTTACGGGTTCCGGCCCTCGAAGATCGCCTTCCTGGCCCTGATGGCGTGGGAGCGGGCGGAGGGCGGCGAATGGCCGCCCGGCTTCCCGACCGAGCGCCGGCGCGCCTACGACTTGGCGCACATCCGCCAATGGCTGCATGTGTTCGTGCAGCGCTTCTTCGGCTTCAGCCAATTCAAGCGTTCCGCCATGCCGAACGGCCCCAAGGTGGCGGCAGGCGGCTCGCTGTCGCCGCGCGGCGACTGGCGGGCGCCGTCCGACGGCAACGCTCGGGCGTGGCTCGAAGAGCTGGAGCGCAACGTCCCGCAGGCGTGACGTCCCGGCCTTGCGCCGCTTCGCCCGATGGCTGGTTGTGGGCATTGCACGACGTTGCGCGTCTGGGCAACGAGGCGCGCGAGCGTATCGACGCAACGACCCGCGAGGCGGGCATCGCGGTTTCGGCGATAACGCCGTGCAAGGTTGCGCCGCTGCCTGGCGCGCGCGGGTCGATGCCGACTGCCGCACCGTGATCGTCACCGACGCGCCGTGTTCCTCTTCCGACGAAACGCATGACGCCATGGTGATGCTCTACCGAAGCCGTTACGGCTACCAGGGCGAGACCGCGACGCTCGACGTGGCGCTCGAGGGTGGGAAATGGCGCCCGGGCGCGACCGCCGCGAGGCGTGCGGCAAAGGCCGGGCGGGGCCAACTTCGCCCATTCACGCGGTCGCCGATCCGTGCTCAAAGCTTGGCCCCGGCGCGGCGCTTCCAGGCCGCGCGCACGGACGATTGGCGACCGGTTCGGGACCGGACGGGCTCGGGGTTTCGCGCATGCGCATTCTTTTGGTCGAGGACCACGAAGAGATTTGGGACTTCTTGTCCCGGCGCCTGCGCCGGCGCGGCTTCGACGTGGTGCTCGCGACCGATGGCCAGCAAGGCGTCGAGAAGGCCAAGTCCGACGCGCCAGATATCGTCCTCCTCGACATGAACCTGCCGGTGCTCGACGGCTGGACGGCCGCCACCATGATCAAGGCCGACCCCGATACCGCGCGCGTGCCGATCATCGCCCTGACGGCGCACGCGATGTCGGGCGACCGGGAAAAGGCGATCGCGGCGGGCTGCGACGATTATCATCCGAAGCCGGTCGACTTTTCGAGACTGCTGACGCAGATCGAGACGCTCACGGGCGCGAGCCCGGCTCCCGCCTGAATGCACGAGGCGGCGAGCCGCGGCCGATGGGGCCGCCTTCGCTCCCGGCGGGGTTTTCCCATTGCCCTGCGGCGGCTGTTGTTCGTAGACTGCGGGCGGGAGTTGGCGACCCAAGAAACGAGGCCCGAAGAGCCCCGCGCCCCGCCGCTCCGCAGGGAGAAAACGATGTCCGAGTTCGAAGGGCCGCCGCGTTCGCGGCGCGACGTCATGCGGGCCGCGACGCTCGCGGCCGGAGCCGCCATGATGGCGGGCGCGGGTCTCGATCCCGCGATGGCGGCCGAGGCCGCCAAGGCGGTCGACCGGTCGCAGAAGCCGCTCAAGGCCGCCTTCTCCAACGCCGGCCTTCAGGCAACCTGGTGCGCCCAGGGGAAGCAGGCGGCGGAATATTGGGGCAAGGTCTACAACGTCGAAGTCACCTGGTTCGATGGTGAACTCGATACCGTCAAGCAGCGTGCCGCCATCGACAACATGGCATCCCAGAAGTGGGATTTCGTCGCCATCCAGGCCGCCGGTATCGGCACCTTGACGCAGCCCGTCAACAAGATGATCGACGCCGGCATCCCGGTCATCGACATGGACACGCTGATCGCCCCGCTCGACACGATCAACATCCACACGCTGCTCGCGCCCGACAACGAGTTCATGGGCTCGGCCGTCACCCAGGCGCTCGTCAGCGCGCTCGGCGGCAAGGGCAAGGTGATCATGACGCAGGGCCAGCTCGGACACAGCGGCGCGCAGGGCCGGGCCCGTGGCTTCAACGCCATCATAAAGAACAATCCCGGCATCGAGGTGCTCGACACGCAGCCGGGCGATTGGGACGTGTCGAAGACGGCGCGGCTGTGGGAAACCTATCTCACCAAGTACCCCCAGATCGATGCCGCCTATTTCCACAACGACGACATGGCGATCGCGGCCTACAACATCATGAAGGCGCACAACCGGACCGATATCCTGCTCGGCGGCTGCGATGCCATGCCGCCCGGCATCCAGGCCGTCGCGGATGGTCGGATGGTCGCCACCGTCCGCAACCCGTCCTGCCGCATCCATGGCTACGCCGTCATCGCGGGGCTCGCGGCCGTGATGAACGGCGAGAAGACCGGGGAAGGCATCCCGAAGAACATCGTGACAGACGGCCCGGTCGTCACCAAGGCCAATGCCGCCGGCATGCAATGGATGGAAGACCATTTCCTGATCTGAGCGAACGTCGACCGGGGCAAGAAGCGGGCCGCCGTCATCGCGAGGTGAACCCGAAGCGATCCGCGCCCGGTGGTTCCCCTGGTGCTTCGCCCCGCTCGCGACCATGGCCGCGGCGGCAGATCGTGGCGGGGCGGCGCCGTCACGCCGCGTGGGGATCCGCCGCCTTGGAGCGTTCGTTGAGTGTTTTGCTGTCGCCCCGGGGGTGCCTGCCATGAGCCCCGCGTCGGTCGGCGACGCCGACGATATCGCGCCCGCCATCGCGATGGCGGGGGTGACGAAGAGCTTCGGCGGCGTGCAAGCCCTGCGCGGGGTCGATTTCGTGCTCCGTCGCGGCGAGATTCACGGCCTCGTCGGCGAGAACGGCGCCGGCAAGAGTACGCTGATGAAGATCATCGCGGGCGTCCACGCGGCGGACGGGGGCGAGATGGCGGTCGGGGGGCGCCCGGTCCAGTTCCGCTCGCCGCGCGACGCCATCCAGGCAGGCATCGGCATGGTGCACCAGGAATTGAGCGTCGTACCCGACTTGAGCGTGGCCGAGAACGTCTTCCTCGGCGTCCAGCCGGTCGGCCCCGGGGGCGTGATCGCCTGGCGGCGCATGGTCGTGGACGCGCGCCGGCAGCTCGCCGACCTCGGGCTCGACATCGATCCCCGCGGCCGCATGGGCGCGCTCCCCATCGGGCTTCAGCAACTCGTCGAACTCGCCCGCGTGCTGTTCTCGGGCGCCGAGATCATCATCCTCGACGAGCCCACCTCGGCCTTGTCGCCGCCGGAGGTCGAACTGTTGTTCGCGGTGCTCCGTCGCCTGCGCGGGCGCGGCAAAAGCTTCGTCTTCATCTCGCATTTCATCGACGACATCCTGCGGGTGTCCGACACCGTCACCGTGTTCCGCAACGGGCGGCGCGTGGCGACGAGCCCGGTCGCGGCGGTCGACAAGGCGGCGCTGATCGAGATGATGATCGGGCGCGGCCACGAGGACCTCGAGGAAAGCTACACGGGCGAGATCAAGCTGCAGTCCAAGCCCGCCGCGCCGGTCGTGCTGCGTGCCGAGGCCTTGGGCTTCGGCCGCGCCTTCGACGACGTGACCCTCGACGTCCGTGCGGGCGAGATCCTGGGCATCTACGGTTTCATGGGGTGCGGGCAGCTCGAACTCGCGCGCGCGCTGTTCGGCAAGCTCGCCCCCGAGCGCGGCACGCTACGGGTCGAGGGCGTGGTGCGGCGCCTCGCCAACACCGCCGCGGCGCGGCGGGCCGGCATCGCCTTCGTGCCCGAGAGCCGCCGCGCGATGCTGTTCGCCCACGAGCCGGTCTACAAGAACGCCACGATCGCGATCCTCGGGCGGATTTCGCGCCTGTGGCTGCGGCCGCGCATCGAGCGCACGCTCGCCGGGCGCCAGGTCGAGGCGCTCGGCATCCGGCCGCCGCGGGTCGAGGCGCGGCTCGGCGCCCTTTCGGGCGGCAACCAGCAGAAGGTGGCGCTGGCCAAGTGGCTGAGCTTCACCCCGAAGCTGCTGGTGCTGAGCGAGCCGACCCGCGGCATGGACGTTGGCGCCAAGGACGATGTCGTTCGCATCGTAAGGCGGCTGCGCGACGAGGGGCTCGCGGTCGTGGTCGTGTCGACCGAGCCCGAAACCGTGCTGTCGCTCGCCGACCGCATCCTCGTCATGAAGAAGGGTGCGATCGTGCGCGAGTTCGGCAACGAGACGGTGACGAAGGACCGCCTGCTCGAAGCGGCTTAGCGTCGTCGCGAGCCGGCGTGCTTCGACTCGCTTGCTTCGCAAGCGGCTCGGCAAGAGGGTCGTCCACGCCACCTCGGACCTCGTCCCGGCCGGGAGCGGCGCGGGACGCGCCGCCGAAGGATCGAGCCATCAGGGAAGGGGAGGAGCCCGCGTGTCAGCACCCGCCGAGGAGACCAAGGCCGCCGCCTCGCGCCCCGCGGGTTCGTGGATGCGCGCCCAGATGCGCAACATCGCGCCCTTCCTGACGCTGTTGTTCCTCGTCGTGTTCTTCAGCGCCGCGAGCCGATCGTTCGCCACGCTCGACAACCTCGCCAACATCCTCACCCAGATCTCGGTCACGGGGATCATCGCGCTCGGGCTCACGTTCGTGATCCTGTGCGGCGAGATCGACCTGTCGGTCGCGGCCATCGCCAACGCCACGGGTATCGTCGTCGCCTATTTCACGTCCCAGCAGGACTACGTGACCATCGCCAACCTGCCGCTGCCCGGCTGGGCCGCGATCCTGCTCGCGCTCGCGAGTTGCGCGCTGCTCGGGCTCGTCAACGCCTTCGGGCTGACGTTCGTCGGCATCCCGTCCTTCATCATGACGCTCGCGATGATGCAGATCGCCGCCGGCGTTTCGGCGCTGCTGGTGCGCGGGCAGATCGCCTACGCGGTGCCCCCGGTCGTCGGCGCCATCGGCAGCGGATCGTGGCACGGCATCCCCTGGATCGTGGTGCTGCTCGCCGCCTTCCTGGTCGTCGGCTATGTCGTGCTCGGCTACACGCGCTTTGGGCGCTACGTCTACATGGTCGGCGGCAACCGCGAGGCCGCCGAGTATTCGGGCGTCAACGTCAAGGCGATCCTCAACACCGTGCTGGTGATCTCCGCCGTTTGCGCGGGCGTCGCCGGCATGGCGGGGGTGGCGCATTTCGGCAGCGCCCAGCAGAACGAGTTCGACAGCTACCTGCTCGACTCGATCGCCGCGGTGGTGGTCGGCGGCACGAGCTTGTTCGGCGGGCGCGGCGGCGTCGGCAACACGATCGTGGGCCTGTGCGTGCTGGGCGTGCTCAACAACGGCCTCGACCACGTGCAGATCGACTCATTTTTGAAAATCCTCATCCGCGGCCTCATCCTGCTGGCGGCGCTCGTCATCAACGTCTACGCCCAACGCCTGCGCGACACCGAAACGCGGACGGGAGGGTGACGAGCTCCGCCGGTCCCGCTCCCCAGCCGGGCGCCGCAAGCCCGTCAAGAGGAGCGCGCGCGGATAACACCGAGCCACGCGGAAGCCCTCGCGACGAGATTACAGCGCGGTCGTGCGATCAGCGAGGCGGCGGGCTCGGGCGAGGATGGCGGCCGCCCGCAGCCTCACGGGCTCGTCGATCATCGTGCCTCCGACATCCTCCGCGCCGCCCGTGGTCTGGCCGACCCGCTCGGCCCAGGCGATCTCCTCCTCGGACGGACGCATTCCCGCGAACACCGCCGCGATCTGCCTGGGATGGACGCAGAGCTTGCCGCCGAAGCCGAGTTCGACCGCGTGGCGGGCGTCCTCTTCGGCCACGGCCGGATCGTTGAGCGCCGCCGTCACGCCGTCGAGTGGCGCGGGAAGGCGGGCGAGCCGCGAGGCGAGCACCAGTTCCGACCGCGGCAGCAGCAGGGCGCGACGGGTATGGGCGCAGCCGAGATCGGCGCAATAGTCGATCGATCCGAAAGCGAGGCGGGCCACCCGCGGATGGGTGGCGAGCCGGCGCGCATCGGCCAGGCCCTGTGCGGTCTCGACCAGCGCCACGATCGGGTGCCGGACCGCCACGCGGTCGAGGTCGACGGAGCCGTCGGCTTTCGGCAGCACGATGCCGGCGATCGCGAGGTCGTTCACGGCGGCAAGATCGGCCGTATGCCAGGGCGTTCCCGCGCCATTGACCCTGACGAACACCGGCAGGTCTGTGAAGTCGGTCCGCAAAGCCGCGCGCGCCATGGCCTTGGCGGGGGGTGAAACCGCATCCTCGAGGTCGATGACGACGGCGTCGGCTCCGGACGATGCCGCCTTGGCGAACCGCTCGGGCCGGGAGCCCGGAACGAAAAGGGGCGCGATGCAGCTCACGGGAGGGGCCTGGATCACCAGGTCGCCACGGCCGTCATGGCCTTCCGCATGCCCCGGTCCGCCGTCCAGAGCTGCAGGCCATCCCCTTGCTCGCTTGCCTCGAGCCGGAAGGCCGCCCCGTCGAAGAGCGGGGCCACGCTTCTGAAGGAGAACGCCTTCGGAGGCCTCCCGCCGCGGATCTCGGTCGCGAGAAGCAGGAGGAGCGTCGCCTGCATGGGGCCGTGCACGACGAGACCTGGATATCCTTCCTCCTCGATGCAATATCGGCGGTCGTAGTGGATGCGGTGACCGTTGAACGTCAGCGCCGAATAGCGGAACAGCAGGGGCGGTTCCGCCTCGACCGTCTTGCTCCAGCCCGGCGCGGACCCGGGGTTCGGGGCGCTCTGGCCGACCGACCTCGGCTCTGCCGCCTCAAGCCCGCGATAGACGATGTCCTGGCGCTCCTCGATGGCGACCGCCCCGCCGACGCTCAGCTCGTGCCGAACGGTCACGAAGCAGAGCGGACCGGTTCGGCCCTGCTTGAGGACGATGTCCTCGATGCGCGATCGGCGGCCGACGTGGTCCCCGACGCGGAGCGGGACTTTGAACGCCAACGCCCCGCCGGCCCACATGCGCCGCGGCAACGGGATCGGCGGCAGAAAGCCGCCACGCGAGGGATGTCCGTCGGGACCCAGCATCGCGGTCGGACAGGCCGGCGGCGCCAGACACCAATGAAGTCCAGCGGGCACGATGGGGGCGAGCGGTTCGGACGCAGGGTGATCGAGGGTGGCGCAGAACCGCTTCGCGAGCTCGGATGTGACCACATCCGACGCGGTGTCCTCGCGGCCGATCCAGGCGCGCCAGGTGTCGACGGCGAGGGTCCGCGTCATGGAACACCCTGTCCCGCCGGGTCGCTTCGCGACCTGCCGGTCGTTCGGTAGAGCGGGTCATGTTGACCCAATCGGGGCACGGCCGCGTATCGCCGCCGCTCGCCTGCCACGATCGGGGCGGGCGCCGGGTAAGCCACGGGACCGGCTTCCGTCTCGACGTCGATCCGGTGCAGTTGCGGATGACCGGACAAGGCCGCCATGTCGTTCAGTTCGGCGAAGGCGATGTCGGCTTTGGTCAGCCCGGCGACCACCGTGGCCTTGTCCGACCGCCCCATGGCGTCCGCGATCACGCGATCGGTTTCCGCGCGATTCCTGACGCGCAGAACATTGGTGGCGAACCGCGGATCGTCGATCAGGGATGCGTCGCCGAGGAAGTCGCGGCACACCGCCGCCCATTCGCGATCGCTCTGGATCGAGATCAGAACGCGTCCTCCGTCCTTGGCCGAGAACACGCCATAGGGCGCGATGGAGGGATGCGACAGACCCATCCGCTTGGGAGCCCGTCCGGCTTCCGCATGGAGCAGCGGCACGGTGAGCCAGTCGGCCATGACGGCGAACATCGAGATCTGGATGCCGGCCCCGAGGCCCGTGCGGCCCCGTGCGATCAACGCCTCCAGCAGTGCCGCATGGGCCGTGGCCCCGGTTGCGATATCGACGATGGAGATGCCGACCCGCGCCGGCTCGTCGGCGCCCCCGGTCACCGAGCATAGCCCCGATTCGGCCTGGATCAGGAGATCGTAGGCCTTGCGCGACGCCAAGGGGCCGTGCTCGCCATAGCCGCTGATCGAGCAGGTGATGAGCTTCGGGTGGCGCGCCCGCAGGGCATCGACACCGAAGCCGAGCTTGTCGAGCGAGCCGGGTTTCAGGTTCTGCACGAGGATGTCGGCGCCGGCGACGAGCGCCGCCAGATCGTCGCGGTCGGTCGGCTTGGTGAGGTCGAGCACGACCGACCGCTTGCCACGGTTCAGCCACACGAAGTAGCTGCTCTGGCCCCGGACCGCGTCGTCGTAGCCGCGCGCGAAATCACCCTCGGGACGTTCGACCTTGATCACGGTCGCGCCGGCGTCCGCCAGCCGGGCGGTGCAGAAGGGCGCGGCCACGGCCTGTTCGATGGCCACCACGACGATGCCATCGAGGGGGAGCGCGAAAGCCATCAGTAGGACCTCGGCATGCCGAGCACGTGCTCCGCGACGTAGCTGAGCACGAGGTTGGTCGAGATCGGCGCAACCTGGTAGAGCCGCGTTTCGCGGAACTTGCGCTCGACGTCGTATTCCTCGGCGAAGGCGAAACCGCCATGGGTCTGGACGCAGGCCTCGGCCGCCGCCCAGGAGGCTTCGGCCGCCAGCAGCTTCGCGATATTGGCCTCCGTCCCGCAATCGTGGCCCTCCTCGAACAGGGCAGCCGCCTTCCGCACCATCAGGTCGGCGGCCCGCATCTGCGCGTAGGCTTTGGCGATGGGGAACTGGATGCCCTGGTTCTGCCCGATCGGCCGGCCGAAGACCACGCGCTCCCGACCGTAGGCCGAGGCCTTGTCGATGAACCATTTGGCATCGCCGACGCATTCCGCCGCGATCAGGATGCGCTCGGCGTTCATGCCCGACAGGACGTAGCGGAATCCCTTGCCGGCCTCGCCGACGAGGTTCGCGGCCGGGATGCGGACGTTGTCGAAGAACACTTCGGTCGTCGCATGGTTCATCATGGTGCGGATGGGGCGGACGGTCAGACCCGCCTTCAGCGCTTCCCGCATGTCGAGGATGAAGATCGAAAGTCCGTCGGTCCGCTTGACCACCTGCTCCTTGGGTGTCGTGCGGGCCAGGAGCAGCATGAGATCCGAATGCTCGGCGCGCGAGGTCCATATCTTCTGTCCGTTGACGACGTAATGGTCGCCCTGACGTAGCGCCGTCGTCTTGATGGAACCGGTGTCGGTGCCGCTCGTCGGCTCCGTCACGCCGAAGGCCTGCAGCCGAAGCTCGCCCGACGCGATCTTCGGCAGATAATGCCGTTTCTGCTCGGCGTCGCCATGCCGGAGCAGTGCCCCCATGATGTACATCTGGGCGTGGCAGGCGCCCCCGTTGCAACCCGCGTGCTGCACCTCCTCGAGGATGGCCGCCGCGGCGGAAAGCGGAAGCCCCGATCCGCCGAACTCTTCCGGGATGAGGGCCGCGAGATAGCCCGAATCGCTCAGCGCTTTGACGAAGTCGGCCGGGTAGGCCATCTCGCGATCGAGCTTGCGCCAATATTCGCCGGGGAAGGCCGCGCAGAGCTTGCGCACCTCGTCGCGGATGTCCTGGTAGTCGGTGTCCGTGTCGGGCATGGGTCGAGCGATCCGAGCAGTCGAGGGCGGTGCCGGCGGTTCAGCGCATCACGAAGGGATTGGGAGTCTCGTCGGCGAACGACATCCAGACGGTCTTCGATTCCAGGTATTCGTCGATGGCGTGCTGGCCGTTCTCGCGCCCGAGCCCCGACCGCTTGAACCCGCCGAACGGCGCCATGAAGCTGACGGCCCGATAGGTGTTGATCCAGACCGAGCCGGTCCTCAGTTTCGTCGAGGCTGCGAACGCGCGTTTCATGCTGGTCGTCCACACCCCCGAGGCGAGCCCGTAAGGGCTGTCGTTGGCCATGCGGTAGGCCTCCTCGTCGTCTTTGAACCGGATCACGGAGAGGATGGGACCGAACACCTCTTCCTGCGCGATGCGCATGTCGTTCCTCACGTCCGTGAAGATGGTCGGCTCGATGAACCAGCCGTCGCCGCATTCGGCCCGTGTCGCCGGGGCCCCGCCGAGCGCCAGACTGGCCCCGTCCCGCTTCGCGACCTCGATATAGGAGAGGACGCGGTCATACTGGGGTCGCGTCGTGATCGGACCGACCTGGGTCGCAAGGTTCATCGGGTCGCCCATCCGGGCCGTGCGGGCCAGCCTCAGCACCTTCTCGACGACTTCGTCGTGGATGCTGTCGTGAACCAGCAGTCGCGACCCGGCGATGCAGGTCTGCCCCGTCGCGGCGAAGATGCCGGAGATCACCCCCTTGACGGCATCCTCGATCCTCGCGTCGGGAAAGACGATCTGGGGCGATTTTCCGCCGAGCTCCAGCGTCAGGCGCTTGAAGCCGCCGTCGATGGCGTTGTGCGCCACGCTTCGCCCGCCGGCCTCGCCCCCCGTGAACGCGACCTTGTCCACCTTGGGATGGAGGGTCAGGGGTTCGCCGACCTCGGGACCGAATCCGGTAACGACGTTCACGACCCCCGGCGGGAAGCCGGCCTCTTCGAAAAGGGGTGCCATTTCGAGCATCGACGCGGAGGTGTGTTCGGACGGCTTGATGACCATCGTGCAGCCGGCCGCGAGGGCGGGCGCGATCTTCCACACCGCGAGGAGAAGCGGCGAGTTCCAAGGCGTGATCGCGGCCACGACCCCGACCGGCTCGCGCCGGGTGAAGGTGAACATGTCGGGCTTGTCGATCGGCAGGACCGCGCCTTCGATCTTGTCCGCCAGGCCGCCGAAGAAGTAGAACCATTGCGGGATATAGCGAAGTTGCGCCCCGATCTCGGCGATCAACTTGCCGTTGTCGCGGACCTCGACGGCGGCGAGCTTCTCGGCGTCGCGCGCGACCAGGTCGCCGAGCCGCCGCAGCAGGGCGCCCCGCCGGGTTGCGTCGAGGGCGGGCCAAGCCCCCGTCGTGAAGGCGCGATGCGCCGCCTCGACCGCACGGTCCACGTCGCGATGATCGCAGCGCGGGATCAGGGCCCAAGGCTTGCCCGTGTAGGGGTTCAGGCTTTCGAACGTCTCGCCCGACGCGGCGTCGCTCCATTGCCCGTCGATGGAGATCCGGTAGCGCTCGAGGGGATGGGACTCTGACATGGCGACCTGCGAGGTAAGGGCGTTCCCGCGCCGGACGGCCGGCGCACCGGGGAAGGGACCGGCTAGTTCGATCCGTAGGAAAGGACGATTTCCATCGCGTATTTGTAGCGGTCGACCGGATGCACGCTCCAGGTCACCTCGTAGACCTCGCCGGCGGAGCTGACGTACTCCCGCAGGATCGCGAGACCGCAGCTGCCGGGCTCGGCCCGGACGAGCTTGGCCAGGCGATCGTCGATCGCGACGGCCGTGATGGTTTGGCGGACGCTTTGCGTCACGATCCCATGGCGTCGCTCGACCAGCGCGTAGACCAGCACGTCCTGCTGGATCCGCGTGAAGACGTCGGCGTATTTGGGCAGGAGGAAGACCTGTGTCCACGCCACGGGATCGGCGCCTTCCGCGGCGAACCGAAGGCCCTCGAGCATCCGCCAGGATGCCGAGGGATCGCCCGACAGGGGTGCGTCGACATCGGCCGCGACCACGTCGCGGATCTCGAGCACTTCGCGGCGTGTGTCCTTCACGTATTGCCAAAGGTCGCTGACGCTCTTCAGCGATTGAACGTAGCGTTCCGCAACCCGGTCGCTCGTGACGTGCGTGCCGATGCCCGGCCGGCTGCTCACCACGCCCACCTTGGACAGGTTGCGCAGGGCTTCGCGAACCGTGTGACGGCTCACACTGAACCGTTCGGAGATCCGCGCCTCGCTCGGCAGGCTGCCGCCGACCGGGAAATCGCCGCGTTCGATCGCCGCGAGGAGGGACTCGGCCACGACCTGGTACCGAGGCCGCTTCCCGAAGAGGGTGGAGGAGGGGGGGCTCATAGCCGTTCAGGTCCTGAAGAACTGACCGAAGCTGTTGCGGTGCTGCAAGCTCCCGATCTCCCCGATCCAGCGGGTCATCTCGTCTCGCGTCGCGCCATCGCGATAGGCCGCGAGGCGGTGGGCCTTGTCGTTGACTTCGGGGATCGTGAGCGGGTTGCCGGGATCGCCCTTGGGCTCGTCGACGCGCCCCGACAGCCGTCGTCCGTCGCGGGTTTCGACCGTGACCTTGCCGATCCACTTCTTCGGATAGGCGGCGTTCACCTCGTCGTCGAGCACCATGGCGACGCGATCGAGGAAGGACGACACGTCGGGGTCCCCGAGTGCCGACCGGTCGAATTCGGCGAGCCCGGCCTTGCCATGGACGGCGATGAGACCGAGCACGCTGCCCATGCTGAACTTGGCTTGGTGGATTGTTTGGGGACGCTTCACGGCTCCGAGCACGTCGATCGCGCCTTGATGCACATGCGCCGTGACCGAGGCGATGTCGGCGGCCGCAAGGTCGTCGCGCCGCATGACGAGGTGGAGCGCATCGGCCGCCGGATGGGTGTGGCGGCACGAGGCGTGCCATTTCAGCGACATTTCGAGGATCGCCCATCGCGTGCCGAGGTCGGCCGAAAGCTTCGCGGGATCGGCGTCCCGCGACATGCCCGCGGCCATGCCTCGCGCACCCTCCACGATCCGCTTGGCGCCCGTGACCCCCCTCTTGGCCAGGAATGCGGAAAGGAGGCCGTCGGCGGCCGCCTTGGCGGTGTGGACCTGCTTCGAATCGGCTGCGTCCCTCAGGAACTCCCACAGACCGGCCGCTTGCGTTCCGGCCGTCCCGAGCGCGTCGTTGAGCTGCCCCGCGTCGAGGTCGAGCAGTTTGCCCACGGCCGCCGCCGCCGCCAGCGTTCCGGCCGTTCCGGTGGTGTGGAAGACCTCGTAATGACTGCGCCCCAGGCATTCGCCGACCCGGATGCCCACCTCGTATCCCGCGACGACCGCCTCCAACACCTTGCGGCCGGAGCTTCGCTCGGCCTCGGCCACGGCGAGCACGGCCGGGAACACCACGGCGGCCGGATGGAACACCGATCCGTTGTGCACGTCATCCTGTTCGACGACATGCGCCGAGGCGCCGTTCACGAGGGCCGCGAAGTACGGCGACGTCGCCTTTCGGGTGGTCAGAATGGTGCTCGGGCCATCGGTCGGCCCCATCACATGCGCGAAAGCCTCGAAGGCGGCGACGGCCCTGTCGTCGCGGCCCGCCAGGGCGGAGCCGAGCCAGTCGACGAAGAGCTCCTTGGCGCGGGCGACCACCGGAGCCGGGAGTTGCTCATAGGAGAGCGTGGCGAGGAAGCCGCAGAGGACCCCGGTCGGATGAGCGGCGGTAACGGGGCTGCTGGCCGTCATGGAATGATCCTGCGGGATGGACCGGATATCCGGTTGTCCGTACAACCCAGCGGCCAGGCCGTCAACCAAGAACGCGCCTTCTCCTGCGATGTCCCTATGAGGCCCGCCGGGTCGATGAGCCGGTACAATCCCCTTGTCATCGGGCCGGATCGGACAAAGTATCCAAAGAGATTCGGGCGCGCATCGCTGACCCGCCTGTCTCTGCGAGGGGCGGACAGAACGAACGTCGGAGGGCGGCTCTTCCCGGTTCGACGCACCCGCTCGATGGTTCTCAATCAGGGGAGGAACGGCAATGACAACCATACGGCGCTTGGAGCGTTCGGCTCGACTCGCGCAGGCCGTCGTTCATGGAGGCACGGTCTACCTGGCCGGTCAGGTGGGCGAGGAGGGCGCCGCGATCGAAGACCAGACCCGGCAGGCGCTCGCGGCCGTCGATCGGCTGCTCGCCGCGGTCGGCAGCGACAAGTCCAGGATCCTGCAGGCTACGATCTGGCTCTCCGACATGGCCGACTTCGCGGCCATGAACCGCGTCTGGGACGCCTGGGTGGATCCGCACGATCCGCCGGCGCGATCCACCGCGCAGGCCGCCCTTGCGGCCCCGGGCTACAAGGTGGAGGTCACGGTGGTCGGCAGCGTCGACTGAAAAAGCCTGGCCCAAATGGGGTTCTTGTGCTCGCCGCGAACGCCGCAGGCTTCGAGGTGGTCCCTATGCCATTTTCTACCGGGTGCGCGCCGACAGGCTGATCATCCAGCGGGTTCGCCACACCTTCGCCGCCCGTGACCTGACGGAAGCGCGGCGCGACGATCTACGGCTATGCGCCGGCATCGACGGACGGGCAGGGCGTGGCGGCCCAGCTCCGTGCCGCCGGAGCGGAGAAGGGCGGTTCGGCATCGGCGACTCGCGCCGCGATAGGCTCTTGAGCCAAGGCCTAGGCCGGTAGGATGACCCGCGCCCGTCCGGTTTCGTCCGTCGTGATCCGGACGTGGTCGCCGGTCGCGATCGCATCGATGGCGCAGACCACGATGGGGCAGCGCAGGTCATAGAGCGCGTGCGCCACGAGCGAGCCGACCGTCAGGATGCCATCCGGACGGCCCAGGACGATGCCCAGCGGCGCGGTGCCGCGACGGATGGCTTCCGCCAGCGTCGAGGACGACGAGGACGAGCCCCGGCCGCTCGGCATGACCAGGATGCGTCGCGCAATCGACGCGCCGCGATCGGGATGGGAACTGTCGATGATCGCGCCGGTCTCGACATCGATCCCGCCCCAGAGGCTCAACGGTTCCCGCAAGACGAGCGCCGTGCCGTCCGCCTCGCCGGCGGCGTAGAACCGGCCGGGCCTGATCATCGCGCACCTCGGACGACGCGGCCGGCCGCCGCCGAGGCGACGCAATCCTCCATGTCGCCGAACGCGACCTCGACCCCGATGGTCCCGGGCGCGTAGTGCGCCCATTTGCCGGAATTGGTCATCACCACCCCGTCGAGGCGCTTCAGGATCGCGGTCGCGTAGGTGCAGGTGTCGGTGACGATGTTGAGATCGTAGTCTTCCGTGCCGTTCAGGAGCCCGTCGTCCTCCAGGCCCCGCAGGGTCGCGCGGCCGGTGTTCACGTAGATCGGGATGCCGCTTCTCGGCGCGACCCGCTTCAAGACCGGCAGGAAGCGCTCCCATTCCCGACGCGAGAAATGCGGCGTGCCGAGGCTGACCGCGATGATGCCGGTGCCGTCGGGGACGACCGACAACCGGCGCAGCGCGTCGGCGACATCGGCCGGTGTGATGTCGATGGTTTCGGTCGGGGCGCGGCCGCCGAACGCCGCCGCGAGCGTCGCCGCCTCGGGCGTGATCCCGACCGCGTGGAAGAGCCCGACCGAGCCCGTCGACGCCGAGGCGGCGCCCATCGCCTTCAGTTGATCCTCGTCGCGCGGCGGCGGCAGGCCGTCGACGACCGGGACCCGGTCGCCGCTGCGCTTGCCGATCAGAAGTCCCGCGGCGACGAACAGGGCGTCGGTCGGCTCGATCGAGGCGGGAAAGCCGGTCAGACGGAACAGGACCTCGCCGCGCCGGTTCTCGTCGAGGTGCAGGCCCCAGGCCGGCGCCCGACCCGTGATGGCGCAGCAAAGGTCGATGAAGTCGCCGTAGCGGTTGGTGCGTGCACCGATGACCGAGTTGGCGAACACGATGGCGTTCGACTCGCCCCAGGCGATCTGTTCGCCGAACGAGGGGCGGAACAGGGTCTGGTAGGGCGCGCAGGTGAAGGAGGCCTGGCAGCCGAGGTCCTCGTGGGCCTTCATGAGCCGCCGGGCCGGGGCCTGTTCGCCCACCGGCACGCGCATGAGCTCCGGGTGGATCAGGTCGAGGGTGCCGACGTTCAACGTCGTCGGTACCTTCACGCGTCCCCCCGCCGCCACGAGCCGCTCGACGAAATCGAGGCTCACCGCGCCGTGGTACAGGCAACCGTCGATGTGGGCGCGGGTCACGTCGAGCAGCGACTCGGCTCCGACGGCCTCGGAAAACGAGGCCAGGATGGACATCGAGAAGGCCGCCGCGGCGCCCTCCCGGCCGTTCTTCATGGCGTCGTCGCGGTCTGTCAGGATCAGGGTCAAGACGTTGTCTCCAGAAGGGCGAGCGGCGTTCCGATCGCGTGACCGCGGCGCCTCATCGCGCGCTCAGGTCCCGCCCAGCGCCATCGGCCAGGTGTCCGAAAGCCGGTAGCCGCCCGGGAACGGGTCGGAGGGGTCGAGGGTGTGCTGATGGGTGCCCGTGATCCAGGCGGTGCCTGAGAGGATCGGGCTGATGCCCGGCCGTCCACCGGTCGAGACCTCGGCATCGATGCGGCAATCGAACGCCGTGCCGACGATCGAGGTGCCGATGAAGCGGTCGCCCACCTTCATCTGGCCCCGGGCATGGAGCACGGCCATGCGGGCCGAGCAGCCGGTGCCACACGGCGAGCGGTCGAGCTTGCCCGGGCGAAGCGCCACCGCGTTGGCTCCGGTCAGGACGCCGTCCCTCATCTCCGCGGGCGCGGCGATCTGGCAGAACGAGATGTGTCGCCAGTCCAACTCCGGATGCGAGAAGCCCAGCTGCTCGTCGGCCGCCTTGATGATCGCGATGCCGACGGTGGCGATGTCTCGCGCCTCGTGCGGCTTGATCGCGAAGCCGAGCGCGCGCGCGTCGGCGATGACGAAGCTGTCCCCGCCGTAGGCGATGTCCACCGTCAGCGTGCCGAGACCCGGCACCTCGATCACGGCGCCGAGCTTGTCGGCGAAGGAGGGCATGTTGCGGACGCCGATGCGCTCGGCCTTGCCGTTCCGGCAGGTGGCCTCGACCTCGACCAGTCCACCCGGGGCTTCGAGGACGATGCGCGTCGTGGGCTCCCGCATCGGCACGATGCCGGTCTCGAGCAGCACGGTCGCCACGCACATCGCGTTCGAGCCGGACATCGGCGGCGTGTCGACGGGTTCCATGATGATCCAGCCCATATCGGCCTTCGGGTTTTTGGGCGGCACGAGCAGGTTGACATGACGGAAGACTCCGCCCCGCGGCTCGTTCAGCATGAAATTGCGGAGGGTCTCGTCGCCGTGGATGAAACGCGACTGGTCCCAGATGGTGTCGCCGGGCGGCGGTGCGACGCCGCCCACGATCACGTCGCCGACTTCGCCGCAGGCGTGGCAGCCGACCACGTGAATGACCTTGCTGGTTCGCATCGATCCGGGCTCCGTCAGAATCTGTCGATGGCGAAGGGGGTGAGATCGACGGATGGGATCTCACCGGCCGCGAGTTCGGCGATCAGGCGTCCGGTGACGGCGCCGAGCGTCACGCCGAGATGGCCGTGGCCCAAGGCGAAGAGCAGGTTGCGGTGACGCGGCGAGCGCGCGATCACGGGCTTGGAATCCGGCAACGACGGCCGACATCCCATCCATTCCCGGGCGCCGGTCGTGTCCAACCCCGGCATGACGTTCAGTCCCTGGGCGAGGAGCGCCTTCGAGCGCGCGAAATTGGGCTTGGCCTCCAGGCTGGCCAGTTCGACCGAGCCGCCGATGCGGATGCCGCCCGCGATGGGTGCCAGGACCACGTGGCGTTCGGGAACACTCACGGGCCGGGTCAATGCCACGCCCGCGGACGGCAAGGTGGTGTTGTAGCCCCGTTCGGTGTCGAGGGGCACGGCATGGCCCAGCGCCCGGCACAGCGCCCTCGACCACGCGCCGGCCGCGACGACGACCATGTCGAAGCTCAGCGAGCCCCCGCCTTTCAAACACACCGACCGAGGCTTCGTGTCGGAAAACACGAACCGTTCGACTTCGGCCGTTCGGACGACGCCGCCTTGCGCCTCGAAATGCGCGGCCAGAGCCGTCGTCAATAGGAGGGGATCGACCGTTTGCGCGGACTCGGGAACGAAGTAGCCGTGCGAAAAGATCGGCGCCAGGCCGGGCTCCAGGGCCCGGATCTCGCCCGCGCCGACGGTTCGGGCCCTGACGCCCTTCCTCGAGCGCAATGCCCACGCGTCGGCGGCGCCCGCGAAGGACTTCGCGGTCTCGTAGACGTAGAGGTGGCCGTTCTGACGGATCAAATGTTCGAGGCCCGTTCTGGCCAGAACAGCCTGATAGTCGGGCCAGGCGCGGCGAAGCAAGCTCGCCAGCGCGGTCGCGATCTCTTCGACGCGATCGCGACGGCTCGCGAGGATGAAGCGCCACAGCCAGGGCGCGAGGCTCGGGAGGTTGCGCCAGCGGATCGACAAAGGACCCAAAGGATCGGCAAGCATGGCCGGCACGGACCAGATGAGGCCCGGCATGGACACCGGCAGGATTTCGGCGATGGCGATGCATCCCGCGTTGCCCGACGACGTCGCGGTTCCGGGCGCCCGCGGATCGACCACGGTCACGCGAAATCCCCTGTGTTGAAGCGACAGGGCGCAATTGATGCCGATGACGCCCGCACCGATCACCACGACGTGTTGGCCGGCCACCTCCCGCAAGATCCCTTCCTCCCGTCCCCGATCTTGCATCCCGGCCTAGACCGCGGGTCAGCGCTTGCGCGCCAAGGCCTCGAGGGCGGACCATTCCATCCTGTCGATCGGGATCCCTTCGACGAGTGCCTTTGCCCGCGCCTCGACGCGCCGCCGGCCCGGCAGGCGCGACTGGCCCGCCCGCCCCAGCGCGTCCACGAGGTCACCGGTGCGCCGCGACAAGGGCGCCAAGTGCCCGGCCCCAACCGAGGGATCGATGACGATCACGGTCTGTCCCGTGCGCGGCGACCGCGCCCCGGGGTGCGCCGACCAATCGACCTCGAAGGAAAACTGCGACCCGACCAGGCCGGCGCAGAGGATCTCCACCATCAGGGCGATCGACGCCCCCTTGTGGCCGCCGAACGTCAGCAACGCGCCCCCGTTCAGGATCTCGTGGGGGTCGGCCGTGGGTTCGCCGTTCCGGTCGATCCCGGCGCCCGGCTCGAGCGCCCGCCCCTCTCGCGCCGCGACGCGAACGTCCCCATGCGCCATCGTCGACGACGCCTGATCGAAGATCAGCGGAGCCGACCCGGCGACGGGTGCCGCGAAGGCGACCGGGTTCGTCCCGTACACGGCCCTGTTCGCGCCGGGCGGTGCGACGACAGCCATCGAATTGACCAGCGACAGGGCCAGGAGCCCTACCTCGGCGAAGCCCTCGACGTCGAGGTAAAGGGCACCGAGGTGGTGGGACTCGCGGATGGCGAGGACCGCGATGCCCTGCGAGCGCGCTTTGTCGGCCAGGCGATCCCCGGCGTCGGCCAGGGCGACCTGCGCGTAGCCGTTGCGCGCGTCGACGCGTATGAAGCCCGCGGCGGCGTCGTGAACGATCGGCGTCGCGAGGCCGTCGACGTAGCCGCTCTCGAGCGTCGACAGGTAGTCGCGAAGGCGGAACACGCCGTGGCTCCTGCTGCCGTCCCGTTCGGCCGCCGCCATGTTGGCGGCGATCACCGCGGCGTTCCGGGGCGAGCAGCCGTGCGCCCGCAAGATCGTGTCGAGGAGGAGGGTGAGTTCGGACATCGAGGGCCGATGCATGTCCGTCGCCGGCGCGATCGAGGTCTTCATCGCTTCACAGCACAGACTTCAGGAACGCCACGGTTTCCGGCCTGGTCGGGTTGCCTATCACCTGCTCGGGCGGCCCGATCTCATGGACCTTGCCGTTCTTGAAGAACGCCACCCGATTCGAGACCTCCCGGGCGAACCGGATCTCGTGCGTCACCACGATCATGGTCATGCCCTCGTGCGAGAGCATCCGCATCGTGTCCAGCACCTCGCCGACCAGTTGTGGATCGAGCGCCGACGTCACCTCGTCGAACAGCATGTATTCAGGCGCCATGGCGAGCGCCCGCGCGATGGCCATGCGCTGCTGCTGGCCGCCGGAGAGCCGGGACGGATACATCTTCAGCTTGTCGGCGAGGCCGACGTGGGTGAGTTGCTTCACCGCGACGGCCTCGGCCTCGGCCCGGGGCTTGCCGAGCACCTTGCGCAGCGCGAGCGTCACATTCTCGATCACCGTCAGGTGAGGAAAGGCATTCCACTGCTGGAAAACGATCCCGATCTTCCGGCGCAACGTGTTGATGTCGGTCTTGGGTCCGTGCACCTCGACACCGTCGACCAGGATACGGCCGCTCTGGATCGGCTCCAGGCCGTTGATGCACATCAGCAGCGTCGACTTGCCGGAGCCGGAGCCGCCGATGACGGAGACCACCTCGCCCTTTTTGACCGCCATCTCGACGCCGTCGAGAACCCTGTGGGCCCCGAAGGACTTCTCGACCCGCTCGATCTCAATCATCGAATTTCAACCTCCGCTCCAGCCGCGCGCCGAAAAGGCTGACCGGGAAGCTCATCGCGAAGTACATCAGTCCGACGACCGCGAGGATCAGCAACGGCTCCTGTGTCCGCGTCACCACCGACTGGGACGCCCGCAACAGTTCCGTGATCCCGATCCACAGCACCAGCGACGTGTCCTTCATCACGCTGAGCGTCAGGCTTATCCAGTTGGGGAGGGCGACGCGCAGGCCGATCGGCAGCACGATGCTCCGCAGATCCTGCATATAGGTCATGCCGAGGGACCGTGCGGCCCGCCTCGTCGTCGCCGGCACGGCGATGATCCCCGCGCGGACGAGCTCCGTGCAATAAGCGGCCGTATAGATGGCCAGAACCCCGCAGCCGATCGTGAATGCCGGGATGTTCAAGTGCAGGATCGAGACGGCGGAGTTGAACAGCACGAACTGGATGAGCAAGGGCACGGAACGGAAGATGTCGAGGAGGAACCCGACCGGGAGGCCGATCCAGAACGGTCCTTCCGAGCGGACGAGGCCGAAAACGAGGCCGAGGATGGTGCCGCCGAGGACGGCCCAGAAGGTGATCAGCAGCGTGATGCCCGCCCCATGCAGCAGATAGAGGACATCGTTCCATCCGAGCGACATGTTCATGGCCGCACCTTCTAGTAGCGGAACAGGCGGTAGGCCATGAGACGGGCCGAAACCGCCACACCCTTCGCCAGCAGGTAGTAGATGACGGCGGCGACCGAGAAGAATTCAAAGGTTCGGAACGTCAAGACGTTCAGTTGCTGGGTGACGCCCATCAGATCGTCGGTCATGCCGACCACCACGCCCAGCGACGTCATCAGAATCGACCAGACCATCTGGTTGGTGATAGGATAGAATACCACCCGCAGAACCTGCGGCAGCACGATGCTGGTGAAGACCGTGCTCGACTTCATGCCGAGCGATCGAGCCGCCCTGACCTGGGTTTCCGGAACGGCGCCGATGCTGACCCTGAACGCCTCCGTCAGGTAGCCCGCGTTGTTGAAGGTGATGCCAAGGATGAGCGAAGGATAGGAGTCCAGCTGGATACCAAGGGATCCGAGGCCGAAGTAGACCATGTAGATTTGGAACAGGGCCGGCGTATTGCGCGCGATCGAGACCCAGACCGCTGCGACCGACGTCAGCAACCGGTTCCTCGACCTGCTGCACAAGGCGAGGACGATGGCGATCGCGATGCCCATCACCAGCGCCAGCAACGACGTTTCGAGCGTGACGAGGGCTCCCGCGAGCATGTCCGGCAGGGACCGCAGGGCTGTCGCCCACTGAAAACGGTAGTTCATGGACGCTGGACCTCTCGATCGGCCAAGAGGGCGAGGCCGCCGGGGTTGCCGGGGTTGCCGGCCGGCCCGTCGGGGCCGGCGCCGCCGCCTCCGCTCGAAGCTGCTGTCGGCTTCGCCGCCGAACCAGCCCTAGCGGTACACGCCCGGGATCGTCAGGTTGATCGGCTCGCCGCCGCCCATCCACTTTTTGTACAGTTCCGCATAGCGGCCGGTACGAACCTGCTGGTTGATGAAGAGATTGATGTAGTTCAACAGGCCGTACTCCTGCCGCGCCGTTATGATCGTCACGTAGTCGATCGTGTAGGGCGCGTCGCCGCCGATGGCCAGATTCGGATACTTCCCGGATTTCATGATCTCGGAGGCCATCGTGGCGACGATGGGCGTAGCGTCGATCTGCGCTTGGCTGACAGCGAGCACGACGTCAGCCTGGCTCTGGTAGGCCCTGAACGATCCCTTGGGGTCGGCGTATTTCTTGATGTCGTCCTGCATGGCGAGGGACTCGTACGAGCCGGCGACGCCGCCGACCTTGCGGCCCTTGATGTCTTCGTACTTGGTGATGCCCGTGTCCTTCCGGGTCAGGATGACTTCCTTGAAGGCGAAATACGGGATGGACAGGCCGATCGTCTTGGCGCGGGACAGAGTATCGGAGGTGGCCGCCACCGCGACGTCGGCGCGGTTCGACAGGATCGCGGGAATGCGGTCCGGCAATTGCGCCTCGACGATCTCCACCTTGACGCCGAGCGCCTTGCCGAGGTCGTTGCAGTAATCGACGTCGAAGCCGGCCGGCTCGTTCTTCTCGTTGCGGAAGCCGTTCGGTGGAATGTCGAGGGTCACGGCGCACCGCATCGTGCCGGCCGCGATGATGTCGTCGAGCTTATCGGCGCGCGCCGGCCCTCCCATGACTGGGAGCAGGAGCAGTGCAGAACAAAGCAGTTTGCTCTTTTTCATGGATCGATCTCCGAATATGCGGCTTGCCGATTCCGCCACCGGGCGCCGGATCCCGTGACGGCGAAGAGATAGCGAACCTCGATTTGGATAAACTATCCATCATGAGAATGATGAGTTTTATGACTGAGTCAAGCGAGCTGTCCGCTCGCCCCGCGGAAGCATTTCGATGGGCCGAGGATCGAGGCGGTCTGCTCTGGTCATAAGCAACCTGTGCTTACCAAAACGGCGACGATCCCGGCCCCGATGCCGCGCCATCGGCCGGCCGATCCGCCTGGTGAATCCGGGATTGCGGGTGGCGGCCGGCGGACCTTGATGCCGCACTCATGTCCAGCGGGTGGAACGACGCGCCGTGGCCGAGGTCACCATCGCAAGGCCCGGGGGGAGCCCCGACCGACGGTCCGACCGGGCGCCCGGGCCCTCGTTCGGGGCATGAGCGGACCCGACGACGGCGTGCGACGGGAACGGGCGGCCGGTCCAAGCCGGCCCGCGGACGCCGCAACGACAGGTTCGGCCCGGTCCTCCTGCCGGCGCGGCATCCGGGCGAGCCCCTACGCCCCGCCGTCAGGGGCCGCGATCGAAGGCGATGTCATGCCGGGCCGGATTTTTCTTCCCGCAATTCCGCCAACCGCTCCATCAAGAACTTCCCGGCATCCATAATATGGACATCGAGAAGACTGACCGCCCGAAGCGTGTCCTTGGCTCGGCAAAGCTCGACGAGCTGCGAATGTTCCCGCGCCGATTTTTTCTGGCTTCCGGTCAGCGACACCATCATGCGGGTGTATCTCTCGATCTGCTGATGTATCCTCGCCAGGAGTGCGATCGTTTGCGTTCGCCGGGAAGGCGCGTAAAGCGTTCCGTGAAAATTCCAGTTGAGCTCATGTGAATACATGCTGTCGTCGCCGCCGTCGGCGAATCTCTGCGCACTGACTTCGGCCACTTCGAGATCGTCCTCGGTCATCCGCGGAATGGCCGTGGCGAGAAGCCAGGTTTCCACGCGGGCCCGCAGTTCGTACAGTTCGAGGATCTCTTCCGAAGAAATATCGGAAACGACGGCGCCCTTGTGAGACACGAGCGTCACGAATCCTTCGGAATGAAGCTGATGAAGAGCTTCGCGAACGGGTATTCGGCTGACGCCGATCTCGGTGGCGATATGCTCCTGCCGCAGTTGCATGCCCGCCTTGTATTCCCCCGACAGGATGCGCGCTCGGATCGCGTTCGCGACCTGTGCCGAGATGGTCTTTTTCTCGACGACGATGGTGTTCATGATATGCGGCGGCTTCCGTTTCATTCTGGATTGGGACCACGTGTAGCTGACCGCGACGGCCCTCGCCAGCATCGACCGCGCAGGTCGTCGACCCCGCGCGGGCGAGCGGAAACGGGTCAGCGTCGCCGCACCGAGCCGCCGAGGCTGCAGATCCGAGGCCGGCGCCGCGAAGCCGACCAGCCCCGACCGAGGCGCCCGGATGACGGTCCCGGGATGCACGACCGATGCCCAACCCGGGCGGCGTTACGCGCCGACACCGAAAGCCCGGCCGCGTCGTCCGTTGGCGCCGCCAGCACCCGAACTCCGAAAAACCAGCGGCAGAGCCGCGACGCGTCCACGACGCGCGACATTCAGTAGACATGCTCCACGAGCGGCCGGTTCGCTGCGATGCGTTCGAAGGCGAACGGCGTTATGTCCAAGGTGCGTGACGCGCCATGGGCGATGAGTTCGGCGATCGACAGGCCCGCGGCGGGCGCGTGCATCATCCCATGCCCGCTGAAACCGGCCGCGAGGACGAAGTTGGGGTGTTCCGGGTGCCGGCCGAGAATAGCGCTGTGATCGAAGACGTTGTAATCGTAGTGTCCCGCCCAGGCTCGAAGCAGCCTCAGCCGCTCGAAGCCGGGAATTCGATGCGCGAGCGCCGGCCAGATGACGTCGTCGAAGAGTTCATGGTCGACATCGAGGCTGAAGTCGTCGGGTTCGTTTTCGGTCTCCGGCGTGACGCCGCAGATGTAAAGGTGGCCTTCGGGGCGAAGCCAGACGCCGCTCGGATCGAGGACGAACGGTGCGCCGGCGATCTTCTCGGGACTATCGAACACGAAGACGCATCGTTTCCTGGGCATCACAGGAAGGGCGATCCCGGCCATTCGGGCGACGTGGCCGCTCCACGCTCCGGCGGCGTTGACGACGGTTCCGCACCCGATCCGTTCCCCGGAGGCAAGCTGCACCGCCTCGATCCGCCCCGCCGCCGACGTCGCCAGAGCCGCGACCTCGCCATGGAGGTAGCTCACCTTTTGGGTGCGGGCCTTGCGCCTGAACGCCTGATGCAGCGCCGGGCCATCGAACCAGCCTTCGTCCGACGTACCGAGGGAACCCACCGCGAGATCGTCGCTGTTGAGCCAGGGGAAGCGCGCGCCGAGCGCGGGCCGATAGATCATTTCCACGGCCACGCCCTCGGCCCGTTGGACCTCGTGCCTGGCCTCGAAGGTGCCCAGATGGTCCGGCGATCCGAGCACCAGATATCCGGGCTCGCGCAAACCGATGTCCGCCGCCTCGTCTTCGACGCGGAGGCGTTCCTTGGCTTCCCTCAGGAACGTGATCCCGAACGCCGACATGCGGATGTTCGGGCGGGTTCCGAACTGCTGCCGGATGGCACTCGCGGACAGGGACGATGAGGACGCCATATAGCCGGGATCGCGTTCCACAACCGCGACCTTCCCCCGGAAACCGGCATCCGCCGACAGGAAATACGCGATGGCGCTTCCGATGACCCCCCCGCCGATGATCACCACGTCGTAGGATTGCATCGCTGATCTCTGACGTCCGGGGAACGCGGCTCGGGCGCGCCGTCCGCGCGCGTTGCCGGGATCATGTAGGAAGCGATGGATATTTTGTCCAATCGCTCGCGCCAGCGGCGGCGAAGGGTGAACAGCCGGTGGCCGGGAAAGCCGGCAGGCCACGTTTCCGACGCGATTCCTGGTGCGCTTCAAGAACCAGGGATATAATATCCCAATCGGGCAAGGGACGATGTCGTGCACGAGGGCCCGCTTTCCGATGTGACCCGACCGAAGCGGGAGGATGACCGGACGGGCGTCGGCACGGGCGCCTCGAAGGTCGAGGAGCGGCCGGGCGGGCCACGGTGGCCGTCATGCGGGGAGCGGCCCAGGAAGGGCCGCCTCACGTCCCGCTCTGGATCGCCGCGTCGATGGGAAACCTCGAACGAGCGGTCGAAAGGACCGCGGGATGCGGATTCCCTGCTGACGTGAGGCGAACGACACGATGGATATCGAGTTCATAGAACGACTGATCGCGCTCCTCGATCGCTCGCGCTGCATCGAGCTGGATTATGTCGAAGGCGACACGCGCGTGCGGGTCCTGCGCGAGGTGGATCCGCGGGCGGGGCAGGGAAGCGGCGACCGGCCACCCGGCGCGAACCAAACCACGCCGCCCGCTTCCGGGTCCGCGGCATCGGGTACGCGGCCGCCCGCTTCGGACCACGTGATCGCGGCCGGCATCGTCGGCACCTTCTTCCGTTCGCCCGGCCCCGGCCAGCCCCCGTTCGTCTCGGAAGGCGACCTGGTCGAAGAGGGCCAGACCCTGGCGATCCTGGAAGCGATGAAGACGCTGAACCCGGTCGAGGCGGATCGGGCGGGGCGGATCCTGCGCATTCACGTCGAGGATGGCGTAGCGGTCGAAGCCGGAACGCCGATCTTCACCATCGCCCTCGCGGATTGAGCCATGTTCGACACCGTCCTCATCGCCAACCGCGGCGAGATCGCGCTTCGGGTCCTCCGCGCCTGCCGCGACTTGGGGCTGAAGACCGTCGCGGTGCATTCGGACGCCGACCGGACCCTTCGTCACGTCGTCCTGGCCGACCTAGCCCTGTGCATCGGGCCGGCGGCGGCGGCGAGAAGCTACCTCGACGGCGGCGAGATCATTCTCGCCGCCAAGCTCACCGGTGCGGGCGCGATCCATCCCGGCTACGGCTTCCTGTCGGAAAACGCCGGTTTCGCCGAGGCCGTAGAGGCGGCCGGCCTCGTCTTCGTCGGGCCGCCATCCGCCGCCATCCGCCTGATGGGGGACAAGGTTTCGGCCAAGCGGACCATGATCGCCGCGGGCGTGCCCTGCGTGCCCGGCTCGGAAGGCGCACTGCCCACGGATCCGGCGGCGGTTCGAAGGCTTGCCGACGATGTCGGCTACCCGTTGATCGTGAAGGCATCGGGCGGCGGCGGCGGGCGGGGCATGCGCATCGTGCGTCATCCTGAGGAGCTTCGCGAGGCGGTGTCCATGACCCGGGAGGAGGCGGGGCGCGCCTTCGGCAACCCGGAGGTCTATATCGAGCGGTTTCTGGAGCATCCGCGGCACGTCGAGATTCAGGTGCTCGCCGACCGCCACGGCAACGCGGTTTGGCTCGGCGAGCGGGATTGCTCCACGCAGCGCCGGCATCAGAAGCTGATCGAGGAGGCCCCGGCGCCCGGAATCGACCGCGACGCGATCGCGGCCGTCGGAGCGCTTTGCGCCGATGCCTGCGGCTCCATCGGCTATGTCGGCGCCGGGACCTTCGAGTTCCTGTACGAGGACGGCCGCTTCTACTTCATAGAAATGAACACGCGCATCCAGGTGGAACATCCGGTCACGGAACTCGTCACCGGCGTCGATATCGTCCGCGAGCAGATCAGGGTCGCACGCGGAGAGACCCTCAGCGTCGGGCAAGCGGACATCCGGGTGCGCGGACATGCCATCGAGTGCCGGATCAATGCCGAACATCCCTCGACGTTCGCGCCCTCACCCGGCCGCGTGACACAATGGATCGTCCCCGGGGGACCCGGCATCCGCGTCGAATCCCATCTCTATTCAGGCTACATCGTGCCCCCGCACTACGATTCCCTGATCGCCAAGCTCCTGTCCCACGGGGCGACACGCGAGGAGGCGATCACGCGGATGAAGGGCGCCCTGGCCGAGATCACGGCGGAGGGCGTTTCGACCACGGCGCCCCTCCATGCCGCGATCATGCGCGATCCGGGATTCGCCGCCGGGGGCTTCGACATCCATCACCTCGAGCGGCTGATGGCCGGTGGCTGGCCCGACGACGGGGGTGACGCATGACGATCGATACCATCGAGCGGCTGCTCCCTCGGCTGGAACGAACGGACGTGACCGCGTTCGAACTCTCCGATGGGGCGTCGCGCTTGACGCTCCGGTTCGCGCCGAAATCCCTTGCGCGTCAGCCCGGCCGAGACCCCGCTTCGGCCCCGCCGGAGGTGCCCGCCCAGGGCCCGACGAGCGAGCGGCGCGCCCTGCGCGCGAGCGCCATCGGGCTGTTCCACCTCGATCATCCGGCCGCGACCTCGCGTGGCGACGATCGCTATCCTCGCGTCGTTCGTTCAGGCGAGATCGTGGCCTTCCTGGAAGCCGGATCCTGCCTGCGGCCCGTCGTCGTCGGGGAGGACTGCACGATCGGCGGACCTTTGCCGACGCCCGGCAGCCTGGTGGGCTACGGCACACCGCTTTTTCCGCTTCTCTAACGGCTGCGGACGCGGCGACATCACGAGAAAGAGGAACCTGCCATGCCGGCGCGGACATCCCTGAGCGTCGATCTCAATTCCGATATGGGCGAAGGCTTCGGCGCCTGGCGGATCGGCGATGATGCCGCGATCCTGAGGATCGTGACGTCCGCCAATGTCGCCTGCGGTTTCCACGCCGGGGACCCGGACGTGATGGCGCGGACCTTCGAGACCGCGAAGGCGAACGGCGTCGCGGTCGGGGCGCATCCCGGCTACGCCGATCTGTCGGGGTTCGGACGCCGGGAAATCCCCCATTCGGTGGGCGAAATCGAGCGGCTCGTCGCCTATCAGATCGGTGCCGCCATGGCCTTGTCGGCCTACGCGGGACATCCGATCACCTACGTCAAGGCGCATGGCGCGCTCGGGAACCAGGCGCAAACGGATCCTGAGGTGGCGGCGGCCGTGACCCGGGCGATCAAGGCGGTTGATCCGCGTCTCGTTTGCCTCGTCATCGCGCTCGGGCACCAGGACCGCATCGCGCGCGACATGGGACTGACCGTAAAATCCGAGATCTTCGCGGACCGGGCGTACACCCGCGAAGGGCACCTCGTGTCGCGCAAGCTTCCGGGAGCCGTGATCCACGACGCGGGCGAGGCGGCCGCGCGGGTCCTGCGCATGGTCGAAGCCGGAGCGATCGAGACGACCGCCGGCACGAGTCTTCCGACCGCCATCGACTCGATCTGCGTCCACAGCGATACGCCGACGTCGATCGCCATCGCGGGCGACGTCAGGCGGACCCTGGAGCGCGCCGGAGTGGCGCTCGAGAGTTTCGCGGCCGGGACCGTTTGACCCTGGCCCCCGGCGGCGTTCACCCGCGTCGGCGGATGTGGGCCGCGGTGGCCCGCAGGTCGGCGAGCCAGGCCGCTTGGGACAGCAGCGCGTCCGCGGCCTCTTCAGGTTCCACGAGGACGAAGCGCAATCGCGAGCCGACAGGCGCCTGCGCGATGCGCCACAGGTCCGGCTCGATCACGGCCGCGATCTTCGGGTAGCCGCCGCACGTGTTGGCGTCGGCGAGTTGGACGATCGGTTGGCCGTTCGAGGGAACCTGCACGATCCCGGGAACGATGCCGTGGGAGAACAGTTCGAGCGGCCGTTCGAGGCCGAGGCCCGGGCCGCTCAGACGGTATCCCATGCGGTTCCCCTCGCTTCCCACGCTCCATTCGCTCTCCGCGAAGGCCGAGCGCGACGCCTCGTCGAAGCTGCCGTGCTCCGCCGCCTTGATGGCGCGCAGCCTGACCAAGCCCGCGACCGCCGCACCCGATGCGTTCGCCGGATCGGGTGGAACCGCTCCGAAGCCGGCCCCCGTGTGATCGACGCTCTCCGGGGCGGTGCCGAGTTCGAGCCGATCGCCACGCCTGAGGCCGCGGCCCTCGAACCCGCCGAAACCGCCCTTGAGATCGGTCGAACGCGAGCCGAGAAAGGGAATGACCCCGATGCCGCCGGCCACCGTCACATAGGCGCGGGCGCCGCGCCGCGGCGGGCCGAGGGAAAGCACCTGGCCCGCCTTGGCGTGGCGTGTCCAGAAGGCCGGAACAGGGCGATCGTCGATGGTCGCGCGGCAATCGGCACCCGTGAGGGCGAAACGCGTGTCGCGCCCGAACCGGAGCCGGAACGGAAACAGGGCGATTTCGATGCCCGCGGCAGCGGCCTCGTTCCCCAGGAGCGCGTTGCCGACGGCCAGCGCCAGGCCGTCCATGGCGCCGCACCGACTGATGCCGGACGAGAGATGGCCGTGCCGACCCCCGTCCTGGATCGTGTTCGGAACGCCGCTGGTCAGGATCTCGATCACGCCGCGAGTCCCGCGACGGTGAAGCGGATCGTATCTCCGGGCCGCAAAAGCACGGGATCGGCGGCCAGGGGATCGAACAGCCGGGTGTCGGTGTGGCCGACGATGTGCCAGCCCGACGGGGCCGTCACCGGCATGATGCCGGCCTGAGCCCCTCCGATGATCACGGCACCTTGCGCCACGCGCGCACGCGGGTTCGCCCGCCGTCCCCACGCCAGGACCGGATCGAGTCCGGACAGATAGGGAAAGCCCGGCATCGCGCCGATCGCCGCGACCTTATAGGTGCCGGACGCGTGCCGTCGCACGGCTTCGTCGACGCTCAGGCCCGCATGGGCGGCCAATCCCGCCAGATCCTCGCCTCGTGCCCCGCCGTAGACGACCGGGATCTCCACGGTTCGGCCCGCGATCCCTTCCGGTTCCACGCGGTCCCAGGTCGCGCGGAGGGCGTCTTGAAGGGCCGGTGACCGCACGCGAAGGGGGTCGAACACCACCATCAGGTTGTTCATCCCCGGTACGGTTTCGAGGACGCCTTCGATCCCGAGGGCCGCGCGCGCCGTCGCCCATACCCGCTCCTGCGCGGCTTCGTCGAAGGTCGCACCCGCGGCGTCGAGAAGGCATGCCCCGCTTCCCATCGCGCTGAGGCGACACGGCGGGGCGGAGCGACGCTGGTCGGTCAAGGTCGCTCCATCCGGGCGCGTCGCGGTGGTCGTCAGTCTTCGACCGGCACGGTGTAGTTCAGGATCAGCCGCCCGCCATCGGGATAGATGGTCTGGCCGACGATATAGGATGCATCGTCGCTCGCAAGAAACGACGCGACGGCCGCGACCTCCGAGGGTTCGCCGCAACGCCCGATCGGGGTCCGCGCCAAAATCGTGTGGCGTTGTTCCGGACTGGCCATGACGGAGTTCTTGACGAGGTCGGTCATGATGGTGCCGGGGCCGATCGCGTTGACCCGGATGCCGTGCGGGATGAGGGCCACCGCCATCACGGCCGTCAGTTGCTTGATGCCCCCCTTCGACACCGCATAGGCCACGGAGCGTGGGTTTGCCAGGATGGCGTTGATCGAGGACATGTTGACGATGGCGCCGCCGCGCCCCTGGACGATCATCTGCTTGGCCGCGGCCTGCCCGATGACGAACGATGCCTTGAGGTTGACGCGCAGCACCTTGTCGAAGGCGTCTTCCGGGAAGTCCACGAAGTCGTCGAGATGGATGATTCCCGCGTTGTTGACGGCGATGTCGAGCCCGCCGAACGCCGCGACGGCCTTGGCCACGATCGCATCGGCCATCGATCGCGAGACCTCCGCGAGGTCGCCGGCCCACCAGGTCGCACGTTCGCCCAGCCGGGTCGCCTGTTCCTTGACGCGCTCCGCCTGCACGTCGACGAGCAGCACCTTCGCGCCCTCCGCGTGCAGGCGCTCGGCGCAAGCAAGTCCGAGGCCCTGGGCCGCACCGGTGACGATGGCGACCTTGTTTTCGTGCTTCACAAGCCTTCTCCCTCTAACGCCCGCTCACGTGGATAAGTTATCCAAACACGAGGACAAGGTACACGGAAGAAATGTTTGCGCGTGATCCGCCGCCCCCGGCTCCGCCGTTCCACGAGGAGGCTTGTGCTTGCCCCGGTCGAGGTTTCCGGGATGCCGCCGCGACTCACAGGGACGCGAAGCCGAGCGCGGCCCGCACACGGGTTTTCAGCAGCACGCCGTCCCGGGTCGGGAGGCAGCGGGGCTTGTCCTCTCCGCCGATCTTGACGACGGCGATCATCGGTCCCCCACCGATCGTGTTGACCCGCTCTGCCAGCCCCTCCACCTGCTCCGCCTGCTCGATCACGACCGTCTCCGCGATGGCGCAGGCCGCCGCGACGCGAGCCAGGTCCGTCCCCGAGGCCGTGTGGCTGCGCTGCGAACCCGTCTCGCCGTAGAGCCCGTTGTCCAGGACCACGACCGACAGGTTGAGCGGGCGCTGCAGCGCGACGGTGGCGAAGGCACCCATGCCCATGAGGGCTTCGCCATCCCCGACAAGAACAAGGACCGGAACATTCGGCTGGGCCAGCGCCAAGCCGAGACCCAGCGCGACGGCGCCGCCCATGGCACCCCACAGATAGAAGTTGCGATCGTGATCCCCCGCGGCCGCGAGATCGTAGGTGGGGGAGCCGAGGCTCGTGACGACGAGGAGGTCGCGCCTGTCGCGCACGAGACGCTTCACGACCTCACGACGGTCGAGCTTGGCCGTTTGCACCATGGAATCGTAGCCCATCATTTCACGAAGATCTTGGCGCCGATGACGCGTTGGGGGATGAGCACGGCGGTCGCGGTGCCGCCGAGGAAGCTCATCTGGGCGCCGGCCGCGACGGTCTCGGCGACGTCGCCCGCCGTGGTGGCGCGAAGGACCTGGACGTCCATCAACGCGAACGCGCCCGGCGTCGCCGACCCCATCGGCACCTGCCACGGGTTGAACTCCGCCCATTCGCCGCGCATCGTCACCAGCGTGAGGAACGGCAACTTGCAGGTCTTCACGAGCGACAGCATGTTGATGCAATTACCGACCCCGCTCGATTGCATCAGGAGGACACCCCGCTTGCCCCCGAGCCACGCGCCCGCGAGGAGCGCGACGCCCTCCTCCTCGGTGGTCAACGGCACGGCCTTCATGTCCGCGTCGTCATGGCAAAGCTGGATCAGCTCGGCGTGCCCCCCATCGGGTACGTAGGCCACGCAGCCGACATCGAAGCCTTTCAGGACATCGTAGATTTGCCGGGGCCACGATTTCTCCCCGGCCGACGCGCCGTCCCGCCCTGTGGTCTCGCTCTGACTCATGAAGAAGGTCCCGATCGCGCCGTGGCTTGAAGTGGATAATATCTCCAATTCACGGTTATGGAAGGCGCAATGCGCGATGGCCGCCATGACGAACGTCGAAGGGGGCGTGGCGCGGGTCCGAGAGCCCCCGTTTCGGGAACAGGCTGCCGTCCCGGACGCGCGCATCGGGGACCTTGCAACCCGTGCTCCCCGGCCGGGCGCGACGCGCAGCCGCGGATCGCACGCCATCGGGTCCGCGCGACGCCTTCATGGCCGTGACCCGCGGCGCGACCCCCACGCCGTCGATCCGGAGCGATATGCCGCCGACTTGACGCCGCCGCCGCCGCCCCCCACCTTTCGTTGAAGCAAAGCGGGCGGGTTCGGACGCTTCGGGTCCGCGCCGCGCGCCGCACCAGCCAGCGTCAGGGATTCATCATCGTGACCGAGTCACACGCGACCGAGTCGAAAAACCCGCCGTTGTCGGCGGACGAGTTCGCCAATCTCGGCCATGGCGCCATCGCCTATGTGAAGCCGATCCGTTCGGACCAGGTGCCGGACCTGTTCCCGCAGGCGCCCGCCATCGCGCCCGGCCTCGACCTGTTCCTGCTGCTCGGTGCCGACGGGGTACCGATCCTGCTCACGGATTCGCAGGACGCCGCCGTCGCGAGCGCGTGGGAGAACCGATTGCAGACCGTCAACGTGCATTGACGGCCGCTGCCGCGCCGGCCGGGTCCGTGCTCGCCGCGGAGGTCGAGGCCTCCGACGCGGGGGAGCGCATCGACCGGGTGCTGGCGCGGCACGTCGAACGGGCCGGGACAGCGCTGTCGCGGACGCGGCTGCAGGCGCTGATCGCGGCGGGAAGATTGACCGTCGACGGTACCGTGGCGTTGGACGCGAACCTTCGTGCGAAACCCGGCGCGCGGTTGGTTTTGGACGTCCCCCCGCCGGCCGAGGCCGAGCCGGCGGGGGAAGCCATCCCGCTCAGCGTCGTGTTCGAGGACGCGCACGTGCTCGTGCTCGACAAGCCCGCCGGACTCGTCGTTCATCCCGCGGCGGGCCATGAAACCGGCACGCTCGTCAACGCCCTCATCGCCCATTGCGGCGACACCCTTTCGGGGATCGGCGGCGTCCGGCGGCCGGGGATCGTCCACCGTCTCGACAAGGGCACGACGGGCCTCATGGTGGTCGCGAAGAGCGACCCGGCGCACGCCAACCTCGCCGAGACCTTCGCCGATCACGGCCGCTCGGGCTCGCTCGTGCGCGAATATCTGGCGTTCGTGTGGAACGTGCCCGGACAACGCGTCGGCGCGGTCGACGCGCCGCTCGGCCGGCACCCGCGCCACCGCGACCGCATGGCCGTCGTGACACCCGAAAAGGGACGGCACGCGGTCACGCACTGGGGCCTCGACGCGGCGTACCCGCCCTCGGTCGCGCTCCTGCGCTGCCGGCTCGAAACCGGACGCACGCACCAGATCCGCGTGCACATGGCCCACATCGGTCACCCGCTGGTGGGCGACCCGGTCTATGGATCGGGCTTCCGAACCAAGATCCTGACGACCGCGCCCCGTGCGCACGACGCGATCCAAGGGCTCGGGCGACAGGCGCTGCACGCTGCCGTACTGGGCTTCGATCATCCGGTGACCGGCGAGACGCTGCGCTTCGAGAGCCCGCTCCCCGCCGACCTCGCGGCGCTCCTCGCGGCGCTCGACGCCGCGCCCTGACGTCGGCGGGATCAGGGCGTCGGCTTCAAATCCTTCAGCTTGGAGAAGACCGAATCGACGTCGATGTCATCCTCCTGCTCGTCGTCGCCCCCGCCCCGCGCGCCCTTCGTCCCGAACACTTCCGCCTCGGTCGAGGGACCATGGGAGGGACGCGTCGTGACTTCCGCCGCCGCCAGCGTCTGGCCGCGATCCTCGGCCGGGACCGGCCGGTCCTTGGCGGCGCGGTTGACCTCGAAATCGAGGTCGATCTGGGAGCACAGGCCAAGCGTCACGGGGTCCATGGGGGCGAGGCCGCTGGAATTCCAGTGCGTGCGGTCGCGGATCGCCTGCAGCGTGCTCTTCGTCGTGCCGACCAGGCGCATGATCTGCGCATCCTTGAGTTCGGAATGGTTGCGCAACAGCCACAGGATCGCGTTGGGGCGGTCCTGACGCCGTGACAGCGGGGTGTAGCGGGGGCCGCGCGTCTTCTTGGGCGGCGGCAGCCGCACCTTCGACACGGCGATCTTGAGCTGATGCTCCTTGTTCCCTTCCCCGGTGACGATCTCCTCCCGGGTCAGTTGGCCCGACGTGATGGGGTCGTGACCCTTGATCCCCGTCGCCACCTCGCCGTCGGCGATGCCCTTCACCTCGAGCGGGTGCAATTTGCAGAAATCCGCGATCTGCTCGAACGTCAGCGACGTATTTTCGACCAGCCACACGGCCGTCGCCTTAGGCATCAAGGGGGCAATCGTCATCGTGGAACTCCTGACGCGCGGGCGAACGCACGCTTTCCTGTTCACCGGGCGGAACCGGCCCGCGCCGCACCCGGCTTCGTCCTGCGATCATGAAGGGGATGACCCGATATAGAGGCAGGAGGAAACGCCCGCAACGGCTAAGCTTCCCCGCGTCGAGCCGGATACGGCGCCGCGAAACGCCCTGCGGGCGCGACGAGCCCGCGGGGATCAGCGATCGCGGCGGAGCGCGCGTCCCACGGCGCCAAGCACCGCGCCGCAACCGGACAGGCCACGGCCGAAACGCAGCACCAGCGCCTCGACGAGCCGACCGGCGGCACCGGCCGCCCGGTCGAGCCCGTCGGGGGGTCGCGCTTCCGCCCCCGCGTCGGGGACGGTGCCCCGACGATCGGCCCAGGCTGCCCGCCCGCGCGCACGATCGATCCGCCGCACGATGCGCGCCATGTCGACACCCGCGATGGCGAGGTCGAGCACGTGGCCGAGGTCGGCGGTGGCGTCGTCCCAACCGCGCCGTGCGCCGACCGCGGGCGTGTCGATCCAGGTGAGATCGCCGCGCACGAGCCGCAGGAGTTCCTCGTCGTCCGAGTAGCCGTGGATGTTCGGGGCCTCGGGCGTCCGCGCCGCGATCTCCTCGTAGGGCGGGAGCCGGCGAACGAGCACGGGCTTCTTCCGCGCGAGCGCCCGCAGGATGGGGAAGCCGAAACCCTCGTAGACGGACGGATAGACGACCAGGCGGGCCGTGTCGAAGAGGGCCGCCATGGCGGCCTCGTCGAGTCCGCCCGACGGCACGCCCCGGACGCCCGCGACCCGGCCCGGCGCAAGGCCGAGCACGACGATGTCGTCGGCGAGACCGGCACCGGCAAGGCGGCGCGCCGTTTCGTCCAGGCGCTTGTGGGGATAGGCGTTGCCCACGACGAGCAGCGTCCCCGGCCCGCCCGAGCGGGCCGGGGCGGGGACACCGCCGCGGTAGTCGGCGACGTCGAGCGAATGCAGCGACGCCCGCCGCGGCAGGTCGGGGCGCATCGCGAACCGCCGGGCGAACTGCCGCTCGGTGAAGGCGCTGTTGAACAGGACGCCATCGGCTTCCGCGAAGGTGAACCGCCACACGGCGTCGAGGTCGTCGGCCGCGAGGCCGAGGCAATCGAAGCCGATCGTATCCAGCATGAAGAACACGAGCACCGGCGCGCGCCGAACGGCGTGGTCGATGTCCCGCCAGATGAAGGGCTGGCCCACCCGGACGAAGGCCGCGAAGGTGCGGGGGTCGCCCGGGTCGACGCGGGTCGGCGGGCGGGCGAGGTGGCCGCAGTGGAAGGCGAAGACGCGCGCGCGGGCGACCACGTAAAGCTCGAAACGGTCGGCCCAGGCCGCGGCCGCGCCGGCGATCAGCGCACGGGCCAGTTCGGCCGTCCCGGAATGGGCCGCGTTCACGTGGGTCAGGTCGAAGCCCAGCGCGGGCTTCCCTCCCGCTGCCGGAAGCAGGTTCCCGAGCAGGTGTTCGGCCCGCCGGGGCGCCGAGGCGAGGAACGACGCCATGGCGCGCGGCGCGGCCGGAAACCGCCCGGCGAGGGATCGCACACGCGTCTCGATCGGCACGGCCGGGGCCGAGCCCCCGACACGCGCCAGGGCGTGGTTGGCGGCGGCGACGCGGAACCCGTAGCGGTTGAGGTCGAGCGCCATCGCGTCCCAGTCCCCGGAGGCGGCCGGCGCGAACAGCGCCAGGATCGATCCCTTGATGTAGAGGCAGCGCCAGTCGGGCAGGACCGCGTAGGTCACGGGCGGCCAAAGCGCGCGCAGCAGGCTGCGCACCCGTTCGGGGTCGGCGGCGGGCGCCGTCCCTGCCGCCGGTACGGCGTAGAGCGAGTCGCGATCGAAGCGCGGCACCGCCACGGCGATGACGGGATCGCTGTCGGCGACGCGGCGGAGTTCCGCCAGCGAATCCCCGTCGAGTTCGACTCCCGCCGCGACGATCAGGGCATCGAAGTCCCCAACACCCTCCCGCGGCAGCACGCGGGCGACGCCATCCGGGGTCGCGGAGCGCACCTCGACCGCGGGCAGGGCCGAGGCCGCATCCTCCAAGGCTTGCATCCAGGCGTCGGGCACGGGTTCCGGGCCGGCGAGGACGATGAGGCGGACCTTCGCGGCGACCCGCCAGGGTCCGTCATGGTGTGGCGGCGATGCGGCCCCGGGCGTCAAACCGCGGCGGCTTCGACCGGGGGGGCGGTCGGCGCGGACAAGGCGCGGAGGCGCCGCGCGACCTCGTCCAGCATGCGGTTCCAGTCCATGTCGCCATCGTGGCGCAACACCTCGACGCTCGCGTACCAGGGCGAATGCGGACCCGACGGCCCCCACCGCCAGCAGGAATCGGGACGGGACAGCAGCAGTACGGGCCGGTTGCCCGCCCCAGCCACGTGGACCGTGGCGGTATCGACGGAAACCACGAGGTCGCACTGGGCGATGGCCGCGCCAAGGTCGACGAAATCGGCGATGGGCGGCATCGACACGTTGCCGTGCCGCGCCAGGACGGCGCGCTCGGGTGCCGTCACGGTGTTGAGGAGCACGACGAAGTCGAGCTCCGTGGCGGCGAACAGGCGGGCGAAATCCTCGAGCGCGATCGAGCGTGTCGCCTCGTATTGCCGCGGGTGGCCGCGCCAGCACACGCCGACGCGAAGGCGGCCGCGCAGGTCGCGGGGTCGGGTAGCGCCGAGGTCGAGGTAGCCGCCGCGCGGCTCGAGGGAATCCGCGCCGAGAACGGCAGCGAGCTGCACCGACGACACGTACAAGTGGTAGGGCGGATCCCTCTCGCCGGCGGGCACGAAACGCAGCCCGGCGAACGAGCGGGAGAACAGCCCGACGAGGGGCGCGGGCACGCTGCCCACGATATCGACGCCCGGATGGTCACGTCGGACCAGCGGCAGGAAGCGCGCGAACTGGATCATGTCGCCGAGCCCGTGCTCGAACACGACGAGCAACGTCTTCCCGTCGAGGCTTTCGCCGGACCAGCCGGGACGGCCGGGCCGCAAGGGATAGGCCTCGAACAGCGCATCCGCGACGCCCCAACTCGCCAAGCCGTCGAGGAAGCGGCCGCCCTTGAGAAGATGGAACGCGCTGTTCAGCCGGATCAGCGGATCGCAGGCCCCGCGGTGGACGGCCCGCTCGTAAGCGCGGCCCGCGCCCTCCATGCGGCCCATGGCGTCGAGGACATCGCCCCGCAGCAACCAACTCGCGGCGTCCTCGCCCGGGAGGCGATCGAGCCAGGCCGCGGCTTCGCTCAAGCGCCCGAGGCGGAGCGCGACGCGGCACGCCAACTGGTCGAAACGGCCGGCGAATTTGGTGCCTCGGACGACGGTCCGCCAAGCGGGCAGGTCGGCGTCGAGGCGCTTGAAGTCCCAGGTCCGAAACAGGCTGTCGGCCACGACCGCGGTCTCGACCGGGCCGAGCGCGGCCGTCTTCGCGGCATCGACGAAACTGGCACGCACGAAGGGGAAGAGGATCTCCGACCGGACACGCGAGGCGTCCACGGTGTCGATCGGAACCGCCGAGAACTCGGCCCGGTCGTTGTAGGTCTCGGCGAGCAAGCGGGCGCGTCTTCCGGCGCTCGGCGGCACCAGCGCGTTCGCCCGCAAATAGCCCCCCACCCGAGCCGTCGAGAGTTTCGCGAGCGTCGCGACATCCCCGCGTCGGTAAAGGGCGAGGGCGGTTCGGAGCTTGCGCGCGAGGATCATCGACGAACACTCAAGTCCACGGCGGCCGGTGCCGATTCCCGCCCGCGGCGGCTCGCCGCGCCAGGCCCTCAATGGCGTCCGACAGAGCGAAGTTGCCCGGTCGATCGCCCCAACCCCGCGGCCCTGGTCGCGCTCAAGCGGCGGGTCGCGCCGCCCCCACGTATTCGTTCCAAACATCCATGACCGATCCCTGGGCCGTGACCCGGCCGCCGTCGAGCAGGATGGCGCGGTTGCAATATTCCCGCAGCGAGCCCAGGTCGTGGGAAGCGAAGGCCAGGATCTTCGCCCTGTCCAACATGGTTTCCACCCGCTTCCGCGCCTTCGCGGCGAACGCCGCGTCCCCGAAGCTGATCATCTCGTCGAAGAGGAGGATGTCGGGGAACCGCGTCGTCGAAATGGCGAAGGCCAGCCTCATCCGCATGCCGCTCGAATAGGTCCGCATCGGCAACTGGAGGTAGGGCCCGAGTTCCGAGAATTCGGCGATTTCCGTGATGCGCGACCGAGCCTCCTTTATCGACATGCCGACGAAGACGCCACGCAGGACGATGTTGTCGGCGCCCGTCAGCTCCGGGTCCATGCCCATCATGATGTCGATCAGCGAGGACACGCTGCCGTTGATGTCGGCCAGACCCGTGGAGGGCTCGTAGGAGCCCGAGAACACCCGCAACAGGGTCGACTTGCCGGCCCCGTTGTGGCCGATCATCGCCAGCCGGTCTCCCGGCTGCAGGGACAGGTTGACGTTCTGCAGCGCCTTGACGGTGACGACGTCGCGGCCGTCCGTGTCCACCTGGCCGCCCACGCGCCGGATCAGCTCGGTTTTCAGCGAGCGCCCGCGTGAATTGTAGATCGGGATTTCGACCGAAGCGTCGACGAGGTCGATGGAAGCCAACAGCGGGAGCCCTCGATCAGAGCCAGTACACGATCCGGCCGCGGAATTTCGCGAACAGCGGCCAGGCGATCAGGAACAGGACGAGCAGAAACAGGAGAACCGTGCCGTATTCGGACATCGAAGGCACGTGTCCCCGGATCGGCTCCGACACGACGCGCAGCAAGGAGGAAAACGGGTTCACGTCGGCGATGATCCGCCGGTTCTCGGACAGCTGATCCGTGTTCCACATCACGGGCGTCACGAAAAACAACAATTGCATGATGTTGCTGACGATCTGGGGCAGGTCGCGGTAGCGCGTGCACAACACGCCGAGGGCCAGCGCCGACAGGAAGACCGCCACCATGACGAGCATCAGTCCCGGCAGCGCCAGCAGGGCCACGGGGCTCGGTGCGATCTGGAAGATGAGGAAGACGAAAGGGATGATGAGAAGGTTGTGTCCGAAGGCGACGAGGTTCCGCACGAGGACGCGCATGATGAAGGCGGTTTTCGGCAGCGCCTCCTGTCGGAGATAGGGCGCGGCTTCCACGAAGGTGAGGTCGCCCTCGATGATCGACGTGCTGATCAGCGTCCACACGGTCAGGTTCACGGCGAGGAAAGGCACGTAATCGCGCACGTTGGTGTGGAACAGGCCACCGTAGACGAGCCCGATCCCCGCCACGAAGATCGCCATGCTGAACGTGATCCAAAATTGTCCGAACCGGGACCGCTTGTAACGTTGGCGCACGTCGCTCAAGCCGAGCAACACCCAAACGTTCCATCCCGTGAAGCAGCGGACAATGTCTTGTGTGGCAAGCCTCCAATCGCGAGCGCTGGGGCGCAATGACATTCAAAACCCTCGGCCGAGCGACATGGACGTGTCCATTCCGGCTCGGGGACTGCGCCCGCTCCGCCGGACAACGGCGCGCGGTGTCTATCGGAACAACCGCCCGGGCGTCAAGGCTGTGCGCCCTCGGCGGGCCAAGGGTCGGCGGCGCGCGAGCGTGGGGTCGCCTCGCCCCTCGGGACGCGGAATTCGAGGTTCGGCCCCCTTCGCCGGCTTGCCACGGCGGCACCCCTGCGTCCAAGATCGGCCGCAAGGGAGGGATGCGCCCATGCGCGGTTTTCGCACCATCGTCGTACTTTTCGTCGCCGTATCGTCGGCTTCCGCGTGGTCTGGCGCGGCCCTTGCGGACGGCTGCGACGAGCTGTGGTACGCCCGCAACACGATCTACAAGCAGGCGGGCTACTGCTTCCGGACCGCCCGGGCCATCCACGCCTTCGGCAACCAAGGCTGCCGCTACGGAACGATGGGCGAGGTACCCTTGTCGGCCGGGCAGCACCGGGCGGTCGCGGACATCCTGAGGGACGAAGCCTACAAGGGGTGCCACTGACGGCCGCGAGGGCGTGGGCACCGTGCCGCTGGGCTGCATCGCCGACGACCTGACCGGCGCGACCGACCTCGCGCTGACCCTGACCCGCGAAGGGATGCGGACGTTTCAAACGAGCGGTCCGCCCGCGCCCGGCCTCGACCTCGCGGACGTCGACGCGATCCCGGCGTGCCATGGACGCGCACCCTGGCGGGGCCGCCCCTGGCGCTGGCACTGAAGTCCGGCAATTTCGGCGCGGCCGACTTCTTCCCGAAGGCTTGGGCGCGGCTCGCGTGAGGCCGCCCCTTCCGCCCATCGCCGCGCGGGCGAACATCGCCGTCGCGGCGTTTTGGTGCCGTGTCGCTCTCGATCCGCGATCGTTTTGCGTTAAACAGCCTTTTTGCCGGGTGCGCGTCGCCCCGGCCCCGATTGGTCGAAGGCCCAAGATGCTCGGTTGGATCAGGAACAAGCTCGACGCGGCGGTCGAGCCGCAACAGGCCGCCGCCGCGGTCGATCCGCAACACGACGCGGCGGACGCCGAGATGCTTCGGGCGAGCCGCTTTTTCGATGCCGGCTGGTATTCGAGGACCTACCCGGACGTGGCCGCCCTGGGGGCGGATCCGGCGCTCCACTTCCTCCGGGAAGGCGCCGCCGAGGGCCGCAACCCCGGCCCCGATTTCGATACGGCCTATTACCTCAACGACAATCCGGATGTCGCGGCCTCCAAGATCAATCCCTTGGTGCACTTCATCCGCAGCGGCGAGGCCGAGGGTCGGCCCGGCGTGGCGCGCGATCCCGTCGAAGCCTTCGAGGCGGTGGTCAGGGCGCGCAGGGCCGGCCGGCCCGGCATCTACCCCCAGGCCTCCCTGCCGAAGATTCACATTCCGGCGCGCCCGCCCGTACCGCGCGCGCCCGGCGCGCCCTTGCCGCTGCCCCCGCCCGATCTCGCCAAGCGCATCGGCTCCGAATCCCTCGAAGGCTTCGAACTGTCCGGCCGCGAGATGAAGCAGACGGTGGTGCGCTGCCTGCCGGCGGGCTTCACCTTCGCGGGAAGCCGGTGCCTCGATTTCGGCTGCGGAGTGGGTCGCATGATCCGGCACTTCGCGGCCGAGGCGGGGGCCTGCGAGTTCTGGGGCACCGACATCGACGGCGGCGCCGTCCGCTGGTGCACCGAGAACCTGAGCCCGCCGTTCCGCTTCTTCCAGCTCAGCGAGACGCCGTCGCTGCCGTTCGAGTCGGCGAGTTTCGACGCCGTTTTCGCCATCGGCGTCCTGAGCCAAGTCTACGCCGACTGGCAGCACTGGGCCATGGAGATCCGCCGCATCCTCAAGCCCGACGGCATCCTGGTGGTGAGCTATGCCGGGCAGACGCCGTTCGAGGAGATGATCGGTCTGCCCTACGGCGAGGCCGAACCCGATTTCGGCATGTTCATCGCCAATCCGTTCGCGAGCTGGAACATCGGCGGCCCGATGACCTTCATTTCGCCGACCTGGATAAGGACCTTCTGGGGAAGCCTGTTCGACATCGATTTCATCGCGCCCGAGGCGATGTTGGATTACCAGTCGATCGCGGTGATGCGGAAGCCGGCGCCTGGCCCGGCGCGGTGGCAGGATGTCCCGCTCCTCGACCTCGTCACGTCGCAGCGTTTCGACCCGGACGCGACGGGAAAGATCTTCGCCCAATACGACCGGAGCCGGCCGTTGCGCGAAAGCTACGGGATCGAGGCCCGCGGTCCGGCGACGGCGACAGGCTGGATCGTGTTCCGCGACGACGCCCCGGCCGGCGTCGCGGCTTTCGTGGACGGGGTTTCCCTTGAAGGTCGGTTCGCCTTCGTTCCCGGCGCGCCGCACCGGGATTGGAACGCGTGGGTGACGACCTTCGAGATGCACCTCGATTTTTCCGCGATCGCGCCGGGGCGCCACGCCCTCGAACTCCGCTTCCGAAGCCACGCCGGCAAGACCCACGCGCTGTCGATCCCCTTGAAGGTTGACGTCGCCGGACCGTGACGCGCGACGACGCTTGACGGTGGGGCCGGAACGTTCGATGCCCGGCAGGTCTTCGAACCATCGGAAGGATCCCGCCTTGGCAACGATCGACGGACCGCGCCTGCCCGCGCGCTCGCGCCAACCCCGCCAGCTTGTGGTGTTCCTGCACGGCTACGGCGCGGACGGGCGGGATCTGATCGAGGTCGGCCGGCAATGGCAGACGGTGCTGCCCGACGCCGCGTTCGTCGCCCCGAACGCGCCCGACCGCCATCCCCAAGTGCCGACCGGCCGGCAATGGTTCCCGCTCGCGGGCCGCGACACGGGCGAGCGCTGGCGCGGGGTGACGGCGGCGCGGCCCGGGCTCGACGCCTTCCTCGACGCGGAGCTGTCGAAGCTCAAGCTCGAGGACAAGCACATGGCGCTGGTGGGCTTCAGCCAGGGCACCATGATGGCGCTCCACGTGGGGCTGCGGCGCCGGCGCGCGCCCGCCGCGATCCTGGGCTATTCCGGCCTGCTCGTCGGCCCGGAAAGCTTGCGGGAAGCCACCGCGCGAAGCGCGGGCGGGCAGCCGCCGCCGATCCTTCTCGTCCACGGCGACGCCGACACCGTCATCCCGGTCGATGCCCTGTTCGACGCCACCAACGCGCTCGGCGAAGCGGGCGTGCCGTGCCAGTGGCACCTGTCCTTCGGGGTCGCGCACGGCATCGACGCCACCGGCTTGACCCACGGCGGCCAGTTCCTGGCACAAAGCTTCGGGATGAAGACGCCGGGTTGAGGCTCATCCCGTCCTTCAGCGGCCGGCCTTCTTGAGCGCATCGATCCGTTTCGACGCTTCGGCCTTGGTGAGCCCGTCCTCGTAGCCGCCCTCCTCGTCCTTGGCGGCCTCGGACAAGGTCTTGAGATAGGACGCCTGCGCGCCCGTCATCGGCTCGTCGCCCGTCGTCCAGTCGTCCGGGCGCTTGATGGTGTTCGAGCCGGGGTTCTCGTCGAGCTTCGGGTTGTGTTCGGCGGGTTGGTCGGCCAAGGCGCCACCTGTTTGTTCGCGGAATGGACCCGCCTAATTCATGCGGCGCGCCGCGGGTTCCCGATCCGGGCCTGGTGCGGTCACGCGTCCTCGCCGTGCGCTGTCCGGCCGAGGACGACGGGCGCCAGCGCGGGCTCGAGACGGGGCATCGGCCGCCGAACCGCCCGGCGCAGCAGTACGGGGCGGTACAATTGCTTGGAGGCCTCCACGATGTGGATGCCGGCGCCCGGCAGTCCCAGACGTTCCCCGAAGCCTTCGAAAGCGGGCGCCAGCCGCAGCAGCAGCCGCCGCTCGAACGGGGGTACGTAGAGCGCCTCCGCGAAGCGCTCCGGCGAGAACAGCGTTTCGCGCAGGAGACCGCTGAGCTGGCGCTTCGAAAACGGCTGCCCGATGCCGAACGGCGTCGTGTCGACGCGCGCCCACCAGCCCCGCCGGTTGCAGACCACCGCGATCACGCGGCCGGCCGGCGTCAGCACGCGCCAGACCTCGGACAGGACGTCGCGGGGGTGTTCCGTCGGCTCCAGCATATGGACCAGGAGCAGCCGGTCGACGGAACCGTCGGGAAGCGGCAGGGCCGTGGCCTCGACGAGCGCGGCCGCGGAGGCCCCCTCCGGCGGCCAATGCACGATACCCTGCTCGGCCGGCATGAGGGCCAGGACGCGCACGGCCTCGTCGCGGAACGGCGCCAGGTAGGGCGCCGGATAGCCGAGCCCCGCCACCGTCAGGCCGGCCGCGCGCGTCCACCAGGCACGCAGGATGCGATCGACGGACCGGTGGGCGAGACGACCGAGGGGCGTGGCGTAAAAGGATCGGAGGTCGACGACGTCGATCGGCATGAGCGGCCCTTGCGCGCCTTGCGGGCGCGGGCGGAAGGTAATGTCGCCGCCCGCCGTGCGGACCCGTCCGGCAGCCGCGCCGATCCGTCAACGCGGGAGCGGACGCGATGCGGATACATCGTAGCACGCCTTGCTGAACGCCTTGTTCGAACACACGCTGGGACTCGCGGTTCATCTCCGCCACGCGTAAACTTTGTTCGAATCCTGTCCTTTACGTGGCAGGCGGCGCGCCCTTATGTGTCGGAGGCGAGAACTTCGGCGTCATGGGGGGATTTCGGATCATGCGTTTCTTGAGCTTCCTGGCCAGCCTGGCCCTCGGGATCACCCTTGCGGCGGGTGCCGCGCACGCGGCCGTGAACATCCAGGTGGATCTCGGCTCGCAGACCATGCGCGTCACGTCGGGGAACGGCGAAAGCTACGTTTGGCCGGTGTCGACGGCCCGGGCGGGCTACCGGACGCCGCGCGGCACGTTCGGCGTGCAGAGCCTGCAGCGCATGCACTATTCGCGGAAGTACCACAATTCGCCCATGCCCCATTCGATCTTCTTCGCGGGCGGCTACGCGATCCACGGCACCTACGCGACGGGCTCGCTCGGCCGCGCGGCGTCGCACGGCTGCGTCCGCGTTTCTCCGGCGAACGCCGCGGCCCTGTACGCGATGGTTCAGGCCGAAGGCGCCCGCATCACCATTTCGGGGGCCGCGCCGCGCGCCGTCGCCTATGCGAGCGACGAACCGCGGCGCCATCGCCATCATGGGCGCGGCGCCATCGCGGGCGCTCCCCCCGCCGACGCGCGGCCGATGGCCTACGCGCCGCTGTCGCCGAGCTTCGACGATTGGATGCGGGCTCCGGCCGGGTATTGAGGCGCGATCAGGCGCCGGGGCGGCCCGCCGCGGCCCGCAGCCCCGTCAGGGTCGCGGTGGGCGTGATCGCCTCCGGGTCGACCCTGACGTGGAGGATGGCCGGCTTGCCCGACGCCAAGGCGCGCTCGAACGCGGGCATGAAGTCCGCCGTGGTGTCGACCGTCTCGCCGTGCCCTCCGAAGGCCCGCGCGTAGGCCGCGAAATCGGGGTTGGCGAGCGTCGTCCCGACCACGCGGCCGGGGTAGGCCCGCTCCTGGTGCATGCGGATCGTTCCGTAAAGACCGTTGTCGACCACGATCACGACGACGTCGAGGCCGTATTGCACGGCGGTGGCGAATTCCTGGCCCGTCATCAGGAAGCAGCCGTCGCCCGCGAACGCGACGACGATCCGTTCGGGATGCAGCCGTTTGGCGCCGATCGCGGCCGGCACGCCGTAGCCCATCGAGCCCGAGGCCGGGGCGAGTTGCGTCCCCCAGTCCCTGAACCGGTAGAACCGCCCGGGCCAGATCGCGTAATTGCCGGCGCCGTTGGCCACGAAGGCGTCCGCGGGCAGCCGGTTCCGCAGGGCGATGACGATGTCGGCGAGGTTGACGGCCCCCGGCGCCGGGGTGGCGGCGTCGGTCCAGCCGAGGTAGTCGGCGCGCGCGCGTTCGCGGTCCGCCCGCCAGCGGATGTGCGACGGCGGCTCGAGGCCTTCAAGGGAGGCCGCGAAGGTTTGCGGGGCCGCCAGGATGGCGAGGTGCGGATGGTACACCCGGCCGATCTCCTCGGCACCCGGATGGACGTGAACCAGGAACGGGTGCGGCTCGGGGATGGCGAACAGCGTATAGGACTGCGACGGCATCTCGGCCATGCGCCCGCCGACGAGCATCACGAGGTCGGCCCCCGCGATGCGCTCCTTGAGCTTCGGGTTCGGTCCGATGCCGATCTCGCCCGCGTAGTTGGGGTGGGTCGCGTCGAACAGGCCGGCGCGCCGGAACGAGGTCGCGACGGGGAGGTCGAACCGCTCGGCGAAGCGCGTCACGGCGCCCCGCGCCCGCGGCGTCCACCCGCCGCCGCCGAGGATCAGCATCGGCCGCGCCGCGTCCCACAAGCGTTTCTGCAGTTCCGCCATCTGGCTCAGGCCGGGCCAGGGCAGGGCAGGCTCGACCCGGGGCGCGTCGTCCACGGCCGCGAGCTCGGTCAGCACATCCTCGGGCAGGGCGATCACCACGGGTCCCGGCCGCCCCTGCATGGCGACATGGAAGGCGCGCGACACGATCTCGGGGATGCGGGCGGGGTCGGCGATCTCCGCCGCCCATTTCGCGGTCGAGCCGAAGAAGGCCGGGTAGTCCATCTCCTGGAAGGCGCCGCGCCCGCGCATGCCGCGCTCGACCTGGCCCACGAACAGGATCAGCGGCACCGAGTCGTGTTCGGCGATATGGACGGCCGCCGCCGCGTTCGCGGCGCCCGGCCCGCGCGTGACGAAGGCGATCCCGGGGCGGTTGGTCAGGCGGCCGACGGCGTCGGCCATCATGGCGGCGCCGCTCTCGTGCCGGCACACCGTCAGCGCGATCGGGGCGTCGTGGAGCGCATCGAGCACCGCGAGGTAGCTTTCGCCCGGCACGCAGAACACGTGCGCGGCGCCCTGGATGCGCAGTTGATCGACGAGGATCCGGCCCCCCGTCCGGCCGTTCTCTCCGGTCATGCGCGCCACGATGCCCCGCCGACACCGTCCGGGAGGCCGGCGCCGCCCCAAGCCGGGTCGGCCAGCACCTCGGCGGTGTGCTCCCCGAGGCCCGGTGCCGGACGCGCGCTCGCGGCCGGTCGGCCGTCGACGACGAGGCCGGAGCGCACGCCGGGCGTCGTGCCGCGCTCCGCCGCCGGGTTGCGGAGATCGAGGCGCAGGCCGCGCGCCACGACCTGCGGGTCGGCGAAGACCTGCGCCACCGTGTTGATCGGCCCGGCGGGCACGCCGGCCGTCTCGAGCCGCGCCAGCAGGTCGTCCCGCCGCCACCGGCCCGACAGCGCGCCGAGCGCGGCGGTCAGCGCCGCACGGTTGCGGACGCGGTCGCGGTTGGACAGGTAGCGCGGGTCGGCGGCGAGTTCGGGCGCCCCGAGGACCGCGACGAGCTTGCCGAATTGCCCGTCGTTGCCCGCCGCAACGATGACGCTGCCGTCCGCCACGGGGTAGACGTCGTAGGGCACGATGTTCGGGTGGCCATTGCCGAACCGTTCGCCCTCTTGGCCCGAAACGAGGTAGTTCAACGCCTGGTAGCCGAGCACCGCGACCTGGGCGTCGAGCAGTGCGCAATCGATGGCGGCCCCCTCGCCGGTCCGCGCGCGCGCAAGGAGCGCCGCCTGGATGCCGTTGGCCGCGTAAAGGCCCGCGAAGATGTCGGCGATGGCCATGCCGGACTTGGTCGGTGCGCCGTCCGGCGCACCGGTCACCGCCATGGCGCCGCCCATGCCCTGGATCAGGAAATCGTAGCCCGCGCGCGCCGCGTAGGGGCCATCCTGCCCGAACCCGGAAATCGAACAGACGATCAGGCGCGGGTTGCGCGCCCGCAGCGCCGCCGGGTCGAGCCCGTATTTTTCGAGCCCGCCGACCTTGAAATTCTCGATCACCACGTCGGCGCTGGCGACGAGGCGCAGCACGAGGTCGCGGCCTTCGGCCGTGTCGAAATCGGCCTCGACGCAGCGCTTGCCGCGGTTGCAGCTATGGAAGTAGGCGGCCCCGAGGTCGGGGCCGTCGCGGCCCGCGACGAAGGGCGGCCCCCAGCGTCGGGTGTCGTCGCCCGCGCCGGCGCGCTCGACCTTGACGACGTCGGCACCGAGGTCGGCCAACAATTGGCCGCACCAGGGCCCCGCCAGGATGCGGGCCAGTTCGAGGACGCGGATGCCGTGAAGGAGCGTTGTCATGGGCGCTGCGATCCGCCTTATAGCGCCTGTTCGGGTTGAGCAACCGGCCGTCGCGGAGAAGCCGCATGCTGTCGCGCCATCGGATTGCCGACCGCGTCCTTTCGGCCACGCCGGGGCGTGTCCTCGTGATCGCGGGACTCGACGTCGGCGCTTTGCGCGCCGTGCTGGACGACGCGGATCCCCCGGCGGACGGCCGCATCGCGGTGTTCCCGCGCGAGCCCGACCGTTTGCGCGCCGACGCGGTCGTCGCCGGCGTGCTCGACGATCTGGCCGAGGTCGCGCTGCGGCTATGGCCATCCTGGAAAGGGACCGGGCTCGAACAGCGGGACGGGGCGGCCGCGCCCGAAGCCTCGGCGACGTGGGAGCGGCGTGCCGCCAGACGCGCCGCGGCCGGACGGCTGCCGCGCGTGCGCGGCGCCGCGGCGGAGATCGAGCTCGCCAATCTCAGCCGGGCCATCGCGCCGCGCGGCCTGATCCTCGTGATGCCCCTCGGCCCGACCACCGCGCCGGAGGCCGCGACACCCATCATCCACGCGGCCGAATGGTGCGCGCGGCACGGCGCCGCGGTGGTGCTGGTCGCCGACCGCCTGCCGCCCGAACGCCCGCCCTTCGACCGCGTCCTCTTCGGGGCCGAGGAGGTCGCCCCCGCGACGGGGGTCGGCCCCGCGACGGGGGTGCCGGGGCGCGGCACCGCCCTATCGGCGGCGGCCTCGGTCGGGCTCGTGCCGGTCGCCGGCCGGCCGCACCCGTTGAGCACCGTCGAACAGGCGGTCGCGGGGGCGCTCGCGCGCGACACCGAACTCGGGGCCTTGTTCGAATGGAACCGCCGCGTCGACACCGGGCGCGCCGGGCTGACGCCCCGCGTCGACCTGCTTTGGCGGGAGGGCCGCGTCGTGGTGGAACTCGACGGCTATCCCGACCACACGACCTACGAGGCGTTCGTGCGTGACCGCCAGCGCGACCACGCCCTGCTGGTCAGCGGCTATCTCGTGCTTCGGATCGCCAATGCCGAGGTCGAAACGGACCTCGCCGCCGCGCTCGAAAAAATTCGGGACGTGGTAGAATTGCGTCGCGACTCCCATCGAGGTGCGGACCGATGAGCGTTTTCCTGACCCCCAAGCAAACCCTGCTGCTTTGGACGCTGTTGGGCGGCGGCGGCCAGGCCGAAAGGAAGGCGCTCAAGCCGGCGGCCGACGGCGACGCGCTCTTCGCCGCGGGATTGCTGACGACGGGGTACAAGACCGGCAAGGCGCCCTGGGTCGAAGTCACCGATCGCGGCTGGGCCTGGGCGGGCGAACACCTCGGCGACGAACTGCCGAAGGCCAACGCCGCCCTGCGAACGTGGCTTGGCCGGATAAAAACCTACCTCGACGCGTCCGGAACGCCGCTCGCCGAACTGTTCACGCCCGCGCCCGAACCGCTGAGCCCGCAGCCGGCGAAGGCGCCGAAGCCGCCGCCGAAGCCCCGCGGGGCGGCCACGCCGAAGGCGCCCAAGGTTTCCAAGCCGCCGACCGCCGAGCAGATGCGCCGCAAAATCGTGCGGGCCTATGGCGAGGTGACCGGCAAGAAGAAGGGACAACGCGTGCTGCTGAGCGAGCTCAGGGCCAAACTCCCCGACATCGAGCGCACGACCCTCGACGCGTCGCTCCACGACCTGCAAGAAAACGGCGACGCCAAGATCAGGCTCCTGCGGCTCGACGATCCCCGCGAGATCTCGCCCGACATCCGGGAGGCGGCACTCATGTTCAAGGACGAGCCGCTCCATCTCATCTGGATCGACCGATGACGGCCGATCTGGCCGCCTTCGGGGACGCCGATTTCAACTGGGTGCGGCCGCTCGAAAGCGTTTGGAAGGACCCGGAATTCGATGTCCCCGACCGCAACAGCGCGGTCGTCGAAGGCATCGCCGACGAGTTCTTCCGCAAGACGAGGACGTCCGCCGCCGCGGCGATCGGCCAGATCGTGATGGGCAACGCCGGCATCGGCAAGACCCATATGGTCGGCCGCCTGCGCAAGCGCGTGTGGGAAGGCAACGGCTGGTTCGTCCTCCTCGACATCGTCGGGCTGAAGGATTTTTGGCAAAGCGCCGCCCTGTGCTTCGCGAACTCCCTCGCGCAGCGGATGGCGGATGGCCGCTCCCAGGGCGAGGCCGTCCTGTCCGGCGTCGCGCGCCTGCTCAACGTCGAGGATCAGGTCCGCGCCGCCCTGCGCTTTCCTGGCAACCAATCCTTGAACATCGTCGACATGCTGTTGACCAACGGCCTCGACAAGCTCGACCGCCTCAAGCGGCTGCAGCATCAAGAAGCGTTCCGCGCCCTGTATCTGTTCTGCTGCCGGGACCCCGAGGCGAGCAATCTCGCCTATTCCTGGCTGCAGGGCATGGAGATCGATCCGGACAAGGGTCGCGAGCTCGGTTTCGCGACTTGGCAACGCCCCCCCGTGGACCTCGTGCGCGGACTGTCGTGGATCATGAGCCTGGCCGGTCCGACGCTCGTCGCGGTCGATCAGATCGACGGATTGGTCAGCCCGAGCAGCTTGGCGGCGGGGCGCGGCAACGGCGACCGGGACGACGCGGAGCCGACCCTCGTGGACATCCTGGCGGCGGGGTTGATGGAACTGCACGAAGTCAGGCAGCGCGGCATGACGGTCGTGACCTGCCTCGAACGCACCTGGTCCCTCATCGCGGACCGCGCCCTGCTGGCCGCGACCCAGCGCTTCGCGCGGCCGAAACTGCTTCTCGCCATGGCGGACCCCGACAGCGTCGGCCGGTTGATCGCGGGCCGGCTCGCACCGGCCTACGCCGAAGCCGGCTTCGCGCCGCCTTACCCCGCCTGGCCGTTCAGCCCGGCGGCCGTCGCGGGCGCGGCGGCGCTGCTGCCGCGCCAGATCCTGATGCGCTGCGAGGAGCATCGGCGCGTTTGCGTCGACGAGGCGCGGGTCACGGTGTGCGAGGCCCTCGTGCCCGGCGCCTCGACCGGCCCGCCCGGACCGGTGCCGCCGACCTCGTCGCGGTTCGAGGACGCCTACGCGAGGGCTCGCGCCGTTGCGGATGCCGCGCCTTATCTCGACGCGGTCGACGATTCGGCGATGGGGGGGCTGCTGCGCGACACGTTGGGCCTCTACGTTCGGCAGATCGGCCCCTCGGACGCCATCGATGTCGAGAACCGGAGCGACCCGGCGCAAAAAAAGCCGCCGTTGCACGGGCGGCTGACCTTCACCGACCACGACGAGAACGAGCGGGAGCGCCATTTCTGCTTTCGAGCCATCGAACATGCCAACGCGATCGCGTTCCAGTCGCGGCTCGGCGCCGCGATGACGGCGTCGGGGATCGACCGAAGGCTCGCCGATCGGCACCTGTTCCTCGTGCGGCGCGCACCGATGCCGGGGGGTGCCAAGACGGCGCAGCTCGTGGCCCGGTTCGGGGAAGCCGGCGGCATCGTGATCGTGCCCTCGGACGAGGATCTGCGGACGTTCGTCGCCCTGCGCTCGCTCCGGGACGATGCGAGCCGCGACGGCGTCGCCGACGCGTATGAAGCCTGGTTGCGGGCGCGCCGGCCGCTCGACGGGGCCGCGTTCTTCAGGACGGCCGGCCTGTGCCCGCCGCCGATGCCGGGGGCCGCGCGGACGGTCTCGGCCCCGTCGCCGGAAACCCCGGCCTTGGCGACGGCTTCCCCGGCGCCCCGCGCCGGGGGTGCGACAGCCAAGAGGGCGCCCCTGGCGGACGTGCCGCCGGCCTCCGAGCGGGATCGGAAGGCGCCGGGGCCGCCTCCGCCCCTTGCGCCGGTTCCCGTCCCGGCCGCCGCGACGACGGCCCGCGTCATCCCGGTCGGGCACCGGATCGGCGTCGGCCATGAGCCGGTCCTCCTGCCGGCGGCGCTGCTGGCGCGCCACACGGCGATCATCGGGGGCACGGGTTCCGGCAAGACGGTGCTGCTGCGCCGGCTCGTCGAGGAGGCGGCGCTGCTCGGCATCCCGTCGATCGTGCTCGATCCCAACAACGACCTCGCGCGCCTCGGCGACCCTTGGCCGGAGCGGCCCGGCGCCTTCACGGACGACGACGACGGCAAGGCGCGGCGCTACCGCGACACCGTCGACGTCGTCGTTTGGACGCCCGGCCTGCAGGCCGGGCGTCCCTTGTCGCTGGGCGTGCTGCCGAATTTCGCGGCGCTCGGCGCCGATCCCGACGAGCGCGATCAGGCGGTCGGCATGGCGCTCGCCACGTTGGCCCCGCTCGCGGGCGTCGCGGGCGGAAAAACCCTGCTGAAGCAGGGCGTACTCACCGACGCCTTACACGCGTTCGCCGGGCGCGGCGGCAGCGATCTCAAGGCCTTCATCGCGCTCCTCGCCGATCTGCCCGAGGACGCGAGCGATATCGACGGGGCGGGGAAGCTCGCGGCCGACCTCGCGAACAACCTGCGCGCGGCCTCGTCGATGAATCCGCTGCTGCGGGCCGAAGGCGAGGCGCTCGACCCCGAAACCCTGTTCCGCGGCGCGGGCGGACGGACGCGCGTTTCCGTCGTCAACCTCGCCGGCCTGGCGTCGGACGCGGCCAAGCACGATTTCGTCAACCGCCTGCAGATGACGCTGTTTTCCTGGATCAAGGCGAACCCGTCGTCGACGGGACGCCTCTATGCGATCGACGAGGCCCAGGACTTCGTCCCGGCCCAGATCATGACGCCGTGCCGCGGCAGCGCGGTCCGCCTGGCCGCGCAGGGCCGCAAATACGGTCTCGGCATGGTTCTCGCGACGCAGATGCCGAGGGGCATCGACAACCGGATCGTGTCGAACTGCACGACGCACTTTTTCGGCAAGCAGAGCGCACCGGCGTCGATCGACGCCGTCAAGGAGATGGTCGGCGCGAAGGGCGGACGGGCGGACGACATCGGCAAGCTCGCGACCGGCGAGTTCTATTTTTCGACGGAAGGCGTGCCGAAGCCCGTCAAGCTCAGGGCGCCGCTCTGCCTCACCCACCACCCGCTGAACCCGCTCACGCCCGGGGCCGTGCTGGCCACGGCCGGCGCCGGCCCCCCCTCGGCCGGGTCGGCGTGACGCGGGCGCGTTCCGCCCCTCAAACCCGGGCGGTGTCGGGCACGGGTATGGACGAGGGGGCGGGGGCCGCGCCCCGCGCCGCGCCGCTGTCCGTCGTGGGACGGAGAAACAGCGTCAGGCGCCGCCAGGCGCGCAGCGCCAACCCGACCGGCTTCGGCACGGCGACGCGGAAGAACGCGAGCTTGCGGACATAGCCCTCGACCTGCCAGCGCGCCGACGAGCCCGCCGGGAAGAACACGACGTCTCCGGGCCCGATGCGCCGGGTCGGCCCCTTGTGGTCGCTCAACACGACCGACCCTTCGAGGATGTGGATGGTCTCGTCCGTGTCGTAGAACCAGTTGAAGGCGCCTTCCGAACAATCCCACAGGAGGGTCGACGCGGTTCCGTCGGCGCTCTTCGACAAGAGCGCGTTGCGCGCCACGGGCGTCCCGTCCAGAATCCACTTCGGATTGATCGGGGCCGGCGCCAATTTCGCGGCGGTATCGGTAAACAGGATGGTGGGCGACGGCACGGGCAAGCGCTCCTGGGACGCATAGGTTCGGGGCGCGAGTGTCGTTCCGATCCCGGGGCCGGGCAAGGCCGCAGGCCGGTCGCGGGAGGGCCTTTCTCCCGATCGCCGTTAACGGCGCGGTTGCACCGGCCTCGCAAGCCGAGGCACCGACGGCGCCCCGGATCGCCGAGGGGTCAGCGCGCCTCTCGGCACGCGCCGCAACGGCCATGGACGGTCAGGGTGATGTCGTCGATCTCGCCCGCTCGCGCCGCCACGGCGGAGGCGATCTGGCCGACCGGGAGCGCGCACTCGATATCCTCGATGCGGCCGCATCCGCGGCACACGAAATGCGCGTGTTCGGAGCGGGCCGGCTCGTAAAGGGCGGCGTTGAACCCGGGTACGTGCAGTTGCAGCACGAGCCGCAGTTCGCACAGCCGGTCGAGCGCGCGGTAGACGGTCGAATAGCCGAGGCTCGGCTTGACGGCCTTGGCCCGCGCGAACACGTCCCCGGCCGCGGCGTGGACTCCCGGTTTCTGGGCCCTCACGACCTCGTAGACGAGCTGGTAGTTCGGAGGCAGCCTTTTCGCGCGGTCCGGCGTTTTCATGCCGTACCCGTCACGCGGCCGCTCACGAACACGCCCTCGCGCCCTTGTCGAGAACGGCAAAAGTGAATATCGGTGTCACTTGGCCATGCCCATCGCGCCACGTGGGGCGGCGGGAAGCGCCGCTTGCCCCGCGGCCCCACCTGAAGGAGAAAACCACTTGAGCGACGATAAGACCATTCTCACGACGCGCCAAGGTCACCCGGTCCGCGACAACCAGTCGACGCGCACGGTGGGCGAGCGCGGCCCCGCGACCCTCGAAAACTACCAGTTCATCGAGAAGATCACGCATTTCGACCGCGAGCGCATCCCCGAGCGCGTGGTGCACGCGCGCGGCACGGGCGCCCACGGCTATTTCGAGGCGTTCGGCACCATCGGCGACGAGCCGGCATCGAAGTACACCCGCGCCCGCGTGCTCAACGAGGCGGGCGTGAAGACGCCGGTGTTCGTGCGCTTCTCGACGGTGATCGGCTCCAAGGACAGCCCTGAGGCGGCGCGCGACCCGCGCGGCTTCGCCGTCAAGTTCAAGACGGTCGAGGGCAATTGGGATCTCGTCGGCAACAACCTCAAGGTGTTCTTCATCCGGGACGCGGTCAAGTTCCCCGACATGGTCCACGCCTTCAAGCCGGACCCGGTGACGAACCGCCAGGAGCCCTGGCGCTTCTTCGATTTCGTGGCGGCGCACCCCGAATCGCTGCACATGATCACCTTCCTGAAGTCGCCCTGGGGCATCCCGGCCAACTACCGCGAAATGGAAGGCTCCGGCGTCAACACCTACAAGCTCGTCAATGACAAAGGCCTCGCCTACCTGGTCAAGTTCCACTGGGTGCCGAAACAGGGCCAGCGCAACCTGACGACCGCGCAGGCCGAAGCCATCCAGGCCAAGGACGTCGGCCATGCGACGAAGGATCTCTACGACGCCATCGGCCGCGGCGATTTCCCCGAGTGGCAGTTCTGCGTGCAGATCATGTCCGACGGGCCGAACGAGCACCTGAGCTTCGACCCGCTCGACGACACCAAGCGCTGGCCCGAGGACGAGTTTCCGTTGCTGCCGGTGGGCCGGATGGTGCTCGACCGCGCGCCCGACAACTTCTTCGCCGAGGTGGAACAATCGGCGTTCGGAACCGGCGTCCTCGTCGACGGCATCGACTTCTCGGACGACAAGATGCTGCAGGGCCGCACGCTCAGCTATTCGGACACGCAGCGCTACCGCGTCGGCCCCAACTACCTGCAATTGCCCGTCAACGCGCCGCAGGAGAAGGCCCGCGCCCACACCAACCAGCGCGACGGCCAGATGGCGTTCTACGTCGACGGCGAGAACAAGAACAAGCACGTCAACTACGAGCCGGGCGTGCTCGGCGCGGGACCCCGCGAGGCACCCAAGCCCGCCAAGGAATACCATCCCTGGGTGGAGGGCCATCTCGGCCGCTTCCAGATCACCCGCACGGCGGACGACTACAAGCAGGCCGGCGAGCGCTACCGAGCCTTCCAGGATTGGGAGCGCGACGACCTCGTCGCGAACCTCGTCGACGACATGAAGCAGTGCCCGGAACCGATCCAGCTGCGCATGGTATGGCACTTCTCTCATTGCGACGCGGACTACGGCCGCCGCGTCGCCGAAGGCGCCGGCATCGACCTCGCCAAGGCGATGGCGCTGCCGCCGCTTCCGGGCCGCCCCGCCCCCCACACGCGCCGCGACGGCCCGACCTACACGGACGGCGAGCGGGAGGAGTCGACGGAGATGCCGCGTCAGGCCGCGGAATAAACCGGGCTCTTTGCGCGCCGCAGCGGCGGTGTGTCGGCATCTCCGCCGGAGCGTGCCGGTCCCGTAGGTCGGCCTTGTCCATCGCCGACCTCCTGCCCGATCGCCCATCCCGTGATGCCCGCGCTCGGTCGCGGGCATCCGCGCGAACACCGGCCCGCCGCACGGTCGCGGACGCCGAGCCCGTGTGCGGGTCCCGTGCGAGGGCGGCGGACGGTACCGGCGCCCGGGCATCCGGTTGACGGGAGGGACGGCGGCATGCGTTCTTCCCCGCGCGGGGACGATGGCGGCACGCCGGTCCGGCGGAGTCGACACGCATGAGCCTCACCGTGGCGGTCCAGATGGACCCGATCGAGCACATCGCCATCGCGGGCGACTCGACCTTCGCGCTGCTACTCGAAGCGCAGGCGCGCGGGCACGCGCTGCTCTATTACACGCCCGATCGCCTGCATCTGTCGGGCGCGGACGTGCGCGCCGCGATGCGGACGCTCGCGGTACGCGACCAGGCGGGAGATCACGTCTCGCTCGGCCGGCCGAACGTGGTCGATCTCGCGACGGTCGATGTCGTGCTGCTGCGCCAGGACCCGCCCTTCGACCTCGCCTACATCACGAGCACGCACCTTCTGGAGCGTGTCCCCCCCCGCACGCTCGTCGTCAACGACCCCGCGGGCGTGCGCAACGCGCCCGAAAAGCTGTTCGTGATGGACTTCCCGGCCTTGATGCCGCCGACGCTGATCTCGCGCGACCGCGACACCATCGAGGCGTTCCGCGGCGCGCAGGGCGACATCGTCATGAAGCCGCTCTACGGCAACGGCGGCGCGGCGGTGTTCAAGGTGGCGCGCCGCGACCCGAACTTCGGCTCGCTGTTCGACCTGTTCTCGGCCACGTTTCGGGAGCCCTGGGTGTGCCAGCGCTTTTTGCCGGAGGTCACCAAGGGCGACAAGCGCATCATCCTGGTCGACGGCGAACCCATGGGCGCGGTCAACCGCGTGCCGTCGGGGGACGACATCCGCTCGAACATGGTGCGCGGCGGGGCCGCGTCGGCGACCGACCTCACGGCGCGCGAGCGTGACATCTGCGCCGCCCTCGGCCCCGAACTGCGCCGCCGCGGCCTGCTTTTCACGGGCATCGACGTGATCGACGGCTACCTCACCGAGATCAACGTGACCTCGCCCACGGGCCTGCGCGCCATCAAGCGGCTCGGCGGCCCGGACCTCGCGGCCGCCATCTGGGACGCCATCGAGCGCAAGACCGCCGCGCGCTGAGCGGCGCGCCGCCGTGCCCGACCTCGCGCCCGGCCTCGCCTACCATCCGGGCCGCCTCGACCGCGCCGGCCAGGAAGCCTTGCGCGACGCGGTCCTCTCCGGGCTGGCGGCCGCGCCGCCGTTCACCCCGGCCATGCCGCGCACCGGCAAGCCGTTCTCCGTCGCCATGAGCAATTGCGGGCCGCTCGGCTGGGTATCGGACGCGGCGGGCTATCGCTACCAGCCGCGGCACCCGACGACGGGCCGGGCGTGGCCGCCTATCCCCGGCGCGCTGATCGACCTTTGGGGCGACCTCGCGGGCTACGCGCACCCGCCGGAGGCCTGCCTCGTCAACCTCTACGACGCGCGCGCCCGCATGGGTCTGCACCAGGATCGCGACGAGGCGGACGTGTCGGCCCCCGTCCTGTCCGTGTCCCTCGGCGACACGGCCGTGTTCCGCTGGGGCGGCGAAGCGCGCAAGGATCCCACGCGCTCGATCCGGCTGCGTTCGGGGGACGTGCTCGTGCTCGGCGGTCCGGCGCGGCTCCTGTTCCACGGCATCGATCGCGTGGTCGCGGGCTCGTCGACGCTGCTGCCGGGCGGCGGACGCATCAACCTCACGCTGCGGCGCGTGACGCGACCAACGCGCCACAACGGGTGAACGCTTCCCTTACCTTGCGGCGAGGTCGTGCTGCGCGTTGCCGGGCGGGCGTGGCAGGGTGGCCGATCCCGTAGGCGCGCGCCCGCGCGACGACCACCTCGGTGGCGCTTTCCCCGGAACGAGCATGACGGACGCGGCCTTCGGAAGCAGTGACACGGGCGGCCTCGTCGGCCGCCTCGCCCAAGCGCTGCCGGCCGGCGCGCCGCGCTTCCTCGTGGCGGGAGGGCTCGCGTCCTCGGTCAACTGGCTCGTCCGCTTCCCGCTGTCGCTCGTCCTGCCGTTCGGCCTCGCGGTCGCGGCGGCCTACGCGGCCGGCATGCTCGTCGGCTTCGTGCTCTACCGGTCCTGGGTGTTTCCCGGCTCGACGCTCCCCCTCGCGGCGCAGGTCGGCCGCTTCCTGCTCGTCAACGCGGCGGGGCTCGCGGCGGTGGTGATCGGCGCGAAAGGCCTCGTCGCGGCGCTGCTGTCGACCGGGCGGGTTCCGCACGGGGCGGCGGAAGCGTCGGCCCACGCCGGGGCCATCGTGCTCGGCGCCCTCGTCAACTTCGCGGGACATCGGGCGCTGACCTTCGCCCGGCGGCGCGCATCCGCCTGAGGACGTCGCGGCGGACCCCCCGGCCCGCGGGCCCTTCGGCCGGTTTCGGCGTCCCGCGCGCCGGTGTATAGCGGCCGGTGTGACCCGGCCGTCGCCGGTCCGTCGGGAACCCGTCCGTTGAACACCCAACCGGCCGCGCAGGCGGACGATCTCCTCGGCCCGGCGCTCCGGCGCATCGCCGAGCGGCGCGCCCTCGTCGGCATCGTCGGGCTCGGTTACGTCGGGCTTCCGCTCGCGCTCGCGGCCGCCAAGGCGGGCTTCCCCGTGTTGGGCTTCGATATCGACGCGGAGCGCGTCGCCAAGCTCAACCGCGGCGAAAGCTTCGTCCGGCATATCCCGACGGCGGCCATCCACGAAGCCGCCCGCGCGGGGCGGTTCACGGCCACGCACGATTTCTCCCGGCTCGACGAACCGGACGCCGTCCTGATCGCGGTACCGACGCCGCTCACGAAACAGCGCGAGCCCGACATGTCGTTCATCGAGCGCACCGCGCGCGCGGTCGCGGCGCGCTTGCGACGCGGGCAACTCGTGGTGCTCGAATCGACGACCTGGCCGGGCACGACCGAGGAGGTGTTGAAGCCGATCCTCGAAACCTCGGGCCTCGCCGGCGGCGTGGATTTCTTCCTCGCCTTCTCGCCCGAGCGCGAGGACCCCGGCAACGCGGCGTTCGGCACCGCCACGATCCCGAAGATCGTGGGCGGGGACGGTGCCGACGCGCTCCGCCTCGCGAAGACGCTCTACGACGCGCTGGTCGTGTCGACGGTGCCGGTGTCCTCCACCCGCACGGCGGAAGCCGTGAAGCTCACCGAAAACATCTTTCGCGCCGTCAACGTCGCGCTCGTCAACGAACTGAAGGGGATCTACGACGCCATGGGGGTCGATGTCTGGGAGGTGATCGAAGCCGCGAAGACGAAGCCGTTCGGCTTCATGCCGTTCTATCCCGGGCCGGGCTTGGGCGGACATTGCGTGCCCATCGACCCGTTCTACCTCACCTGGAAGGCCCGCGAGTTCGATCGGCCGACGCGGTTCGTCGAATTGGCGGGCGAGATCAACACCGCGATGCCCGGGCTCGTCGTCGAGAAACTCGCCGCGGCGCTCGACCGCCAGCGCGGGCGCGGCCTCAACGGCGCCCGCATCCTCATGGTCGGCATCGCCTACAAGAAGAACATCGAGGACACCCGCGAAAGCCCCTCGCTGCGCATGATGGATCTCATCGAGGCGCGGGGCGGGCACGTCGACTACCACGATCCGTTCGTGCCCGTGCTTCCCGTCACGCGCGAACACGCGCGCCTGGCCGGGCGCCCGTCGCAGCCGCTCGCCGCCGAACGCGTCTCCGCCTACGACGCGGTGCTGATCGCGACCGACCACGACGCCATCGATTTCGGCGCGCTCGCCGGCGCGGCCCGGCTCGTCGTCGACACGCGCAACGCCTGCGCGCGCGCGGGCGCCACGGGCGCGAACATCGTCAAGGCGTAGCGCAGGCCGAACCGTCGATCCCGGAAGATGCGACGATTGCGATCGATCGTCACCTTGTCGTGGGCGCGGGTGCGCTCGATATCACGGCGCACCGAGGAGACTTTCGGCAATCGCCGAAAATCATTGGGCGCGACGCGAGCCGCGACCGGGAAGGGAACGTCTTTGCCAGGGGCCGTGAGGATCGCGATCGTCGGCAGTTGCGTGTCGCGCGACCCGTTCGAGTTCGAGGCGCCGAAGACGACGCGGATCACGTCCTACCTGGCGCGGCAGTCCTTCGCCGGCCTCGCGGACCCTCGGCTCGGGCACGAGGACGCCTGGTACGCCGACCTCAACGGTTTCGAGAAGCGCTGCGTGCTGGCCGATCTCACGAAAGGGGACGCCTATTGGGCGTTCGAGGCGGACGCGGACTTCCTGGTGGTCGACTACATCGACGAGCGCTTCGATCTGCTGCGGGCCGGCGCCACGCATGTGTCCGACACGAAGCACGTGCGGCAGCCCGGGTTCATGGCACGCTACGGCGACACGATCGTGGCCTGTCCGCGCTGGTCGCCGGAGACGACCGAACGTTGGCGCGCCGGCGCCCACCGCTTCTTCGAGCGCGCGCTCCGCACCTTCCGGCCCGAACGGATCATCCTCAACGAAAGCCGCTGGGCGCCGGCCTTTCGCGCCGCAGACGGCGCGGTGTCGCCGTTCGGACCCCCTTACGCGGCGGCGATCGAACCGAACAACCGGCTGCTCGAGGAGTACTTCTCGATCACCAAGCGGCTCGTGCCGGGGATCTCGGTGATCCGGCCGCCCGAGGACGTGTTGTTCGCCGACCCCGAACACCGGTGGAGCAAGGAACCGTTCCACTATGTCCCGGCGTGTTATCTGTGGTTTGTGGAGCGCCTGCGCGCGCTCACGGCGCGGCAGGGGGACGCGGCCGCGGGCGCGGGCGGTTGAGGCCGATCGGGCTTGCTCCCGCGCCGAAGGAATTGCCGAGCATGCGCCGGGCCAACGTGACGCGAACCACCAACGAAACCGCCGTGTCGGTCGCCGTCGCGCTCGACGGCACCGGCGAGGCCCGGATCGATACCGGTATCGGCTTCCTCGACCATATGCTGGACCAGGTCGCCCGGCACGCGCTGTTCGACCTCACGGTCGAAAGCCGGGGCGACCTTCACGTCGACATGCACCACACGACGGAGGACACCGGGATCGCGCTCGGGCAGGCGGTGCGGGAGGCGTTGGGCGACAAGGGCGGCATCGCGCGCTACGCCGACGTCCACCTGCCGATGGACGAGGCGCTGACGCGGGTGGCGCTCGACTTTTCCGGCCGCCCCTTGCTGGTGTTCCACACGCGGTTCTCGACGCCCAAGATCGGCGCGTTCGACACGGCACTCGTCCGCGAGTTCTTCCAGGCCTTCGCGACGCACGCGCACGCGACCCTGCACGTCGAAACGCTTTACGGCGTCAACGACCACCATATCGCGGAATCGTGCTTCAAGGGGCTCGCGCGGGCGCTCCGAACGGCGGTAAGCATCGACGCGCGCGCGGGCGGGCGGGTGCCGTCCACCAAGGGCGCGCTCGCGGGCTGAGCGGATCGTCGGCCACGTCGGGCCGACGGGGTGCGCGGGACCGGGTTGCGAACGCGCCGCCGATCATCGAAGGATGCGCCATGGCGACCTTTACCGTTCACGTGCCGGCCGACATCGGCGACCCCCTGCGACGGGCGGATCGCACCATCCTGGTGCGCGAAGGGTTCAATCTGCCCGCCTTCCTGTTCGGGCCGTTGTTCTTCGTCTACCGCCGGCTGTGGCTCGCCGCCTTGGCCTGGATCGCGGCCGCCGTCCTCCTCGGGTTGGTGGCGCGCTTCCTCGACCTTTCACCGGCCGCCGGGGCCGCCCTGGCCGGGCTGCTCGCCTTGCTGAGCGGGCTCGAAGCCAACGAAATCCGACGCAACGTCCTCGCGCGACGCGGCTACCTGCCGAGAGCGCTGATCACGGGAATGACGCGCGAGCGGGCCGAACGGCTGTTCTTCGAATCGATGGCGCAGCCGTTTTCCGCGCCTTCCCCCCATCCGCCCGCCGCCATGGGGACGGGCCGGGGCGGAGGCGGCGAACCCGCGGTGATCGGGCTGTTCCCCGAACCGGGCGGCGCCGGGTGAGTGTCGCGATCGTCGATTACGGATCGGGCAACCTCCATTCCGCGTTGAAGGCCTTCCAGCGCGCCGCCCGCGAAGCGGCCATCGACCGAGCGGTGGTGGTGACGGCCGATCCCGACCGCATCCGCGGGAGCGACCGCATCGTGCTGCCCGGGGTCGGCGCCTTCCCGGATTGCCGCCGCGGGCTCGACGCCGTGCCCGGCCTCGTTCCGGCGCTCGAAGAGGCGGTGATCGGGCGCGGCAGGCCCTTCCTCGGCATCTGCGTGGGCATGCAATTGCTGGCCACCCGGGGGCTCGAACACGCCGTCACCCCCGGCCTCGGCTGGATCGCCGGGGATGTCGCCGCGATCGCGCCCTCCGACCACGCCCTCAAGGTGCCCCACATGGGCTGGAACACGCTTCACACCCGCGCGGCCCACCCGCTGCTCGCCGGCATCGCCACGGGGGCGCGGGGCCTGCACGCGTATTTCGTCCATTCCTACGCGCTGCGGGCGGCAAACGAGCAAGACGTGGTGGCGCAAGCCGATTACGGCGGCCTTCTCACGGCGGTGGTGGCGCGCGGCAACGTGGCGGGTACGCAGTTCCACCCCGAAAAGAGCCAGACGCTCGGCTTGGCGCTGATCGCCAATTTCCTGCGCTGGCGCCCGTGATCCTGTTCCCGGCGATCGACCTCAAGAACGGCGAATGCGTGCGGCTGGTGCATGGCGACATGGACTCGGCCACGGTCTTCAACCCGGACCCCGCCGCGCAGGCCGCCGAATTCGAGCGCCAGGGCTTCGAATACCTGCACCTCGTCGACCTCGACGGCGCCTTCGCGGGCACGCCGCGCAACGCCGGGGCGGTCGAGGCCGTGCTGGCGCGCGTGGCGATCCCCGTCCAGCTCGGTGGCGGCATCCGCGACCTGCGCACGGTCGACACCTGGCTCGCGCGCGGCATCGCCCGCGTCATCCTGGGGACCGCCGCGGTGCGCGACCCCGATCTCGTGCGCGAAGCGGCGCGGCTGTTTCCCGGCGCGGTCGCGGTGGGGATCGACGCGCGCCACGGCCGCGTCGCGGTCGAGGGTTGGGCCCGGACCACCGACCTCCTCGCGGTCGACCTCGGGCGCCGGTTCGAGGACGCGGGCGTCGCCGCCGTCATCATGACCGACATCGGTCGCGACGGCGCCATGAAGGGGCTGAACATCGAGGGTACGATCGCGCTGGCCGACGCCATCGCGATCCCGGTGATCGCGTCGGGCGGCCTCGCCTCGCTCGAGGACGTGAAGCGGTTGACGGCGCCCGACTGCGCCCGGCTCGCCGGCGCCATCACGGGCCGCGCGCTCTACGACGGCCGCCTCGATCCGGCGGAAGCGCTGGCGATGATCCGCGCGGGGCAGGACGCGGCAGCGAGCACTGCACTGGGGCGCAAGCCAGCGGCGACAACATGAGTTTGCAGGAGGTCATTCGCCACGTCACCTCACGCGCTGAAGCCGTGCGGGTGCGGAACGCCTTCAATCCCATTTTGTGGGGCTGCGCCGTTGCGTCGCCGACATGCTTCCTTTCTGCCTTCCTATTCGCGTCTGATCCGATCCTACGCTACGCGTTGGTGGCGCTCGGCTCGCTCCCTGTTTTGACGCTGACGACGGCTCATCTTTATTTCATGCTGCGTGATCCCGGTCGTCTCCAATCAGAGGAATTCGTCCCAAGGCAGCAGCAGCTCACGATCACGGAACGCAAAGGAATGCCGCCGCTGTCTGTGGACCCAGTGATACCGGATGAGCTCACCACGCCGGCGGCCGACCACAAGGAGCGGCGATGAAGGCTTATCTTCTTGTTTTCGATAGCGAGCAGATCTCGCGCCGAGAGGTGATCGCCGCTATCGATCGCATGCCGACGATCGAAAACCGGCACGCTTCCTTTGGAAACACGCTTTGCGTGGGGTCACGAGAGGGTGCGAAGACACCTGCACGGCGGATCAATCGCGACATGCCCCGACTGCGCTATGTGATTGCAGCAGTTGAACCTGATCAAAAAGGAGGTCGCATACCGCGGTCTGTGTTGGCTTTTCCGAACGAGCCGCGAGCAGTCGAAGCAGAAAAAGAAACATCCTGATGCTCAAGATTCGGGTGATCCCCTGCCTCGACGTCAAGGACGGGCGGGTCGTCAAGGGGGTCAACTTCGTCGATCTGCGCGACGCGGGGGACCCCGTCGCATGCGCGCTGGCCTATGACGCCGCGGGCGCAGACGAATTGTGTTTCCTCGACATCACGGCGAGCCACGAGAACCGGGGCATCCTCCTCGACGTCGTGCGCCGCACCGCCGAAACCTGTTTCATGCCGCTGACGGTGGGCGGGGGCGTGCGCACCACGGCCGACATCCGGGCGCTCCTCCTCGCCGGGGCCGACAAGGTTTCCATCATGTCGGCGGCGGTGGGCGACCGCGACTTCGTCGCCGAGGCGGCGGCGAAATTCGGCAGCCAGTGCATCGTCGTGGCGGTGGATGCCAAACGCGTGCCGGCGCCGGGGGCGCCCCCGCGCTGGGAGGTGTTCACCCACGGCGGCCGGCGCGCGACCGGCCTCGACGCCCTGGCCTACGCGCGCGATGTCGTGGCACGCGGCGCGGGGGAGATTTTGCTGACCTCCATGGACCGCGACGGCACCAGGACGGGCTTCGACATCGAACTCACGCGCGCGGTGGTCGACGCCGTGGCGGTGCCGGTCATCGCCTCGGGCGGCGTCGGCGCGCTCGACCACCTCGTCGCCGGCGTCAGGGACGGGGGTGCCGGCGCGGTTCTCGCGGCCTCGATCTTCCATTTCGGCGAGCATACGATCGGGGACGCCAAGCGCTTCATGGCCCGGGCGGGCCTGCCCATGCGGCTCGACGCGTGACCGGCGAGGCGTCCGCCGGCGGCCCCTTCACGCTGCACGATCTCGCGCGGGTGATCGGAGCGCGGGCCACTTCCCTGTCCGACCGCTCCTACACCCGCGCGCTGCTCGACGCCGGGCGGGCGCGTATCGCCAAGAAGTTCGGCGAAGAGGCCGTGGAACTCGTCATCGCCGCCGTCGAGGGCGACAAGGCGCCCATTCTCGCCGAAGCCGCGGACGTCCTCTATCATCTGCTCGTCCTGCTGCACGCCTCGAACCTGTCGCTCGCCCAGGTCGAAGCGGAACTCGGCAGGCGCACCCACCAGTCCGGCCACGACGAGAAGGCTTCGCGACCGCGGGAACCCTGAACCCCATGCTCGATTTCCTTGCCCCCGCGGAGGATCGCGGCCCGGCGCCACGGCGCATGCCCGTCGCCTCGCCCTACCGGCGCTTTTCGCGCGAGGAGTGGGCGGCGCTGCGCGCCGACACGCCGCTGACCCTGACGGTCGACGACCTCGCGAAGCTCCGCGCCACCAACGACCCGATCTCGATCGACGATGTGATCGCGATCTATCTGCCGCTCTCGCGCCTGCTCGCGCTCTACGTCGCCGCGACGCAGGGGCTGTTCAAGGCCACGCAGCGCTTCCTCGGGGCGGAAGACGGCAAGGTGCCCTACATCATCGGCGTCGCGGGCTCGGTCGCGGTCGGCAAATCGACCACGGCCCGCGTCCTCAAGGCGCTGTTGTCACGCTGGCCCAACACCCCGAAGGTCGAGCTCGTGACCACCGACGGGTTCCTTCACCCGAACCGCGTCCTCCTCGAACAGAACCTGATGGAGCGGAAGGGTTTTCCCGAAAGCTTCAACGGCACGGCCCTGCTGAACTTCCTTTCGGACGTGAAGGCCGGCAAGCGCAACGTCGCGGCCCCGGTCTATTCGCACCTGACCTACGACGTCGTGCCCGGCGCCGCCGTTCTCGTCGACCGCCCGGACATCCTGATCGTCGAGGGCCTCAACGTGCTGATCCCCAACCGGGCGCACAAGCATGACCGGGAAACGCCGTTCGTGTCCGACTTCTTCGACTTTTCGGTCTACCTCGACGCCGACGAGGACCTGCTCGAAGACTGGTACGTATCGCGCTTCATGGGCCTGCGCGAAACCGCCTTCCGCGACCCCATGTCCTATTTCCGGCCCTATGCGGATCTCGACGACCGCGACGCGCAGACGATCGCGCGCGACATCTGGCACCGCATCAACCTGAAGAACCTGATCGAGAACGTGCGACCGACGCGCGCGCGCGCGAGCCTGATCCTGACCAAAGGGCGGGGCCACCGCATCGAGGAGGTCGCGCTGAGGAAGCTGTGAGGGGGCGATCCCCGGCGTTCCCACGCTCAGCGTTTTGGGCGGACAAGCGAAGGGCGGCATCGGTTTGAAGGCCGTGGTTCACGCCTTCTGCAAGATCCACTTCGGTTCGTCGATGCGCAACGGGCGCAGGACTTCGGCGGAGAATTGCCCGGCCGCTCGGACCACCCCCGGCCAGGTGACGTGGTAGTCGTCGCCGATGAGATAGCCGCCGCCGCCGAGGATCTTCCAATAGTCCCGGGCGTCCCTGAGCACCTCCTCGTATTCGTGAGCCGCGTCGATGTGGACGACGGCGGCCTCGATGCCGTAACGTCGCAGGATCGCCGCCGCGGTGACCGAGGTCTGCGGGAGGGGGACGACGAAGTCCCGCAAGCCGGCGCTATGCACGTTGGACAAGAAGATATCGTAGAGGTTCGGCTGGCCGTGTCTGCGTTGCAGCAGGTTGGCCTTCGGGTCCCAATGTTCGATGGAGCCCAGGAAGGTGTCGACCGCGACGACGCAGCCGTCGATCCCGGCGGATTGCATCGAACGCGCCATGTTGATGGTCGACAGGCCCTTCCACACGCCCACGTCCACGACCGTCTTGGCGCCCGGCGTCACGACGAGCTGGCGCAAGGACGGATGGTCCCCGTTCCATCCTTCGAGCCGCTCCTGCACGGCCGTCGGCGTGAAACCCTGCCAGATGTCGGCCCCGTACAGGGTGTGCATGATCGTCTGCTGAAGGGCGGGCATGGGGGTCTCGCGCGTATGTGCCGGCGCGGCCCTCATGCGCGGCGGCGGCGGTTCTGTCCAGCGGTCGCGCGTCCGGTCGCCCGTCGCGACCTCACGCCACCATGGGGGCTTCGGGCGCGTTCGGGACTTCGGGCGGGGAACCCGGCGGGATGCCGAGCGGCTCGCCGCCGGGGTCGATCGTATCGGGGCCGGGCTGGGGCACGCCGACGGGGTCGAAGGGCGGCATCTCGGCGGGGGTCGGCGGCGACACGGGTTCGGGATACGGGTCGCCCGGCATGGGGTCGTTCGGTGACGGCACGTCGCTCATCCTCTTCTCCTCCCGGCGTCGCCTTGGGTCGACGTCCTCGACAAGGAACGCGCGAAAGGCGCATCAGGTCGCGCGAGCGTGCGCCGATCGTCGGTCCGGCGCCCGAGCGCAGCCCCGCAACCGAGCCTCGACGTGCAACCCATCGTGAAAATCTGCGGCCTTTCGTGCGAAAAGGCGCTCGATGTCGCGCTCACCCTCGGGGTCGAGCGGGTCGGCCTCGTGTTCTTCCCGCCAAGCCCCCGCCACGTGTCGCCCGAACGCGCCCGGGCGCTCGGGGACCGCGCGCGGGGGCGGGCCGTCATCGTGGCGCTCGTCGTCGATCCCGACGACGCCTCGCTCGAGGCCGTCATGGCGGCGGCGCGCCCCGACATGATCCAGCTGCACGGCCGGGAGCCGCCCGAGCGCGTCGCCGCCGTGCGCGCCCGCTACGGCCGGCCGACCCTGAAGGCGATCGGCGTCGCCCGCCGGGACGATCTCGCGGCGCTACCGGCCTACGCCGCGGTCGCCGACGCGATCATCTTCGATGCCAAACCGCCCCCGGGCGCGGTCCTGCCCGGCGGCAACGGCGCCCCCTTCGACTGGACGATCCTCGCGGCGCTTGACCTCCCGGTGCCCTTCATGCTTTCGGGGGGGCTGTCGCCCGCGAACGTCGCGGAGGCGCTGGTGGTGACGCGCGCGCCTGGCGTCGACGTTTCGTCCGGCGTCGAGAGCGCGCCGGGCATCAAGGATCCGGACAAGATGGCGGCCTTTGTGCGGGCCGCCCGCGGCGAGGGCCCGCACGGGCCGGCCGGTCGTCGATAGGTCTGGAGAAGTCCGCGTGGTGAAACCCGAACACCCGAATTCCTTCCGCAACGGGCCGGACGAGCGCGGCCGGTTCGGCCGGTTCGGCGGGCGTTTCGTCGCCGAAACGCTGATGCCGCTCATCCTCGAACTGGAGCGCGCCTACGGCGAGGCCAAGGACGATCCCGCGTTCGCGGCGCAACTGCGGCACCTGCACACGCACTACGTGGGCCGCCCCTCGCCGCTCTACTACGCGGAACGCTTGACCGAACACCTGCGCGCGGCCCCCGCCGCCGCGGGCCGCGGCGGCGCCAAGGTCTATTTCAAGCGCGACGAGCTGAACCACACCGGCGCCCACAAGATCAACAACGTGCTCGGGCAGATCCTGCTCGCGCTGCGGATGGGCAGGACCCGGATCATCGCGGAGACGGGCGCCGGGCAGCACGGCGTCGCCACCGCGACGGCCTGCGCCCGCTTCGGGCTGCCCTGCGTCGTCTACATGGGCGCGGTCGACGTCGAGCGGCAGAAGCCCAACGTGTTCCGCATGAAGATGCTGGGCGCCGAGGTGCGGCCCGTCCAGTCGGGCGCGAAAACCCTCAAGGACGCGATGAACGAGGCGCTGCGCGACTGGGTCACCAACGTCGACGACACGTTCTATTGCATCGGCACCGCCGCCGGGCCGCACCCCTATCCCGCCATGGTGCGCGACTTCCAGTCGATCATCGGCACGGAGGTCCGCGACCAGATGCGCGCGGCCGAAGGGCGCCTGCCCGACTCGCTCGTCGCCTGCATCGGCGGCGGCTCGAACGCCATCGGGTTGTTCCACCCGTTCCTCGACGACCCGGACATCGAGATCTTCGGCGTGGAGGCCGCCGGCCGCGGGCTCGACACGCCCGACCACGCCGCCTCGATGGCGGGTGGCCGGCCCGGCGTACTGCACGGCAACCGCACCTACCTGTTGATGGACGACGACGGCCAGATCCTCGAGGGCCATTCCATCTCGGCCGGGCTCGACTATCCCGGCGTCGGCCCCGAACATTCGTGGCTGAAGGACATGGGCCGCGTCACCTACCTGTCGGCCACCGACGCCGAGGCCCTGGCGGCCTTCCAGTTGTGCGCCAAGCTCGAGGGCATCATCCCGGCGCTCGAACCCGCGCACGCCCTCGCCGCCGTCCTCACGCTTGCGCCGCAGCGGCCGCGCGATCATCTCTTGGTGATGAACATGTGCGGCCGGGGCGATAAGGACATCTTCACCGTCGCCGACCACCTCGGCGGCATGTGAGGGGCCGGCGATGACGGACGAGCCCGCGAACCTTGTGCTGGACCTCCTGCGCGACATGCGCGGCGACATGGACGCGCTTCGGACCGAGACACGAAGCGGGTTCGCGACCGTTCGGGAACGCCTGGAAGCGTCGGAACCCGAGCGCCGGGGCGTGACCGATCTCATGAGTTCATCGACCGGCTCCCTGCTCGACGAACGCCAGGACCACGGGACCGGGATCACGCGCCTCGGAGCGTTGCGGCCTTGAGGGACCGCCTCGACGCTCGCTTCGCCGACCTCGCGCGACAGAACCGCGCCGGCCTCGTCACCTTCGTGACGGCGGGCGACCCCGACGCCGAGACGTCGCTCGCCCTGATGCGGGCGCTCCCCGCGGCGGGCGCCGACGTGATCGAGCTCGGCATGCCGTTCACCGACCCGATGGCCGACGGCCCGGTGATCCAGGCCGCGGGGCTGCGCGCCCTCACGGCCGGGCAGACGCTCGGCGGCACGCTCGACATGGTGCGGCGGTTCCGCGACGCCGAACACGACACCCCCGTGGTGCTCATGGGCTATTTCAACCCGATCTACGTCTACGGCGTGGAACGCTTCCTGGGGGACGCCAAGGCGGCCGGCGTCGACGGTCTGATCGTGGTCGACCTGCCGCCCGAAGAGGACGACGAGCTTTGCCTGCCGGCGCTCGCCGCGGGCTTGAGCTTCATCCGCCTGGCCACGCCGACGACCGACGACGCGCGCCTGCCCGCCGTGCTGGCGAACGCCAGCGGCTTCGTCTATTACGTGTCGGTGACCGGCATCACCGGGGCCGCCGTGCCCGATGCCGGCCGCGTCGGGGCCGCCGTGGCGCGCATCAAGCGCCACACGGCCCTTCCCGTCGCCGTCGGGTTCGGGATCAGGAGCCCCGAGGCCGCCGGCGCGGTCGCGGCGCACGCGGACGCTGTGGTGGTCGGCTCGGCCCTGGTCGAGGTGCTGGCCCGCTCGCTCGAGGGCGGACGGGCGTCCCCGGACAGCGTCGAGGCCGTCGCGGGCCTCGTGCGTGCCCTCGCGGCGGGGGTCAGGTCGGCGAAGCGTCCCCGTGCCGGAGCCGACCCCGCCATCAGCGTCGAAAGTCGGCCATGAGCTGGATCCACAATGTCGTCCCGCCGAAAATCCGGTCGTTCCTCAAGAAGGAAACGCCCGAGAACCTGTGGGTGAAATGCCCCGACAGCGGGCAGCTCGTGTTCCACAAGGACCTGGAGAACAACCTGTTCGTCGTGCCGGGGTCGAACTACCACATGCGGCTCACGGCGCGCGCGCGCCTCGCCGCGACGTTCGACGGCGGCCAATGGGACGACATCCCGGTTCCCGAAGTCCTGACCGATCCGCTCAAGTTCCGCGACGAGAAGCGCTATTCCGACAAGCTGAAGGAGGCGCGCGCCAAGACGGGCCTCGCCGACGCCGTGAAGCTCGGTTCGGGCAAGCTCGACGGGCGCCCCGTGACGGTGGCGGCGCAGGATTTCGAGTTCATCGGCGGTTCGCTCGGAATGGCGGCGGGCGAGGCCATCGTCACCGGGATGGACCGCGCCGTCAGGGACGGGACGCCGTTCATCCTTTACGCGGCTTCGGGCGGCGCGCGCATGCAGGAAGGGGTGTTCGCGTTGATGCAGATGCCGCGCACGACCGTCGCGGTCGGGCGGCTCCGCGCCGCGAAACTGCCCTACCTCGTGGTGCTGACCAACCCGACGATGGGGGGCGTCACGGCCTCCTACGCCATGCTGGGCGACGTGCACCTGGCCGAGCCCGGCGCGCTGATCGGCTTCGCGGGGCCGCGCGTCATCGAGCAGACGGTGCGCGAAAAGCTGCCCGACGGCTTTCAGCGCGCCGAATACCTGCGCGACAAGGGCGCCGTCGATCTCGTCGTGCACCGGCGCGACATGCGCGCCACGCTGGCGCGGCTCTGCGACCTCCTGACCGACCGGCGCCGCCAGGTGGCGGAGGTGCCCGCGGCGGCGCCGGAGGCCTCCGAATCCCCCCCGCTCGCCGCCGCGGCGGAATGAGCACCGGCACACGCCGTTGGCCCGTTCCTCCGCCCTTCCGTCGACCGGCGCCGATGCCGTCATGGAGCGCTTCCTGCCGCTCCACCCGAAGAAGATCGACCTCTCGCTCGGGCGCATCGAGCGGCTGCTGGCCGATCTCGGCCATCCCGAGCGGACGCTGCCGCCCGTCATCCACGTCGCCGGCACCAACGGCAAGGGCTCCACGGTGGCGTTCATGCGCGCCATCCTGGAAGCCGCCGGGAAGCGGGTGCATGTCTACACCTCGCCCCATCTGGTGCGCTTCCACGAGCGCATCCGGCTGGCGGCGCCGGGCGGGGGACGGCTCGTCGACGATGCCGAACTGACGGACGCCTTCGAACGCTGCGAGCGGGTCAATGCCGGCCGCACCATCAGCGTGTTCGAGATCACCACCGCGGCGGCGTTCCGCCTGTTCGCGGACCATCCGGCCGACGTCCTGCTGCTGGAAGTGGGCCTCGGCGGACGGTTCGACGCCACCAACGTCGTGCCCGAGCCCCTGGCCGCGGTCGTGACGCCCGTCTCGATGGATCACCCCGAGTTCCTCGGCGCCACCGTCGAGGCGATCGCCTTCGAGAAGGCCGGCATCCTGAAGCGCGGCCGCCCCGCGGTGCTCGCCGACCAGGACCCCGCCGCCCTCGCGGTGTTGCGACGACAGGCGGATCGGCTCGCCGCGCCCGTGCTGGTCGGCGGGCAGGATTTTTCCGCCCACGAGGAGCGCGGGCGCCTGGTGTTCCAGGACGAGGCGGGATTGATCGACCTGCCCCTGCCGAAGCTCGCCGGGCGCCACCAGCACAACAACGCCGCGACCGCGATCGCGACCCTGCGGGCGGTCTCGCCCGGCCTGCCCGCCTCGGCTTACGCGGCGGGCGTGGTCGCGGCCGAATGGCCGGCGCGCCTGCAGCCCCTCCGGCGCGGCCGTCTGCCGGCGCTGGCCCCGGCGGGCGCCGAACTGTGGCTCGACGGCGGACACAACGCCGACGGCGGCCGCGTGCTCGCCGAGGCGATGGCCGAGATGGAGGATCGCAACCCGCGCCCGCTGGTGCTGATCTGCGGCATGCTGGCGACCAAGGACCCGACGGCTTTCCTGATGCCCTTCAAGGGGCTGGCGCAGGAACTGGTCGGCGTGCCCGTCGCGGGCGACCACGGCGGCCGCGGCGCCGGGGACATCGCGGAACGTGCCACCCAGGTGGGCATTCCCGCCGCCGCCTGCGCATCGCCGGAAGCCGCGCTGCGCTTCGTCGCCGCCCGGTCCTGGCCGGCGTCGCCGCGCATCCTGCTCACGGGCTCGCTCTACCTCGCGGGCGAGGTTCTGGTGGCTAACGGCACGCTGCCGGGCTGATCGCGCGCCCCGAAGACAAAGGCCCGGCGCGGGGCCGGGCCTCGAGCAAGGTCACATGGGGGCGCTCAGACGGCCCCGCTGATCCATCGCTGCAATTCGCCCTTGGGGCGCGCGCCGACCATCTTCGAGGCGACCTTGCCGTCCTTGAAGAGATAGAGCGTCGGGATCGACTGGATGCCGAGCTGGCCCGGCACATTCGGGTTCTCGTCGATGTTGAACTTGGCGACCTTCACCTTGCCCTTCATCTCCGTCGCGATCTCCTCCAGGGCGGGGGAGATCATCCGGCAGGGTCCGCACCATTCCGCCCAGAAATCGACGACCACCGGCTCGGCCGATCGCAGCACGTCCTGTTCCCAGCTGGCATCGGTGACCTTGGCGGTGGCGGAATTGCTGTCGGCCATGATGGACCTCGTTGGTCGCGGGCGCCCTAGGCGCGTAAGCGTCGTAGGTGGGAAGGACGCGGGGCAGCGTCAAGCCGCGCCTCGTCGAGCACCATCGCGGCGGCGGGTGGGGGACCACGCGGACGCGCGCGTCGGCCGCGCGACGCACGTCTTCCGGACCCCCGCCCGTTTCGCGGCCCGGGGCGGAATGGCGCTCGTCGCTTCGAATTCAGAACACCACGACCGAGCGGATCGACGTGCCGGCGTGCATCAGGTCGAAGGCGCGGTTGATGTCCTCGAGCGGCATGGTGTGGGTGATCAGGTCGTCGATGTTGATCTTGCCCTCCATGTACCAGTCGACGATCTTGGGCACGTCGGTGCGGCCCCGGGCGCCGCCGAAGGCGGAGCCTTTCCAGACCCGCCCCGTCACGAGCTGGAACGGCCGCGTGGCGATCTCCGTTCCCGACGGCGCGACCCCGATGATGATCGACTCGCCCCAGCCCCGGTGGCAGCATTCGAGCGCCTGGCGCATGGTGCCGACGTGGCCGATGCACTCGAACGAGAAGTCGGCGCCCCCGCCCGTCACGTCGACGATGGCCTGAACCACCTTGTCGCGCCCGACGGCGTCCGGGTTGACGAAATCCGTCATGCCGAACTTTTTCGCCATTTCGGCCTTGGCCGGGTTGAGGTCGATGCCGACGATCTTGTCGGCGCCGGCCAGGCGCGCGCCCTGGATGACGTTCAGCCCGATGCCGCCGAGCCCGAACACGGCGACGTTGGCGCCGGGCCATACCTTGGCGGTATAGATCACCGCGCCGATGCCCGTGGTGACGCCACAGCCGATGTAGCAGATCTTGTCGAAAGGCGCGTCGGCGCGGACCTTGGCCACCGCGATCTCGGGAAGCACCGTGAAGTTCGAGAAGGTCGACGTGCCCATGTAGTGGAACACCTCGCCGCTGTCGCATGCGAAGCGCGAGGTGCCGTCGGGCATGAGGCCTTGCCCCTGCGTCGCGCGGATCGCGGTGCACAGGTTCGAACGGCGCGACAGGCACGTTTTGCATTGCCGGCATTCGGGCGTGTAGAGCGGGATCACGTGGTCGCCGGGCTTCACGGACGTGACGCCGGCGCCGACCTCGCGCACGACGCCCGCGCCCTCGTGGCCGAGCACGGCCGGGAACTTGCCCTCCGAATCGAGGCCCGACAGGGTGTAGGCGTCGGTGTGGCACACGCCCGTCGCCATGATCTCGACGAGGACTTCCCCCGCTTTGGGGCCCGCGATGTCGATCGTCTCGATCGTCAGCGGCTTGTTGGCCTCCCAGGCGACGGCGGCGCGGGTCTTCATGGCGGGCTCCGGTGCGAAGGCGATTGGCGCCGCTCTTAGCGCGGTGGCCCGCGAGGGGGAAGCCTGGCGGGGGCGCGACCGTCGAACGCGAAGCTCGGGGGTGGCCGCCGAGAGTCCTGGACAGCGCTCCCGCGGCCGTCGCCCGGGAGGACTGGCGGCCCGCGCCGGTGAACCGTCCCCCGCCGGCCCTATCCCCGCGTCCGCACGATGCGGATGCCGACGCTTTCGCAATCCGGGTAGGCATCGGGCTTGCTGACGAACACCCGCACGGCCGCGACCTCGTCGGGCTCGAGGCACAGCGCGGCGATCCGCTCCGCCAGCGTTTCCTGGAGGTCGATGTGCGGCCCCTCCGCCAGGGCGACGAGGCCGGCGTGGATGCGGTCGTAGTCGAGCACGTTGCCGATGCGGTCGTCGGGGTCGGCGACCTTCGGCTTGACCAGAAGCTCGAGCGAGACACGGACCCGCTGGGGCGCCAGCCTTTCGCCGTCGTAGACGCCGATCCGCACGCTGAGTTCGACAGTCTCGAACACCACCACGCGGGCCTGGTTGTCGTTGGCCGACACCTCCCGGCCGAGGTCTGGGAAGACGGGCATCGTGCAGCCTCCTTTGCTTTGCCGGCGCGGCGCCCTCAGCTTCCGGCGAAAAGCCCTGGGTGGCGCAGGCGCAGCGTGAGAACGAGCGTCAAGGTCTTCATGTCGACCAGCGCGTTGCGGTCGGCCATGGCGGCGAGGTCCGCGAGGGGCAGTTCGAGCACGGTGATGTTCTCGTGCTCGTCGGCCAGGCCGCCGCCGGCGCCGGTGCGGTCCCCCGCCCGGTAGGGCGCGAGGAACATGCGTATGCGCTCGGTCGATACGCCCGGCATGGTCCAAAGGTCGCCCGCGGGTTCGAGGGCGCGCAGCACCACGCCGGTCTCCTCGTGGGCTTCGCGCCTGGCGCAGGTTTCGGGCTCCTCGCCGTGTTCGAGGATGCCGGCCGGCGCCTCGGGGAAATCCGACGCCCCCCAGGAATACAGCACGGGCGCGCGGGGCATGCGCACGAGCAGCGCCACGCGGCGCTCGGGATCGTAGGGCAGCACCGCCACGGCGCGGCCGTGATCCTCGATCTCGCGCCTGAACGCGACGCCGTCGTCCCCCGACAGCGTGGCGACGTGGAGCTTCAGCCAGCCATCGTAGGCGAGCCGCGTGCCGCGGATGGAAACCATGAATCCTCTCGCCGTCCGGGCCGCTCTCCCGGTGGTCGGGCCGGGCACGCGGGCTTTGGTGACGATGCGCGAAACGAGGGAGGACGGCAATGGAAGCGGACGTTCGGCCGCCGCCCACCTACGACGAGGACCTGTATTCCCGGGCGCATCGACAGGCCGAACTGCTGCGGAGCGGGCGTTTGGACGCGATGGACATCGACACCGTCGCCGAGGAGATCGAGAGCTTGGGCCGTTCGCAAGCGTCCTCGCTCCAGTCGGGCGTCCGGTCGATCGCCCTGCACCTCCTGAGGGCGCCGCACCGGCCGGAGCGGACCACGACGGGTTGGCGCGCTACGATCGCGCGTGAGCGGCCGAACGCGGAGCAATGCCGCCAAGACGACCCCGGCCTGCAGCCCCGATGCGCCGAACTGTTCGCCGAGGCCTACCGGCAAGCGCGAACGCTCGCTTCGGTCGAAACAAGCCTGCCGAAGCGGACGTTTCCCACCGACCCTCCGTTCACCTTCGACGAACTCATGAGCGAGGCTTGCGCGCCCTACGATACGCCGCCGGACCGATGCGGCCTCGGGCGCCCGCGGGTCAGCGCATCAACACCGCCGCCGCGTGCTTGCCCGACCGCAGCGCCCCCTCGATCGTCGCCGGCAGCCCCGTCCGCGTGAAGTCGCCCGCCAGCACGAGGTTGCGCCACGCGGTTTCGGCGCCCGGGCGCTTCCTGTCCCCGTCCGGGGTCGCCGCGAAGGTGGCACGGCGTTCCTTGATGATCCGCCACGGCGGCAGGGGGACGAGCGGCAGGCCGGTGACGGCCGCGACCTCGCGCCAGAGCGTTGCGGCGAGGTCCTCGCGCGGGGTGTCGAGGAAGCGGTCGGCGTCGCTGATGGTCACCGACAGGCGCCCCGGAAACGCGAACACCCATTCGGCCGTGGCGTTGACGAGCCCGACGAGGCGCGGCTGGTCGGGCGGCGGCTCGACCATGAAATGCGCGTTGACGATCGCGCGGAAATCGGTCGGCACCGACACGCCGGGCACGAGCGTCCCCGCGACGGCGGCCGGAACGGCGAGGATCACGCCGTCGCCGGGTGCGAGCGCGACGTGGTCGTCGCCGAAGTCGAGCGCGGCGACGCGCGCCCCCTCGAAAACGAAGCCGCGCAGGCGGTGGTCGAACGTTGTGGCCGCGCCCCGCTCGCGCAGGCGGGCGAGCGCCGGGTCGACGAACGCCCCGCCGAGTCCCGATACCGCGACCATCGGCCGGCAGGCGCGGCCCCCCTTGGCCAGGGTTTCGCGCACGATGGCGCCCGCGAGCGCGGCGGATGCGTCCCGCGGCTCGGTGTTCAGCGCCGCCACGAGGAACGGCCGCCACAGCTTGTCGTAAAGGCTCCCGCTGGTCGTCATGACGGCGCCGATGGTGGCGCCGGCCTCGGCGCGGAGCAGCGTCCCGAGGGCCAGGTAGTCGCGCCAGCGCGTGCCGGGCACGCGGCGGCCGGGAACGAACACCCACCAGGGCAGCCGCCCGGCGTTGGGCCGCACCCGCCAGCGCGCGCCGTCCGCGAGATCCATGAAGTCGAACACGGCCTCGCGCGGCGTCTCGAGCGCGTGTTCCGACCCGAGCGTGCGCAGGTATTCGGCCACCGCCGCGTTGCCCGACAGGACGAGGTGGTTGCCGTTGTCGATCACCTGCCCGAGCGTCGCGTCGTGGTAGGATCGGCAGCGGCCGCCGGCGTGGCGCGCGCCCTCGTGCAGCACGATCCGGCAGCGTCCGGGATCGAGCGCGAGCGCGGCCGCGAGCCCCGCGAGGCCCGCGCCGACGACGTGCACCGTGGCCATCAGAACAGGCCGTGACGCAACGCGGCGAACAGGAGCCGGATCTTCGATACCCGGACGCGGCGGCGCGGCGGCGCGAAGCCCCGCGCGGCGGTCTTTTCGAGAACGGCGCGGTAGACGGCCGCCATCAGTCGCGGGGCGCGCGTCGATCGGCGCGGCTCGCGGGCCATGACACGGTTCGCGGCGTCGAAATGGTGCCGCGCCTCCCCGATAAGCGGCCGGCACGCCTGTCCCAACGCGGGATGGGCGATGACGGCCATCGGGTCCGTCGTCGCGATCCCGGCCCCTTCCAGCATGTGGCGCGGCAGATACAGGCGTCCCAGCGCCGCGTCCTCGTCGAGGTCGCGCAGGATGTTGGTCTTCTGCAGGGCGCGGCCGAGGTGGTGCGCGAGCGCCCGGCCGGCGGGGGGCGACAGGCCGAAGATGCGCACCGACAGCCGGCCCACCGCGCTCGCCACCCGGTCGCAGTAAAGGTCGAGCGTCGCGGCGTCCGGGGCGCGGATGTCGGCCTCGGCATCCATGGCCATGCCGTCGATCACCGCGAGGAAGTCCTCCTTCGCCAGTTCGAACCGGCGCACGGGTTCGGCGAGGCTCTTGGTTTCCGGGGTGGTGCGCCCCGCGTAGAGCGCCTCGATGGCGTCGCGCCAGCGCGCGAGCCCGGCCGAGCGCTCGGCGCGCATGCCGCCTTCGTCGGCCACGTCGTCGACCGCGCGGCAAAAGCCGTAGACCGCGTACATCGCTTCGCGCTGCGGCTTCGGCAGGATGCGCATGCCGGCGTAAAAGGAGCTGCCCGCGGCCTGCGTGGCCGCGCTCGCCGGGTCGCCCTTGGCACCCGCGCCGTCGGCCGGGGCCGGGCTCACGCCCGCCTCGCCGCGGGGGGCGGGGTCATGGGACGCAAGGCGCGCGCGCCCGCCGCGCCGATCGCCGCCAGGGTCGCGATCCCGAGGAACGCCGCCTTGCCGTGGTGGACGGGTTGGCTCAGCGGATCGCGCGACATGAGCGTGCGCGTCAGCCGGCGCGCCAGCGCGATGATGACGGCGGTCTCCAACCCCAGACGAAAGTCCCGAACCATGCGGGGCAGCGCGGCGCCCTCGTCGAGGAGCGCCGAGGTGCGCGCCGCGAGGTCGCGGAACACGGCGCGCAGCGCCGGCGAGGCCGCGGGAGAGCCGAGCGCCCCCGCGGTGAGGCCGGCGGCGAGAAGCGCGTCCGCGGGAATGTAGACGCGGTCGAGATCCCGGAAGTCCTTGCCGCAATCCTGCAGGTGATTGACGATCTGGAGCGCGGCGCAGACGGCATCGGAGGCGCCCCACGTGTCCTCGCGCTCCCCGTGCACGTCGAGCACGTAGCGGCCGACCGGCATGGCGGACAGCGAGCAATAATGGATGAGGTCGGCCCAGTCCGCCGTTCGGTTCTTGGTGACGTCGAGGCGGAAGGCCCGCAGCAGGTCGAGCGCGTGGCGCGGCGACAGCTTGCGTTCGGCCAGCGTCGCGCGGAGGGGGGCGGCGGCCGGCTCGGACTCGGCGCGGCCGAGCAGGCTCGCCTCGAGCCGATCGAGGAACGTCAGCTTCTCGGCGGGCGTCAGCGTCGCATGGTCGGCGATGTCGTCGGCGGCGCGCACGAACGTGTAGAAGGCGAGGATCGCCGGCCGGTGGCGCTTGGCGATCAAGCGGGACGCGACCGGAAAGTTCTCGTCGCGTCCGGTTTTCCCTGAGGCGAGGTCGTCCGCGGTGGTCATGGTGCCTCGTCCCGGCGCCGGCGGCGTCGCCGCTTTTCTTAGGTCATGAATCGACCGAACGCCAGCGACCGACATGCGGGGCGGCGGCGGCGTGCGTTCGGGGCCACGATCGCCGCGAAGACGAATGACCGCTGTCGGCACCAGACGCCGATCGGGCGTCCGTTGGACGTGTCGGCGCGAACCCTTGACCCGCTTGGGAGTCCGAATCCAAGCCCGCTCACAAAGGAGCTAAACCGTCATCGCGAGCGGAACGTGGCCACCCCTGCGGCCGCCATGCTGCCCGGACCGCGGCGGCTTCGCTGGCGATCCTCGCGGTGAAGGTTCCCTGCCCGGGGCCGCGCGTTGCTCGACAGAGCGGGAGGGTGTCGCTAGAGGTGGCGCGTGCCGTCCCGCCGGCATGAATCCCGCGCGCCCCCCCCGAGCTTATGGCATGACCAGCGTCAACGCGATCCGTTCGGCCTTCATCGACTTCTTCCGCGACGCCGGACACGAGGTGGTGGCGTCGAGCCCGCTCGTGCCCCGCAACGATCCCACGCTGATGTTCACCAACGCCGGCATGGTGCAGTTCAAGAACGTCTTCACCGGCATCGAGAAGCGGCCCTACGGGCGCGCCGCCACGGCGCAGAAATGCGTCCGCGCCGGGGGCAAGCACAACGATCTCGACAACGTCGGCTTCACGGCGCGCCACCACACGTTCTTCGAGATGCTAGGCAACTTCTCGTTCGGCGACTATTTCAAGCCGCGCGCGATCGAACTCGCCTGGACGCTCGTGACACGGGAATTCGGGCTCGACAAGAGCCGCCTGCTGGTCACCGTCTTCCACGAGGACGACGAGGCCTACGACCTTTGGAAAAAGATCGCGGGTCTGCCGGACAGCCGGATCATCCGCATCGCCACGGCGGACAATTTCTGGGCGATGGGCGACACGGGACCCTGCGGACCGTGCTCGGAAATCTTCTTCGACCAGGGCGAGGGCGTGTTCGGCGGGCCACCCGGCAGCGCCGATCAGGACGGCGACCGCTTCCTCGAATTCTGGAACCTCGTGTTCATGCAGTTCGAGCAGCGCGGTCCGGGCGACCGGTCCCCGCTGCCCCGCCCGTCGATCGACACGGGCATGGGCCTCGAGCGGATGGCGGCGATCCTGCAAGGCGTGACGTCCAACTACGACACCGACCTGATGCGGACGCTGATCGATGCGGTCGCGGCACAAACCGGCGTCGATCCCGACGGCCCGCAGGCGGCGAGCCACCGCATCATCGCCGACCATTTGCGCGCGTCGTCCTTCCTCGTCGCCGATGGGGTCGACCCGTCGAACGAAGGACGCGGCTATGTCCTGCGGCGCATCATGCGCCGCGCCATGCGTCACGCCCAGCTGCTCGGCGCCCGCGAACCGCTGATGTGGGCGCTCGTGCCGAGCCTCGTCGGCCTCATGGGGCAGGCTTACCCCGAACTGGGCGACGCGCAGGCCCGCATCGAGGACATCCTCCGCTCCGAGGAGAGGCGGTTCCGGGTGACGCTCGCGCGCGGGCTTTCGATCCTCGAGGATGAGGCGCGCGGGCTCGAAGCGGGCTCGCGGCTCGACGGCGAGGTCGCGTTCAAGCTCTACGACACGTTCGGCTTCCCGCTCGACCTCACGCAGGAGGCGCTGCGCGCCCGCGACGTCGCCGTCGACGAGGCGGGCTTCAACGCCGCCATGGCGCGGCAGAAGGCCGAAGCGCGCGCGGCGTGGTCCGGCTCGGGCGAAGCCGCGACCGACGCGGTGTGGTTCGCGATCCGCGACCGCGTGGGGGCGACCGAGTTCCTCGGCTACACGACCGAGAGCGCCGAGGGCGCGGTCGTGGCGGTCGTGCGCGGCGGCGCCGAGGTGGCGAGCCTCGGCCCCGGCGAAACCGGGGAGGTGGTGCTCAACCAGACCCCGTTCTACGCCGAGTCGGGGGGCCAGGTCGGCGACACGGGCGCTTTCGAAGGCCAGGGGCTGCGCGCGCGCGTGTCCGACACCACGAAAAAGCTCGGCGACCTGTTCGTGCACACGGCCACGGTGGCGGAGGGCGCGCTCGCGCCCGGGACGACGCTCGACGCGGTCGTCGACGGCGCGCGGCGCGCGGCGATCCGCGCCAATCATTCCGCGACCCACCTGCTCCACGAGGCGTTGCGGGACGTGCTCGGGCCGCACGTCGCCCAGAAGGGATCCTCGGTCGACGACGCGCGCCTGCGCTTCGACTTCTCGCACGGCCGCCCCTTGTCGCCTGCCGAAATTGCGGCGATCGAGGATATCGCCAACCGGGTGGTGCTGCAGAACGAGCCGGTGTCGACGCGGATCATGGGGATCGACGACGCCCGGGACAGCGGCGCGCGCGCCCTCTTCGGGGAGAAATACGGCGACGAGGTGCGGGTCGTCGGCATGGGGCATCGCCCGCCGGCCGGGGGGGCCGACGCGGCGCGCGTGTTCTCGATCGAACTTTGCGGGGGAACGCACGCCGCGCGCACGGGCGACATCGGCCTGATCTCGGTCACGCAGGAGGGTGCGGTCGGGGCCGGCGTGCGCCGGGTCGAGGCCAAGACCGGCATGGCGGCACGCCGTCACCTGAACGCGGAGGCCGCGCGCCTCCGGGACCTCGCGGCCTTGCTCAAGGCGGCGCCCGAGGCCGCGGCGGAGCGGCTTGCAACCCTCATCGAGGACCGCAGGAAGTTGGAGCGCGAGCTGTCCGACGCCCGCAAGAGGCTCGCGCTCGGCGCCGGCGAGGGTGCCGTGCCCCAGGGCGCGTCGCGCCGCGTCGCGGGCGTCAACCTGCTGTCGCGCGTCGTCACCGGGATCGAGATGCGCGATCTCAAGGCGCTCGCCGACGAGGCCAAGAAGACCGTCGGCTCGGGGGTCGCCGCGATCGTCGGCGTCGGCGAGGACGGCAAGGCGGGGTTGGTGGTCGCCGTCACGCCCGACCTCACGGCGCGCTTCAACGCCGTCGACCTCGTCCGCATCGGCGCGGCGCGACTCGGCGGCAAGGGCGGCGGCGGCCGGCCCGACATGGCACAGGCCGGCGGTCCGGACGGCCAGGCGGCGCAGGCGGCGCTCGATGCGGTCGCGGCCGCGATGGCGGGAACGGCCGCCGCTGCCGCCGAATGAGCGGGACGGCCCGACCTCGGCCAAGGAACCCAACGTCTGGCGGCGCCGTTAATCCACGGAAGCCCCGAGCGCGCCTCGGGGCGTCGCAGGGGCGGGGGTTGACGATGGGCAATATGCTGTATTGGGCCGTGGTGCTGCTGATCGTGGCTATCGTGGCCGGTTTCTTCGGCTTCGGCGGCGTTGCCAGCGTGGCGTCGTCCGGAGCGCAGATCCTCTTCTATATCGTGATCGTGCTGTTCGTGATCGCCCTCGTGATGGGCCTCATGCGGCGCGGGCGCGTGTAAGCGCCGTCAGCACGCGGCCCCACTTTCCGGGTGGGCTCCCCTGGGTTGCGGTCAAGCGACCTCCACCCCGGCCGGGCCGGTGGTGAACGTTCCGATGACCGCGGCCCGGTCGAACCCGCGGGCGTTGGCGCGCGCCAACACGGCCGGCACCGCTTCGGGCGCCGCCGCGATCAACAGCCCGCCGCTCGTTTGGGGATCGCACAACAGGTCGCGCGCCGCGGAAGGGAGCGCGACGGCGAGGCTGACTTCCGCGCCGTAGCTCTCCCAATTGCGTGCTGAAGCGCCGGTCACGACCGCTTCGTTCGCGAGCGACGCCACCCCCGGCAACAGGGGAACGTCGGCCAGCGCGATACGCAGGCCCAACCCTTCCGGGCGGCACATTTCGAGCGCGTGGCCGAGGAGGCCGAAGCCCGTGACGTCGGTCATCGCGTGGACGCCGACGATGTCCGGCATGTCGGCGCCGATGACGTTCGCCTGCGTCGCCGCCGCGACCATCGCGCGGTAGAGTTCCTCAGGCAGCTTGCCGCGCTTCAACGCCGCGCCGTAGATGCCGATGCCCAGCGCCTTCGTGAGGATCAACCTGTCGCCGGGTCGAGCCCCGACGTTGCGCAAGACCCGCTCCGGGTGGACGAGCCCCAGCACCACGAGGCCGTAGATCGGCTCGGGGCTGTCGATGGAATGGCCGCCCGCGACCGGGATGCCGAGCGCGGCACAGGCGCTCGCCCCTCCGGCCAGAATGTCCTGGATGGTGGCGACCGGGATCGTGTTCACCGGCATGCCGACGATCGCGAGGGCCAGGAAGGGCGTGCCGCCCATGGCGTAGACGTCGGACACGGCGTTGGTGGAGGCGATGCGGCCGAAGTCGCCCGCGTCATCGACGATGGGCGTGAAGAAATCGGTCGTCGCCACGATCGCCTGGATGTCGTTCAGCCGGTAAACGGCGGCATCGTCGCCGGTTTCGGTTCCCACCAGCAGCCCGGGAAAAGCGCCCGCGGCCGGCATGGCGGCAAGGATGCGTCGCAGGACGGCCGGCGCGAGCTTGCAGCCGCAGCCGCCCCCGTGCGCGAGGCTCGTCAGCCGGACGGGTGCGCTCATCGACCACCCTCCCCGGCGCGGGACCCGCCGGCTCCTCGGGCCGACGCGCGCCGTCGAGCCTCCCCACCCGACGTCCGCTCGCGCCCGGCGTCACGCACGCGGTCTGGGCGAGGTCGTCGGAGCCAGGCTCGCGCCGGCCGCGCCGCCGCTGTCCTTCAAACCGGCCCAGATACGCTTCTTGACGCGCCACAACAGGACAGCGAATACCGCGAGGAAAACGACGGAAACGAACCCGAGCTGCTTGCGCTGATCGAGCTTGGGTTCCGCCATCCACATCAGATAGGCGGCGACGTCCTTCGCGTATTGATCGACCGTCTTGGGTGAATCGTCCGAATAATCGACCAATCCATCGCTCAGCGGCGGCGGCATCGAGATAGTGTGCCCCGGGAAGTACAGGTTGTAATACTTGCCGTCGGGAACGGTCACGCCCTGGGGCGCGTCCTTATAGCCGTTCAGAAGGGCGTGGATGTAATCGACGCCGCCTTCCTGGTACTGCGTCACCGGAGCGAAGATGAAATAGGGAAAGCCCCATTCGATGTCGCGCGCCTTGGCCAGCACGGACATGTCCGGCGGCAGGGCGCCGCCGTTCGCCGCACGCGCCGCCTGTTCGTTCGCGAACGGCGACGGGAACGGATCCGACGGCCGGCCGGGACGATCGAACATATTGCCGGAATCGTCGGGGCCGTCGCTGACCTTGAAGGTCGCCGCGAGAGCCTTGACCTGACTCTCCGAATAGCCCGGACCGCCCGGCTGCGACAGGTTGCGGAACGACATCAGCCGCGCCGAATGGCAATTCGAGCAGACCGTCTTGTACACCTGATAGCCGCGCTGCAACTGCGCCGGATCGTATTTCCCGAACGGGCCGGCGAAGCTCCAGTGCTGCGGGGGCGGGAACGGGTCCCTGGCGTCCTCCGCGATCGCCGGCGCCGCGAAGCACGCGAGACCGGCAAGACAGGCCGCCGCGAGGGCTATTCTTGCGAACATGACGGTTCCCATACCTGAGCTTTGCGGGCGCCCGCGGGGGGCTCCCGCCGGCGTTAGCCCTTGACCTCGGGACCGGCGGCGGCGCGGGCGGTGGCCATGGCCGCCGACGCCCCCATCGGGCCGAGCACGGCTTCGGTGATCGAGCCCGGCAGCTTGCGCGGGGTTTCGAAGAAGCCCAGGGCCGGCGTGACGATGAGGAGGTGGATGAAGTACCAGGCCGTGAACAGGCGGGAAAACGTCACGTACCAGCCTTCGGGCTCCTGCGAACCGAGGTAACCCAGGGCGACCACGTCGGCGAAGAACAGAAAGATGAAGACGCGATACAGCGGGCGGAAGCTGGCCGATCGCACCTTGGACGTGTCGAGCCAGGGAAGGAAGGCCAGCAGCAGGATCGACCCGAACAGCGCGCAGACCCCACCGAGCTTGGACGGAACCGCGCGCAACATGGCGTAGAAGGGCAGGAAGTACCATTCGGGGACGATGTGCGCCGGTGTCTGCAGCGGGTTCGCCTCGATGTAATTATCGGCATGGCCGAGGTAGTTCGGCACGAAGAACACGAAATAGGCGTAGACGACGAGGAAGCACACCAGCGCGAAGCCGTCCTTGACCGTGAAATAGGGGTGGAACGGCAGCGTGTCCTTCGTGCTCTTGACTTCGACGCCGACCGGGTTGTTCGAGCCCGGCACGTGCAGCGCCCAGATGTGGAGGACCACCAGGCCGAGGGTCATGAACGGCAGCAGATAGTGCAGCGAGTAGAACCGGTTCAGCGTGGCGCTGCCGACCGAATAGCCGCCCCACAGCCACATCGTGACGGCGTCGCCGACGACCGGGATCGCCGAGAACAGGCTGGTGATGACTTTCGCGCCCCAGAAGCTCATCTGGCCCCAGGGCAGCACATAGCCCATGAAGGCGGTCGCCATCATCAGCAGGAAGATGATGACCCCCAGGATGAACAAGATCTCGCGTGGGGCCTTGTAGGAGCCATAGTAAAGATTACGGGCGATGTGGATATAGACCACGATGAAGAACATCGAAGCGCCGTTGGCATGGACATAGCGCAGCATCCAGCCGTAGTTCACGTCGCGCATGATGTGCTCGACGGACGCGAAGGCCATCGTGGCCTCGGGCGTGTAGTGCATGGCGAGGACGACGCCGGTGACGATCTGCGCCGTCAACATGAAGGCGGCCATGCCGCCGAAGGTCCAGAAATAGTTCAGGTTGCGTGGGTTGGGGAAGACCACGAACGAGGAGTGGATCAGCCCCAGCACGGGCAGGCGACTTTCGAACCACCGCAGCACCGGGTTCTGGGGGACGTAAGCTGATGATCCGCTCATGATCTCGTCTCTGGAGTGGGCGCGGGAGCGTCTGCGGCCTCGGCACTCAGCCGATTTTGACCTTGGTGTCGGTCAGGTAGGCGTAGGGCGGCACTTCGAGGTTCTTGGGCGCCGGTCCGCGCCGCACGCGTCCCGAGGTGTCGTACACGGAGCCGTGGCACGGGCACTGCCAGCCGTCGTAGGACCCCTGGTGGCCGAGCGGTATGCAGCCGAGATGCGTGCAGACGCCGGACACGATCAGCCATTGCGATTTCAAGGCGCGCGATTGGTCGGTGGCCGGGTCGATGAGGTCGCTCATCGGCGTGTTTTCGGCCTCCTGGATCTCCTTGGCGGTGCGGTGCCGGATGAAGACGGGGTTGCCGCGCCACTTGATGGTGACGATCTGCCCTTCCTCGATCTTGCCGATGTCGACCTCGGTCGAGGACAGCGCCAAGGTGGAGGCGTCGGGGCTCATCTGGGAGATCAGGGGCCACACGGCGGCGCCGGCGCCCACGGCACCGACCGCCCCGGTGGCGATGAAGAGGAAGTCCCTGCGCGTGGGTTCGCGGGACAACGCGGTTGCGCTCGCCACAGAATACACTCCAACATCCGACCCGCAAGCGGCACACGGCGCGCATGCGCGAAAGATTTCAAACGGGCCGGCTGACCGGTCACGCCCTAGGGTGATGCTGCCGCGGCGCGGTCACAATGCGACCCATCGCCACCACATTCCGTTCGACCGACGATCGCCGATTGTGTGGCACCCTTGCGAAAGCTTGTCCAGCCCGGAGCGTGAGGCGGTAACCGGCTCGGGCGGGAACGAGCGCCATGCACGACGCCCGTCCGCCGCACGCCTTGGGACGCGCCGTTCCAGCCCCGAGACATCCCCGGGAGCGCCGTAGGGAAAGGGCTCGAACGCCTCCTCCCGCACCTCGACCGGCGCCTGCCGAAACCGCAGGCCTCCCTCGCGCCCGCCGTCACCGCCGCTTGCGGCGCAGCAGCAGCAGCCAGCCCACGCCGATCATGACCACGAAGACGGTGGTGGTGGCGACGACCGGCCGGCCGAGGTCGAGCAGCCGCGGCGCCAGCGTGACGCAGAAGGCCGCGATGACGAGCGCGATGGCGAGCCGCGCCGCCGCGACCTCGATGCCGTGCACGAGCTTGTCCATGCCCTTGATCTCGATCTCGACGGTGATCTTCCCCTGCTTCATGCGCACCAGCATCAGGTGCACGAGGGTCGGCAGTTCCGAGGCCGCGCCGAGCAGGCCGGTGCCGAGCGCCTGCGCCTTCTTGCGGAACCCCGACCAGGTGAACCGCGACTGGATGTTCTCCTGAACCGTGGGTCCCGCCGCCGTGAACAGATCGAATTTGGGGTCGAGCTGCCGCATCACCCCGTCGGCCGAGATCAGGGCCTTGAACAGGATGGCGAGATCGGTCGGCATGGCGAGGTCGTTTTCCCGCGCGATCGTCATGAAGTCGGTCAGCACGAGAGCGAGGTTGAGGTTCGTGGTGACGTGCCGCTGCACGAAGGTGTGGGCCGCGGTGTCGAGCCGCGTCAGGTCCGGGGTGGAATTGCCGCTCCAGTCGAGCAGCACCGCCATGAGGCCGTCGGCGTTGCGGTCGAGCATCGCGCCGATCATGAGGAGGAGCTGATCGCGCCGCTTCTGGGACAAGCGGCCGACGATGCCGAAGTCAATGAAGGCGAGGCGGTTGCCGGGGAGCGCCAGCAGGTTCCCCGGATGCGGGTCGGCGTGGAACAGCCCCTCGATCAGCGCCATCTTGAGGAAGGCGTCGGTCCCTTTCTGGGCCAGCGCGGCCTTGTCGAACTTGGCCTCGTCGAGGCGCTTCTGGTCGGTGAGGAAGATGCCGTGGATGAATTCCTGGACCAGCACGCGCTCGCTGGTCCATTCCCAGTAGATCTTCGGGAAGACGATGTCGTCCCGGTCGACGAACATCGCGGCGAGCAGTTCGCAATTGCGCGCCTCGTTGGCGAGGTCCAGTTCGCCGTTCATCCCTTGCGCGAGGTGGCGGAGCTGCTCCTGCGGCCTGTAGCGGGTGAGCTCCGACCATTCCCGTTCGACGATGCGGGTGGCGTTGCCGAGGAGCCGCAGATCCGCCTCGATGATCTTGCGCAAGCCGGGCCGCAGCAGCTTGACGACGACCTCCTCGCCCGTCTTCAGCCGCGCGCGGTAAACCTGGGCGATCGAGGCCGAGGCGATCGGGTGCACGTCGAACGCGGCGAACACCGCTTCTGGCGGTCCGCCGAGATCTTCCTCGAGCTGCGGGCCGACCTCGGCCCACGGCACCGGCGAAACCTGGCTGTGGAGTTTGGCGAGCTCCTCCGTCCATTCCGGGCTCAGGAGGTCGGCCCGGCTCGCCAGGATCTGGCCGAGCTTGATGAAGGTCGGCCCCAAGGCCTCGATCGCGCGGCGCGCGCGCTGCGGCTTCGTCAGGCGCGCGACGTTGGGATGGGGGGCGTTGCGGGCCGCGAGCGCGGCGATCGCGTGCAGCCCCAACCGGTCGAGGACCTCGTTGAAGCCGTAGCCGATCAGCACGCCGGAGATGAAGAGCAGCCGTCGGCGATCCCGGGCGGCCACGAAGGCGGTCTTCAGCATGTGCGCGCGTGCCCCGGCGGTTCCGAAGGCTGCATAGGCGTCGGCGCGCGTCCCCGCAACGCCCCGGCGCGAAACCGCGCGAAACGCGCGCCTCGCCTCACGCGGCGCGGCGCGGCAGCGATGTCGTGTCGACCCGGACGCGCACGGCCGTACCCTCCCTCACGCACGCGAGGGTGCCGTCGACGCGGCTGCCTCCCACCCCGTCCGTGAAGGTGAAGCTGGAGCGCAGTTCCTTCGCCTTGCCGAAGGCGATGTCGAGGGACGGCCTCGGCTCGAACTCGATGTCCGTCGGCGTGAACCCTTTTTCCGCGAGGCTCGCCGCCAGGGCGGGGCGGCAGGCGGCGACGAGCGCGTCGCGACCCATGAGGGCGTAGATCACGCGTCCGTCGTTCAGGCCGAAATCGGCCAAAACGAGCCCGGCGAGAGCCAAGGCCGACAGCGAGAGGCCGCCCAGGATCTTGAGGATGAAACCCATCATGGCCGCCGGAGCCGGGACGCGCGCCGGGCACGCGCGGCTTTTACGTTGCGGCCCATCATCGCGGAACCTATGGTGCGCCGCCGATAGGAACGGACGTTCATGGCCTTCATCGCCGACACCCTGTCCCGCGTCAAACCCTCCGCCACCATCGCGGCGACGCAGAAGGCGCGCGACCTAAAGGCGCAGGGGCGCGACATCATCAGCTTGTCGGTGGGCGAGCCGGATTTCGACACGCCGGACAACGTCAAGGCGGCGGCGATCAAGGCCATCGAGCGGGGTGAAACCAAATACCCGCCGGTGTCGGGCATCGTGCCGCTGCGCGAAGCCATCGCCCGCAAGTTCAAGCGCGAAAACAACCTCGACTACAAGCCGGCGCAGACGATCGTGTGCACCGGCGGCAAGCAGGTTCTGTTCAACGCCTTCTTGGCGACGCTCAACCCCGGCGACGAGGTGGTGATCCCGGCACCGTATTGGGTGAGCTACCCCGACATGGTGCTGATCGCGGGCGGGACGCCCGTCGTCGTGCAGACCGCCATGGCGCACGGCTTCAAGCTGCAGGCCGAGGATCTCGATCGCGCCATCACGCCGCGCACCAAATGGGTGCTGCTGAACTCGCCGTCGAACCCGTCGGGTGCCGCCTACACGCGCAACGAGCTCAAGGCGCTCACGGATGTCGTCGTGCGGCATCCGCACGTGTGGGTGCTGACCGACGACATCTACGAGCACCTCGTCTACGGCGGCTTCGTCTTCACGACGCCGGCGGAAGTGGAGCCGAACCTGTACGGCCGCACGCTGACGATGAACGGCGTATCGAAGTCCTACGCGATGACGGGCTGGCGTATCGGCTACGCGGCCGGCCCGGAACCGCTCATCAAGGCGATGGACATGCTGCAAGGCCAGCAGACATCGGGGGCCTGCACGATCGCCCAATGGGCCTCCGTCGAGGCCTTGGACGGACCGCAGGACTTCGTCGCCACGCGGCGGAAGGTGTTCGAGGACAGGCGCGACCTCGTCGTGTCGATGCTGAACCAGGCCAGGGGCATCCGGTGCCCGTCGCCCGAAGGCGCGTTCTACGTCTACCCGTCCTGCGCGGAAACCATCGGCCTCGTGGCGCCGTCCGGCAAGCGGATCGAAACGGACGAGGATTTCGTGACGGAGCTGCTCGAAGCCGAAGGCGTCGCGGCCGTGCAGGGTTCGGCGTTCGGCACCGGGCCGAACTTCCGGATTTCGTACGCGACCTCCACGGCGCTGCTCGAGCGCGCCTGCGCGAAGATCCAGAAATTCACCGGCAGCCTGCGCTGACCGGGCGGAGGGACGACCATGACCATGTCCATCGAGGGTAACCGCATAGTGTCGCGCGGGCTGATCGCTTCGGCGACGCTCGTTTGCGCCGCGGGCCTGCTGCCCGGCTCGGCGGAGGCGGCCGCCATCGGGCAGCTCGACTGCAGCGTCTCGGGCGGCGTCGGCTTCGTGATCACGTCGAGCCGGGCGCTGAACTGCCGCTTCCTGCCGGTCGCCGGCGGTCGAATGCAGCACTACGTCGGCACCATCAAGCGCTTCGGGCTCGACATCGGCTTCCAGGGCCCCGGCCGCTTGGTGTGGGGCGTCATCGGGGCGGGCCTTCCGGGCCCGGGTGCCCTGGCGGGCACCTATGCGGGCGGCAGCGCGTCCGTGACGGCGGGCGTCGGCGTCGGCGCCAACGCGCTCGTCGGCGGCAACGCCAATTCCTTCACGCTGCAGCCGGTTTCGCTCGAAGGCCAGGCGGGCGGCCTCGCGGTGGCGGCGGGCGTGGGCGAGATGACGCTCGAACCCGCGCCGTAGCGGCGGGACCGGCGGGAAACCGGGGGCGCGGCATGAAGGCGGTGCGCCTCGAAAGGGTGGGTCGGCTCGTCATGCGCGACGTGCCGCGCCCGGTGCCGGGGCCCGGCGACCTGCTGGTGCGGGTCGAGGCCTGCGGCGTCTGCGGCACCGACAGGCACCTCCTGCGTGGGGAATTCCCGTCGACGCCGCCCGTCACGCTGGGCCACGAGTTCTGCGGCATCGTGGAGTCGATCGGCGATGCCGTCGAAGGTTTCCGCACCGGAACGCGCGTCACGGGCGACCCCAACATCGCCTGCGGACGCTGTGACCCGTGCCTCGCGGGCCGCATCAACCTGTGCCGCAACCTGCGCGCCATCGGTATTCACCGCGACGGCGGTTTCGCCGATTACGTCCTGCTTCCGCGGACACAAGCGCACGAACTGCCCTTGTCGCTGCCCGCGGCGCATGGCGCCTTCTGCGAACCGCTCGCCTGCTGCCTGCACGGCATCGACCTCGCCGAGATCAAGGCCGGGTCGTCGGTCGTGGTGCTCGGCGGCGGCGTGATCGGGCTGCTCGTCGTGCAACTGGCCCGGCTCGCCGGGGCGACGCGCGTCGTCCTGTCGACGCGCCAGGCGTCCCGCCGTCGTTTGGCGGAGACCCTCGGCGCCACCGGCAGCGTCGACCCGTCTGCCGGCGACGTCGTCGCGGCGGTCGCCGGGCCGGGTGGTTCGCTGCCGGGCGGCGCCGACGTCGTGATCGAATGCGCCGGCGTCGCCGAAACGGTGGAGCAAACCATGCCGCTCGCGCGGCCGGGCGGCACGGTCGTCATCCTCGGCGTCATGCCGCGGGGCGCCAAGGTTTCGATCGAGCCGTTCGATCTTCTGTTCCGCGAATTGCGGGTTCTCGGCTCGTTCATCAACCCGTTCGTGCACCGCCGCGCCGCGGACCTCGTCGCCTCCGGGGCGATCGAACTCGACCGTCTGATCACGCGGCGCATCGCGGCCGAGGTGGTGGCCGAGGTGGTGTCGCACCCGCCCGCCCCGGGCGAAGTGAAGGTGATGATGATGTCGGGCTGAGGCACGCATCGGCCTCGATCCGTCATCCCGGGGAGAACGCGCCGCGCCGGGGCCCGATACCCGTTCACGCCCGAAGGCGTGCGGCGAGCCGGGCCGCCTGGACGCGGATGTCGGGGATCGCGACGATCTCCCAAAACATCCCCGCCGTGACCGGCCCGACCGCGTAGAGCCGTTGGGACGCCTTCCCGTCGGCGGCGAACACGGCGCAATCGTCGTCGACCGCGAGCCCGAGGCCGAGCGGGTCGGGGCGCGCGAGGCGCGACGCGAGCAGGGCTTGGAGCACCGGGTTCTCGCTCGCCGTCACGCGATCGGACCGGCCGCGGCATTCGAACACGGCGCGGGCCGGGACGACCGCTGGCTCCCGCGTGAAGCGCATCCGCAGGTGCACGTCGACCCCGCCGTCCCGGCGCTCGGCGAAGCCCGTCACGTGCGCGGCCAGCATCCGAAGCTGGCCGTGGTCGCGCGCGGTCCGGAGACGGGCGGCGGCTCCGGGCGCGATGCGGTGGCGGTGGCAATCCCAGAACGGCCGCGCGTGGCGGAGGAAGCGCGCCCGCTCGGGGATCGAGAGGTGTTTCCAAACCTCCTGCGTATAGGGCCGCAGCGCGTCGACGGCCGCACGCCAATCGCCGCCCGCGGCTTCGAGGCCGCGCGCATGACGGCGCAGCCACCCGGTGAGGCGGGACACGGGCGCCCCGAGCGGAACCTCCGCCCGATCGAGCGTCGTCGGCGCCACCGCGCGGTGGCTTTGCGGGACGAGACCGCGCCGCGACACGGCCGTGATCGGACCCCGGTGCCCGTTGTGCAGCAGCGCCAGCGCACGGTCCACCATGGTCAGCCCCGTGCCGACCACGACGACCGGGGCGTCGGAATCGATGCGGCTCCGCGCCGGGTCGCTCCAACCGTCGAAGCGCCAGGCCGCCGGCGGCAGGCTCGGGCCCTCGTTACCGGTGGCGAGGACGGCCGTGTCGCCCCGTACGGTCCCGCCCGTGCGCAGGGCGACGCCGACCCCCTCGCGGTGTACCGACACGGACACCGCTTCCGCGTTTTGGCAGCGCAGTCGTCCGGACGCGAGGTGCGGCGCGATGAGCCCCGCGAGGTAATCGCGATAGAGCGCGCGGGGCGCGAAGTCGCCCGGGCCGAGCACGGGGGAGCCGGCCTCGGCCCGATCCGCGAGCCAGGCGACGAAATGGCGCGGATCCTCCGGAAACGCGCTCATGTTGCTGGCGCGGACGTTCAGCAGGTGGTCGGGGTGGTTGGTGGCGTAGGCGGCGCCCGCGCCAAGGTCGTCCCGCTTCTCGACGATCGTGACCGTGAGGCCCGACGCCTCCGGGCGCAGAAGGTGGGCCGCGAGGAGCACCCCGCTGGCCCCGCCGCCGATGATGACCACGTGTTTGGGCATGGCAAGTCCCGTCCTGCCGATCGCCCGCGCCCCCGAAGGCTCGGCAGGGCACGCGGATTCGGGATTCGGCGCCCCGCTCCTACCGCAATCGCGGCATCCGGAATAGGTACGTCTACTGAACCAATAGACTTAAGCCTGGGTGATGAACCGCATGCGGTGAGCTTTCAGCAGATCGATGATCGCGGCCGCGGTTTCCTCGATCGAGCGGCGCGTCACGTCGATCACGGGCCAGCCGTATTGAGCGAACAGCCGCCGTGAATGCGCGACCTCCTCGGCGACCGACATGCGGTCGACATAGGGCGTTTCCGGATCGGCGTTGAGCGACAGCAGCCTGTTCTGGCGGATCTGCACGATGCGTTCGGGCGAGGCGATGAGCCCCACCACGAGCGGCTTGCGCAGCGAGGCGACGAGGGCCGGCAAGGGCACGGCGGGGACGAGCGGGATGTTGGCCGTCTTGATGCCGCGGTTGGCGAGGTAGATGCTCGTCGGCGTCTTGGACGTTCGGCTTACGCCGAGCAGCAGGACGTCGGCGTCCTCGATGCCGTCCGGCACCTGCCCGTCGTCGTGCATCATGGTGAAATTCAGCGCGTCGATGCGCTTGAAATAGTCGGCGTTGAGGACGTGCTGGGCGCCCGGGCGGGCCGTCGAGGCGGCGCCGAGATAGGAGCCGAACAGCGCGACGATCGGCTCGAGAACCGACAGGCAGGGCGAACCCGCTTCGCGGCAGGCTTCCGCGAGCCTGGGGCCGAGGTCCCCGTCGACGAGCGTGTAGAGCACGATGCCGGGCGCGGCCTCGATCTCGACGACGGCGCGCTCGAGGAGCGCGCGCGAGCGCACGAGCGGGTAGACGTGCTCGATCGAGGTCGCGTCCTGGAACTGCGCGGACACGGCCCGGCTCGCGGCGATCAGCGTCTCGCCGGTCGAATCGGACACGAGGTGGAGATGGAAATAATGCCGTCCCACGGGATACCTCCGAGGTGACGCGTACCGCCGCGCCTGCCGACCGTAAGGCCATCCCGTCGGGGGCGCGACCGCCGCGCCGGCGCCGAACCGCCCGGTCCGGCGCACCTCGATGTCTGACAGCAACACGGCGTTAAGGAAATCTCAACACGATCCGTCGACATTGCGCCCGGACGACGCGGCCCGCGTACCTTTATCCCGGGGTCGCGGCCCCGTCTGTGGACGACTCCCGTGAACCGACGCGCGGTCCGGGCGGCGCGTCGGACGGCTGTGGACATCGACCTCATCCTTGAACAGGCGTGGCCCGGTGGGCGCCGCTCCCATGAGACCTGCTGGTAGCGGGGATAAGCCCGCGGCCGCCCCGATCGCGCCCGCGCCGGCGGCGACCAGGGGTCTCGACTCGCTGGCGTTTTCGAGGCACGCGCGCCTCACGCCAGGCCTTGGGCCGATCGATGCGGAAAGGCGTCGGGAGCGCAAGGCTTGTGCACGGGCAGGCGTGAGTCTAATCCCACCCCAAGAAGAACAAATAGAAGACTCGAATCGAAAAGGATTCTTATTTGGGCGATCCGACCGCAAGCGCCCCGGGTTCCGAGGGCAAGGCCTTCCTCCGTGTGATCGACGGCGAAGCCAGGGATCGCCCGCCGGTGTGGCTGATGCGACAGGCGGGGCGCTACCTCCCCGAATATCGCGACATCCGCGCGACCACGCCGTCCTTCCTCGAATTGTGCTACACGCCCCGGCTCGCCGCCGAGGTGACGCTGCAACCGATCCGGCGGTTCGGCTTCGATGCCGCCATCCTGTTCAGCGACATCCTCGTGATCCCCGACGCGCTCGGGCTTCCGGTGACGTTCGAAGCCGGCCACGGGCCGCGCTTGCGCCCGGTCGTCACCGCGGAGGACGCGTGCCTCCTGCGCGACACGGTCGATATGGGCCGGCTCGCGCCGATCCTGGAAACCATCGAGCGGGTGAAAGCGGCGCTGCCCGCGGAGGTGGCGCTGATCGGTTTCTGCGGCGCGCCCTTCACCGTGGCGAGCTACATGGTGGCGGGTGCGGGAACGCCCGACCAGGCACCCGCGCGCCTGCTCGCCTACCGGAACCCGGCCCTGTTCGAAGGGCTCGTCGACCGGATCGTCGAAGCTTCCGTAACCTATCTCGCGGCACAGCTCGCGGCCGGCGCCGAAGCCGTGCAGATCTTCGACAGCTGGGCCGGCGTGCTGCCGCCGCTCGAATACGAACGCTGGTCGCTGCGCCCGATCGCCCGCATCGTCCGGCTGCTGCGAGAGCGGCGTCCCGACGCGCGGGTGATCGGCTTTTCGCGCGTGTCCGGCGCGGCCCTGCTCGCCGCCGCCGCGAGCGGCGCCTCGGCGCTCGGGCTCGACACGGCGGTCGACGCGCGTTGGGCGGCCGACACCTTGCCGCCCGGCCTGCCGCTGCAGGGCAACCTCGACCCGCTGGCGCTCGTCGCGGGCGGCGGCGAACTCGACCGGGCGGTCGAGGACATCCTCGCCGCCTTCGCGGGCCGGCCGCACGTGTTCAACCTCGGCCACGGCATCCTGCCCGAAACGCCCATCGCCCATGTCGAGGCCCTGATGCGACGCCTGCGCGCCGCCTGAGGGCCGACGCGCGTCGCGATGGCGCTTGCGCGCGGGACCCCGCGGCCCCATTGTCGGCGGGTTGCCAACAGGGAACGACCATGCCCCAGACCAGCGGCCACCTGTTCGACGACCTCGCCCGCCTGATGACGGATGCCGCCGGCGTGGCGACGGGCGTGCGCCGCGAGGCGGAAACCGCGGTAAAGGGCCAGGTCGAGCGGCTGCTCGCGACCATGAACGTCGTGACGCGCGAGGAATTCGAGGCCGTGCGCGCCATGGCGGCGCTCGCCCGGGACGAGAACGAGGCGCTGCGGGTCCGCGTGGCGGCACTCGAGGCCAAGGCCGGGACGACCGCGGCGGTGCCTTGAGCGCCCCCGCGAGCCGAGGCGAAGGAATCCAGAGGCTGGCCCCGCCGCTGCGGCGAGGTTTCCCGCCGCCTTCCGTTGTTCCGGTGCTGGCGCTCTAAGCTCTGCCCGAAGCCACCTCGCCTCCCCTTCAGGGCGCACCAGCCAAGCCTGCCGGGGTCACGCGGCCGCTGCGACACAGCGCCTGGAACGCGTCCCCACGCGCCGCGAAATCCCGGAACGCGCCGAAGCTCGGCGCCGCGGGCGACAACAGGATCAGGGTACCCGGCTTCACGCGCGCGAACACCGCCTCCATCGCCCCGTCGAGCCCCTCCGCGAGCATGATGTCGAAGGCCGGCGCGCGCTCCCGCAGTTCGGCGTGAATGCGCGCGCCGTTCGGCGGCAGGCAGGCCACCAGGGCGACGCGCGCACGGTCGAGCCGGTCGAACAGGGCCCCATAGGTCTGGCCGCGCTCGGTACCCCCGAGCAGCAGCAGCACGTCGCGGTCGGGGTAGGCGTCGAGCGCCGCGATCGTGGCCTCGGGGATCGTCGAAATGCTGTCGTCGACGCAGAGCACATCGTCGGCAAGCCGAAGCTCCTCGAGGCGGTGCGGCAACTGCCGGAAGCTCTTGAGGGCACCGACATGGCGCCGCGCGTCGCCACCGATGTGGTCGAAAACCGTCATCGCGGCGGCGAGGTTCGCGAGGTTGTGCGCGCCCTTCAGCGGGAAGCCGGAGGTCTCGACGCGCGCGCCGCGCAGGCGCAGGTCCCCCCCGTCGACATGGTAGCCGTCCGTCGCGTTGAACCATCGGACGCCGTCCGAGCCTGCGAGCCTCGCCCGCGACTCGCCGTCTCGCGCGTTGGCGAAGGCGCGCGTGCGCGCATCGAGCCGCAACAGGCGCAGCTTGTCGTCGTAATAGCGTTCGACGCCTCCGTGCCAGGGGGCGTGTTCGGGATGGAGGTTCGTGACGATCGCGATATCGGGTCCATGGTCGAGATCGGCGATCTGGTAGGACGACAGTTCGAGAACGGTCCAGTCCCGCCCGGGCGTCTGGCCCAGTGCCGGAATGCCGACGTTGCCGAGCAGTCGCGCATCGAGGCCCGCCGCCCCAAGCAGGTGATGAAGGAGCCGGGCCGTGGTGCTCTTGCCCTTGGTGCCCGTGACGGCGATGGTTTTCGCGGCGGGGTGGAGCGTCCACCACAGGTTGACGGCCGACGTGAACCGCGTGCCTTGCGCGCGCGCTTCGGCGATCTCCGGCCGGTAGAGGCTGATTCCGGGGCTCTTGACCACGAGGTCGAAGGCGCCGGCCCCGAGTGCCGCGCGAGCCTCGGGACCCGTGATGACGCGGACGCCGTCGCGCCCGACCGTGCCGGGGTCGAGCGGGTCGTCGTCGAGCACCGTGAGGGCCGCCCCGGAGCCGCGCGCGGCGAAATGGTCGAGCGCCGCGCGGCCTTCGCGCCCGAAGCCCCAGATCGCGATCGCGCGGGCTTCAGCCGAGGAAGGCACGCAGCGCGTCCTCGAACGGTCGGGGCAGGTTGTGGGCCGCACTCGGCCGCAGCAGTTGCGCCCGCACCGCATCCGGGTCCGGTATCAGGGCACGCAGGCGCGGCGCCAGTCGGGCGATGACCGGCGCGTCGGCCCAGTCCGGGTGCGCCGCGAGGTCGAGGACGGCGGCGCCCGACTCGGCGAGCTCGCCCACGCATTCCCAGGGCTTATGGCCGGAGAGACCCGTCAGCTCCTCATAGCCGGGCCGTTGGCCGGCATCGCCGAGCAGGTCGCCGCCGAAGATGCCGCGGAGCCGCGCGGGTTCCATGGCGGTCGCGAGCATCAGGAAGGTGAAGCGGCATTTCGGACAATCGCGGCACCAGCGCGTCGGCGCGGCCTCGGGGCGCAGCTTGAAGGCGCGGTTGCAACTCGTGAAAGCCGTGTCGTAGCGGGTCGACCGCGCCATCAGCCGGGCGATATGGAACTCCGACAAGGGGCGGAGCAGCGAGAAATAGCGCAGCTGCGAGGACACGCGCCGGCCGATGAAGCCGCGGATGCCGGCCTCGAACGCGGATGTCTTGCTGTACTGGTGGTTCACCGCGACGCCGCCGTGGACGAGGTTGGCCTCGTCCGCCGAACGTTCGTTCGACAGCACCACCGCGTCGAAGCCGTGCACGAAGGCCGCCGCCGTGGCGATGAAGCTCACGATGGCGGTGATCGGCACGTGGCCGTTCAGTGCGCCCTCGTCGTTCAGCGCGAACAGCCGGGGGTCGAGGTGGCGCTCGACCCGGGCGAAGGGCAGGCCGCTCGCCGCCGCGCAATCGAGGATCGGCGTCTTCGGGTTCACGGCGAAGAGCAGCATGGGCTCGCCCGCCGCGCGCAGCACTTCGACGCTGACCAGCGAGTCCTTGCCGCCGCCGAGCAGCACCGCGGACCGTCGGGGCAGGGCGGCGGCGTCGGCAGGATCGCGGGCGGTCGCGGGCGGCCGCGCCGCGGTCGCCGGCAGCGTGAAGCGGATCCGCCCCGACAGGTCGAGCGCGTTGCGGTAGGCGAACTCGCTCAGCCCATGAAGGTAGGTGTCGCGGAAGAACGCGGCGTCGAAGGGCTCGAGCGGGCAGGCGGACAGGCTGAGGCGGCCGGGAACGAACGCCTTGTAGTAGCTGACCCCGCAGAGGATGAAGAGCGCTTCGAGCGCCGCCGCGAAGCCCCGCGCGTGCGCCGGCGGAAGCCGCGGCACGGGAGCGCCGAAATCGATGGTCTCGATGAAATCCGGGCCGTCGTCGAATCCGTAGGAGAAGCGGGCGACGCCGGAACGATGGTCCACGGCATAGGCGCGGAACTGGAATTCGCGCGGGGCCGGCGGCCCGGCGCGATTGCCGGCCGAGGAACGGTCCACGGGCCGCGCGGCGGGCACGTCGAGGGTCAAAGGGTGATCGCGTCGTCCGGCACCGGGGCTTCCGCCGCCGCGAGCGGGCCTTCCCGCAGCAGGCCGTCGATGTCGAGGCGCCGGGTGAACATCGCCAAGGTACCGGCCGCGTCGCGCGGCCAAAGATCGCGCGGACGGTCCCAGTAAAGCTCGACGCCATTCTCGTCGGGGTCGCGCAGGTAGAGCGCCTCGCTGACGCCGTGATCGCTCGCGCCGTCGAGCCGGATGCCGGCCGCGGTGAGGCGGCGCAGAGCGTCGGCCAGCGCCGCGCGCGTCGGATAGAGCACCGCCGTATGGAACAGTCCCGTGGTGCCGGGCGCGGGCGGGCGCCCTCCGAGGCTCTCCCAGGTGTTCAACCCGATATGGTGGTGGTAGCCGCCCGCCGATATGAAGGCGGCCTGGGTGCCGTACTTCTGCATCAAGGTGAAGCCCAGCACCCCGGAATAGAACGCCAGGGCGCGCTCGAGATCGGCCACCTTGAGATGGATGTGCCCGATCCGCGTGCCGGCCGCGATCGGGCCGAAACCCTCGTCCGTTCTGTCGCCCGTCATGCCGCCCTCCGACCCCGATGACTCCCGCGTCGTCTTCTTCGGTCCGGTGCGGAACGAGGTCAAGCGGGGAGGTCGCGCGGGCTCGAACCCGTAGAGCGCCGCGCGGCCTTGGCCCGCCGGGCGCCGCGGTTTGGACGTCGGGGTCGCGCGTTCCCGTCACGCCCGTGCTTGTCGCGGGCATGACGGGGACACCGGCCGGGCCCGCTTCGGCCGAACCCTCGGCGTTCACGTGGAGGGCCGGGACCGAAACCGTTGCCCGTCATCCCGGTTAGGGAGGCCTGGGGCGGCGGCCCCCGGGGCGCCTCCGCCTTCGTTTCGCCCGCAAGCTCTCTTTAACCAGGAACCCACGGGCCTTTCGCGATCCGGCCATCCCGGGGCGGGTCCGGGCGGAAGATACACTTGAGAGTGCGCGTGCGGTCTCCACTGGGGTTCAGGGCTCGCTCGGCTTGCGTCGTCGCGTCCCTGGCGGCGGTCAACGGCGGCTGCACCTTCGCCGAACCGCGGCCGGGCCTCGACGTGGCCGTGCCGAAGACCTACGACCACGCGACCGCCGGCGCGGCGGCCCAGCCACTGCCCGCGGATTGGCCGAAGCTGTTCGGTTCGCGCGAACTCGACACGCTGGGCCGGCAGGCGGCGACGCAGAACCTCGATGTCGCGGCCGCGGCGGCCCGCATCGTCCAGGCCGACGCACAGACCGTGATCACGAGTTCCCTCCTTTACCCGCAGATCGCGAGCAGCGGCGACGCGAGCCGCAGCTATTCCGGCGGCGGCGGTTCGAGCGTGTCCACCGTGAGTTCGAGCGGGGTGACGGGCGGGTCCTCCGCCGCCGGCGGCACCGGTTCCGGCACGACGACGGTCTCGACGCCCTCCGCCGGCACGGTCGCCACGCGGGGCGGCAGCCTTTCGAACAGCTTCCAGCTCGGCTTGACGGCGAGCTACGAGGTCGACCTGTGGGGCAAGAACGGCTATTCGAGCCTCGCCGCCTCGCAGGCGGCGCTCGCCTCCCGCTTCGCGCGGGACGCGCTGGTGCTGTCGTCCGTGGCCGGCACGGTCAACGCCTATTTCACGATCCTGTCCACGCAGGATCGGCTCAAGATCGCCGACAACAACCTCAAGGTCGCGCGCGACGCGCTCGCGGCCATCGAGGCCCGGCTCGCGGTCGGCACCGTGACGGCGCTGGAAGTGTCGGAACAGCAGAGCATCGTCGACCAGCAGCTCGCCGCTTTCCCGCCGCTCCAGCAGACGTTGCAGCAAGCCAAGACGCAGATCGCCATCCTGACCGGGCGCACGCCCGAAAGCCTGTCGATCCGGGGCGGGAGCCTCGACGCGATGAAGCCGCCCGCGATCCCGGCCGGCCTTCCTTCGGACCTGTTGCGCCGCCGGCCGGACGTCGCCCAGGCCGAAGCCACCCTGGCGGCGGCCGACAGCGACGTGCAATCGGCGCGCGCCGCGTTCTTCCCGACGCTGACCTTGACCGGCAAGGGCGGGTTCGAGAGCTCCGTCCTGCGCACGCTGCTCAGTCCGGGGTCGGAGTTCGCCAGCATCGCGGCGGGAGTCACCGAGCCATTGTTCGACGGCTTCAACCTGCAAGGCCAGCTCGCGCTGGCGCGGGGACGCACCCGCGAGGACCTCGCCACCTACCGCAAAGCCGCCATCCAGGCCCTCGTCGACGTCGAGAACGCCCTGATCGCGGTCCAGCAGACGACCGAACACGAGAAGCGCCTCGACGATGTCGTGCGATCGTCCAAGCTCGCCTTCGATATCGCGCGCGCGCGCCTCAATGAGGGCACCGTCGATATCGTGACGGTGTTGAGCACGGAGCAAACGTTGTTCGGCGCCGAGGACGCGGCGGCGGTGGCACGCCTCACCCGATTTCAGGCGCTGTCGAGTTTGGCGCAGGCGCTCGGCGGCGGCTTCCGGATTCCCGCCTTGCCGGTGCCGCCGTCGTTCACCATCGACGGGACGAACCCGGTCGAGGCCATCGTCCCGCTCACCGCGCTCAAGGGGTCCTGACGCATGGTGGCGCGCTTCCTCGTCCTGGTCGTCATCGTGGCGGGCGCGCTCGTCGCGGCAGAGCGGGTGCCCGCCCTGCGCGAAAAGCTGCCCTGGCTGCCCGACATTCCCGGCCTCAGCGTCGCGTCGGGCCCCAAGACCGCGACCGCCGAGGGTGGTGGACGCGGCGCCGGGCAGGGCACCCCCGGAGGCGGCGGCGGCCGGCGGCGGGGCGGGGCGGCCGACGGCCCCGTGCCGGTCATCGTGGCGGGCGCGCGGATCACAGACGTTGCCGTGACGGCCGACGTGCTCGGCACCATGCAGGCCACCAACACCGTGACGGTGAGGCCGCAGATCGACGGCAAGCTCGTCGAGCTCGCGTTCAAGGACGGGCAGGCCGTGCATCGCGGCGATGTCCTGGCCCGCATCGACGCCGCCACCTACCAGGCGCAATACGATCAGGCCGTGGCCAAGAAGGCGCAGGACGAAGCGCAGCTCGCCAACGCGCAGGTCGACCTCGCCCGGTACCAGAAGCTCGCCGAAAGCCAGTACGGATCGCACCAGCAGGCCGACACCCAGAAGGCGCTCGTCGCCCAATACGCCGCCCAGATCCAGGGCGACCAGGCCGCGGTGAACAACGCCAGGGCGGTGCTCGATTACGCCACCATCCGCTCGCCGCTGGACGGCCGCACGGGCATCCGCGCGGTCGACGGCGGCAACATCGTCCACGCCTCGGATGCCTCGGGGCTCGTCACGGTGGCGCAGATCAAGCCGATCGCGGTCGTGTTCAACCTGCCGCAGCAATGGCTGCGGCCGGTGAACGCCGCCGCGGCCGCAGGCGCGCTGCGGATCGAGGCGCGCGACGGCGACGGCGGGACCGTGCTCGACACCGGGACGCTCGACGTCGTCGACAACACCGTCGACGTCACCACCGGCACGGTGAAGATGAAGGGCAGCTTCCCGAACGACGGGGACCAGCTTTGGCCGGGGCAGTTCATCAACGTGCGCCTGTACGTCGATACCCTGCGGGGGGCGGTCGTGGTGCCCTCGGCCGCCGTGCAGCGGGGCCCCGACGGCGCTTTCGTCTTCGTCGTCAAGGACGGCCACGCCGCCATGACGCCGGTGACGGCGGGCCGGCGAACCGAAACCGACACGGTGCTCACCGCCGGGCTCGCGCCGCCCGCCGAGGTGATCACGACGGGCTTCACCAAACTGACCGATGGCGCCGCGGTGACGGTCGGCTCCTCCCAGGGCGCGGCCGACGCACCGCCGGACGCCGAGGCGAACGGCGACCGCAAGGGCGGGGGTGGCGACGCCGGCCGCCGCCGGCGGCGGGGCGAGGCGGGCGACGCCGCGGCGAAAGGCCCGGCGGAGGGCCGCACGGGCGATGCCGCGCCGAACGGCGCCGGCCAGGGCCGGTAGATGAGTCGCTCCCGCTCTCCGACAAGCGTCGTCGTCGCGAACGAATCGCCGCGAACCGGGCCGGGCCGCGCGTGCGGCGGTCCGGGGCGGCGTGGCGACGGCGGAACCGGGGAGCGGAGCAGCAGCGGGGCGGCCCCCGGATCGCTTCGGCTCCGGCTCGCGACGACGACCCGAAACCGGAGGCTTTCGGGCACGATCCCGCGATGAACGTGTCGGCGCCCTTCATCCTGCGGCCGATCGCGACGACGCTGCTCGCCGTCGCGGTCCTGCTCGCCGGGGTGCTGGGCTTCCGGCAGCTGCCGGTGTCGTCGCTGCCGCAGGTCGACTTCCCGACGCTGCAGGTCACGACGCAGCTCCCCGGCGCCAACCCCGACACCATCGCGTCCCTGGTCACGGCCTCGCTCGAACGGCAGTTCGGGCAGATCCCCGCGCTCACGACGATGTCGTCGCAAAGCTCCTTCGGCCTGAGCCAGATCACGCTCCAGTTCGACCTCGGCCGGGACATCGACGCGGCCGCCCAGGACGTGCAGTCGGCCATCAACGCCGCGGCCTCGACGCTGCCGCGCAACCTCCCCTACCCACCCACCTACGCCAAGGTGAACCCCGCCGACACGCCGATCCTCACCCTGGCGCTGACCTCGAAGACGGTGTCCTTGCGCGACCTCAGCGACCTTGCGGACACGCTGCTGGCGCCGCGCCTCGCCCAGGTGTCTGGCGTGGGCCACGTATCGGTCGAGGGCAACATCCGGCCGGCGATCCGCATCCAGGCCGACCTCGACCGCCTGGCCGCGTATGGGCTCTCGCTCGAGGACCTGCGCAACGCCATCGTCAACAGCAGCGTCGCCGGCGCCAAGGGGTCGCTCGACGGTCCGACGCAATCCTTCACGGTCGCGGCCAACGATCAGATCGAGGCGGCGGCGAGCTATCGGACGGTCGTGGTCGCCTACCGCAACGACGCCCCCGTGTTGCTGCGCGACGTGGCGGACGTCGTCGAAGGGCTCGAGAACGCGCGCGTCGGCGGCTGGTACAAGGGCGTGCCCGCCGTGATCCTCGACGTGCAGCGGCAGCCCGGCGCCAACATCGTCGAAACCGTCGACCGCGTCGGGCGCGAACTGCCGCGCCTCGAAGGCTCGCTCGCGGCCGGGGTGGCGCTCGAGACCGTGCACGACGCCACCGGCACCATCCGCGCCTCGATCCGGGATGTCGAGTTCACGCTGGCCTTGAGCGCCGGCCTCGTCGTGCTCGTCGTGCTGCTGTTCCTGCGCACCGCGCGCGCCACATTGATCGCCGGCGTGGCGCTGCCGCTGTCGATCGTCGCCACGTTCGGGGCGATGTGGGCGGCGGGGTTCTCGCTCGACAACCTGTCCCTCATGGCGCTGACGATCGGCACCGGGTTCGTCGTCGACGACGCCATCGTGATGATCGAGAACGTCGTCCGCACGATGGAGGAAGGGGAGCCGCCGCTCGCGGCCGCGCTGAAGGGCGCGAAGGAGATCGGCTTCACGGTCATCTCGCTCACGGCCTCGCTGATCGCGGTGTTCATCCCGCTGCTGTTCATGGGCGGCCTCGTCGGCCGCATGTTCCGCGAGTTCGCGTTGACGCTGACCTTCGCGGTGGTGGTGAGCGCGGTCGTGTCGCTGACGCTGACGCCGATGATGTGCGGCCGCCTGCTGCGGCGTGCGCCCCCCGGACGGCCGTCGTGGCTCGCCCGCTGGGCCGAGGCCCCGGTGGCGCTGATGGCGCGAGGCTACGCGGCGACGCTCGATTGGGTGCTGCGGCGGCGGCTCCTCATGCTGGCCGTCACGGCGGGCACGCTCGCGCTCACGGTGTGGCTTTACGGGATCAGTCCCAAGGGGTTCCTGCCCGAGCAGGACACGGGGCTCGTCGACGCCGTCCTCCAGGGTGCCCCGACCGCGTCTTTCGAGGCCATGCGGCGGCTGCAGGCGGACGCCCGCGCGGCGCTCGCCGAGGACCCGGACATCGTGGGCGTCGCGGCCGTGCTCGGCATCGGCACGCTGAACCCCACCGGCAACGTCGCCCACCTCCAGATCACGCTGAAACCAGCCGAAGACGGCCGCGACGGCGCCGCGGTCGTGGCCGAGCGGGTGCGGGAGCGCCTCGGGCGGCTGCCGGGCCTCACCGCCTACGTCAAGCCCGTGCAGGACATCCAGATCGCCACGCGCGCGAGCCGCTCGCAATACCAGTATACCCTGACGGCGCCGGACGAGGCGCTGGTCACCCAATGGTCGGGCAAGCTCGCGGCGCGGCTGCGTCGCGACCCCGCGTTCGCCCATGTCGCGGCCGAGGTCGAGGACGGGGGCTTGCGCGCCTTCGTCGACATCGACCGCGGCAAGGCGGGGCGGCTCGGCGTGTCGACCCAGCTCGTCGACGACACCTTGAACGACGCCTTCGGGCAGCGGCAAATCTCGACCATCTACGCCCAGGCGAACCAGTACCGCGTCATCCTGGAAGCGGCGCCACGCTATGGCAGCGATCCCGCCGTGCTCGACAGGCTTTACGTCGGGGTCGGGGGCGGGGGAACCGCCGCGGCGGCACCGACGGCTGTATCCGTCTCGGGAATCGTGCCGCCGAGCCCGGCCGCCAGCGGGACGAGGGGCGGGACGCAGGTGCCGCTGATGTCGTTCGCGACGTTGAGGACGACGACGGCGCCGCTCGCGGTCGCCCACCAGGAACAGTTCCCGTCGGCGACCCTGTCGTTCGACCTGCCCGGCGGCGTGTCGCTCGGGCAGGCCGTGGCGGCGCTGGCCGCGGCCGAGCGCGACATCGGCGTGCCCGACGCCGTGCTGGGCTCGTTCGGGGCGGACGCGGCGGAGTTCAACAAGGCGCTCGCGGGCGAGCCCGCGCTGATCCTGGCCGCGGTCGTGACGATCTACCTCGTGCTCGGCGTGCTCTACGAGAGCTTCGTCCACCCGCTCACCATCCTGTCGACGCTGCCCTCGGCCGGCGTCGGCGCGCTCGTGGCCTTGATGGTCACCGGGAACGACCTGTCGATCGTGGCGCTGATCGGCATCATCTTGCTGATGGGGATCGTGAAGAAGAACGCGATCATGATGATCGATTTCGCGACCGCGGCCGAACGCGACGAGGGTTTGTCGCCGTTCGACGCCATCCGCCGCGCCTGCGCCCTGCGTTTTCGCCCCATCATGATGACGACGCTGGCGGCCCTATTCGGCGCCGTGCCGCTGGCCCTGGCCCACGGCCCGGGGGCGGAACTCCGCGTGCCGCTCGGCATCACCATCATCGGTGGCCTGCTGCTGAGCCAACTGCTGACGCTCTACACGACGCCCGTGATCTATCTGGCCCTGGAGGGCCTCGGGCGCCGCTTCGGGCTCGGCACGGCGCCGCTGCTCGACCCGGCCGAGCCGGAGGTGGAAGCGTTGCCCGCGCAGGCGCCGCGGCGCGCGGCGGAATGAAGCGGGTCGCGCGGGCCTCGCGGCAGGCGACCCGTGCCGTCATTCTTCCGGTTCGGTCGTGAACTGGAGCGGGTAGCCCTTGCTGCGGCCCGCCTCGGTGGCCCGCGTGGCCTTGGTCTCGGCCACGTCCCTGGGGTAGACCGCGATGACGCAGGACCCCCGCTTGTGCGCCGTGATCATGACGCCGTAGGCCGAAGCCGCGCCCATGCGGAACTCGGCCTTGAGGATCATCACCACGAACTCGCGCGGCGTGTAGTCGTCGTTGACGAGAATGACCTTGTGCAGGCGCGGCCGCTCGATCTTGGGCAGGACGTCGGGGCGCTGGACGATCGTCGTTTCGGTCATGACGGCGACGGCCCTTTGTCGTCGTTGGTCGAAGGGTCGCGACACCCTCGACCCCCATTTAGGTACCGCGCGCCCGTTGGGAAGGGTCGCGTCTGCCGCGGCCGGCATCTTCGACCTGCGGCGAAGGGTTGCGCGCCGCGATGCGCGGGAGGACGGGCCGGCACTCGAAGTCCCGTCACGCCGCTTGTCCCTGGTTCCGTGCCGCGGCCGCCAGGCGAACCGCGTAGTCGAGCGCCGCTTCGAGGCTCGAGGGATCGGCGATGCCGCGCCCGGCGATGTCGAAGGCCGTCCCGTGGTCGGGACTGGTGCGCACGAAAGACAGGCCCAACGTTATGTTCACGCCTTTCTCGAGCCCGAGATATTTGACCGGGATCAGCCCCTGGTCGTGGTATTGCGCGACGACGATGTCGAACCGGCCCTTGCGGGCCTGCATGAACACGGTGTCGCCGGGCCAGGGGCCGCTCGCATCGATGCCCTCGCGACGGGCCGCCGCGACCGCCGGAGCGATGATCCGGATTTCCTCGTCGCCGAACAGGCCGCCTTCGCCGGCATGCGGATTGAGACCGGCCACCGCGATCCGCGGCGCCGCTATGCCGAGCGCCCGCCCGCCCGCGTGTGCGAGGCGGATGGCCGACATCTGGGCATCGAAGTCGGCCCGGCGGATCGCCTCGACGAGCGAGCAATGTATGGTGACGAGGACGGTGCGGATCTCGTCGTTGGCGAGCATCATCGCCACCCGCTCCGCCCCCCCGTACGCGGCGAGCATTTCCGTGTGGCCGGGATAGCGTATGCCGGCGGCGGCGAGGGCCTCCTTGTGGATCGGGCCGGTGACCATGCCGGCCACGTCGCCCGCCCGGGCGAGCCGGATCGCCGCGAGGATCGCCGCGAACGCGGCCTGTCCGCTGCGCGCGTCGACCACGCCGACGGGCGGCAGGACGTCGAACGCCGAGGACGCCACGATATCGACCGTCGCGTTCTCGAACAACGCCTCGCGGATGTCGCGGATCGGGTTCAGGCGGACGCTCGCACCCGTGGCGGCGAACGCCTGCTCCATGACCAACGGGTCGCCGACCACGACGCAGGCCTGCGCCTTCCTCCGCCGAACCGCCTTCGCGACGATTTCGGGGCCTATGCCGGACGGGTCGCCCATGGTGATGGCCACCGGCAAGCTGTCACGTGTCATCGGCGAGGTGCCCCGGGTCGCGGCTGGGTGGAGACAGGACGACGGGCCGCGTCGAGCGGCGTGGCCGGATCGCCGGAGCCGCCCGCTTTCGGCGCGAGCACATGGCGGGGCCGCGCCGCTTCCGGTCCGTACGCCCGACCGGATCGCTTGGCGAGAGGCCGCGGCGTGGTCGGATGTCGCCGAAGGTCGGCCGCAAAGCGGCCTTGGACGAAGAGCCGATCCATGGCGCCGCCTCCGGCGCTCCAGGACCGCTCGGACGAGACCGCAACGAATTCCGCCGCCATCCGGGCGATGTCGCCGACCGGCCACGATGCTCCGATGCGGCATAGGCGCGCCTTCGAGGGTTCGGGAACTTTCGCGACGACCGGGATTTTTCAACGCCGAGGGGCCGGGAACGGCCGCTGCGTTCGGGTATTCCATGCCTCAGGTGTTTTCACCGGCGGCGGACACGCTGGTCCGGTCCGTTCTGGCGGCGGCGGTGGTCGTCCCCGCGATCTTCGTCGGGTTGGCCTACGCGGTGGCGCGCTCGCCGCATGCGACCGGGCAGGGCATCGTCGTCGAGCAGCCCGTCATGTTCAGTCACGCCCACCACGTCGGCCAGCTCGGCCTCGATTGCCGCTATTGCCACACCGGCGTGGAACAGGCGGCCTACGCCGGCGTGCCGCCGACCGAAACCTGCATGACCTGCCATTCGCAGATTTGGACCAACGCCGCGATGCTGGCCCCGGTGCGGGAAAGCTTCGCGCGCGGCCTGCCGATCCATTGGCGGCGCGTCCACCGCCTCCCCGGCTACGTCTACTTCGACCACGCCGCCCACGTCGCCAAGGGCGTCGGCTGCACGAGTTGCCACGGCCCGATCGACGCCATGCCGCTGACCTGGCAGGACGCGCCCTTGACGATGGCCTGGTGCCTCGAGTGCCATCGGAACCCGGCCGGGAACCTGCGTCCGCGCGACGCCGTGTTCTCCCAGGACTGGCAGGCCCCCGCCGACCAGATGGCGAAGGGGCACCAGCTTCTCGCCGCCTACGGGATCAAGCCGGACCACCTGTCCGACTGTTCCGTGTGCCATCGATGAGCGCGCCCTCCGTCCCGGAATCCGGCGCCATGACGCGCCGCGCGGCGCTGAAACTGCTCAGCGCCAACGTCGCGCTGGTCGCGGCCGGCTGCGGCAAGCCGCCCGACGAGATCGTGCCCTACGTGCGGATGCCCGAGCGGCTCGTGCCGGGCGTTCCGCTGCGGTTCGCCTCGACCCTGCCGCTCGGCGGCTACGGGCGCGGGGTGCTGTGCACGTCGGTCGAGGGCCGGCCCATCAAGGTGTCGGGCAACCCCCTCCATCCCATGAGCCTCGGCGCCACCGACGTGTTCGCGGAGGCGGCCGTGTTTTCCCTCTACGATCCCGACCGGTCGCAAGCCGTGCGGCAGGGCGGCGGGATCGCGTCGTGGACGGCGCTCCAGGGCGCCATCGTGGCGCGGTTCGCGACCTGGGCGGCCGCGTCCGGGCGCGGCCTGCACCTCCTCACGGGGCCGCAGACATCGCCCACCGCGCTGCGGCAGATCGCGCTGATCCGGCGGCGGTATCCGGGCAGCCGCTGGTTCGTCGACGACCCCCTCGCCGAAACATCCGCCCGCGAGGGCGCCAGGCTGGCATTCGGCCGGCCGGCCACGCCGCTACCCCGCTGGGCCGATCTCGACGTTCTGGTCAGCCTCGACGCCGACCCGATCGGCCCGGGGCCCGCGCAGGCCAGCAACGCGCGCGGCTTCGGCGACCGCCGCCGCGTGCGCGGCGACACCGGAGCCATGATGCGTTTCTACGCGCTCGAACCCGCGCCGACCCTTTCGGGGGCCAATGCCGACCATCGCCTGCAATGGTCGATCGGTTCGATCGAGAACGCCGCGATCGCGCTGGCGCGGGTGCTCGGCGCCGACCTGCCCGATCCGCGCCTGGCGGCGCCGGACCTGAAACGGGTCGAAGCCATCGCCCGCGACCTGTCGGCGCATCCGGGCCGGGGCGTCGTGCTGGCCGGCGCGACGCTGCGGCCCGAGGTGCACGCGCTCGTGCATTGGATCAATGCGAAACTGTCGGCGCCCGTGGACGCGGTGGAGCCCGCGATGCCGGCCGACGCGGGAGGGGTCGCGGATCTCGCCCGCGCGCTCGACGCCGGCCAAGTCGACACCCTGCTGGTGGCGGGCTGCCACCCGGCCTACGACGCGCCCGCCCGGCTCGCGTTCGGGGATCGGATC
>CAXTIC010000004.1:0-111931 GCA_964244255.1 uncultured Lichenihabitans sp. | reverse complement strand
CGAACCCAAGCTCTCCGCGCCGCTCGAAACGGATTCTTTGAATGACCCTGAGCAGCACGCGGACCCCTGTCGAGCGCGTCCGCGGCGCGTGGTAGAAAACGACGTGGTTCATCCTCGCGCCCTCCAATCCGCCGGCCGCTACCGAACGATGACGTTCTTGAACTGCCAGGGGTCGTCCCGGTCGATGTCCTCGGGAAACAGGACGCCGCGATTGTCCGCCGGCGTCCAATCCGTGTAGGCCCCGATCACCGGACCCAGATAGGGGGTCTGGACGGCGAGGCAGCGCCGGAAATCCATCTCGTCGGCTTCCACGATGCCGGCCCGCGGGTTCTCGATCGCCCAGACCACCCCGGCCAGCACCGCGGACGTGACCTGCAGGCCCGTGGCGTTCTGGTAGGGCGCCAGCACCCGCGTTTCCTCGATGGACAGTTGCGAGCCGTACCAATAGGCGTTCTTGGCGTGCCCGTAGAGCAGCACGCCGAGTTCATCGAACCCGTCGAGGATCTCGTCCTCGTTCAGGATGCGAAGATCGGGCTGCCGGAGCCATTGCGCGCCGGCCATCTCATGGAGCGAGAGCACGGCGTCGTCGGCCGGATGGTAGGCGTAGTGGCACGTCGGCCGGTACACGGCCCGGCCGTTCTCCCGCACCGTGAGATAGTCGGCGATCGAGATCGATTCGTTGTGCGTGACGAGGAACCCGTGCTGCGGCCCGATCGTCGGCGTCCAGGTTCGAACGCGCGTGCCGGCACCCGGGCGCATCAGGTAGATGGCGCAGTCCGGACCGAAATCGTGGCGTCGACCTTCCGGCGGCAAGGTCTTTTCGTGGGTGCCCCAGCCGAGTTCGGCGGGCTGCAGGCCTTCCGAAATGAACCCCTCGCCCGACCACGTGTTCACGAACACGCCGCGCGCCTTGGGCGCCTTCGCGCGCTGGGTGTCGCGCTCGGCGATGTGGATGCCCTTGACGCCGAGGCTCCGGGCGAGTTGGGCCCAGCCGTCGCGATCGGCGGGCTCGGGCGTATCGACGCCGGTGTCGCGCGCGATGTCGAGCAGCGCCTGCTTGACAAGCCAGGACACCATGCCGGGGTTGGCGCCGCAGGTGGTGACGGCGGTCGGCCCGCCCGGGCGGGCACGGCGCAGATCCAGCATCGATTCGCGCAGCGCGTAGTTCGAGCGTTGCGACACGCTGAGCTCGGTGTCGGTATAGAAGCCCGGCCAGGGTTCGACGACGGTGTCGATATAGAGCGCGCCGATGTCCTTGCAGAGCGCCACGATCGCCACGGACGATGTGTCGACCGACAGGTTGACGACGAGCCCCCTGACGCCGCCGGCGGTCAACAACGGCGTCAGGACGTCGACGTAATTGTCGCGGGTCAGCGCCAGGTGTTCGAAGCGGACCTGCCGTTCGTCGAGGAGCGCGCGGTCCGCGTCGTCGGGCGCGATCACGGTCATCTTCGCGCGGTCGAAGGCGATGTGGCGCTCGAGCAGCGGCAGGGTCCCCTTGCCGATCGAGCCGAACCCGATCATCACGATCGGGCCGTCGAAACGGGCGTGGACAGGCCACTCCGGCATGTGGGTCTCTCCGAGGTCAGGCGGTCGCGGCGGGCAAGCCAGTGGGCTAAGAGCCCGAGGGGCACGCGACCGTCAAGCGGCTGCGATGTTCACGCAGGGCGGTCGCGCGACACGCGCTTGCGGCGGACGCGATCCGGGCCGCGTCGAGACGAGGTTCCTCGGGCGCGACCGCTGCGGGTTCGCGTCCCTGTACCGGTCCGGCAACCGCTTTGGTCCCCGCCATGGAACGGCTACGGCGATATCCCGTCGGGCCGTGAACCGGAGCCCTGCCTGGCGAGGAGCTTTTCCAGCGCCTCGAACCGGTCGGCTTCCGCCGCGGGCTTGTCCCAGCGGATGCGGGCGATGCGGGGGAAACGCATGGCGACGCCCGACTTGTGGCGCGTCGACCGGTTCAGGCCCTCGAACAGGACTTCGAGCACGAGCCCCTTGTCGAGCCCGTGGGCGACTTCGCGCACGGGGCCGAACCTCGCGGTGGTGTTGTTGCGCACGTAGCGGTCGAGCTTGACCAACTCCTGGTCGGTGAACCCCGAGTAGGCCTTCCCGACCGGAACGAGGACGTCGCCGGAGGCGTCCGCCCGCCAGACGCCGAACGTGTAGTCCGAATAGAACGACGCGCGCCTGCCGTGCCCGCGCTGCGCGTACATCATCACGGCGTCGATGTTGAACGGCTGCCGCTTCCACTTCCACCAGGGGCCGCGCGGCCGGCCGGGCACATAGGGCGCGTCGCGCCGCTTGAGCATCAGCCCCTCGATCGCGTCGGCATCGACCCCCGCGCCGGCGGCGGCGGGATCGAGACGGATGCGCGCCAGCTCGTCCCAACCCGCGAACGGGATGATCGGCGACAGGTCGATGCGCGGGTCGCCCAGACGCGTGACGAAGGCTTCGAGTTTCCGCCGGCGCTCCTGGAAGGACAGGGCCCGCAGATCGTCCCCGTGCTCGACCAGAAGATCGTAGGCGCGCAGATGGACGGGGTAGGCCGCGATGGTCTTCGCCGACACGGTTTTCCGGTTCAGTCTTTGCTGAAGGCTTGAGAACGGTTCGACGCGGCCGTCGCGGACGACGAGCAGTTCGCCATCGAGCGCGGCCGAGCCGAAGCCAGCCGCCGTCAGGCTCCCCATCAGGTCCGGGAAGGCCTTCGACACGTCCTCGCCGCCCCGCGAATAGAGCCGCGCCGAGAGCTGGCCCGAAGCGTCCGCGCCTGCGACGGCCTGGACGCGGATGCCGTCCCACTTCCACTCGGCGGAAAAGTCGGCCGCCGTCAGGGCCGCGAAGTCGCCCTCGTCGAGGGCGTGGGCCAGCATGGGGGTTCGGAACGGCGTCGGGTCGCTCGTGTCCGGCCGCGGGCCGGTCCCCTCCGCCCAGGCGAACAGGCCGGGGTAGGGCGGCGCGAGGCCGTGCCAAACCTCCTCGATGTCGTCGGGGGCGTGCGGCCCCAAGGCGGCCACCGCGGTCTTCGCGAGCCGGGCCGATACGCCGATCCGCAACGAGCCGGTGATGAGCTTCAAGAGCGCCCAGCGGCCGGTCTCGTCGAGTTCGTCGAGCCAGGCCGCCAACCGGCGGGGCAGGGCCAGCCGGCTCGTCGCGGCGAGCGTCGCGACGACGGCCGACAGAAGCGGGGGCTCGCCGGCGCCCGCCGGCGGCGCCGGCCAGATCAGCGCGACGGTTTCGGACAGGTCGCCCACGAAATGGTAGCACATCTGGAACAGCGTCGGGTCCGTGCGCTCGGCCGCGAGCGCGTGCACCAGCGCCGGCTTCGCGTTCTGGAATTTCAGCGAATCGGTGAGCGCCGCGAGGGCGTAGCCCCGCTCGGGATCGGGCGTGCCGCGGAAGTATGCGGTCATGAGGCGAAGTTTGCCGTTGCGCCCCGGCTCGAAGGAGAGCCGATCGAGCAGCCGCGCGAACCGCCTCACGCGGGCTCGCCGTCGGTGCCCTCGTCTTCCGCTTCCTCGCCGTACCCCATGAGGTGGAGGGGGCGCGCGGCGAGACCCCGGGCCGACGCCCAGTGCACCAAAGCCTCGGCTTCGCCGTGCGTGACCCAGACTTCCCCGCACCCCGTGTCGAGCACCGTGCGGCACAGGTCGTCCCAGTCGGCGTGGTCGGACACGATCAACGGAAGTTCTACGCCCTTCTGGCGGGCCCGTGCCCGCACGCGCATCCAGCCCGAGGCGGCCACCGTCAGCGGTTCGGGAAACTTTCGGGCCCAAAGTTCCTTCATCGCCCCGGGCGGGCAGAGCACGATCTCGCCGCCGAGCTTGGGCCGCTCCGCGGCGGCGACCCTGCGGATGTCGCCGAGCGCGATGCCTCGGTCTCGGTAATACGCGGTCAGGCGCTCGAGCGCGCCGTGGATGTAGATCGGGCGCTCATAGTTCGACGCCCGCAAGAGCGCCATCATGCGCTGGGCCTTGCCGAGCGCGTAGGCGCCGACGATGTGGGTACGCTCGGGAAACAGCGCCTGCGATTCGCGCAGTTTAACGATTTCGCCGGCCGCGTCCGGATGGCGGAAAACCGGCAGGCCGAAGGTCGCTTCCGTGATGAACGCGTGGCACCGGACTGGCTCGAAGGGCGCGCAGGTCGGATCGCCGGCGCGCTTGTAATCGCCCGATACGACGACCGTGAACCCGCCTGCCTCGATCGCGATCTGCGCGGAGCCGAGCACGTGACCGGCCGGGTGGAACGTGGCGGATACGGCGCCGAGGCGGACCGGCTCGCCGAGCATGGCGGCCTGCCGCGCCGCCGTGAACGAAGCGCCGTAGCGGATCGCCATGATGTCGAGCGTTTCACTGGTCGCCAGCACGGCGCCATGACCGGCGCGTGCATGGTCGGCATGGGCATGCGTGATGAGGGCGCGCGCCACCGGTCGGGTCGGATCGATGTGGAAGTCGCTGGCCGGGCAGTAAAGGCCGCACGCTGTCCGCGTGAGAACGTCGCCGGCGGTCATATCGGATAGCGGAGCGGACGCCCCTATCAGTCGTTGCAGACCAGCTTCTTGGCGACATGCAACGAGCCGCCAGGACGTGGAACGCGCCGCATTTCGTAAACGCAATCCTCATCGTCGGGTCCGAAGGCCTGGACGACGCGGAGGCTCTTGCTGATCGTCAGCGGCCGAAAAGCGAACGGCCCACCGGCCGCGATCGGAGCGGCAGCCAAGGGCGCGCCGAGGAAGCAAGCAAGCACGATGAGGCCCAGTTTGCGCATCGGCTTCTGAGACGAACCGGTGTCCATGACCCAACCCCCACAAGCTGCCGACCAAACCGCACGACGGACACAACCCCGATAAGACCGTATCGCCCCTGAACGCGGCCACGGCCCGATCAAGACCGAGACCGATCCTTTGCGGACCGGACCCGAACACGAGCCTGGAGAGGCGACGTCGAAGGCGCCCGACCATTGCCCCGGCCAAGCATCAAGGCCGCGATCGAAACCACCGCCAGCCAAAAAACTCCCGCCCCGCCCGACATGGCCGACACCACGACCACGCAGGCCAGTAGTGCGACATCCCCGTATGACAGCCTGGTCATCGCGTTCCCCGACATCGCCGATTGACGTAACGATCGCGGAAAGGCTTGGTTGCGTGAGTCGCCGCGACGCTTCATCGAATTTTCAAACCTGCTGTAAGCGGCAATGACCCGATGGATGCGAACGGCCAAGTCTATCGAAGCGGGACATCGGTTGCTCGGCGGACAATAGCGCGCGCGGGGCGCTGATTTTCGGCACGTCGGGACGTTGTTCCGCGGCACGGTCAACGGTCGGTTTCACGTCCGGTGGCGATCGGGCGGCATCGGGCGACGCCGTCGAGTCGGCCGAGATCGACGGGGCGAACGGAGATGCGCGGATCGGGCGACCTTCTGGCCGATCGCCGCTTCGAGTGGGCGCGGGCGCTCGTCGAGGAAGGCAGCCTCGCGGCCGCGACCGATCTGCTGCTGCAAACCATCGAGCGCGCCGCGCATTGGGCGCCCGCGTGGGCCGCGTTGGCCGAGGTGCGCGAACGCCAGGGCGACCGCGACGCTGCCCTGGAGGGTTGGCGGCTGGCTCACACGCTCGACGCCGACGGCGCGCTCGGCGCTGCGCTCCACGTGTCGCGGCTTCGCGGGGAGGCGCCGGCCGCTATGCCCGACGGCTATATCCGGGCGTTGTTCGACGACTACGCGCCGCTGTTCGACGCGCATCTCGTCGGCAAGCTGCGATACCGGGGGCCGAGCCTGTTGCGGGCCGCGATCACGGCGGCGGCACCAGGAGTCCGGTTCTCGCGCGCACTCGATCTCGGCTGCGGCACCGGGCTGATGGGGCAGGGGCTCGCGGGGCTCGCGGCGACCGTCGACGGCGTCGATCTGTCCGCCGCCATGGTCGGACGGGCGCGGGCGACCGGGCTCTATTCCGACCTTCGCGTCGGGCCGCTCGCGGACGCGCTCGCGGCGTCGCCTCCGGGTTGCTACGACCTCGTGACCGCCGCCGACGTGCTGGTCTACGTCGGCGATCTCGCGCCGGTCTTCGAGGCCGTGCGGCGCGTCCTGCGCCCCGGCGGGCGGTTCGCGTTCACGTTGCAGACGGGCGTCGTCGAACCGTTCGCGCTCGGCCCCGACCTTCGCTTCGCTCACGGGAGGCGGTACGTGGAAGGGCAAGCCGCCGCCTGCCTGACGGTGCTTTCGCTGACGGACGCCTCGACCCGCACCGAGAATGGGCGGGACGTGCCGGGCCTGATCGGGGTCGCGGAGCGCGTCGGCGAGCAGGGCGGGGGTCAGGTGCCGCGCTTGCCGTAGGCGCGCAGGAAAGCGTCCGTCGACCGGCTCACGTGGGCTTCGAGCTTGTCCTCGGAGGGACGCTCGCCGACGCCGAAAACGCCGCGCAGCAGATGCGGGCCCTTGCACATATCGAGGAAGTGGGACGCCGCCGTTTCCGTGTCGTCGGTTTCGATCACGCCCGCCAAGACCTGGGCGTCGAGGTAGGCCGCGAGGCGGGCGGCACCGACCATCGGACCCGCCTCGTAGAACGCCCGACTGACGTTCGGGAATTTGGCGCCGACCGCGAGGACGGTCCGCAGGTGAGCGATCGCCGACGGGCGGAGAACATGGTCGAGCAACGTCAGCCCGAACCGCTTGAGGCACGACCGCACGTCGTGGTCGTCGGGATCGAAGCGGCAGAACTGCTCCGCTTGCTCCCGCTTCTCCTCGCGGATGAGCGCCTCGAACAGCGATTCCTTGTTGGTGAAATAGACGTAGAGCGTACCCTTCGATACGCCGGCGACGCGCGCGATGTCGTTCATGCTCGCGCCGTCGAAACCGTCGGACAGAAAGACGCGCCGCGCCCCGTCCAGGATCTGGCGCCTTTTACCGTCGTCCCTCGGGCGAACGCTTTCGGTCGGGCCGGGGGCCAAGAGCGCGAGATGATCGACCAACACCGGCCTCGCTTCGAATTCCGACCGAACCGTTCGGTCAGCTCTTGATTTAATGCCGGACGACGCTATGTCAAGTATTGACCGAACGGTTCAGTCAGCATGCCTGGGTCGGTGGGCGTGCTCCCCGGGTTTCGGGCGGCGTGCGATGAACGGGTGGAGCTTGTGATGCCGGATCAGGCCGTGGAGGAGCGGGTGGCGGTGGATGTCGCGATGACTTCGCCGCGCGAGGGTGCCCTCGCGGTTCAGGCGAAGCCCCCGACCGAGGCGCCCCGCACGGGCGAGATCATCCCGCCCAAGCGCGCCCGGCGGCGGATCGTATTGCCGCTCGTCGTCCTCGCCGTCCTCGGCGGCGGCGGCTGGCAGGGCTATCGCTGGTTCACCGAAGGCCGCTTCATCGTCTCGACGGACGACGCCTACGTGAAGACCGACATGTCGACGATCGCCGCCAAGGTCGGGGGCTACATCACGGCCGTTCCGGTGATCGACAACGCCGCGGTGCGCAAAGGCCAGGTGCTCGCAACCATCGACGACGGGGACTACAAGAATGCCGTCGATACCGCCCGCGCCCGCATCGACACGCAGGACGCGACCATCGCGCGCTTCGGCAAGCAGGTCGAGGCGCAGGGCGCATCGGTAGAGCAGGCGCAGGCGCAATTGCAGGTCGCGAAGGCCGACCAGGTTCGCGCCGCGGCCGAGTACGGGCGAGCGGAAAGCCTCGTGCGCTCGACGTTCGGCACGCAGCAAAGGCTCGAACAGGCGCAGGCGGACCGCGACCGCAGCGCCGCCACGTTCACGAGCGCGGCCGCAGGCGTCACCGCCGCGCAAGCCTCGATGGAGGTGCTGAAGGCCCAGCGCGTCGAAGCGCAGCGGGTGCGCGCGGAACTGCAGACGAGCCTCGACAAGGCCAGTCGGGACCTTTCGTTCACCGTCATCAAGGCGCCGTTCGACGGCGTCATCGGCAACAAGAGCGTCGAGCAGGGCCAGTACGTGCAAACGGGCACGCGCTTGCTGTCGCTGGTGCCGCTCGAAAGCGCCTATATCGTCGCGAACTTCAAGGAGACGCAGATCGGCCGGCTGAAGCCCGGGCAGAAGGTCGATATCAAGCCGGACGCCTACGGCGACCGTGTGGTCGTGGGCGTGATCGACAGCGTCGCCCCGGCGTCCGGTGCCGAGTTCTCGTTGCTGCCGCCCGAGAACGCGACCGGCAACTTCACCAAGATCGTGCAGCGCGTTCCGGTCCGCATCACGGTGCCGCCCGAGGTCGCCCGCGAGGGCATCCTACGGCCGGGCCTGTCGGTCGTGGTCGATGTCCGCACCCGCGACCCCTCGCAGCCGCCGCCCTCGCTCATGGGGGCGCTCGGCTTCAGCGCCCGGGGGAGCGACCGCGCCAGCGCCGATTGACGCGAGTCCGGAGCCTCGACCATGGCCGTCACCGCGAACGCGCTTCCGCCCCCGCGGCCCGGGGTATCGGGCGCGTCTTCCATCCCAGGCAAAGGCGTCGACCGGCGCCGGACGCTCACCTTCTTCGTGATGGTGTTCGGGATGTTCATGGCCATCCTGGACATCCAGATCGTGTCCGCGTCCCTCGCGGAAATCCAGGCGGGCCTGTCGGCGAGCGCAGAGGAGGTCGCCTGGGTACAGACGAGCTACCTGATCGCCGAGGTCGTCATGATCCCGCTGTCGGGCATCCTGTCGCGGGCGTTCTCCACGCGCTACCTGTTCGCGGCGTCGTGCGGCGGCTTCACGCTGATGAGCTTCATGTGCTCGACCGCTACCGACATCAACCAGATGATCCTGTGGCGCGCGCTGCAAGGGTTCATCGGCGGCGCCATGATTCCCACCGTGTTCGCGGCGGCCTTCACCATCTTCCCGCGCGAGAAGCAGCCGCTGATCGCGCCCTTGATCGGGCTCGTGGCCACGCTCGCCCCGACCGTCGGGCCGACCATCGGCGGCTACCTCACCGACCTGTTTTCCTGGCACTGGCTGTTCCTTATCAACATCGTCCCGGGAATCGCCGTGACTGTGCTGACATGGTTCCTGATCGATTTCGACAAGCCCGATTGGTCGCTGCTCGACAAGTTCGACTGGACCGGGTTCATCGGCATGGCCGCCTTCCTCGGCGCCATGGAGTACGTACTGGAGGAAGGCCCGCAGAAGAACTGGTTCGACGAGCCAATCATCGTGGTCACCGCCGTGGTGTCGGTCGTGGGCGGCGCCGTTTTCTTCTGGAGGGCCTTCACGGCGAAGCAGCCGATCGTCGACCTGAGCGCGTTCACCGACCGGAATTTCGCCTTCGGCTCGCTGTTCTCTTTCGTGATGGGCATCGGCCTGTACGGGCTGACCTACCTTTATCCCGTCTACCTGTCGCGGGTTCGCGGCTACTCGTCCCTGCAGATCGGCGAAACGATGTTCGTCACCGGGGCGTGCATGTTCGTGGCGGCGCCGATCGTCGGGAAACTCATGGGCAAGGTCGACCCGCGCATCCTCATCGGGATCGGCTTCTCGTGCTTCGCGATCGGCACCTGGCAGGCGTCCGTCATCACCAAGGACTGGGACTTCTGGGAACTGCTCGTGCCGCAGATGCTGCGCGGCTTCGGGTTGATGACCGCGATGGTGCCCATCAACAACGTGGCGCTCGGCACGTTGCCGCCGGCCCGGCTCAAGAACGCTTCGGGCCTCTACAACCTCACCCGCAACCTCGGCGGAGCGGTCGGGTTGGCGCTCATCAACACGCTGATGAACGACCGGTGGGATCTCCATCTCGCCCGGTTGCACGAAAGCGTCGCCTACGGCCACGAACAGGCGGAACGCACGCTCGCCATGCTGACCGACGTGTACGCGTCCATGGGGTCGGACGCCGCCCTATCGGCGACCAAGCGATTGGCCTCGATGGTGCGCCGCGAAGCGCTCGTCATGTCGCTCGGCGACGTTTTCCTCGCACTGACGTGCCTGTTCGTGTGCCTCGTGGCGGTGACGCCGCTGATGCGCAAGCCGGCGCCCAAGCCCGCCGGGGCGGGCGGCGGCGCGCATTGAGCGCGTCGACGATGCTGGCGCGTGTCGGGTCGGCAGGCCGGGCGATGTCGCCGACGGGTTGCACGTCTTGGGAGCAAAGCGACGAACAATCAAAACGGCCGTGCCTTTGGACGTTCCGCATCCGCGGCGGGCGGCCGATTTCGGCAAGTCTACGGCGTTCGTCTTTTCCGAAGGGCGAAGCTTACGACAGGTCCGCCACCCGGGCGGGCACGATCGGCGCCAAACCGCGCCCGCCTCGGGGCGGCCTCAGGCTGACGCCCGCGACGCCTAGCGCCGCCAGAAGCGCGATACCGTAGACCGCCGCGCCGCCCGCGCCGAGCAGGCACAGGTGCGCCTCGTCGGCGAAGCGCAACCCCCGGGTCGCGAACTCGATTTGGGACCCCGCGAGCAGCACGAACGCGCCGAGCGCCAGCGCCGCGACGTCGACCGCGATCGCGACGCGCGCGAGTTCGTCGTCGGGGCGCACCACGCCCTGGACCCAGCCGATCGCGCAGAGGGTCAGCAGGTTGATCCAGGCGCCGACGGCGGTCGCCGCGGCGAGGCCCACGGCGCCGAACGGCTTGTAGAGCGCGACCTTGAGGGCGAGGTTGCACGCCACGCCGGTCAAGGATGCCGCCATCGGTACCGTGGTGTTGCCGCGCGCCTGAAACCCGGACACCGCCGAGCGGATCAACACGACCGGCAGCAGACCGAAGCCGTAAGCCGAGAGCACGAGCGCGGAAGCGTGCGCCGCCTCGGCGGTGAACTGCCCGCGCAGGAAGACGCCGCGCATGATGACGTCCGGGACGAGGATGAAGGCGACGAAGAACGGCGCCGACAGCGCGAGCGTGAGGGCCATGGTGCGGTTCTTGGCCTTGAGCGCGCCCGCGACGTCGCCGTTCGCGAAGAGGCGGCTCATCTCCGGCAGCAGCACGGTGCCGGCCGCGATGCCGATGACCCCGATCGGCAGCTGGTAGAGCCGCTCCGCGTAGTAGATCGAGGATGGCCCGCCCGTCGGCAGCATCGAGCCGATGATCGTGTCGGCGAAGATGGCGATCTGCACGCCTGCGGAGCCGATCACGGCCGGCCCGAGCGCCGCGAAGAACCGCTTGACGTCGGCCGTCCAGGACGGGCGCACGAAGCGCTCGAGCACGCCCGCCCGCCGCGCGCTGGCGACCATGAGGGCGAGCTGCGCCGCGCCCGAGACGGTGACGCCGACGCTGGCCGCGACCCCGGCGTCCGGAAACAGCCAGGCGAGCGCGAGGAACAGCACCATTGAGACGTTGAGCAGCACCGGCGCGAAAGCCGCGGCCACGAAACGGCGGTGCGCGTTGAGCGTGCCCGATTGCTGCGTCACGAGGGTGATGAACAGGAGGTAGGGGAAGGTGATCCGCGTCATCAGGACGGCGCGGCCCATCTTGACCGGATCGCTGTCGAAGCCCGGGGCGAGCAAACGCACGAGTTCGGGCGTGAAGGCCCACGCGAGCGCGAGCAGAACGACTTGCGAGGCGAACAGGATGGTGAGGATCTGGCTGGCGAAACGTCCCGCCTGCACCGGGCCGCCGTGTTCGAGCGCGCGGGCGTAGGAGGGTACGTAGGCCGCGTTGAACGCGCCTTCGCCGAAGATCGCGCGAAAATGATTGGGCAGCCGGAACGCCACCACGAAGGCGTCCGCGATGGTCCCCGCACCGAGCAGCGCGCCGAGCACGACATCGCGCAGGAACCCCGTCCCGCGCGATAAAAGCGTCAGTCCTCCGACGGAAAGGAGATGCCGGAACATGCGGGTCCGCTAAAACGCGAGCGTCGCCCGCCCGCAATCGGACAGGCGACGCCGGGGGCAACGGCTTCGGGCGAAGCTCAGTGCGCCGCGTCGTACAGGCGCTGCACGTGATCCCAGTTGACCAGATGCTCCATGAACGCCTTCAGGTAGTCGGGGCGGCGGTTGCGGTAGTCGATGTAGTAGGAGTGCTCCCAAACGTCGACGCCGAGGATGGGCGTCGCGCCGTGCACGAGGGGGTTCTCGCCGTTGGGTGTCTTGGCGACCTCGATCTTGCCGCCCTTCACGGCGAGCCAGGCCCAGCCCGAACCGAACTGGCCGACGCCGGCCGCGATGAAGGCCTCCGTCATCTTTTCGAACGAGCCGAAGCTGTCGGTGATGGCCTTTTCCAGCACGGCCGAGGGCTTGCCGCCGCCATTCGGCTTCATCCACTGCCAGAAGTGGACGTGGTTGTAGTGCTGGCCGGCGTTGTTGAACAGCGCTTGGTTCTTGCCGAACGAACCCTTGACCACATCCTCGACCGGCAGGCTCTCGAACTCGGTGCCTTTCAGCAGGCTGTTGCCGTTGGTGACATAGGCCTGGTGGTGCTTGTCGTGGTGGAACTCGAGCGTTTCCTTCGACATGAAGGGCTGCAGCGCGTCATAGGCGTAGGGCAGTTCGGGAAGTGTGAAAGGCATCGAAGGGCTCCTTGGGGTCGGGCGCTTGAGGCGCTTCGGGCCGATGACGAACGGGCCCGCGACGCGGCGCAACCTACCGCGCTTCGCGCCCGGGTGGAAAGCCAGGCTGGCCAACGAACCGCGTTCCCGGCAGTGTGACGAAAACCCATCGATCGTCCCGCTTTTCGCTCGCAAGGACCATAGCCCAATGTCCGTTCTGACCTTTGTTTTGGGGTTCGCCATGGCCGTCGCCGGGGCGATCTCCATCGGCATGGGCGTACCCTATATCCGGATGGAGTTCGGCTGGACGGAGGTGATCGCGGGCGTGACCGCGCTTTCCGCGGGCTTGGTGGTGATCGCCGTCGCGGCGATGCTCGCCAAGCTGGACCGGCTCATCCGCGTGCTGGAGCGCAACGCCGGGCGCGCGGACGCGACCGACAAGGGCGGCCGCCGCCCGGCCGACGCGGTGGCGGCGGTCGCCGCCTCGACGCCGGGCGGGGACGATCCCGCGCTCGAGCCTGGCGAGGTCCACCCGCCCGCTTTCTCCGAAGCCGATGGTGCGGGGAGGCCGCAACGGCGCTCCTTCTTCGGCCGTTTTGCGCGTGCGACACCCGATCGGCACGATGCCCGGCCTGGGGAGCCCTCGACGGCGCCGTTGGCGGTCGATGTCGGCCCGGTGCCTTCCGTTACGCGCGCGCGCGGCGCGCCCCAACCGCGCGTCGAGCCCTCCCTCTCCTTGACCGGGGAGAACGCCGGCCATGCCGCGCCGGAGCCGGACGTCCGACCGTCACCCGACGCCGAGGCTTCGGACGGCCTCGCCCCGGAGGGTCCGACCGTGATGGGACGCTACGAAGCCGGGGGGGCGTCCTACGTCCTGTTCTCCGACGGCACCATCGAGGTCGAGACCGAAACGGGGGTCCACCGGTTCGGCTCGATGGCTGAACTCAAGCAGTTCATCGACCACGGGGACGGATGAGCCGGACGGCCGAACCCGCTTTCACGCCGGGTCTTCGCGGCCCGACCCGGTGTACCCGGCCAAGGCGGCTAGCCCCACGCAGGCCAGCGCGAAAGCGTATTGCAGCGCGACCTCGTCCAGCTCGTCGAACCGGCCGGACGCGCCACCGTGGCCCGCGTCCATGTTGGTTTTCAACAGGATGGGCCGCCGTCCCCGATCGTTGTCGCGCAGCTTCGCGACCCATTTCGTCGGCTCCCAATAGGTCACGCGCGGGTCGGTGAGCCCGCCGAGCGCGAGGATCGCCGGGTACGCCTGCGGGCGCACGTTGTCGTAGGGCGAATAGCTGCGGATCGTCTCGAAGGCGCGTTCGTCGAGGATCGGGTTGCCCCATTCGAGCCATTCCGGCGGGGTCAGCGGCAGTTCGGCGTCGAGGATCGTATTGAGCACGTCGACGAACGGCACGTCCGCGATGATCCCGCCGAACAGCTCCGGCTCGGCGTTGGCGGCGACGCCCATCAGCATGCCGCCGGCGCTGCCCCCCTGTGCGACGATGCGGCCGGGCGACGCGTAGCCGGCGTCGACGAGGGCGCGCGCGACCGCGAAGAAGTCCGCGAACGTGTTCGGCTTCTTGTCGAGCTTGCCGTCGGTGTACCACGCCCAGCCCTTGTCGGCGCCGCCCCGCACATGCGCGAGGGCGAACACGAAGCCGCGGTCGACGAGCGACAAGCGCTTGGTGCCGAAGGCGGCCGGGATCGCGTGGCCGTAGGCGCCGTAGCCGTAGAGCAGGAGGGGCGCGGAGCCGTCGAGCGCCAGGCCGCGGCGGTGCAGCACCGAAACCGGAACCCGGGCACCGTCGGGGGCGGTGGCGAACAGTCGGCGGGCGACGTAGTCGGCGGGGTCGTGCCCGGAGGGGACGCGCTGGCGCTTGCGCAAGGTCCGCGTGTCGGCCGCCATGTCGTAGTCGTAGGTTTCCTCGGGCGTCGTCATCGAGGAATAGCCGAACCGCATGACGCTCGTGTCCTGCTCGGCCATGTGTTCGAGGCTGAGCGCGTAGGCTTCCTCCGGGAAGGCTATGGCGCGTTCCCGGCCGCTCGCAAAGTCCCTGATGACGATGCGCGGCAGGCCGTCCTCCCTTTGAAGGCGGACGAGGTGATCGCGAAAGGCGGCGCATCCCACGACGAGCCGACCGGCGTGGTGGGGCACGAGGTCGCGCCAGTGCGCTTCCCCCGGCGTCGCGATGGGGGCTTCCACGATCTTGAAGTCGACCGCCTCGTCGGCGTTGGTGAGGATGATGAAGGCGTCGCCCCGGTGATCGAGCGTGTAGCGCAGGCCGCTTCGGCGGGGCGCGATGACACGCGGTGCGAAATCGCCCGCTTCGAGGTCGATCACGTGGGTTTCCGAGGCGTCGTGCCCGTGCACCGCGATCGTGGCGAAGCGGCCCGAACGGGTCCGCTCGACCGACACGAACCAGCCCGGATCCGGCTCGTCGAAGACGAGCGCGTCGGTTTCGGCGTCGGTCCCGAGCGTGTGGCGCCACACGCTGCTCGCCCGGTGGTCGGCGTCGAGGCGACCGTAGAGGAAGCTTCGGCCGTCGGCGGCCCACACGGCGCCACCCTCCGTGCGCGGCACGGCGTCGGGGAGATCGGACCCGGTCTCGAGGTCGCGCACCCTGATCGTGAACAGTTCGGAGCCCTTCTCGTCGACCCCCCACGCGAGCCGGCGATGGTCGGGCGAGTGTTCGGCGCCGCCGAGCTCGAAGAAGGGCTTGCCCGCGCCGAGCGCGTCGCCGTCGAGCAGCAGCGATTCGGCGCCGCCGCCGCGCGGCTGCCGGCACACCAGTTCGTGCTGTCCGCCGTCCCGGTAGCGCGTGTAATATTCGAAGGGGCCGTCCGGCACGGGAACGTCCGCGTCTTCCTCCTCCATGCGCGCGCGCATCTCGGCGACGAGCTCCCGTCGAAGGTCGGAGGTCGGCCCCATGACGGCGTCCGCGAAGGCGTTCTCGGCATCGAGCACGGCGCGGATGTCGTCGGGCAGGCTCGCCGGGTCGGCCAACACCTCGCGCCAGTTGGCGGCACGCAGCCAGCCGTAATCGTCGACGAGCACGGAGCCGTGGACGGTGCGCGTTTCCCGGCGGGCCGGGATCGACGGCGCGTCGCGCCGCTCGGGTGCCATGTCGTGGTCGCGGGTCATGCGAACGTCAGTCCTTTCGCGGATCGAGGTTGAGCGCGGCGCCGTTGATGCAGTAGCGCAAGCCCGTGGGTTCGGGGCCATCGTTGAACACATGGCCGAGATGCGCCTCGCACGCGGCGGAGCGCACCTCCGTCCGCCGCATCGGCCAGGAATTGCCGGCGCGGTCGTCGACCGCCTCGGGTGCGATCGGCGCCGAGAAACTCGGCCACCCGTCCCCGAATCGAATTTGGTGGCCGATCCGTGCCATGGCGGCGAGCGATCCGGTATTGTTCCGGCGTCGGCAGGTCGCGCCGTTCGACGTCTGTTTTACGCGGGTTGGGGCCTGATCTCGACGGGCATGCCGATCGTCCTTCCGCTTGCGCCGAAATGGGCGCCGGCATGGCGCCGCACCGAGCTTGCCATCCCGACGCGGTCGCGGGCGAATACACCCGGTGCCGCGCGAAGTTCGCGTCCCGCCGCCGCGGCTAAGTTTCGCGCGGCGCGCGGGGGCGAGGCGAAGATTTGCCGTTTCTTCCTCGCAAAGGGCGCCGTGCGGCTGTAAAACGGGTCCAAGCGGGTTTTCGGGAGGAATCAATGACTGGGCTTCGCGCTACCGTTTCGATCGCGGCGCTGGCGTTCGCGCTCGTCGGGCCGGCTTCGGCCTTCGACGGCTGGCATCTCGAGCGGACGGCGACGATCGAGGGGAAGGCGTCCGGTTGGGACTATGTCGCGTTCGACGAAGGCACGAATCATCTGTTCCTCGGTCACCGCAAGGAGGGCCTGCAGGTGTTCGATCCCGTGACCCAGAAGGTCACCAAGGTGATCGACAAGACCGGCGAGGCGAGTTCCAACGGCGCGGTCCTGATCCCGGAGTTCGACCTCGGCGTTTCCAACAACGAGAACGGTACGCTCATTCCCTTCAAGCTGTCGACGCTCGAAGCGCAGCCGCCCCTCAGGGTCGGCGACGATCTCGACACGAGCCATTACGATTCGGCGAGCAAGCGTCTCGTCGTCAACCAGGGCGCCGGCAAGGACGGGACCGAACTCGTCATGCTCGACGTCCCATCGCTCAAGGAGGCTGGCCGCCTCAAGGTCGCGAGCAAGAAGGTGGAAGGCGCCGACAGCGACGGCAGGGCCGCGTTTTTCCTCGCCGCCCAAGACCTCGACAGGATCTACAAGATCGACGCCAAGGCCGGCAAGGTCACGGCGGAATTCGACACCGCCCCGAACTGCGGCAGACCGACCTCCGTCACCGTGGACGCCGCCCACGATCGCGTCTTCGTCGGTTGCCGCGGGCACGACGCCGTCAAGCCGTCTTTCGTCGTTCTGGACGGGGCCACGGGCAAGACCGTCTACAGCGCGGAGATCGGCGGCGGCTCGGACAGCATCATCTACGATGCGGACCTCAAGCGCATCTTCACGGCGAACGGCGTCGGCGCCAACCTGAACGTCTTCGAACAGGTGGACGCCGACAGCTACAAGCCCGTCGAAACGCTCGGCACCCGCCCGGGCGTGCGCACCACGGCCATGGACCACAAGACCAAGACGATCTTCGCCGTCACGGCCGAAGGCTCGGCCGACCCTTCGAAGAAGATTTTGACCGCCGTTTCGCCGTTCTACGCGAACACGTTTTTCCCGAACACCTTCACGGTGCTGAGCTACGGCAAGAACTAGCGCCGCGGTCGGGCCGGGCTGTCCCGCCGGCCCGCCCGCGGCCTTCGTCCAATATAGCAGCGCTTCGCGCCTTGGGGAGATCGTCATGGCCACACTCGCCGTCCGGGCTTTGCAGGGAGCGGCCGCGCTCTCCTGTGCCCTGATCGCCGCTTCCGGCGCCTTCGCGGCGGACAGGATCAGCATCATCGTGGGGGGCATGGAGAAGCAGATCTACCTGCCCCCGGTGCTTTGCGAGAAGCTGGGGTTTTTCAAGGAACAAGGGCTCGATGTCGAGCTGATCAACAGCCGCGCCGGGGTCGAGGCGGAAAACGAGCTCCTGGCCGGCGCGGTCCAGGGCGTCGTCGGCTTCTACGACCACACCATCGACCTGCAGGCCAAGGGCAAGTCGCTCGTCTCCATCGTCCAGTTCAGTCAGGCGCCGGGCGAAGTCGAGATGCTGTCGTCCAAGCACGCCGAGATCCAGAACCCGGCGGACCTCAGGGGCAAGACGCTCGGCGTGACGGGGCTCGGGTCGTCGACCGACTTCCTGACCCAGTTCATCGTGGCGCGGGCCGGGCTGAAGCCAGGCGAGTTTTCGCTGTTGCCCGTCGGCGCGGGAAACACCTTTGTGGCGGCCATGAAGCAGGACCAGATCCAGGCGGGCATGACGACCGAGCCGACGGTCGGGCAACTGGTCAAGATGGGCGCCGCCAAGGTCATGATCGACATGCGCACCCCCGAGAAGACCATCGAGGCCTTGGGGGGACCGTACCCGGCGGCGTCGTTCTATGTGCAATCGGCATGGCTCGGGGGGCACAAGGACGAGGCGCAGAAGCTCGCCAACGCCCTCGTGAAGACGCTGCATTGGATCGCCGACCACAGCGCCGCCGACATCGCCGACCAGATGCCCAAGGATTATTACGTCGGCGACAAGGCCCTTTACGTGAAAGGGCTCGAGGACGGCAAAGCCATGTTCACGGCGGCCGGCAGGATGCCGGAAAACGGTCCGGAAACGGTGCTGAAGGTCCTGCAAAGCTTCAGCCGCAACGTCGCTGGAAAGACGATCGACCTGTCCAAGACCTACACGACAGCCTTCGTGGACGCGGCGAAATGACGGCGCGGGAGCCGACACGGTCATGACGAGCCAAGCCTCCGCCGTCGGCCCCCCCGGCCCGGCCGCGCCCCCGGGGCCGGCCATCGAACTCATCGACGTCACGCGCCGGTTCGTGACGCCCGACGCCAAGGTGATGACGGCGCTGCGGGACTTCACGATGACGGTCGAGCGGGGCGAATTCACCTGCGTCGTCGGCCCGACCGGATGCGGCAAGTCGACGACGCTGAACCTCGTGACCGGCCTCGCCCGGCCCAACGTCGGCGAGGTCCGCGTCATGGGCCGGCCCGTCACGGGTATCAGCCGGGACATCGGCTTCGTTTTCCAGGCCGACGCGCTGTTCCCATGGAGGAGCGTGCTCGACAATGTCGCGGCCGGGCCCACGTTCCGCGGCGCCGGCAGGAAGGACGCGTACGGGCAGGCCCGCGACTGGATCGCGCGGGTCGGCCTGCAACGCTTCGAGAAGCATTACCCGCACCAGCTTTCGGGCGGCATGCGCAAGCGCGTCGCCCTGGCGCAGACGTTCATCAACAACCCGAAGATATTGTTGCTCGACGAGCCGTTCAGCGCGCTCGACATCCAGACCCGCACCCTCATGCAGGACGAGCTCCTGGGTCTGTGGTCCGAGGCGAAGGCCTCGGTGATCTTCGTCACCCACGACCTCGAAGAGGCGATCGCGCTGGCCGACAAGGTCTATGTGCTGACGGCGGGTCCCGCGACCGTCAAGGCCGTGTACGCGATCGATCTGCCGCGACCCCGCGTAACCGCCGAGATCCGCTACGAACCCGCCTTCGTCAACTACGCGCGGCTGATCTGGAACGACCTGCGCGAGGAAGTGCAGAAGAGCCATCACCAGGCCACGGCAGCCGCAGCTTGAGGGATCGCCCATGACCGTTCTCGCCGAAAGGCGCGGCGCGCCAACGACGCCCGTCGCGCTGTCGGCGTTGGAGACGGCCGCCAGGGACGCGGCGCGTCGGCGGCGCGCCTTCGTCGTCGCGGCGCGCATCGCGATCCTCGTCGCGGTTCTGGGCGGGTGGGAGCTCGGCACGGCGGTGGGCCTCATCGACCCGTTCTTCTTCGCCAGCCCGTCGGGGATCGCCGGGCAGATCTGGATCTGGTTGACCGAGGGCACTTCGCAGGGCCCGCTCTGGGAACAGGTCCTGGTCACGCTCGAGGAGACCCTGCTGGGGTTTTTCATCGGCGCGGTCGGCGGCGTGGTTTGCGGCATCATCCTCGGCCGCAACAAGCTGCTGGCCGACATTTTCAGCACCTACATCAAGGTCGCGAACTCGATCCCCCGCGTGGTCCTCGGCTCCATCTTCATCATCGCGCTCGGTCTCGGGATGGCGTCCAAGGTGGCGCTCGCGGTCGTCATGGTATTCTTCGTCGTGTTCGCCAACGCCTTCCAGGGGGTGCGCGAGGCCGACAGGGCGATGATCGCCAACGCGCAGATCCTCGGCGCCTCGCCCTATCAGATCACGCGCGCCGTGATCATCCCGTCCGCCATGAGCTGGATCCTGGCGAGCTTGCACGTGAGCTTCGGCTTCGCGCTCGTCGGCGCCGTGGTGGGCGAGTTCCTCGGCGCCAAGAAGGGCGTCGGGCTCCTGATTTCGACCGCCCAAGGCAGCTTCAACGCCAACGGCGTGTTCGCCGCGATGGTCATCCTGGCCGTACTGGCGCTCGTCGTGGAGGGCATCATCACCTTGATCGAGAACCGTCTGGTGAAATGGCGGCCGGCACCGTTCGATCACGGCGCCTGAACCGGCGGGGCCGATTTGGACGCGGATCGAGTCGCCTCCGGTGCCTCGAATTCGTGCCCTCGGCGTGCCGCCAAATGCTGCCGGGACCCGTTCGGACGCCGGCGTGCGGCTTCGGTCGTGTGCTTTCTTGTCGCGGCACCTCGCCTCCGGTGAGCGTGCCCTGATCGCTGGGAGTCGACCATGCGCCGGCCAGCGATCGGCGCACTCGGACGTGGTTCGACCGCGGTACTCGATACGCGATACGCCTTAGGTTTCCCGGGGCGCGGAAGCCAAGGCCCCCGGGAGCGGCGGCTCGGCGAAGAAGTCTCAGCCGTCGCGGCGCGGCGCCGGGCGGCCCAGGAGCTTGGCCATTTCCGCCTCGAGCGATTCGAGGGAGTCGAGGTTCGGGGCCGGCGCCGCTTGGGGCGGCGCGGGGGCCGGCTCTGCGCGACGCTCCGGTTCGCGCGGCGGACGGGGTGCGCTGTCGCGCGGGGGTGCGGGCGCGGGTTCGGGGGGACGCGTGGGCTGGACGGCGGCAGCGGCCGGGTTTGGAGGGCGGCTGCCGCCGGCCGCGGCATCGTCCTTCGATTCCAGCGGCGGGACGATGCCGCTCGGCTCCGGGCGCTGCAGGTGCGAAGCCCCGGGCGGCCGCGGCGGCAGGCTGGGGATCGCGCGTTGCGGCAGCGGCGTGCGCGGGATCGGGGCGGGCCGCGGCACGACCGTCGCCGGGGACGGGCGTGTCCCGGCATCGCCCGTGACCGGGGGGGCGTCCCCCGCGCCGGGGACGGGCGCGGGGCGGGGCGGGTAGGTTGCCGGCCGGGCCGGGCGGCTCACCGGCGCCACGCGCGCCGCCGACGGTTCCGGCCTGCCGCCGGGGCCGCCATCGCCGCTCGGGGCCGCCGCGACGGGCCGTCCCCCCTGGCGTTCGCCAGGGGCGGGGAACACCGCGGGGGGCGGGGCGTTCGGAAGCGCGATCGGGGGCGCCTGTCCCCCATCGGCCACGCGGGCGGCGGCGTGAACGGGCGGCGGGCTCGGCACGGCGGGGGCCGGGGGCGGCGCGACGGCCGGAAGGGCGGCGAACTGCGGCCCGGCCTGGCCCCCCTGCGTCGCGGCGGCCGGGTCCTTGTCGCGACCCCCCGCGACCGCGTGAGCGCGGGTGATCGCGGTCTCGATCACGACATCGTTCGGGCCGCCGATCATGATCAGGTGTTCTATATTGTCCCGACGCACGAGGACGAGTTGGCGCTGACGATCGAGATCGAACGCGTCGACGATCCCGAGGCGCGGCTGACGGGTGCGCCCGCCCGAAGCGGCACGCAGACGCCGACCCGACAGCAGCCGAAACAGCACAAAAACCACGATGACCAAGATGAAGAACGCGGCGAAGAAAACCGCGACGGCGAGAGGCTTGTTGTCCTCGAAAAAAGCGGTCAAAGACTGCATGGTACTCGTCGCCTCTCGACACGCACCCCGGGTCAATGCTGAATTGTAGCACGCAGCGGGATCAGGGCTTCCACAAGGTTAATCAATGGTTAACGACGCCCGGTTCGGCAAGCCGATCCGCGTTGCCCCGTCACGAGCGGCAAGGCGCGCCCGCGTCCCGCCCGGCGCTGTGAGGTTCGCATGACTGAGGCCCAGGTCGCCACCATCGATCGGACCGAGCGGACCGGCAGCCCGCTGCTCGTCTTGGCCATCGCCCTTCTCCTCGTCGCGGCGGCGGCGTCGCATTCCTTCCTGCCGCAAGACCAAGCCGGGCGGCTGACGCTCGGCTTCCTCGCGTTCCTGGCCATCGTCGGGCTGATCGCCTTGTTCTTTTACGCGGTCGGCTTTCTTCAGTTCGCGGGGCAGGTCGCCCGCAACGATGTCACCAAGCTGATCGTGGACTCCAACAGCGAAGGCATGCTCGTCACCGAAGGCGATTCCCGCGTGCTCTACGCCAACGAAATCTACATGGCGATGTGCGGGGCGCCGGACCTCGCCAACCTGCGCCCGGTCGAGCGCCTGTTCGCCGGCCCGGCCGAAATCGCCGAAGCGGTCTACCGCCTCGCACAAGCGGCACGCGAAAACAAGAAGGCCGTCGAGGAGATCCGCCTGTGGCCCGCGCTCGACGGCGCCGGTGCGGTCGGCTGGTACCGCGTCAAGGTCCGCCCGCTCGACCGGCCGGGCCGCAAGCGCGCGACGCTCTGGAGCATCGCCGACGTGACGCGCGAGCGTGAACGGCACGAGAACGTCTTTCAGGAATTGCAGCACGCGATCGACTTTCTCGATCACGCGCCGGCCGGGTTCTTCTCGGCCGCGGCCGATGGCACCCTGTCCTATCTCAACGCCACGCTCGTGAGCTGGCTCGGCTACGATCTCGCGCAGGTGGGCTCGGGCGGGCTCAGGCTGTCCGACATCATGACCGACAATGGGGCCGCCATGCTGGCGGCCATGCCGGGCGCCCCGGGGGACGAACGAACCGAACAGCTCGACCTCGACCTCAAGCGCCGCAACGGCAAGACCCTGCCGGTGCGCCTGCTCCACAGGGTCACCTTCAAGGAGGACCGCTCGCCAGGACCGTCCCGCACCCTCGTGATCAGCCGGGCGCCCGGGGATGAGCCGGCCGAGGACCTGCGGGCCGCCGAGGTACGCCTGGCGCGCTTCTTCAACGCGACGCCCATGGCCATCGCGTCCCTCGATGCCGTGGGCACCATCGTGCGGTCGAACGCCGCCTTCCTGCGGCTGTTCGGCGAGGCCCTGCGCGGACAGGGGGGGGCCAGCCGCTCCATCTACGCTGGGGTCGCGGACCCGGACAGGCCGGCCCTTCAGGCCGCGGTCGCGGCCGCCGTGCTCGGCGACGGGGACATCCCCCCGGTCGATGCCACGCTCGGGGGTGGCGACAAGTCGGTGAAGCTGTTCGTGTCGGCGGGGGAGGGGCGCGACAGCGACGCCGCCGCCGTCAACGTCTTCGCCCTCGAAACCACCGAGCAGCGCACCCTGCAGGAAAGCTTCGTGCAGGCCCAGAAGATGCAGGCCATCGGCCAGCTCGCGGGCGGCGTAGCCCATGACTTCAACAACGTGCTGACGGCCATCATCGGCTATTCCGACCTGCTGCTCGCCAACCACCGTCCGACCGATCCGTCGTTCGGCGACATCATGCAGATCAAGCAGAACGCGAACCGGGCCGCCGGCCTCGTACGGCAGCTCCTGGCCTTTTCCCGCCGGCAGACGCTGCGCCCGGAGGTGCTCCAGCTCGGCGACGTGCTGGCTGAACTGCAGAACATGATCCGCCGTCTCGTCGGCGAGAAGGTCGACATCGACGTCAAGCACGGCCGCGACCTGTGGTTCGTGAAGGCCGATCTCAACCAGTTCGAGCAGGTCGTCATCAACCTCGTGGTGAACGCGCGCGACGCCATGCCGGAGGGGGGCCGCATCCACGTGCGCACGCGCAACGTGGCCGAAGCCGAATGCGCGACGTTCAACGAGAAGTCGCTGCCGTCGGGCGACTATGTGCTGATCGAGATCGAGGATTCGGGCAGCGGCATCCCGCCCGGCGTGCTGCCGAAAATTTTCGAGCCCTTCTTCACCACGAAGGAGGTCGGCAAGGGGACCGGCCTCGGCCTGTCCATGGTCTACGGGATCATCAAGCAGACCGGCGGCTTCGTGTTCGTCGAATCGACGGTCGGGGTCGGCACGACCTTCCGCATCTTCCTGCCGCGCCATAAGCCTGCCCCGCAGGACGAGACGGGGAAGAAGGAGCCCGTCAAGGCGACGTCGGGGGACGTCACGGGGCATGGCACGATCCTCCTCGTCGAGGACGAGGACGCCGTGCGGGCCTTCGGCGCCCGGGCGCTGAGCTCGCGCGGTTACACCGTGATCGAGGCCAGTTCCGGCATCGAGGCCCTCGACGTCGTGGCCGAGGGCGGGCACAAGATCGACCTCATCGTGTCCGACGTGGTGATGCCCGAGATGGATGGGCCGACCATGTTCGGCGAATTGCGCAAGCGCGGCGTCATGGCCAAGATCATCTTCGTGTCGGGCTACGCCGAGGAGGCCTTTGCCAAGAACCTGCCCGAGGGCCAGGAGTTCGACTTCCTCCCGAAGCCGTTCTCGCTGAAGCAGCTCGTCGAGAAGGTGAAGGAAAAGGTCGGTTGAGCGGCCGATCGGTCGTGCGGACAGCTTGAGGAATGTCGTTGACGCCCGCCCGCGCGCGTGCGGCACGGGGGCCGTCCTGCGAACAATGGAGATGATGGTGTCGAAGCGTTTGGCCTTCGTGGTCGTTGCCGGCATGTGTTGGTTCGCCGGTGCCGCGCGGGCGGGCGACGCGGACCCGGCGTCCGCGCCGCCGGGCCTGCCGTCTACTGCCGTCGAAGTATCGCAGCCGTTCGCGAACCCCTACCTGCCCGAAGGTTTCGCGCCGGACGAGACCGCGCTTTTGCCGCCGCCCCCGGATCGGGGCTCGGCCGCCCAGGCGCGCGACGACGCCGCGTTCGCGGCGACGCGACGGCTGAAGGACACGGCCCGTTGGTCGCTCGCCCAGCACGACGCCGACGACAAGCCCGAGGGCGTGCTGCGCGACTTTTCCTGCGCCGTCGGGACGCCGCTCGACCCGGAGAGGCTGCCCGCCGCCATGACGCTGCTCCGGCGGGTCAACAGCGACACCTACCGCGCGGTGTCCGGGCCCAAGACGCGTTACGGCCGCGGTCGTCCGCTCGTCGGCAACAGCGAACCGATCTGCCTGGCGCGCACCGACGCCCTGGCGCGGAGCCCATCCTTCCCGTCGGGACACGCGACGATCGGCTGGACCTACGCGCTGATCCTCGCCGAACTCGTGCCCGGGCGGGCGACCGCCGTCCTGGAGCGCGGCCGCGCCTACGGCGAAAGCCGCGTCGTGTGCGGCGTCCACTGGCTGAGCGACGTCGAGGCGGGCCGCCTCGGCGCCTCGGCGCTGGTGGCCGCGCTGCACGGCAGTGTCGCGTTCCGCGCCGATCTCGACCGGGCGCGGGATGAACTCGCCGCCGCCGCCAGAGAGGCCGCGCCGCCGTTCGCGGGGGAGGCCTGCCGCCCCGAGGCCGAAGCGGTGACGGCCGGGCAAGGTTTCTGAGGGTGCCGCCAACGCTCCCGGCCGGAACATGAACGAGGACAGCGGGATGAGGAACGCGCATCGGCTGGTGGGCCAATCGGCGCTCGTCACGGGGGGATCGCGGGGCATCGGCCGGGCGGTCGCGATCGCCTTCGCGAGCGAGGGCGCGGCCGTCGCCATCAACCACCTGCGCGACGGGACGGCTGCGGACGCCACGCTCGCCGCGCTGCGGGAGGCCAGCGAGGCCGAGGGGCACGGCGCGAAGCCGCATCTCGCGATCGACGCCGATGTCGCCGACCCGTCGGACGTGGCGCGCATGTTCGCCGAAGCCATCGAGAGCACCGGCGACCTCCACATCCTCGTCAACAACGCGGGTTTCCAGGTGCCGACGGCCGGGGATTCCTTCGACGACGCGACCTTCGCGCGCGTGCTGGCGGTCGATGTCGTGGGACCCGCGATGTGCTGCCGCGCGGCGCTCAAGCATTTCCTGTCGCGGCCCGGCGGCGGCGTCATCATCAACACGACCAGCGCGCACGAGATCATCCCGAAGCCCGGCTTCGCGGCCTATTCGGTCGCCAAGGGCGGGCTCGGCAGCCTGACCCGGACCCTGGCACTCGAATACGCCGACCGGGGTATACGGGTGAACGCGGTCGGACCGGGTGCCGTCACCACCGACATGAACGCCGCCTGGACCGGCGATCCCGCCGCGCGGGCCATCGTCGAGCGGCACATCCCCCTGGGGCGGGCCGCCGACGCCGAGGATATCGCGCCCGTGTTCGCGTTCCTCGCGTCGGACGAAGCGCGCTACATCACCGGCCAGACCATTTTCGCCTGTGGCGGGCTGACGCTTTACGGCGAGTTCCAGCGCAACTGGGCGTCGTGATCCGCCCGGATGCCGACCGGCGCCGGCCGGCCCGGCAGGTAGCCTTGCGCGCGTGAGCAGCCCGCCTGCCGCAACAGGGCGAACTGTTCCTCCGTCTCGACGCCCTCGGCCACGACGACGACGTTCTTCCGTCGCCCGAGGTCGCAGAGCGACACGACGAAGCGGAAGGCTTCGCGCGAGGCGCCGAGCGCCGCGACCAGCGTCTTGTCGATCTTGAGGCAATTGAAGGGCAGCTCGTCGAGGTGATCCAGACGGGCGTAGCCGGCGCCGAAATCGTCGATCGCGAGCCAGCTGCCGAGATCGCGCAGCGCATGCAGGTTTCGGCGCTGCGTCCCCCCGTCAGCGCGCAGCGCCACGGTCTCGGTGATCTCCACCGTCACTTGCGCCGGGTCGACGGATTGGCGGGCGAGGACACGGGCGAAGCGCGGGGCGAAATCGGCGCGGCCGAGCTGCGCGGCGGAAACGTTCATGCCGACGTAGCGGGTGCCGAGCGCCGCGAGGTCGCGGCAGGCCCTGCGCACGACCCGGAGTCCGAGGTCGTGGATGAGCGGCGTGCGCTCGGCGACCGGAATGAGCCCGGACGGGGCGACCATGCCCCGGACCGGGTGCTGCCAGCGGATGAGCGCCTCGTAGGCCACGAGCGCGAGATCGTCGGTGGCACGGATCGGCTGGTAATGCAGGTCGAGTTCCCCGGCGCGCAAGGCGACGCCGAGTTCCTCCTCGATCCGGAGCTCCCCAAGCTCGCCCTCGAACATGCGATGTCCCGGCGCAACACGACAGCCTCGCATCGGAGCGTTTAGGGGTTCTTTCTTTCCGCCGAGGATTCGCCGTGTTCGTCGTTCAAGGGATGCAGGTCGCGGACCATGGCTTTGGCGCGTGCGTCGAGCACGTGCGTGTAGATCTGCGTCGTGGAAATGTCGGCATGGCCGAGCAGTTCCTGGACGACGCGAAGGTCGGCACCGTTCTGCAAGAGGTGGCTCGCGAAGGCGTGGCGCAGCACGTGCGGGCTCAACCGCGCCGGCGCGAGACCGGCGGCGCTCGCCGCCCCCTTGAGGTCGCGTGCGAAAGCCTGGCGGGTGACGTGGCCGCTCTCGCCGTCCGACGGGAACAGCCAGGGGCTCGCGTCGGCCGACGCACCGCGTCCGGCCGCGAGGGTCGCGGCGCGATACGACGCCAGCGCGCGGCGGGAGGGCTCGGACAAGGGCACCAGCCGTTCGCGGCCGCCCTTCCCCCGAACAGTGATCATGGCGGCTCGCCCCGCGGCCGCCCGCGCGGCGCTTTGCGGTAGCGACACCAGTTCCGACACGCGCAGTCCCGTGGCGTAGAGCAGTTCGAGCAGGCAATAAAGCCGCGCGGCGCGCCAGCGTTCCACGGCCGGACGCCCGGCGTCCTCGACGCCTTCGCGCGCCGTGTCGAGCAGGCGGTCGACCTCTTCCGCCTCCATGACCCTCGGCAACGGCCGCCCGCGACGGGGACCGTCGAGAACGGTCGCGGGGTCGTCCGCCCGGTATTCGTCAGCGAACAGGAAGCGATGGAACTGGCGCAAGGCAGACAGGCGCCGGGCGCTCGACGACGGCTTCAGCCCGCGCGCGGCAAGATGCGCCAGGTAAGCGCGCAGCCGCCCGGTGTCGACGACGAGCGGCGCGTCGCCTTGCCGTGCCAGGAAGCCGACGTAATCGGCGAGGTCGCGGCGATAGGCTTCCAGCGTATTCTTGGCGGCGCCGCGTTCGGCGGCGATCATGTCGAGAAACAGCTCGACGAGAGCCGCCGGGGTCGGGGCGCCGGTCACCGGTTGAGCTTCGCCGCGGGGATGACCTGCTCCATGGGTCGCGGCGTCACCTCGACGAGCCCGGCAAGGGCCAGCATGGCCCCGTAAACGAGACCGGCGAGCACGGCCACGATCACCAGGAACCGGATCAGGCTCGGCATGCACGCGAAACCTCGGCGATCGTCCGGGCTGGTGCGATCACGTGTGGGGATATAGCCCCATCACCTGAACCGATCGTGACCGGATCAGGCCGCGAGCCCGACCTGCCGCAGCGCATCGGCCTGCCGTTGCGCGACGGCAGCCGCGTCGAACCCCGCGATCGCTTCGTTGAACAGCGCGAAGAAGTTGAGCTCGGCCCGCAGGTGGAGGAACACGGCGCCGAGCCCGACCGCGGCGCGATCCATGAAGACGAATTCGCGCGGCACCCGCACGGGTCCCATCTCCTTCAGCGCCTTGTGGACGCGGAACGCTTCCTTGCGGCCGTATTGCCCCGGTTCCACCCCATCGGCGACCGTGCGGACGCGGTCGTCCAAAATCGGCCCATAGATGAAACGAGCCCAGATGTTCAGCGTGTCGATCAAGGGCCGACTGAGGTTCTTGAAGCCCCAGGTCTCGTAGGCGTGGACCACGCGGGCGGCGTCGTGGGTCCGCAAACCCTCGTATAGGTCGACGACGCCGTCGACGAAGGCGCGCGGGAACACGCGCACGCAGCCGTAATCGAGCAGGTTGAGCCCCCGGACCTCCTCGGCCCCGTCGGCTCGCTCGGACCAGATCGTGTAATTGCCGAGGTGCGGGTCGCCGTGGATGACCCCATATTGGCTGAACGGGTGCCACCACGCCTTGAAGAGCGCGGTGGCGATGAGGTTCCGCGTGGCGAGCGGCGCCTCCTTGAACGACATGAGCTTGCGGCCGTCGAGCCACCCCATGGTCAGCAGCCGGTGGGTCGACAGGTCGCGGTGGATGACGGGAACCCGGACCTCGGCGGTGCCGGCGAGCATGAGGCCGTAGAGCGCGGCGTGCTTGGCCTCGCGGCGGTAGTCGAGTTCCTCGCGGACGCGGGCGCCGATCTCCTTGATGGCGTCGCTGCCGTCGAGTGCCGGACTCATGCGGCGATGGATCGCGAACAGCATGTCGAGCTGGGCCAGGTCGGCCTCGACCGCCGAGGCCATGTCCGGATATTGCAGCTTGCAGGCGAGCCGTGTGCCATCGTGCGCGGTGGCGCGATGCACCTGGCCGAGCGAAGCGGCGGCGGCGGGCTTGGAATCGAACGACGCGAAGCGCTTGTCCCAATCCGCCCCGAGTTCGGCCGCCATGCGCCGGCGGACGAAGCCCGCGCCCATCGGGGGCGCTTCGTTCTGCAACTGCGAGAGCGCTTCCGCATATTCGGCCGGCAGCGCGTCCGGGATGGTCGACAACAATTGCGCGACCTTCATCAGCGGCCCCTTGAGGCCGCCCAGCGCGCGCGTGAGCGCGGCCGCGTTGCCGGCATCCGCGTCGCCGCCGAAGAGCCGCGTCCCCGCCATGCGCGCCGCGACCCCGCCGACGTTGGCGCCGACCCGCGCGTAGCGGGCGGCGCGCGCGGAAAACCGGTTCTGTTCGCGATCGGTCATAGGGGTCCGCACCTTTCCAGTGTGACCCGGATGTGTGCCGGGCGGCCCCGCTTGTCGAGCCCGCCCGGCGGATTGTCGCGGCGGGGAGCGGGGGTTGGGGCGATGCGTCGGCGCCGGTCGCATCAACTTCGGCTTGCGACCCGAAGCGGACGTTGGGAAGGTCTGCTTGCAGGCAGTCTGGATCAAGGTCGACTGGTCGAACTTGGATCTGCAACCTGCATTCTTGGCAAGCTAATCCAGTCCGAGATGCTTGAAAAATGCCTCGTTCCGGAGCTTTGCATCGTGCAGGATCTTCGCATAGGGCATCACCTCGATACTGGCATTGTGCTCCGGTGATATGCCGAAGAAGCCCTCGCCGTCGGCGGTCGGATGCGACGCCTTTGAAAAGCGAAGCTGCTTCTTTAAAGTGTCGGTGAAGTCCGCCACCACGTAACAAATGAAGCGCGTCGCATGCGACACCGACTTTATTAGCTTGCCGTTCTTGTCCTTGACGGCGGTACCCGAGCGGAACAGATCGACGTATTCCAGCACTTGAGTAACGGGGTTCGAATTGCCATCGTAGTCATCCCTGCCCGGTCGCTTAAACTCGATAATAACTATAGGCTCGTCTCTGCCGTCGCGCAGGAACGCCAGTCTTTGATCGAAAATGATCGCCAAATCGGGCTCTCTCCCGCTAGGGCTTTCCGTAAAGGTGCGCAACGGCTTATCGCTGCGGAAGAAGCTGTAGAACGCCAGCCTGTCGTCGAGGATCCACAAGTTATGCTGATTGTAGTCTAGGTCTTCCGAGTTAGATCTAAGCGGAACGATCAACTCATGGATTACCTCTTCCTTGTAGTGCTTCCGTCTGTCCGAATCTGCAAACGCGAGCGAGGAATCAAGCAGATCAAGGATGGCCCGGCGGCGCACGACATACTCGGCTAGGCTGCCCTTTTTCTCATCGTTGAGCGCCTTGGTGATGGTCTCGACCGTGCCATTGATGGAATCGACGCCCTCTTTCTTCAGGGTACGAAGCTGCCCATCGAGCTGCCGTTTTGCCCTCAGCTTGCGCCTGCTCAGCTCGATAAAAATGTCTTCATCGCCTTGAGTGTTGAGGGACAGGTTCTTCTCGACAAATTCCGGCAGTTCGTCTCGGAACGGCAAGAACTGGGGATTTTCACGAATGATGCGGCTGGTTGTGGTGATCTGCTGCGTCCTAATTCGAGTGATGTAATCCCCAAGGAACTCCTTCGCCGAGTTGACCGCAGCCTTGTGGATCTGAGCCATCCGATCCCGGTCGAAGGTGAAAGCCGTTCGCTCCTGGTTTACATGACCGTCCAGATAGGGACCTGTAACAAGACCGACGTAGACGCAGTCTTCCTGGTCACCCACGTATTTAAGACCAAGCTGGCTGTCGATCATCTCCTGGTCGGCGACTCGCTCATTCCCTGCAAAGAACATCCAGTGATGCCCAGCCTCCAGGAACTTGAGCTGCTTGCGGAGAAGGACATGGTATATGGTGAAATGTGAGACGCTCTCCTTTGCATCAACTGTGAGTTCGAGCGTCTTCTCGTCATTTCGCTGCTGGTTATCGGAGTAAAATGTCCTTAGATCGATGACCTCCTCGCCATCTGTCAGCTCGATGGACGGCAATTTCCCAACCACGAAATATGCGAGGAAATGCCCCACCAGCTTCGCTGCGATGGTGGTCACCTTTTTCGGGCAATACGCCTCGAAGTTGGTGTGGAACGGGCTAAGCCGGACGGTAGTGCCAATCGGCTTACCCTCGCCCGCGTTGGTCAGCTTGTGGTCATGGATAGGGTTGGCCGCGCCCCGGAGCGCGAACGAGAACTTCCGCGTCTTCGGATGGGTGCCGGTCTGAAACCGACTGGTAATTTCACAGTTGCTGAACGCCTTAAGCCAAGCTAGGCGGCCAACGCCCTTGCCGCCCCGGCCGATTTTGAAGCCCGAGTCCGACGTTCGGAAGGATTTCCAATTTTCGTCCGTCAACCCTGTCCCGTTATCCACCACCTCGAAGCCGATTATGGCTTGGTCAACGTCGTCGTCACGGCGCAGGATATTGATTTTGATCGTGCCATGGGCACACGCCTCTGCTTCCCAGCGGGCTTCGATGGCGTGCAGGCCGTTGCTCACAGCCTCGAAAAGCGGGATCAGCGCATTCACGGCTGACGCGGGAAGACCGAGGTTCCGGACCCGACCTGCCAGGTCGAATGCAAAATCTTCCATGTCGGCCTGAGTATTGGCCTCTTCTTCAAGCGTCAGGGCATCCATGACCACGTTCTACAGCTTTTTCGGCAGCGCGCTAAGCCCTGAGACCCCTGGTCGGGGAAAGTCATGACACGCACTTTTCCAGGCTAAAAGAGTGAGACGGAACGTCTTCTTGTGGGGGAAACAGCCGAATTCCGCTCCCCACCCAAAGCCGCCCTCCGGGCCCGCGCCGAACCAGCGGGGGCGGGGAACCTCTATTCCGCCTTCACCTCGACCGTCCCCGATCCCGTGCGGCCGAAACGCTCCGGCCGGTACATGTCCTCGACGGTCGCGGGCGGGTGCACGAAGCGGCCCGGGGTCACGGCGCGGACGATGTAGCCGACGGTGAAGAAGGCGGGCTGGTCGGTTTCGCGGGCGAAGGCCGCCGTGAAACGGTCGTCGCGGAACTCGGTATGGGCGGGCGTCACCTCGCCGGTCAAACTCGGGATGTTGGCGAGCGAGCCGCCCTCCACGAGGGCGGGGTTGTCGATTTCGAAGCCGGCCGGCAGCGGGTCGGTCAGCAGCACGCGCGCCTTCTTGGCCTCGTCTTCCGTCACCTTCAGCACGACGACGAGACGGTCGTTTTGCTTGACGATAACCGGATCGACCTCCGTCCCGTCGAGCCTGTAATAGTGCCGCTCGAGCGCGTAGCCCTCCTTGGCGGCGGGCTCGGGCGCGGGAAGCTGCCCGGCGGTCGTCAGCACGAGCTTGATCGGCGACGTGCCGCTGTTGGTCAGCGTCACCGGCTTGCCGTCGAGCGCGGCGGCCTTCACGGTGCGGTAGAACGCGCCCGTATGTGGCGTGCCGTCCACCGAGACGACGATCGTGTCCGACTTGTCGGCGACGGCTTGCGCCGCCATCACCATCCAGGCCTCTTCCTGCGTGCTCGTGTAGCGCGAATCGGCCTGCGCGACTTCGAGCGCGGCGCCCGCCGCCCCGATGCCGTTGTTGATGCCCGACTCCGCCACGAGCGTGAGGACGGCCGCGGCGTCGCGCAGGCGCGACCCGTAGTCGCCGCGGTAATCGCGGTCGTTGGTCGCCCGCTTGAGGTTGGCGTTGGCGGCATCGAACACCTGCGTGGCGCGGGATCGATCGCCCAGGAGGGCGAGCGCCGCGCCGAGCTGGGCCTGCGCCAACGGTGTCGGGAACGCGTCGAGGCGCGACCCCGCGAGATAGTGCAGGTCGCCCATCACCGGGCGTCCGTTGCGGGCCAGGACGTAGAGCGCATAGCCCAGCGAACGCGCCTCGTCGTCCTTGGCTTCGGTGTTGTTGGCGACGTAATTGCGCAGCTTGTCGAGCGCGGCGTCGAGCGCCTTTTGCGGGACCGCGTGGCCGCCCTCCTTGGCGCGGGTGAGGAAGTCGGTCACGTAGCTGTCGAGCCAGATGTCGTCGCCCTCGCTCGCGGCCGACCACAGGCCGAAGGCGCCTTCGGCGGTCTGGCGCGACAGGAGGTCGGCGACGGCCCGGTCGATGCGGGCCGGCAGGGCGTCGTCGAAGGCGAGGTCCTGGGCGGGCGCGATCCTGTTCACGTAGAGCAGGGGCATGGCTCGGCTGACGATCTGTTCCGAGCAGCCGACCGGGTAGCGGTCGAGCGCGAGCAGCAGCGCGGGCACGTTGATGCCGCCGACGGGCGACACCGCGGCCGAGACCGTGCCGGAGCCGGGCACGAATTCGGTGAGAAGGTCGGACGACAGCAGGATCGACGCGCCGGGCGCGATCTCGCGGAAGTCGCGATGGTAGACCGTGGGCGAGCCGGGCTCGATTCCCAGCACGAGATCTTGCGCGACGTCGGTCTCCGGGCCGGTGAGGCGCGCCCCGAGCCGCGCGGTGCCGAGCCCGGCGGCGGTCAGCGGCACGTCGAGGCCGCTCCGCGCACCGGGGTCGAGCTTCACCTCCTGCCGTAGTTTGTCGGCGGGCAAGAACCACGGGCCGTGCGGCTCGATCCCCAGCACGTAGGTGCCGCCCGCGCCTTCGACGTTGTCGAGGTCGAAATGCGCCCGCGCGCGGTCGCCGAGGTTGAGGAAGCGGGGCAGCGACGCGGCGACCACCACCGGGTCGCGCACGATCACGTCCGCGTCGGCGCTGCCCGCGCGCGTCGCCGTCCAGGCCACGGCCGCGACCCGCACGGTCCCGTTGAATGCGGGAATGTCGAAGGTCACGGTCGCGGTTCCGTCCGGCCCGACCTTGACGATGCCGGAGAACCGCGCGAGCGGGGCCTGCGTCGGCTTCTCGCTCGCCAGCTCGCCCGCGCTGTCGCCGCCCGAGCGGATGCCGCCGGCCGCGATCCCGAGGCCGTCGATCAGGAAGCCGTAAACGTCGCGGATGTCGGTGCCGAGGGCATGCTGGCCGAAGAAGTGATCGTTGGCGTCCGGAGTCTGGTAGCGGGTCAGGTTGAGGATGCCGAGGTCGACCGCCGAGACCGTGACGTTGGCGTCCTCGCCGGGTTCGAGCCCGCTCAGCGTCACCGGAATCGTCAGCGTCGCGCGTGGCCGCATCTTGGCGGGTGGCGTGAGTGCGACGCCGAGGGCACGCGCGGCGGCGTCGATCTTGAACCATGCCAGACCCACCGCGCGGCCCGGCATGCGCCGCGCCGCGGCGTCGAGCGGCCGATGGGCGAGGACGAGCGCGTAGGCGTCGGTGCCCCAATCGCCGGAGACCGGCACGGTGAGGACGTTGTCGCCCGTCTTGAGGTCGACCGTGCGCACCGTGCGGACGCGGCCGTTGACGATGGCGAGCGTCGCCTCGCCCGCGAAACGCGACGCCACGTTGATGCGCAGATCGTCGCCCGGCTTGTAGTCGGCCCTGTCGAGCGTGACCTCGAGGAGGTCGGGCGTTTGCGCCGAGGCTTCCGCCGAAAAGCCCACGTCGAAGGTCACGCTGGTCGGCGGCAGGGACGGATCGTCCGACGACAGGTCGAGGCGGTGGGAGCCGAAGGTCACGGGCGCGCCGATCGCCGCCGGGTCGGCGGCGTTGGCGTCGAGCGAGCCGGCCGCGATCCGCCTCGAGGCCTTCACGCGCTCATAGGTCCAGTGACCGCCATTGTTATAGAACTGGTAGTCGTTGGTGAGCCGGTAAAGCGACCAGTGCAGGCCGCGGCGCGAGACCCGCGCCCCGTCCGGCCCGACCACGACCACGTCGAACCGCGCGGTGCCGCCTTCCTCGATCGCGGTGAACACCTTCTTCACGCCGATCAACGCGGTCCGGGGCTGCAGCGGCACCGTCGCGGTGCGCTCGACCGCGCGGCCGCCGGGTTCCCCCACCCGCAGGATCAGCTTCGCCTCGGTCGGACGCGTCGCCACGACCACGGGAATGGGGACCGAGACCGTCGCGCGGCCCTCGTCGTCGGTTTTCACCGGTTCCGTCAGGGCGAGCGTCGCCGTTTCGAGCGCTTCGTCCGTCAGGCCGGTTTCGTAACCCACGAGCGCGGGCCACGCGGGCTTCCCGGCGGCCTCGACCACCGCCTCGCCGGTGATCTCGAGGTTCTTGCCAGGCGCCCCGTAAAGGAAGCGGGTGGCGGTCGCGACCTTCGCGGCCTCTCCGGGCCGCAGCGTCGCCTGCTGCGGCTTCAGCTCGAAGCTCAGGCGCTCCGGCAGGTAATCCTCGACGAGGAAACTCGTGTCGCCGATGGGGTCGCCCTTGGCGTCGGCGTAGGCCTGCACGCGCCATGTCCCCGTCGCGGCGCCGGCGAGCAGCGGCAGCGTGAGGACGTGGCCTCCGAGGCCGCCATCGGCGAGGACCGCGCGCCTGTCCTCGACCCCATCCGGGCGCTGCACCACGAGCGTGATCGGCACGCCGGCCGCGGCGCGTCCCGCCGCGTCGCGGAGGAGCGCCGTGAGGAACACGGTTTCCCCCGAACGGTAGACGCCCCGTTCGGCGTACACGAAAGCGTCGAGCCCTTTCGGGGCGGGCCGCCCCTTGACCCCGCGATCGGTGAGGTCGAAGGGCGTCTGCGACACGTCGAGGAAATTGTAGTCGCCGGCGTCGGTAGAGCCGACCAGCAGTTCCGGCGCGTCGCCGCCCGTGCCGCGGCTCAGCCCGGGGTCGAAGCGGACGGTCCCGGTCCCGTCGGTCCGCTTGGCGGCGAGCACCTCGTTGTTGCGGGCGACGAGCCGCAGTTCCACCCCGCCCAGGGGCGCCGCGGTGGCGAGGGAGCGGACCACGGCCGTGACCCCGTCCTCGCCCGACAAAGCCGTCAATCCAAGGTCGGACACGACGAACCATTGCGTCGCCGACTGCTCGTCGGAATCGTCGGTCTTGGCGGCGTCGGCGTGCGGCGCGGCGCGCAGCAGATAGACGCCCGGCTGCAGCGGCCCGGTGGCCTTGAGGACGGGAAAGGCCGTCGTCACGTCCTCGTTCAGGCGCTGCTCGACGTCGAGCGTCCCGGTCCACACCTTGGCGCCCTCGTCGTTGGCGATCGCCTTGAACCGGTACGCGTAAAGCTGGTCGAGGAACCCTTCGGCCCGCACCGTGGGGGCGAGGCCGCGGTCGCCGATCCGCAGAACGGTCACGTCGACCTTCGCGGTATTGACCGACACCACCGGCAGGCCCTCGGGTCCGACCCGCGGCAGCACGTAGCTCTTGCCGAGGAAGTGCACCTGCGGCGCGCGGTCGCGCACGAAGATGTCGTAGTCCGCCGACTTGAGAAGGGTTTCCTCGACCTTCGAGGGGAGGCCCTCGCGGACCGTGATCGCGTAGCGGGCGCCGTGACTCAGCCCCTCGACGCAAAGCTGCTGATCTTCGGCCGACACCGCAGCGTTGGGCATGCCGCGGACGGCGACGAAGCTCGCGAGGTCGGTGCGTCCGCCGGCCAGCGCCTCCGAAAACTGGAAGCACACGCGCGGCGCCGCCGAGTCGCTGTCGACCTTGTAGTCGCTGATCTTGAAGCCGTGCTCTTCCCTGAGCTTGTCGTAGGTGTCGCGCACCGCGGCGTCGTTGCCGGCCTTGAGACTCGCGAGATAGGTGTCGAGCGCCGGCCGCCAGTCTTCCCGCTTGGCGTAAAGGCCCCCGAGCACGCTCAGCGCGGCGGCTTCGTCCCGCTTCGTCGTGGCCCGTTGGTAGCTCATGTAGGCGGCTGCGGGCGCCCAGGTCGTGAGCTTGGTCTTCCGGTCGGCGTCGTCGTCGCCGCTCAGCTTGTCCGCCGTCCCGTCGGCGGCCGAAGCGAAACCGAGCCAGACGGCGGCGTCGTCGCGCCCCGCCGCGATCGCCCCGCCGAGATCCTCGATCGCCGTCTCCGGGTCCTTGAACTCGCGGACGCCCTTCGTGAACAGCTGGTCGGCCGCGCGACCCTTGGCGCGCTCGGCGTACTGCTTGCGGATCGCGGCCTTGGCCTGCACGGCGTCGCTGTCGAGGCCCGGTCTCACGAAACTTTTCGGCGTCGGCGCGGCCTGCGGACCGCCGGGCGGGGCTGCCTGCGGGCCGGTCGTCTCCGCCCGTCCGGCGAGCGAGCCCGTGGCCGCGAACGCCACCGCGAGAGCAAGGACGAACCTGCGCATGGAACGCTCCGATCGACGCGGGCGGACGAACATCCGCGCGGGATTGTGGTACGCCGAAACCGGTGACAATGGAAAGACGTCAAGCGGTGAATGTCCATGCCCAAGCGCCTCGAGATCCCGGCAGACCTCGACCTTCCGGCCGCGGCCCGCCCCCTGCTCGCGTCGGTCGATCTGGCGCTCGCGGACGACGACCGCATGCACGACGCGGGTGACGACGCATCCTACTTGCAATGCGGCGCTTCCGCGCTCGGCGTCGTCCTCGCCGCGCTGCACATGGCCGAGGCACCCGATCCGGCCAGCGTGCTCGATTTCGGCGCCGGCGCGGGCCGGGTGACGCGCTGGCTCAGGGCCGCCTTCCCGAGCAGCGCGCTCGGCGCCTGCGACCTGCGTCCGGCCGACGTCGCGTTCTGTCGAACGCGATTCGGGGCGGAAGCATGGGTGTCCGGGACCGATGTCGCGGCGCTGACGGCGCCGGCCGCCTACGACTTGATCTGGGTAGGCTCGGTGCTGACGCATCTGTCCCCCGAAAACTGCGCCCGACTCATCGACCGGCTGCTCGGCTGGACGCGGCCGGGCGGCCTGCTGGTGATGAGCACGTCGGGGCGGATCGGTCTCGACCACGGCGGCGAAACGGAATCGCGCTACATCGCGTCGGCCGAGGCCTGGGCGATCATCAAGAGGGATTACGAGGCGTCCGGGTTCGGTTACGCCGACTACCCGGGCGAGCGGGGCTACGGCGTCTCGCTGACCAAACCGTCCTGGCTCAGCCGGCTCGCCGAGTCGCTGCCCCACGCGCGCGCCGTGCTGATCGGGGAGGGCGTGTGGCATGGGGTCAACGACGTCGTCGCGCTGCAAAGGACGCGCGACCCCCGGGGCCAAGACGCCGACGCGGCGCTGCGGGCGGTGGCCGCCATGCGGGCGCCCGCCAGCAACGCGCGCGCATCGCCGGGCCTCGCCTGGCGACTGGGGCGCGCGGTGAAGCGCGCGCTGCGGGCCTAGGGACCCATGCGAGCGGTCGGCGACATTGACACCTCGCGCGGCCCGACCCTAAGGATTGCGGGTACGGTCCCCGGCAACGGGGTGAAAAGGGAATGCGGCGGACGACGCGCGTCCGGCATGCCGCAACTGCCCCCGCAACTGTGAGCGGAAAGCTTCCGCGCCCCGATGCCACTGGGCCTGTCGCGCGCCGCGCGGCATCCGGGAAGGCGGCGCGAAGCGTCTACATCCGCGAGTCAGGAGACCTGCCGTGCATCGGCGCCACCCCGCGCCTCGCGGGAGCCGTCGAAACGTTTGCGCGCGCCGGGCGGGGTGCTCCGGTCGCTGTCGAGTTTCGTTCAGCCGCGCGGAGCGGAGGGGCGGCTCCCGGCATCCGAGCGGCGCCCGCGCCGTTCGGACGCTCGCACCTCGAACATGGCGCGTCCGGCGCGCGGGAGGTGTGGGCATGGCGGATCAGCAGAGCGGAACGTCGCGCGAGCCGACGACGATCCTGGTATGCGTGACCTGCCGGGCGGAGGGTGAGCCCGCCGGGGCCGAGCGCGCCGGGCGCCGCCTGTTCGACGTCCTCGTCGGGGCCGCCGATCCCGAGTTCGCCGTCGTCCCGGTCGAATGCCTGAGCGTTTGCAAGCGGCCGTGCACGGTGGGCTTCACGGCGCCCGGCAAGTGGACCTACGTCTACGGGGATTTCACGCCGGACATCGGCGCGCCCGCCCTGCTGGCGGCGGCGCGCCTCTACGCCGAAGCGCCGGACGGGCTGATCCCCTGGAAGCTGCGGCCGGATGCGATCAAGAAGGGCGTCGTCGTCCGCGTCCCGCCGGCGCCGGGGGCGTCCGCGGTTCGCGTGAGGGCGGCATGAACGCGCTCGCCAAGGTTCCGGTCACGGTCGTCACGGGCTTCCTCGGTGCCGGCAAGACCACGCTGATCCGCCACCTCCTCGAACACGCGCGCGGCCGGCGTCTGGCGCTCGTCGTCAACGAGTTCGGCGATGTCGGCGTCGACGGCGACATCCTGCGCTCCTGCGGGATCGAGTCGTGCCCCGACGAGAACATCGTCGAGCTTTCGAACGGCTGCCTGTGCTGCACGGTGGCGGACGACTTCATCCCCGCCATCGAGGCCTTGCTGAGCCGGGTGCCCCGGCCGGACCACATCGTCGTCGAGACTTCCGGGCTCGCGCTGCCGAAGCCGCTCGTCAAGGCGTTCGACTGGCCCGCGATCCGTGCCCGCGTGACCGTCGACGGGGTGGTGGCGGTGGTGGACGGCGCGGCCGTCGCCGATGGGCGCTTCGCGGACGACCCCGCGCGGCTGGCGGCCCAGCGCCGGGCCGACGGGTCCGTGGATCACGACAATCCGCTGGAAGAGGTCTACGAGGACCAGCTCCTGTGCGCCGACCTCGTCGTGCTGAACAAGGCGGACCTGCTCGGCCCGGACGCGCTCGCGCGCGTCAGGGCCGCCATCGCCGGGAAGGTGCCGCGCGCCGTCAAGGTCGTGTCGACGACCGAAGGGCGCATCGACCCCTCCGTGCTGCTCGGCATCGGGGCGGCGGCCGAGGATGACCTCGACGGCCGTCCCTCCCACCACGACGGGGAGGACGGCCACGACCACGACGACTTCGACAGTTTCGTCCTCGACGTGCCGACGCTGACCGACTCCGCCCTTTTCGTCGCCCGCCTCGGCGAGGTCGCGGCCCGGCACGACGTGCTGCGCATGAAGGGGTTCCTCGCCGTCGCGAACAAGCCCATGCGGCTGCTGGTGCAGGGCGTCGGCGCCCGCTTTCGCCACGGCTACGACCGCGCCTGGGCGCCGGGCGAGGCGCGGGCGGGCAAACTCGTGGTCATCGGCGAAAAGGGGCTCGACCGCGCGGCGGTCGCGGCCGACCTCGGGGCCTGAGGCGCCGTGCACCTGCTCCCCGTCCTCGGACGCTCGCTCGACGAAGAGGCTGCCGCCATCGACCTCGGCCACACGCCGGCCGACATCGTGGCGCTGTCCTTTTCCGATGGGGACCTGTCCGCGTTGGCGGCGGCGCACGGCGCGAACCCCGGCCTGCCGAGTCTGCGTTTGGCGAACCTCGCCCGCCTGAAGCACCCGTTCTCCGTCGATCTCTATGTCGGGAAGGTCGCCGCGAAGGCCCGATTCGTGCTTGTGCGGCTGCTCGGCGGGCTCGATTATTGGCGCTACGGTGCCGAGGAGCTGGCGGCCGCGGCCCGGCGCATCGGCTTCGATCTCGCGATCGTGCCGGGCTGCGACCGCGCCGATCCCCGCCTCGACGCGCTCTCGACGCTGGCGGAAGGGGATCTCCTGCGGCTGTGGGCATGGTTCCGGGAGGGCGGCCCGGACAACGTCGCCGACGCGCTCCGCTTCGCGGCGTCCCGGCTCGGGCGCGACACGGCCTGGGCCGAGCCGCGGCCCGTGCCCCCGTCGGGGCTGCACCGCCCGTTGTGCCGTCCCGCCCGCGCCGAGGCGCCGCACGCGCTCGTCGTGTTCTACCGCTCCGCGCTGTTCGCGGCCGATACGGCGCCGATCGAGGCGCTCGCCGACGCGCTGCGCGATCGGGGCGCGCGGGTGTCCGCCGTCTTCGTCACGAGCCTGAAGGATGCCGCGGCGGCCACCGCGCTGGGCGCTCTCCTGGCGGCCGATCCGCCCGACATCGTGCTGAACACGACGGCTTTCTCGGCGCGGGGCGTGGAAGGCCGCACGGTGATCGACGCGGCCGACGCACCCGTCTTGCAGGTCATGCTGTCGGGCGCGACGCGCGACGCGTGGGAGGCCTCGAGCCGCGGTTGCGGGGCGGCCGACCTCGCGATGAACGTCGTCCTGCCCGAGGTCGACGGCCGCATCCTCGCCGGTGCGATCTCGTTCAAGGGCGAGGGACCGCGCCACGACGCACTCGAATTCGCCACCGTTTCACACCGGCCGGAGCCGTCGCGGATCGCGCACGCCGCCGACCTCGCGCTCGCCTGGGCACGCCTGCGCAAGCGGCCCCGGCCTGAGCGCCGTCTCGCCTGCGTCCTGTCCGATTATCCCGGCAAGGGCGGGCGCGCCGGTTATGCCGTCGGGCTCGACACGCCCGGGAGCCTCGCCGCCATCGCCCGGCACCTGGCGGGGGAAGGTTTCGACGTGGCCCCCCTGCCGGCGGGGGCGGACCTGATGGGGGCGCTAACGGCGGGCGCCGCGACGGCGGTGATGGGCGTCGCGGATTATTGCCGGGCGCTGACGCGCATGCCGCGCGCCTTCGTCGCGTCGGTCGAGGCCGCGTGGGGGGCGCCGGAAGCGGACGCGGCGGTCGAGGACGGCAGCTTCCGCTTCCGTCTGGTTCGCGCGGGCAAGATGGTGATGGCGGTCCAGCCCGATCGCGGGCGGGGCACCGACCGCCGCGCCGACTATCACGACGCGGCGCTGCTGCCCTGCCACGGTTTCGTCGCTTTCTATCTCTGGCTGCGCGAGGTGGAACGGATCGACGCCATGATCCACCTCGGCACCCATGGCACGCTCGAGTGGCTGCCCGGCAAGGCCGTGGCGCTCGGCGAGGCTTGCGCGCCCGAGGCCGTGCTCGGCCCCGTGCCGGTGATCTATCCGTTCATCGTCAACGACCCCGGAGAGGCCGCGCAGGCGAAGCGCCGCATCGCGGCCGTGACGGTCGGGCACCTGACCCCGCCGCTGGTCGCGGCCGGGTCGCATGGTGCCGCCGCCGAACTCGAGGCGCTGTTCGACGAGTACGCGCAGGCCGAGGGGCTCGACCCCCGACGCGAGCGCCTGCTCGCCGCCGCGATCCTCGACCGGGCGCGCGCGGGAGGTCTCGCCGCCGATTGCGGCCTCGCCGACGGCGACGATCCGGCTGCCGCCCTGGTGCGGCTCGACGCGTGGCTCTGCGACCTCAAGGGAGCGCGGATCGGCGACGGCCTGCACGTGTTCGGGGCATATGAGGCGGAGTTGCGATCGGCGCTTCCCTCGATCGACGACGCGGATGGCACCTTCTCCCACCAGCGGGAGAAGGGAGAGGCCGCCGAAGAAGCGGCGCTCCGGGCTCGCTGCGGCGAAGCCGAACGCGCCGGGCTCGTCGCGGCACTCGACGGGCGTTTCGTGCCCCCCGGCCCCGCCGGCTCGCCCGGGCGCGGGCGCCTCGACGTGCTGCCGACCGGGCGCAACCTGTTCACGGCCGACCCGAGGGCGATCCCGACCCGCACGGCGTGCGAGGTCGGGACCCGTGCGGCGGCCGAGTTCCTAGCGCGCTACGCGCAGGATCACGGCGAATGGCCGCGCCGCGTCGTGCTCGATCTCTGGGGCAGCGCCACCATGCGCACCGGCGGCGAGGATTTCGCGCACGCGCTGGCGCTGATCGGCGTGCGGCCGCGCTGGGATCACGGGTCGACCCGCGTCAACGGTTTCGACATCGTCCCGGCGGCCAAACTCGACCGGCCGCGCGTCGACGCGACGCTGCGCGTGTCGGGCCTGTTCCGCGACGTGTTTCCCGACCAGGTCGCGCTGTTCGACGCCGCGGCGCGCGCGGTCGCGGCGCTCGAGGAGGACGACGAGGCCAACCCGCTCGCCGAAGCGCGCCGCGCCGCCGGGGCGGGGGCGGGGTTCCAGCGGGTCTTCGGCGCCGCCCCGAACCATTACGGGGTAGGCTTCGCGCGGAGCCTCGCCGGCGGCGACTGGCGCGATCGCGACGATCTCGCCCGGAGCTATCTCGCGGCGTCCTCGCACGTCTACGGCGTCTCGGCGAGCGAGGGAACGCCCGCGCCCGAGGCCTTCGCGGCTCGGGTGAGGGAGGCCCAGGCTTACCTCCACATGCAGGATCTGCCGGACACGGATCTTCTGCAATCCGACATCTTCGCCGAACACGAGGGCGGGTTTTCGGCGGCGGCGGCGCTGCTCGGCGGCACCCCCGCGCTCTACCATGGCGACGCGACCCGCCCTGACGGCGCGCCCGCGATCCGCGCCCTGTCCGAAGAGATCGCGCGCGTGCTTCGCGCCCGCGCCACGAACCCGCGCTGGCTCGCGGGCATGATGCGGCACGGGCACCGGGGCGCGGCCGAAATCGCGGAAACCGTCGACGCGCTGTTCGCCTTCGCGGCGACCACCGACGCCGTGCCGGGGCGGCATTTCGACCTCCTGTTCGACGCCACGCTCGGCGACGAGGCCGTCCGCGCCTTTCTCCGCGCGCACAATCCCGGCGCCGCGCGCGCCATCGCGGGGCGGTTCCGAGAGGCCGCGGCGCGGGGTTTCTGGGACTCGCGGCGCAATTCCACGGCCGCCATCCTGGCCGATGATGAGGAGGGCGCTTGAACGCCCCCGCGCCGGTCCGCGTCGGATGGTGCCCGGGGGCGCTGCGCCCCATGGCGAGCGGCGACGGGCTGATCGTGCGGGTGAAGCCGCGCGGCGCGACGCTCACCCTCGCCCAAGCTCGGGGCCTGGCCGACGCTGCGCTCCGCTTCGGCAACGGCGCGCTCGACATCACGGGACGGGCCAACGTGCAGATCCGGGGCGTGGCGGGCTCGACCCATGGGCCGCTCGTCGGCGTGCTGGCGCGACTCGACCTCGTCGACGCGGACGCGGAAGCCGAGGCGGCGCGCAACCTCGTGTCGAGCCCGGTCGCGGGGCTCGATGCCGACGTGTTCGACGTAGGCCCCGGCGTGGCGGCGCTGGCATCGGCGCTCGCCGGCGCGCCGGCGTTTCGCCGCCTGCCGGCCAAGTTCGGCTTCGTGATCGACGACGGCGGCTGTGCGAGCCTGGGTGACGTATCGGCCGATATCCGCTTCGCGGCACACCGACAGGGCAAGCGGGCCGAGACCTCCCCCGGGCCGCGGGCCGTCAACCCTTCCGCGACAGGTCCCCTGGTGCCCCGTTCGAGGCTAGGGCCGGTCCCCCCGTTCATTCGCCGGGAGGGACGGTTCCGCGTGACGCTTGGTGGCGACGAGCGAACAGCGGCGTCCTGCGCGGCGGACGACGTATGCGCGGTGGCGGCGGCCCTCGCGGGCGTTTTCCTCAGCGCTCGCGACCGGAACCCCGATCTGCGCCGGATGAGGGACCTCGTCGAACGCGCCGGCGCGGCAGCCGTTTTCGGGCGGGCCGGAATCGTGGCACGGTCCTCGCCCGATACCGTGGAGGCGCAAGCGCCAGAGGTCGTCGCCGGAACCTTTCGCTTCGGCGCCCTGGCCGTCGTCGCCTGCGCGGCCCGGTTCGGACGGCTCGACGCCCGCCAGCTCCTCGCCTTGGCCGAAGCGGCCGCGGGTTGCGGCGCGGTCGAACTGCGGGTAGCGCCGTCCCGTGCGCTCCTCGTCCCCCTCCCGGATCCCACCCTGGCGGCCCGCCTCGCCGACGGCGCGGCCGGCGCCGGCTTCATCGTCGCCGCGGACGATCCTCGGCTCAGGGTCGCGGCCTGCGTGGGGGCGCCCGGGTGCCATCGCGCCTCGACCCCGGTGCTCGAACACGCGGCGCGTGTCGCGGCGCGCCTTCGGACGGGAGGACGGGGCCTCGCGGTCCATGTGTCGGGCTGCGCCAAGGGCTGCGCGCACGAAGGTGCGGCGCCCATCACCCTCGTCGGGCGGGACGGGCGCTACGACCTCGTCGTGGACGGCCGCGCCTCGGCCGCGCCCCTCGCCCACGCTCTCGACATCGATGCCGCGCTTTGGCGCGCCGCTCCGGGCGGCCCGGGAGCGCCTCCGTGAGCGGCTACGATTACATCCGGGACGGGGCGGACATTTATCGCCGCTCGTTCGCGATCATCCGGGCGGAAGCCGATCTCGCGCGGTTCGATGCGGACGAGGAGCGCGTGGCCGTGCGCATCGTCCACGCCTGCGGCCTGGTCGAGGCGGCGGCCGATATCGCTTTCTCTCCCGGCGCGGTGGCGGCGGCGCGCGCGGCTCTCGCCAACGGAGCCCCTGTTCTTTGCGACGCCCGCATGGTGGCCGACGGCGTGACGCGCCGGCGCCTTCCCGCCGGCAACGCGGTCGTCTGCACGCTGCACGACCCGGCCGTGCCCGCCCTGGCGGCCCGGCTCGGCACGACCCGCACCGCGGCGGCGGTCGAACTCTGGCGCGAGCGGCTCGAAGGCGCCGTGGTGGCCATCGGCAACGCGCCGACCGCCCTGTTCCACCTCCTCGAACTGCTGGCGCGGGGGGCGCCCATGCCGGCCGCCGTGATCGGCATGCCGGTCGGCTTCGTCGGCGCGGCCGAATCGAAGGAGGCCCTGCTGGCCTTCGGGCGCGTGCCGGCCCTCGTGGTCCGCGGCCGCAGGGGCGGCAGCGCGATGGCGGCGGCCTCGGTCAACGCGCTGGCGAGCGACGAGGAGTGAGCGCGGAGCACCCCTCGGGCCGGCTGTACGGCATCGGCCTCGGCCCGGGCGACCCGGACCTGCTGACCGTGAAGGCGGTCCGGCTGCTCGAACGCGCGCCGGTGATCGCCTGGTTCGCCAAGGAGGGGCGCTGCGGCATCGCACGCGCCATCGCCGAACGCTGGCTGCCGCCAGGGCGGCGACACGTGCCGCTGTCGTACCCCGTCACGACCGAGATCCCCTTCGATCATCCGGACTATGGGTCCGCCCTCGCCTGCTTCTACGCCGAAGCGGCCGATCGCCTGGCCGCGCACCTTTCGGCGGGGCGCGACGTGGCGCTGCTCTGCGAAGGCGACCCGCTGTTCTACGGTTCCTTCATGCACCTCCATATCCGCCTGCGGGGCCGGTTCGCCGTCACCGTCGTGCCGGGGGTGACGGGCATGTCGGGGTGCTGGACGGCCGCGGGCGAGCCCATGACCTGGGGCGACGACGTGCTGACCGTGCTGCCCGGCACGCTCGATGCCGGCATCCTGCGTGACCGGCTGCAGGGCTGCGACGCGGCCGTGATCATGAAGCTCGGCCATAACCTGCCCAAGGTTCGCGCCGCGCTGGCCGCCGCCGGCCTGCTCGACCGGGCCATCTACGTCGAGCGCGGCACCATGGCGGACGAGGTGGTGACCCGGCTGCGCGACAAGACGGATGACGACGCGCCATACTTCGCCATCGTGCTCGTGCCCGGCCGCGGGCGCCGCCCGTGAGCTGGCGAGGAGCCCTGCCGGCCTCCCGCCCCCGATCGGGGCGGACAGGCGCGTCGTCGCCCGATGTTTAGCTCCGACCGAACGGCAAACAGGGGCGGCTCCCTCACGGTCGTCGGCCTGGGGCCGGGGCCCGCCGCGTGGTTGACGCCCGAAGCGGCGGACGCGCTGGCGCGGGCCACGGACCTCGTCGGCTACGCGCCCTACCTCGCGCGGGTGCCCGAGCGCACCGGTGTCGTGCGGCACCCGACCGACAACCGGGCGGAGCTCGAGCGAGCGCGCCACGCCTTCGCGCTCGCCTTGCGAGGTCGCGACGTCGCGGTCGTGTCGGGCGGCGACCCTGGCGTCTTCGCGATGGCGTCGGCCGTGTTCGAAGCGCTCGAGGCGGAGCCGGCCTTCCGACGGGTGACGATCGACATCCTGCCCGGGGTCACGGCCATGCAGGCCGCCGCGGCCCGGCTCGGCGCCCCGCTCGGCCACGATTTTTGCGCGCTTTCGCTCTCGGACAACCTGAAGCCCTGGGCCGTCGTGCTGCGGCGGCTCGGCGCCGCCGCCGACGGCGATTTCGTGATCGCGCTCTATAATCCGGCGTCGCGCGCGCGACCGGACCAGCTCGGCCAGGCGTTCGCCCACCTGCTTGCCCGCAAGTCGGGGTCGACTCCGGTCGCCTTCGCGCACGCCGTCGGCCGGCCCGACGAGCGCATCCGCCTGACGACGCTGGGGCAGGCGGACGCGCGCTCGGCCGACATGGCCACGCTTGTGCTGATCGGCTCGAGCGAAACACGCTATGTCGACGGCCACGACGGCCGGCGCTGGATGGTGACGCCGCGCACCTACGGGGCCGAGCGATGAGTTTCGATCCAGCCGAGGACGGCAACGAGGGTGTCGAACGCCTCGCGGCGGCCCGAATCGGGCGGACGCTCGACCATCACCACCGGCAAACCGAGGCATCGGGCGGACGCGAGCTTGCCCGCGCCCGCCGCGCCGCCGCTGTTCTTGGTGACGAGCACGTCGACGCGTTCGGCACGCATCAGGGCGGTTTCGGAGGCCGCGTCGAAGGGGCCGCGCGCGAGGATCACGCGGCAATCGGGCGGCATGTCGGCCGGGGCCGGCGGGTCTATGGTGCGTACGAGGTAGCGATGCTGCGGGGCCGACCGGAACGCGGCCAGGCCGAGCCGTCCCGTGGTCAGGAACACGCGGGCGGGCTCGGGGCCGAGCGCCGCGGCGGCATCTTCGAGCGTGCCGACGCTTCGCCAGTCGTCGCCGGCATCCGGCCGCCACGCGGGGCGCGTGAAGACGGCGAGGGGTACCCCCGCCGAAGCGCAGGCTGCGGCCGCATGGGCCGACATGCGCGCCGCGAACGGGTGGGTGGCGTCCATCACGACGGCGATGCGCTCTTGCGCGAGGAAGCGCGCGAGACCGTCGACGCCGCCGAACCCGCCCGTGCGGACTGGGATCGGCGTCGGCGCCGGATGGCTTGTGCGCCCCGCGAGCGACAACAGTGGCGCCAGGTCGCGCCGCCCCGCGAGGGCCTTCGCCAGGGCCGAGGCCTCCGTGGTTCCGCCGAGGATCAGGACGCGCATCGGCCCGCCGGGGGTGGAGGGTGACCGCCGTCGCCGACGGACCCGCGGGAGAAACCGCCCGACCCTGGCTCACGCTGGTCGGCATCGGCGAGGACGGCCTCGAGGGTCTCATCCATGCGGCGCGCCGGGCGCTCGCGCAAGCCATCCTCGTCGTCGGCGGCCGGCGCCACCTGGCCCTCGCCGGCCCGGTCGCGGCGGAGACTCTCCTTTGGCGCTCGCCGATCGAGGATACGTTCCCGGGGCTCCTGGCCCGGCGCCCCGGGCCGGTTTGCGTGCTGGCCAGCGGCGACCCTTTCATGTTCGGCATCGGCGCGACCCTGGCCCGCCACGTGCCGGCGGTCGAGATGACCTGTTTTCCCCAGCCGTCGGCCTTCAGCCTGGCCGCGTCCCGGCTCGGGTGGGCGCTCGCGGATTGCGCGCTCGTCTCGCTCTGCGGAAGACCCCTGGAAACGCTTCTGCCGAGCTTGCGCGACGGCGCCCGCGTCATGGCCCTGAGCGCGGACGCGGACACGCCGGCCGAGGTGGCGGCGCTCCTGAGGGCGCGCGGGTTCGGCCGTTCGCGCCTGACGGTGTGCGAGGCGATGGGCGGCCCCCGCGAGCGGCTGCGGACCACCCTGGCCGCGGGCTTCGACCTTACGGACGTGAAGCGCCTCAACACGCTCTGCATGGCCGTCGAGGGGCCGGATAGCCCCAGGGCGGCGCGCTCGCTCGTGCCGGGCAGGCCCGACGACCTGTTCGAGCACGACGGGCAGATCACGAAGGCCGACATCCGCGCCGTGACGCTGGCCCGCCTCGCGCCCGCGGCGGGCGAGGTCCTGTGGGATATCGGCGCGGGTTCCGGATCGGTCGCCATCGAATGGATGCTGGCGCACGCGGCCAACCGGGCCTTCGCGGTCGAGCGCCGCGCCGACCGGGCCGCACGCATCCGCCGCAACGGACTCGCGTTCGGCCTGTCGAACCTCGCGGTGGTCGAGGGCGCGGCGCCCGGCATCTGCGCGGGGCTGCCGAGGCCCGACGCCGTGTTCGTCGGGGGCGGCGGTGCCGGCGAGGATGTCGTCGAGCGCGCCCTCGAAGCGCTGCGTCCCGGCGGGCGGCTCGTGGTCAACGCCGTGACGATCGAGACGCAAACGGTCCTGTTCGATCTCTACAGGCGGCTTGGCGGCCATCTCGGCACGCTCGCCACGGCCCACGCCGGCGCGGTCGGCGCCTTCCATGGCTGGCGCCCCGCGATGCCCGTCAGCCAATGGACCCTCGTCAAGCCATGATGCCCGCGCTCGCCATAGGGATCGGCTTCCGCAAGGCCTGTTCGGCCGACGCCCTGGTGGCGATCGTGCGGGACGCGCTCGCGCGCCTGCCCGGCGGCGGCGGACGGGACGCCGTGCTGGTCACGATCGCGGAAAAGGACCGGCCGGTCCTGCGCGAGGCCGCGTCGCGGCTCGGACTCGCCGTGATGATCCTGCCGAAGACCGCCCTCGCCGGAACGGACGACCGCGTCACGATCCGGTCCGGCAGGGTTGCGGCCTGCCTCGGCATCCCGTCCGTGGCGGAAGCCGCGGCGCTCGCCGCGGCGGGTCCCGGATCGCGCCTCCTGGTGTCGCGCCTCGCCTCGGGTGGGGCCACCTGTGCGCTCGCGGCGAGGGCCGAACTGCCATGACCGTCCATTTCATCGGCGCCGGCCCGGGCGCGCCCGACCTCATCACGGTGCGGGGCCGCGACCTCCTGGCGCGTTGTCCCGTATGCCTTTTCGCCGGTTCGCTCGTGCCGCGCGCCCTCCTCGATCATTGCCCGCGGGGCGGACGCGTGGTCGACACCGCGCCGCTCGACCTCGACGCCATCGTGGCCGAGTTCGTCGCGGCGCACGCGCAAGGATTCGACGTGGCGCGCCTGCATTCGGGCGACCTGTCGGTCTGGAGCGCCATGGGGGAACAGCTCCGCCGCCTCGAGGCGCTCGGCATCCCCGTCACGATCACGCCCGGCGTGCCGTCCTTCGCGGCGGCGGCGGCGGCGCTCGGCGCCGAACTCACCTTGCCCGAGGTCGGCCAGTCGCTCGTTCTCACCCGGACCGCGGGGCGGGCATCGGCCATGCCGGAGCACGAGACCCTGGCCACGTTCGCGCGGTCGGGGGCGACGCTCGCGATCCACCTGTCGATTCACGCCCTCGACCGGGTGGTGGCCGACCTCACCCCTTTCTACGGCGCCGGCGGCGCGGTCGCGGTCGTGTCCCGCGCGTCGTGGCCCGACGAGCGGGTCGTGCGCGGCACGCTCGCCACGATCGCCGCCCAGATGGCACGATCCCCGATCGAGCGGACCGCGATCATCCTCGTCGGCCCGGTGCTCGCGGCCCGCGATTTCCGCGACAGCGCGCTTTACGATGCCGATCACCGCCGCCGCTTCCGCGGCCCATTGCCGGAGGGCGAGCGCGTTGAACCTTGACCTTCGGCCCCGTCCGGCCTCAGCCCGCGCGGGCGAGCAGCGCCCCGGTCCGGTCGAACACCGCCACCTCCAGCCCCGTGCTGCGCCCGAGGGTCGAGGCCGCCGTCCGGCGCGCGTCCTCGGCGATCGTCCCGGCGAGGGCGATTCCCGCCGAGCCCGCGAGCTCGAAGGCCTGCGCGGCCGTGTTCGCGCGCCGCACCGCTTGCGCGAGATCCTCCGAGCCGCCCGCCATGCGCGCCTTGGCGCCGAGCCAGACGAGGTCGATGGCGCCCCGCTTGGAATGGAGGTCGAGCAGCCCCTGCGCGAGCTTCGTCATCTTGGCGACGCCGCCCGCGACCGTGACGCGCGGCACCGGGTGCCGACGCAGGTACTTCAGCATGCCGCCGACGAAGTCGCCCATGTCGATCAGCGCCGGATCCGAGAGCCCGTGGAGCCGCTGCACCGCCGCTTCGGAGGTGGAGCCCGTGGCACCCGCGACGTGATCGAGGCCGAGCGCGCGCGCCACGTCGATGCCGCGGTGGATGGTGTCGATCCAGGCCGCGCAGGAATACGGCACCACGATGCCGGTCGTCCCGAGGATGGACAGGCCGCCGACGATGCCGAGCCGGCCGTTGAGCGTGCGCTGGGCCAGCGCCTCCCCGCCGGGGATCGACAGCTCGACGACGGCGTCGGCCGCGAGCCCGAGCGCCGCCGCCGCCTCGGCGAGCGCGGCGCGCATCATGGCGCGCGGCACCGGGTTTATGGCGGGCTCGCCCGGCGGGATCGCGAGGCCCGGCCGCGTCACGGTGCCGACGCCGGGACCGGCGCGGAAAACGACGCCGGCGCCGGGCGTCGCGGGGGCCACGGTCGCGATCACCAAGGCGCCGTGCGTCACGTCCGGGTCGTCGCCGGCGTCCTTCACGACCCCCGCGCGCGCGAAGCCGTTTCCCGTCTCGCCGCACGCCAGGCCGAAGGCCGGGCGGACACCGCCCGGCAGGGTGATCGTGACCGGATCGGGAAACGTTCCCGTGTGCAGCGCCTCGAAGGCCGCGCGGGCGGCCGCCGTGGCGCAGGCGCCCGTCGTCCAACCGCGGCGGAGAACCTGGGGTGCGGCGGGCGCGTCCATCGCTCGATCCTGTACCGTCGCGCCGTCGACGCGACCAGGGGAAAGCGCCCCCCGATATGACCGACCCGCTCGCGCAACTCGGGGATGCCGGCGCGCTGCCGGCCTTCGAGGGCGGCACGGTGTGGCTCGTCGGCGCCGGCCCGGGCGATCCCGGCCTGCTGACGCTGCATGCCGTGCACGCGCTGCGCAACGCCGACGCGATCGTATACGACGCGCTGGTCGGCGACGACATCCTCGGATTCGCGCGCAAGGACGCGACGCGGGAGTTCGCTGGCAAGCGCGGCGGCGTGCCGTCGCCCCACCAGGGCGACATCACGGAACGGCTGATCGCCCTGGCCCGCGAAGGCCGCCGCGTCCTGCGCCTGAAGGGGGGCGACCCCTTCGTGTTCGGCCGGGGCGGCGAGGAGGCCGTAGCCCTGGCCCGGGCGGGCGTGCGGTTCCGAGTCCTGCCCGGGATCACCTCGGGCTTGGGCGGCCTCGCCTATGCGGGCATCCCGGCGACGACGCGCGACACCAACCACGCCGTGATCCTCGCCACCGGGCATACGGCTCCGGGCGACGCCGCCTGCGACTGGCCCGCGCTCGCCCGCACCGGCCTGCCGCTCATCGTCTACATGGGCATCACGAACCTGCAGTCCATCGCCGAAGGCCTGATGGCGGGCGGGCTCGCGGCGGACACGCCGGTGGCGATCGTCGCCGATGCGACCACGCCCCGCCAGCGCGTGCTGTCCACAACGCTGGGCCGCGCCAAGGCCGATGTCGCGGCGCAAGGCTTCAAGGCTCCGGCGGTCATCGCCATCGGGCCGATCGCGGCGCTGCGGCTGACGCTCGCCCCGGGCATGATCGCCCCGGGGGCGGCGCCTTGAGGGCCGGCATGCCGCCGGGCCTCATGATCGCGGCCGCGCGGTCGGGCAGCGGCAAGACCGTCGTGACGCTCGGTCTGATGCGTGCGTTCCGACGCGACGGCGTCCGCGTGGTCGGTCGCAAGAACGGCCCGGACTATATCGACCCGGCGTTCCACGCGGCGGTCACGGGGCGGCCGGGCTACAACCTCGACACCTGGGCCATGTCGCCGGATCTCGTGCGGGATCTGGCCGGGCGCGCCGTGGACGACGCCGACCTCCTGATCTGCGAAGGCTCCATGGGCCTCTTCGACGGCGTTCCGGCGCCCGCGGGCGCGAGCGGGTCGTCGGCCGACGTCGCGGCGCTCCTCGGCTGGCCGGTGGTGCTCGTTCACGATTGCAGCGGGCAGGCGCAGTCCGCCGCCGCGGTGCTCACGGGCTGCGCGGGCTACGACGCCCGCCTCCGGATCGCGGGCGTGATCCTCAACCGCGTCGGCAGCGATCGCCACGACAGGCTCGTGCGCGCCGCCGTGGAAGCGCAGGGGTTGAGCGTGCTGGGCAGCCTGCCGCGCTCGGAGCACCTCGCCTTGCCGGAACGCCACCTCGGGCTCGTCCAGGCCGGGGAAACGACGGATCTCGACGCGCGACTCGACCGCATCGCGGATGCCGTGAGCGCCCACGTGGACCTCCCGAGGCTGCGTAGCGCCGCCGCGGCGCGCCCCGCGGGCGCGGCTGAACCGGGGGGAGCCGTCGCGCTCCGTCCGCCCGGCGCCCGCATCGCGGTGGCACGCGACGACGCCTTCTCGTTTCTTTACGCGCACATACTGGATGGCTGGCGGGGCGCGGGCGCGACCGTCGCGTTCTTCTCGCCGCTTGCCGACGAGCCTCCCCCGGACGCCTGCGATTGTTGCTGGCTTCCCGGCGGCTATCCCGAACTCCATGCCGGGCGGCTCGCCGCGGCCTCGACCTTCCTGGACGGACTGCGCCGTTTCGCGGTGTCGCGCCCCGTCCACGGCGAGTGCGGGGGCTTCATGGTGCTCGGGCGAAGCCTAACCGACGCCGCCGGGACCGTGCACGCGATGGCCGGGCTGCTGGGAGTCGAGACGAGCTTCGCGCGACGGCGGCTCCACCTCGGCTACCGCGACGCGCGGCTCCTCGCGGACGGCTGGTTCGGAGCCGCCGGCACGCGCCTGCGCGGACACGAGTTCCACTACGCGAGCGTGACGGCGGCGGGCGGCGACGCGGCCTTCGCGGAGGTCACCGACGCCTATGGCGGCGAGCCCACTGCGGCGGGCGGTCGCCGCGGGCAGGTCACCGGCAGCTTCTTCCACGCCCTGGCCTACGTCGCCGCGCCCGGGTGACGGCGGCTCCACAGGATGGAGGACACGATCGCCAACGCCACGAAGGCCGCACCGATCACCCCGGTGATGAGGTCCGGGACCCAAGTGAAGGTTTGAACGAACATGATCAGCGCGAGGGACAGGATGGCGTAGAACGCCCCGTGTTCGAGGAAACGGTAGCGGGCGAGCGTTCCCTCTTCGACCATCAGGACCGTCAGCGCACGGACGAAGCTCGCCCCGATGCCGAGCCCGATGGCGATGATGAAGATGCTTTTCGACAGCGCGAAAGCGCCGATCACGGCGTCGAACGAGAAGCTGGCGTCGAGCACCTCGAGGTAGAGGAAGGTGGTGGCTCCCGTCCGGCGCACCGCGTTCATGGACTCGCGGCCGGCATTCATCAGGTGGCCGATTCCCTCCACGGCCACGAAGGTGACGAGGCCGTAGATGGCCCCGCGCAGGAACGTGGGGGCTTCCGCGCCGGGCAGGGCATAGGATACGCCGAGCGTCAGCAGCAGGACGGAGGCGATCTCCACGCCCTCGATGCTGCCGAGTCCGGCCAGGCGTCGCTCGAGCGAGGCGATCCAGTGCACCGTTTTGTGCTCGTCGAAAAAGTATCGGAGCGCCACCATGGAGAGGAAGCTGCCGCCGAAGGACGACACGGACACGTGCGCGCCCGAGAGGGCGCGGGCATAGGTTTCAGGGTCGCGAATCGCGAGACGCACGGCTTCCAGCGGGCCGATGCCGGCCGCGAAGGCCACGATCGCGAGCGGGAACACGACCCGCATGCCGAACACCGCGATGATGATGCCCCAGGTCAGGAACCGCCGACGCCAGATCGGGTCCATCGTCTGCAGGATTCGGGCGTTCACGATGGCGTTGTCGAACGACAACGACACTTCGAGCAAGCCCAGCACCGCGCACACGAAGGCACCGGACAGGGCCGCCGCGATCGTGCGGCCGTCGGCGTAGCCGAGGCAGCCTGCGCCGACCACGCCGACGATCGTGAAGATCAGGGGGAAGGTGAAGAAGCGCAAAGACGACACGGCTCAGGCCCGGGTTGCGGGCGGCGCCGCGGTTCGGAATCGCACGGGGCGCGCCCATCCCGGCAAACGGGACGGATCGCCCGAAGCCCGGAGCCCTCCGCCTTCAGCGCGCGACGGCGTGTCCGCCGCCCCGCCCGGAAAAGGATTTGGGCCGTGCCCCGGGTCGTCGTAGCTTAAGGGCGTCCTTAGTTCCAGGAGCCCGCTGTGATCGATATGAACAAGGCCGTCCCCGCCCTCGCGCCGTCGCAAGACGAGCCCGGGCACACGCCAGCGCGCCGCGCCTTCCTGCTGGCGGGGCTCGGGGCCGGGTTCGCGCTCGCGGCTCACCCCGTGATGGCGCAGGTGGTCACCACCCCCGCCGACGGGCTTGTCGCGGGGGAAGTGAAGGTGCGAGTGTCGAGTGTCGACATCCCCGCCTACCGCGCCATGCCGGCCGCCGGCGGCCCGTTCCCGATCATGCTGGTGATCGAGGAAATTTTCGGCGTGCACGAGCACATCAAGGATGTGTGCCGCCGCTTCGCCAAGCTCGGCTATTTCGCCATCGCGCCGGAATTGTTCGCCCGGCAGGGGGATCCTTCGAAGGCCGACATCAAGACGATCCTGGGCGAGATCGTGCCCAAGGTGCCGGACGCCCAGGCGATGGCGGACCTCGACGCGGCGGTCATGTACGCAAGGGGAACGGGGCAGGCGGACGGGGAACGCCTCGGTGCCACCGGCTTCTGCTGGGGCGGCCGCATGATCTGGCTCTACGCCGACCATAATCCGCAGCTCAAGGCCGCCGTCTCGTTCTACGGCATCCTCGGCGGCGCGGCGTCGCCGGCCTCGCCGATCAAGCCCAGCAACCCGCTCGATTTCGGCAGCCGCATCAAGGTGCCGGTGCTCGGGCTCTACGGCGGCAACGACGACAACATCGCGCCCGACCTGATCGCCCGGATGCAGGACGAACTGAAACAGGCGGGCGGCACGAGCCAGATCGTCGTCTACCCCGACACGCCGCACGGCTTCTTCGCCGACTACCGCCCGAGCTATCGGCCCGACGCCGCCAAGGACGCCTGGGGACGCGTGCAAGGCTGGTTCAAGGACCACGGCGTGGTGTGACCACGGCGTGGTGGGACCACCGGATCGCGTTACCTGCGGCCTGGCGGTGGGTGTTTCGGGCGCGTTCCGCGGGCAGCCCGAGAGGCATCGGGGATCGCGTCCTCGTCGATCCTCACCCCGATCCGGATGCCAAGCATCCGGCTCGCCGGAACGCTCGTCCGGCGCAACCTTCGCCCGGCCTGCCCGCCTCACATCCCAACGGGGCGGCCCACGACGGTGACGAGTAACGGACCGGCGCCGAACATCCGTCCGGCAACACGGCGCGCCTCGCCGAGGGTCACGGCCTCGATCAGGCCGTTGCGCGCGTCGAGATGGCTCGCGTCGAACCCTTCCGTCTGCAGGGACACGAGTTGGCTCGCGATCTTGAGCGAGGTGTCGAAGCGCAGCGCGTAGGAGCCGGTCAGGAACTTCTTCGCCTTTTCGAGTTCCTCCACGGTCGGCCCGTCCGCCGCGAGCTTGCCGATCTCGTCCTCGATCACGGCGAGCGATTCGACCGCGCGCTCGTTCTTGGTCGAAGTGCCGCCGCCGAACACCGCGGCATGGTCGAACGTCGACAGGTGCGAATAGACCGAATAGGCGAGCCCGCGCTTTTCCCGCACCTCGCGGAACAAGCGCGCGGAAAACACGCCGCCGCCGAGGATGTGGTTGAGGACGACCGCGGCCATGTGGTCGGGATCCTTGCGGGCGATGCCGTTCAGGCCGAACCGGATGGTCGATTGCGGGATGTCGAGATCGATGACGGTCGGACGCCCGCCGGGAGCGACGGCCACGTCGGCGACCGGCAGGATTCCGCCCGCCTCGGGCAGCCCGCCGAACGTCAGGTCGAGGAGGGAGGCCGCCCGTCGGGCGTCGATCGCCCCCACCACGGCGATCTTAAGGTCGGTCCGGACGAGCGCTACGGCGTGCGCCTTGACGACGTCCTCGCGGGTCAGCTCCGGCAACGACTCGAAAGAACCGTCCACGGGCAGGCCATAGGCGTGGCCCGGAAAGGCGGCCTCGCGCCAGGCCTTGCTGGCCAGCGCGTCCGGGTCCTTGGCTTCGCGTTTGAGACTTGCGATCATCTGCCCGCGCACCCGGTCGATCGCGTCCGCTTCGAACCGTGGCGCCGTGATGGCGAGGCGGAGCAGGTCGAAGGCCGCATCGACGTGACGGCTCAACGTTTTCACCCGACCGGATACGTGGTCGCGTTCCGCGCCGAACGACACCTCCACCGCCTTGTCGTCGAGCGCACGATGAAAGGCTTCCGAATCGAACGGTCCCGCGCCCTCGTCGAGCAGGGCCGCCATCATCGCCATGGTCCCGGCCTTCGCCGGGCTGTCCTGCGTCGACCCGCCCATGAAGGCGAAATCGCAGGCGACGAGCGGTACGGCGTAATCCTCGACGAGCCAAGCCTCGATCCCGCCGGGGGAGCGGACCTTCTGGACGGTGGCGGCGCGGGAGGTGGGCGGCGGGACGGCGAGCAAGGTCATCTGAGATCCGGAGGAACGCGATGCGGACATGAGGGGCGCGCGGCCGAGGCCGCTAGGCACCGTCGGCGGACGGCTCGGGAAGCAGGAATCCCGTTACGGCACGACGCTTTTCGAGCCACCGGGACGCGACCGAACGCACGGCCTCCGCCGTCACGGCCTCGATGCGGTCGGGCCAGCGGGCCACGATCTCGGCCGTCAAGCCGGTGGTCAACGCGGCGCCATACCAACGCGCGAGCGTGGCCTGGCTGTCCTGGGCATAGACCGCTTCGGCGACGAGGCGGGTCTTGGCGCGCGCGAGGTCGCCGGCGTCGGGCAGTTCCCGGGCGGCGGCGGCGATGACCTCGCCCAAGGCGGCGTCGAGCGCGTCGAGCGTGGTCGCCTCGCCCGGCATGGCCCAGACGTAGAAACGCGTGTCGTCGAGCGAGGTCCCCATATAATAGGCTCCGGCCGCGACCGCGAGCTTCCGATCGAGCACGAGAGAGCGGTACAGCAGACTGGTCTGGCCACCGCCGAGGTGATGCCCGAGGACTTCGAGCGCGGCCGCGTCCTCGCCGCCCGTGGCGTAAGACGGCACCAGGTACACGCGCTGGACGCTCGGCTGCTCGACCTTGGGGTCGGACAGGGTGACGAGGCGATGCGCGCGCGGCGGGGGCTCCTGCGGGCGGACCCGCGACGGCGCCTTCTCCCCCGCGGCGATGCGGCCATAGGTGTCGCGCGCTAAACTCTCGACCTCGGCGAAGGTGACGTCACCGGCAACGACCAGGATGGCGTTCGCCGGCGTGTAGAAGCGCCGATAATAGGCGAAGGCGTCCTCACGGCCGAGGGTCTCGATTTCGTGTTTCCAGCCGATGATCGGCTTGCCGTACGGGTGATGCATGAACAGCGCGGATTGCACGGTCTCGCTCAATTGCGACGAGGGGTCGGTGTCCGTGCGCATGCGGCGTTCCTCGAGCACCACGTCGCGCTCGGGATCGACCACTTCGTCGGTCAGGACGAGGCCGGTCATCCGATCCGCCTCGAACGCCATCAGCGTGGGGAGATGCTGCTTCGCGGCGCGCTGGAAGTAGGCCGTGTAATCGTTTGACGTAAAAGCGTTTTCCTGACCTCCAAGCTCCGCGACGGTTTCGGAGAACTCGCCCTTGGGGTGAGTCGCCGTGCCCTTGAACATCAGGTGTTCGAGGAAATGCGCGATGCCCGACTTTCCGAGCGGATCGTCCGCCGATCCGTTCCGATACCAGATCATGTGCGTCACCACCGGGGCCCGATGGTCCGGAATGACCACGATCTCGAGGCCATTCTCGAGCTGACCGTGCTTGACCAGGGGGCCCCCGCGGCCCTCGGCCTGGGGCGACGTGACATCGAGGCCCGGGTCTCGCGGGGGGACACGGGTGTGGGCGGCGTCGACGGATGACATGATGGGTCTTACGATCGATCGGGGGCTGGAAGGTGGGCGCCGATCAGGCTACGGCGTCGGCCCCAGGCGACGCTCCTGTTTTCAATGCGACAATTCTTGCCGGAAAGTCAAAGCGGGCGACCGCGGTATCGCCGCCGGGCAATCGCGTCGAGGCAGGCTTCGCCGCGGACCTCTCCCGAGCGCATGGGGGTTCGCCAAGGATGGCGCGTCGGTTTTACTCGTCGGTTTTGGGGTGTGGGATCAGGAACGACATCGGGTTCGCGTCGTCGACCTTCGGCTGCGGAGCCTCGGCCGTGGCCTTCACGGTCCGGGTCGGCGCCATATAGCCCTTGGGCGGCTGCGTCAGGTAATTGCGTTCCGGCTCCACGCCCGCCTTCAGCGTCAGGTCCTTGTCGGGGTTCGCCGCGGCGAACGCCTCGCCCTCCCGCTTGAGCTCGTCGGGGCTCATGACCAGGCAATGGCGCGTCTTGGCGTTGGCGGAGCCGCAGTCGTTGAGCAGAACGGGCTCGCCGCCGCCGCCGGCCGCGGAATCCCTTCCCTTCAGCAGGTCCGCCTTGGTGACGGTCTCGTTCCGCTCGGCGCCGAGCGCCTGCAACGGCCCGCGGGCATCCTCGGCTGCCTTGCGCCGCTTCGCCACATCCGGATCCTGGGGCCATGCGGCCGTCCGTTTCGCGCCGACGGGCACCGGCTTCGGCAATTGCGCTCCCGGAGGCAGCACCAGCGGAGGGCGTTCGCGATATTCGATCTCGGGCGACCGCTCGACCGATATCACGCCAACGGCGCCCAAGACGGACGAAAACACGTTGGCGTAACCATCGTCCGCCGCCCGCGCCGGTCCCGCCGCCAGGCCCGCGGCGACGCTCGTGACGGCCAAGAAGCCCCGCGAACGGACGTACGACCCCACCATGAACGCCTCCAGCGCCGACCGCCCCCGCGACCCGCCACCCCAAGCTATGCCGCTGCGATCACGGCATTTTGGCGGCGCGCGGCGGCCCCTCCGGCAGCACCCACTCGACCAGCAGGAGGGCGACGCCCGCCACGATAGCGCAATCGGCGGCGTTGAAGACATACCAGGAAAAGTGCCCGAGGTGGAACCAGACGAAATCCATCACGGCGCCATACAGGAACCTGTCGACGAGGTTGCCGAGCGCCCCGCCGATCAAAAGCCCGATCGCCAGCACCGTTACCCTCCGCCGGGCCTTCGCGAGCCAGGCCAGCAGGAGCGCGATGACGACGATCGTGACGGCGATCAGCGCGTAGCGGCCGGCCTCGCCCCCCGATGTGAACAGCGAATAGGAGATGCCGCGGTTCCAGGCGAGGATCAGGTCGAGCACGGGGGCGAGGCGCACGGGCTGACGGCGGGCAAGGTCGTAGACGTGCAGCAGCCAGAGCTTGGAGCCCTGGTCGATCGCCAGGGCGAGGGCGGCGGCGGCGAGCCCGACGCGGATCGCCCTCACCACGGCAAGCGGCCGTCGCGGCGCAGTTCGCGCAGGGCCTCGGCGTCGCGCGGGGTCACGTCGGGGAACTCGGGGTCGGAACCGACGGCGGGCGAGATCTTCCAGGAGCGGGCGCATTTCCGCCCTCTTGCGAGGGCCGGAACGACGGCGACCCCCGGAACGTCCGGCAGGCGGACGGCGTCGGCAGGTCCGTCGCCCGCCACGAGCGTCAGCGCCGAGGTGATGCACACCTCGGCGAAGTCGATGCCGCCGAGCAGAGCGTGCAGCGCGGGGTCGGACATGTGGACGACCGGCGCGGCCTCCAAGGAGGAGCCGATGCGCTTGGCCGCGCGTTCGCGCTCCAAGGCGCCCGTGACCACGCGCCGCGCGGCGCGGATGTCGCGCCAACGGCCCGCCAGAGCGTCGTCGCGCCAGCCCGCGGGCGTGTCGGGGAACGTGCGCAGGTGAACGGAGCCGTCCTCGGACGGGCGGCGCGCCAGCCAGGCTTCCTCGCACGTGAAACTGAGGATCGGCGCGAGCCAGATCGCGAGCCGGTCGAAGGCGCCGTCGACGACCGCGAGGGACGCGCGGCGGGCGACGCTCGAGGGCGGGTCGCAGTAGAGCGCGTCCTTGCGGATGTCGAAATAGAACGCCGACAGGTCGCCCGTCATGAAGGCGCCGAGCGCGGCCACCACCCGCGTGTAATCGAACGCCGCATAGGCGTCGCGAACGACGCGGTCGAGTTCGGCCAGACGGTGCAGGACGAAGCGCTCCAGTTCGGGCATGTCGGCGAGGGCCACGGCCCGCCCCGGCTCGAAATGGCTCAGGGTGCCGAGCATCCAGCGCAGCGTGTTGCGCAGCTTGCGGTAGGTGTCGGCGGTCGTGTCGAGGATGGTCTTGCCGAGCCGCTGGTCGTCGGCGTAGTCCGTGCCCGCCACCCACAGGCGCAGGATGTCGGCGCCGCTCTTCGCGATGACGTCCTGCGGCGCCACCACGTTGCCGAGCGATTTCGACATCTTGCGCCCGCCCTCGTCGAGGGTGAAACCGTGCGTCAGCACGACGTCGAAGGGCGCCCGCCCGCGCGTGCCGCAGCTTTCGAGCAGCGACGAATGGAACCAGCCGCGATGTTGATCGGAGCCTTCGAGGTACATGACCTCGTCGCGGCCGCCGTCGACCCCGCGGCGCAGTTCCGTGAACTGCGGGAAATGCTCGGGGTCATCGAGCACGAAAGCGTGGGTCGACCCCGAGTCGAACCATACGTCGAGGATGTCGTCGACCTTGCGCCAGTCCTCCCCGGCCCGCTCGCCGAGGAAGCGCGCGCGCGCGCCTTCCGCGTACCAGGCGTCGGCGCCCTCGCGCTCGAAAGCCGCCACGATGCGTTCGTTCACGGCGTCGTCCACCAGGATTTCGGCCGAGCCGTCGGCATCCTCGCGCACGAAGATCGCGATCGGCACGCCCCACGCGCGCTGGCGCGACACCACCCAGTCGGGGCGGTTGGCGATCATGCCGGTGATGCGGTTCCGGCCGGCGGGTGGCACCCACCGCGTCGCCGCGATGGCGTCCAACGCGGTGTCGCGGAGCGATTCGGACGCGGCCCGGTGCGCCCCACCCGCCCGCGCCTGTTCGGGCACGAACGGCCGGTCCATGGCGATGAACCATTGCGGCGTGTTGCGGAAGATGACGGGTTTCTTCGAGCGCCAGGAGTGCGGGTAGCTGTGCTTGAGTTTTCCGCGCGCGACGAGGTTGCCCGAGGCGATCAGCGCCGCGATCACGGCCTCGTTGGCGTCGCCCTTGGCACCCTTGTCGGTGAGGACGCGCTTGCCTTCGAAGCCCGGCGCATCGGCCGTGAAGGCGCCGTCGGCATCGACCGTGTAGGGGATGCGGGTGTCGATGCCGCGCTCGGCGAGCGCCCGGCCGGAGGCCATCCACAGATCGAAGTCCTCGCGCCCGTGGCCCGGCGCCGTGTGGACGAAGCCGGTGCCGGCCTCGTCGGTGACGTGGTCGCCGGCGAGGAGGGGGACGGAGAAGCCGTAGCCGGGCAGGGTGGCGGCGAGGGGGTGTCGGCAGACGCCGACGGAGAGCGTTTCGGCAGGAACGTCGCCGAGCCGTCGGTACGCGTCGACCCGCGCGGCCTTGAAGACGCTCTCGGCCAAGGTGTCGGCCATGACATAGCGGGCGCCCGGCTTGGCCCAGTTGTCCGCGGCGGCTCCGGTCACCTCAAAAAGGCCGTATGCCACGCGCGACGAGAACGCGATCGCCCGATTCCCGGGGATGGTCCACGGCGTGGTGGTCCAGATCACGACCGAGGTGGGAGCGAGTCCGTCTCCGACCGGATGCCTGGACGCGAGGGCGTTCCAAGCGGAGGCGCGGGCATCGTACACCTGCCCGTCGCGAATGACGGTTTGGCATGGAAACGCCACGAACACCGTGTCGCTGGTGTAATCCTCGTACTCCACCTCCGCCTCGGCCAGCGCGGTCTTCTCCACCACGCTCCACATCACGGGCTTCGAGCCGCGATAGAGCAGGCCGTTTCGCGCGAAGCCCATGATCTCGCGGGCGATCTGCGCCTCGGCGGCGAACGCCATCGTGGTGTAGGGGTGCGACCAGTCGCCGACGATGCCGAGCCGCTTGAACTCCTCGCGCTGCACGTCGAGCCAGTGTTCGGCGAAGGCGCGGCACTGCCGCCGGAACTCGACCACCGGCACCGCGTCCTTGTTGCGGCCCTTGGCGCGGTACTCCTCCTCGATCTTCCACTCGATCGGCAGGCCGTGACAGTCCCAGCCCGGCACGTAGTTCGAATCGCGGCCGAGCATCTGCTGCGACTTGGTGACGAGATCCTTCAGGATCTTGTTCAGCGCGTGCCCGATGTGGATATGGCCGTTGGCATAGGGCGGCCCGTCGTGCAGCACGAATTTTTCGCGGCCCGCGCTTTCCCGCCTGAGCCGCCCGTAGAGCCCGATCCGCTCCCACCGCGCCAGAAGCTCGGGCTCCTTCGCGGGCAGGCCGGCCCGCATGGGGAAGTCCGTCTTCGGCAGGAACAGCGTCCCGGCATAGTCGTGCCCGGTCGAGGCCCCGGCGGAGGGCGCGGGAAGATCGGCGATATCGTTCATTGGAAAACCAGCGGATTACGGAACGGAGCTTGCGCGCGAACCCGCACGGAGCGACACCCCCAAAGTGCCGCGGCGGCCGGAAAACCCAGGATCGCGCCCCCGCCACGTCACGCGCGTCCCCTAACAGCCGCGTGCGGGAATGGAAAGCCGGCGCGGCTGCGTGGCGGGGGTAACCGCCGCGAGGCCAGCCGTTCCCGTGCCTCTGCGACGTCCCGTTGCATGCGCGTCACCAGGGCTCCGACGGTGTCGAACTTCTCCTCGCCCCGGATCCAATCGACGAAGGTCACCTCGATGGTGCGGCCATACAGGTCGCCTTCGAAATCGAACAGCATGGTTTCGAGCAGCGGCGCGCCGTCGTCGAACGTGGGCCGGCGCCCGAAGCTCGCGACGCCGCCGAAGCTCTCACCCTCCGCGAGCGTCACCCGCACGGCGTAGATGCCGTGCCTGAGGCGGCAGGACGGGTCGAGCGCCGTGTTGGCGGTCGGGAAGCCCAGCGTGCGGCCGACCTTCCGCCCGTGCGCCACGGTGCCGAGAACGAAATACGGGTGTCCGAGCAGGGCCGCGGCTTCAGCCACGTCGCCCGCTTCGAGCAGCCGGCGGATCGCGGTCGACGACACCGCCCCGAGGTCCCCCTCGGCATCGGCCGCGATCCTGTCGATCACCGCGACCGCGAAGCCGTATCGCCGGCCCGCCTCGACCAGGAGCGCCGGCGTGCCCGAGCGACCCTTGCCGTAATTGAAATCGTATCCGACGACGGCGGCCGCGATCCCCAGGCGCCGCACGAGTTCCGCCTCCACGAAATCCTCCGCGCTGAGGGACGCGAAGGCGTGGTCGAAGGTGCGCACGATCATCCCGTCGACGGTGCCCAGGCGGGCCAGGGCGAGGGCCTTGGCCGGGGCCGGGGTGAGGCGGAAGATGGTCCGTCCGCCGGCGAAAACATCCGCGGGGTGCGGTTCGAAGGTCAGGACCGCGCAGGGCCGGCCGAGTTCCGCGGCCAGCGCCGCCGCCCGCGCGATCACGGCCTGGTGGCCGCGGTGGATGCCGTCGAAATTGCCGACCGCGACCACGGCCGGGTTAAGGCCGGGCGGAGGGGAGCGGGGATCGTCGGTACGGATGAACCCGGACGGGAGCAGCGGGCTCAAAAGCGGCCGCCCGCCATGATCTCGAAGGGAACCAAGACGCCCTCTCCCGACACGCGGCCACCCGCGCCGCCGTAGCGGGGACCGGTCGCCGCCGGGGCGCACGATGCCCCAAAGCCGCGGCGCTGAACAGCCCACGGCGAGCCGCGACGATCGTCCGCCCGAGCCTGCCCTGCGCGCCGGGCTTAACCAAACCGCAAGCCCCGGCGCTTATAAGCGGGGCAGGGTGGTCGCCGATAGGTCGGGGGTTCGCCCGCTGTGGCTCGTTCGCGCGCCGGATTCGCGGGCCACATTTCAGAGAGCCTGACATGACCGAAAGCCGGGACCTGCCTATCCTCCTCGTCGAGGACTACCAGACGATGGTGCGGATCATGCGCAACCTTCTCAGACAGATCGGATACGAGAACGTCGACGCCGCCCCGAACGGGGAAACGGCGCTCGACATGATGAAGTCCAAGGATTACGGGCTGATCATCTCCGATTGGAACATGGAGCCGATGACCGGCATCGAACTGCTGCAAAAGGTCCGTGCGGCCACCGACCGCACGCGCCACACGCCCTTCCTGATGGTCACGGCAGAGTCGAAGTCCGACAACGTGGTCGCGGCCCGCAAGGCGGGGGTCGACAACTACCTGATCAAGCCCTTCAACGCCCATACGCTCCGGGCGAAGATCGACGCGATCCGGGCGGCCTGAGCGAAAGCGACGCCGGGCCGCCGCCCCCCGCTTTGCCGGGTCGGGGCCGGGTCCGCCCGCCTGGCGTCCACCGGGTCGCCACGCCCGGAGCTTGCCCTTCGCGGGAATAGCGATAGATCGTGGCGGAGCCGCCTTCCGGCGCACCGCCATCGACCAAGGATGTCCCGCATGTCGACCATCAAGCCGCTGTTCACCGCCCACGCCTCCGCCCTCGGCGGGCGCAACGGCCATTCCGCCGCCGCCGACGGGTCCGTCAGCGTGACCTTGTCGGTACCGAAGGAGATGGGCGGCCCGGGCAAGCCCGGCACGACCACGCCCGAGCACCTGTTCGCGGTCGGCTACGCCGCCTGCTTCGGCGGCGCGCTCGACTTCGTCGCGAAGCAGCATAAGAAGGACGCCACCGGCGCCAAGGTCACCTGCGCGGTCACCATCGGCCCGCGCGACGCGGGCGGCTTCGGCATCGCGGTGAAGCTCCACGTCGTGGACAAGAGCCTGCCGCAGGCCGAGCTGCAGCGGTTCGCCGACGAAACGCACGCGAACATCTGTCCCTACAGCCACGCCACCCGCAACAACGTCGACGTGGACCTGACGGTCGAAGGCGCCTAAGTAAGGGGCTCCAGGCGCGCGCCCCTCGTCACGGGACGCGCGCTCCAGCCGTTATCGAACGCAGCCGGGCCAACGCCATGCCGTCATCCGCTTCCGCCGCCCCGAAACCGGTCGACGTCCCCAACGACCTCGAAGCGTTCTGGCTGCCGTTCACCCCGAATCGCTCGTTCAAGCGCAAGCCGCGCATGATCGCCCGTGCCAAGGGGATGTTCTACTACACGCCCGAAGGCCGGGCGGTGATGGACGCGACGGCCGGTTTGTGGTGCACCAACGCTGGCCACAACCGCGAATCCATCGTCCGCGCCATCCAGGCGCAGGCGGCGGAACTCGATTTCGCGCCGGCGTTCCAGTTCGCGCACCCGTCGGCCTTCGCCCTGGCGTCCCGAATCGCGGCACTGGCGCCGGCCGACCTAGACCACGTGTTCTTCTGCAATTCCGGGTCGGAAGCGGTCGATACCGCGCTGAAGATCGCGCTGGCCTACAACAACGTGCGCGGCCATGGTGCCCGCCAGCGCCTGATCGGGCGCGAGCGCGGCTACCACGGCGTCGGCTTCGGCGGCATCTCGGTCGGCGGCATCGTGTCGAACCGCAAGTCCTTCGGCTCGCTTCTCGCCGGCGTCGACCATCTCCCGCACACCTACAACCGCGAGCATCAGGCCTACACGAAGGGCGAGCCCGAATGGGGCGCGCACCTCGCCGACGATCTCGAGCGCATCGTGGCCCTGCACGACGCCTCGACCATCGCGGCCGTGATCGTCGAGCCGATGGCCGGGTCCACGGGCGTGCTGCCGCCGCCCCGGGGCTACCTGCAGCGCCTCCGCGCGATCTGCGACAGGCACGGCATTCTGCTGATCTTCGACGAGGTCATCTCGGGCTTCGGGCGCCTTGGTCACGCTTTCGCGGCGGAGCGCTACGGCGTCGTGCCGGACATGATCTGCTTCGCCAAGGGCGTCACCTCCGGCACCGTGCCGATGGGCGGCGTCGTGGTCCGCAAGGGCATCTACGACGCCTTCATGAACGGCCCCGATCACGTCATCGAACTGTTCCACGGCTACACCTATTCCGCCCATCCGCTGGCCTGCGCGGCGGGGCTCGCGGCGCTCGACGTGTACCGCGACGAGCAGCTGTTCGAGCGTGCGAAGGCGCTCGAACCTGTTTGGGCCGATGCCATACACGGCCTGAAGGGACTGCCAGGCGTACTCGACATCCGCACGGTGGGGCTTGTCGCCGCGATCGACCTCGCGTCGAAACCCGACCGCGTCGGCGCGCGCGCCTACGAGGCCCTCGAACGGGGCTTCCACGAAGAGAACATGATGTTGCGGATCACCGGCGAAACCATCGCCCTGACCCCGCCGCTGATCATCAGCGAAAGCGAGATCGGCGAGATCGCCGACAAGCTGCGGCGCCTCCTCGCAACGCTGCACTGAGGCGGAGCGCGCTCATCCCAGGTTGGCTTGGCAGCGTCATTGCGCCCCGAAGGCGGAAGCGATCCAGGCCACCTGCGGCCCTGGATTGCCTAGCTCCGTGCGCGATGACGGATCCTCGCGCCGGCTGCGTCGAAAAACCCGATCGAGATCATGGCCCAGCCCGATAGTGCTATGCCCGCCCTCAAGCCGCGCCTGCCGCGCGGCTTCGCGGACCGCGGGCCGGCCGACCTCGCCGCGACCGCGCGGATGATGGAGTCCATCCGCGAAACCTACGAACTCTACGGTTTCGAGGCGGTCGAGACGCCCTTCATCGAATACACCGACGTCCTGGGTAAATTCCTGCCCGATCTCGACCGCCCGAACGAGGGCGTGTTCTCCCTGAAGGACGACGACGACTCCTGGCTGTCGCTGCGCTACGACCTGACGGCGCCGCTCGCCCGCTATGTCGCCCAACACTACGGCACCTTGCCGAGACCCTACCGTTCGTACCGGTCGGGGTTGGTGTTCCGCAACGAGAAGCCCGGGCCGGGGCGCTTCCGGCAGTTCCTGCAATTCGACGCCGACACGGTCGGCTCGGCCTCCGTCGCGGCGGATGCCGAAATGTGCATGATGGCGGCCGACACGCTCGATCGGCTGGGAATCCAGCGCGGCGACTGCGTCGTCAAGGTCAACGACCGCAAGGTGCTCGACGGCCTGATGGAGGCGATCGGCCTCGGCGGCCCGGATGCCGCCGAGCGGCGTCTCGTCGTCCTGCGCGCCGTCGACAAGCTCGACCGGCTGGGCCCGTCGGGCGTCGAGGCGCTGCTCGGGTCCGGCCGCAAGGACGAAAGCGGGGATTTTACCCGCGGCGCCGGGCTCGAGCCCCGCTACATCGCGCGCGTGCTGGGCTTCACGGCGGCGCGAGGGACCGACGACGCCGCGACGGTCGCCAATCTCGCGCAGGCGGTCGCGGGCTCGGCGCGAGGCGAGGAGGGCGTCCGCGAACTCGACGCCATCGGCGCCCTGGTCCGCGCCGCAGGCTATGCGGGGCGCGTGGTCCTCGACCCGGCAATCGTGCGCGGGCTCGAATACTACACCGGACCCGTGTTCGAAGCCGAACTCACCGCCGTGGTCACGGGCGGGGACGGAGCGCCGGTCCGCTTCGGCTCACTGGCCGGGGGAGGGCGCTACGACGGCCTCGTGGCGCGCTTTCGCGGCGAACCGGTGCCCGCCACGGGCGTTTCGGTCGGCGTGTCGCGCCTGGCGACGGCGCTGCAGGCGATCGGCAGCCCTTTGTTCGGGCGTGCCGCCGCGCGGGGGCCGGTGGTGGTGCTGGTGCTCGACCGGGAGGCCGAGCAACTGGCGCGGGCCCAGGCGCTGGTGTCGCGGCTGCGCGGGGCGGGCATCCGCGCCGAACTCTACCTCGGCGCGGCCGGCATGAACGCGCAGCTGAAATACGCCGACAAGCGCAACGCCGTCTGCGCCGTGATCCAGGGGTCCAACGAGCGCGACGCGCCCGGCGGGCCGCAGGTAATGGTCCGCGACCTCGTGCTCGGCGCCGAACTCGCCAAGGCCACGAAGGACCGGGCGGATTACCTCGAACTGCGGCAGAAGGCGCAAGCGCCGGTGCCGGAAGGCCGCCTCCTCGAGGCCGTGCGCGACGTGCTGGCCCGTCACGGCGGTTGAGCGCCGCTGCCGCCGCCAATTCCGGCGAAAGCCGGGATCCGGCACGAGCAAACGTCCTTCGTCGTTCTCGGCCCCGGCTCCCGGCTCCCGGCCGGGTGAGCGGCATCGACGCGTGTTCACACTCGCCCGGAAAACCCGTCGCGCTCGCGTCCCGCCCCTGTTAAAAGCGCGACGACCCATGACACTGCGGGACGTCGCTTGAACATCGCCATTCCTCCCGGCACGGCCTCGGCCCTCGAGCGCGCGCAAGCCCTGCTTCTGTCGCGGTTCGCGGACGCGGGCTACGAGAGGGTCGAACCGCCGATCCTCCAGGGTGCCGGCACGTTCCTCGACCTCGGCGGCGAGGACATCCGCGCCCGGTTGTTCCTGACGAGCGACGGCGCGGGCGCCGAGCTTTGCCTCCGGCCCGAATACACGATTCCCGCCTGCCGCGCCTATCTCGCCTCCCCGCGCGCCGGGAAGGTCGCGTCCTATTCCTATTGCGGCCCCGTGTTCCGCGCCCGCCCGGGCGCGAGCGGCGAGTTCGTGCAGGCCGGTCTCGAAAGCTTCGGCCGCACCGACGCCGCGGCGGCGGACGCCGAGATCCTCGCCATGACGCTCGACGCCGTCGAAACCGCGGGCCTGCCGGACGTTCACGTGTCCCTCGGCGACGCGGGTCTGTTCGCCCGCGTCCTCGACGCGCTCGAACTGCCGCCGCCCTGGCAAAGGCGCCTCAAGCGCGGCCTGGAAAAGGGCACGAGCCTCGACGCGATCCTCGAAGGCGCGCCGGACGGCTCGGGCAGCCGGGCGGGCGTGCTCGCCGCGCTCGACGGCGCCGACCCGAGAGACGCCCGCGCGCTGGTCGAGGACCTGTTGCAGATCGCCGGCATCGCGACCGTCGGGGGCCGCTCGGTCGGCGAGATCGCGGAACGGTTCCTGTCGCAGATCGCGAATCGCGGCACGCCGGGGTTTTCGGGCGAGCGTCGCGCCGCCCTTGCCCGCGTCCTCGCCATTACCGGCGACCCGGACGGAGCCTCGGCGACCCTTCGCGCGCTCGCCCGCGACGCCGCGCTCGACCTCGACGAGGCGCTCGATCTCTTCGACGCGCGCACCGGGTTCATCGCCGCGCACGGGGTCGCGCCCGAGCGGCTGCGGTTCCATGCCGCGTTCGCGCGGAACCTCGATTATTACACCGGCTTCGTGTTCGAGGTCCGCGCGGCCGGGGACGCGGCGTCGTCGGGTCCGCTCGCGGCCGGCGGGCGCTACGATCGTCTGGCCACGTCGCTCGGCAGTTCCCTCCCGGTGCCGGCGGTGGGCGCCTCCCTATGGCTTGAACGGCTGGCCGGGGCGGCGGAGTGACCATGGCGGCCAGCGACTCGCCCTTCGTTCTGGCGGTGCCCTCGAAGGGCCGGCTTCAGGAGAATGCCGCCAACTTCTTCGCGCGCGCGGGCCTCCACGTCCTCCAGGGTCGAGGCGCGCGCGACTACCGGGGCCGGCTCGACGGTTTCGACAATCTGGAAGTGGCCTTGCTCCCCGCGGCCGACATCGCCGCGCAATTGGGGGAGGGCCAGGTCCACCTCGGGGTCGCGGGGGAAGACCTGATCCGCGAAACCGTCGCGGACGCGGACCATCGCGTCATCCTGCTGTGTCCGCTGGGCTTCGGCAACGCGGACGTGGTCGTGGCGGTGCCGCGCGCCTGGATCGACGTGCGGACGATGGCCGATCTCGAGGACGTGGCGGCCACGTTCCACGCCCGGCGGGGCCGGCGCATGCGCGTCGCCACGAAATACGTGCGCCTGACCCGCGCCTTCTTCGCCGCCAAGGGCGTCACCGACTACCGGACCGTCGAAAGCCTCGGCGCGACCGAAGGCGCGCCGGCCTCCGGGGGCGCCGAACTCATCGTCGATATCACCACGACGGGGTCGACGCTCGCCGCCAATGCCCTGAAGGTGCTGGACGACGGTGTGATCCTCCGGTCGGAGGCGAACCTCGTCGCCTCGCTGCGCGCCCCCTGGAGCGACGCCCACCGGGAAACCGCACGTGCGATCCTCGGCCGGATCGCGGCCGAGGAAACGGCCCGCACGTCGCGCGAGCTCCGCGCCGGCTTCGCCGGCGACCCGCCGTCGTTCGACGGGCTCGACCGGTTCGGCGCCCGGGTCGTGGGCCGGGCGGGCGCTCAGGTCGTGTTCCAGTGCGGACGCGTCCGCGTGCCGGAACTGGCCGATTGGCTGGTGGGGCGGGGCGCCACCCGCGTCGCGGTGGCGGCGCTCGACGCCGTGTTCGAGACCAGGAACCCGCTCTACGACGCGCTCGCGGCGGGGATCGGCGGCGGCGCGCCGCCGAGGTAGGCGTCGCGGACCCGCGGGTCGGCGCGCAGTTCCCGCGCCGGCCCGGCAAGCACGACACGGCCCGCTTGCAGGACGTAGGCGTCGTGCGCGATGGCGAGCGCCAGATGGGCGTTCTGCTCGACGAGCAGGACCGTGGTTCCGGCCCGGTTCATCGCCGCGACGAGGTCGAGCACGCGCTCAACATAGGCCGGCGAGAGACCCATGGTCGGCTCGTCCATGACGATCAGCTTCGGGCGGCCCATGAGCGCGCGCGCCATCGCGGCCATCTGTTGCTCGCCGCCCGACAACGTCCCGGCCTGGGCGGCGAGGCGCGCGCGGAGCCTCGGAAACAGGTCGAGCACGCGCGCGTAGTCTGCCGCGACGGCCCTGGCGTCGGCCCGCGGGTAGGCGCCCATCAGCAGGTTTTCGCGCACCGTCATGGCAGGGAACAGCCGCCGCGCTTCGGGGACCGCGCCGATCCCCCGCTTGGCGACGAGGTGGGTCGGCACGCCGACGATCGAACGCCCGTCGAAGCTGACCATGCCGGCGCGGGGGCGGACGAGTCCCATGATCACCTTCATGGCGGTCGACTTGCCGCTGGCGTTGCCGCCGAGCAGGCAGACGATTCGTCCCGTCCCGACCGCGAACGTCAGGCCGAAATGGACCTGCGCCGGCCCGTAGAACGTATCGACGCCGCCGAAGGTGAGGAGGGGCTCGGCCATCCCGCCCTCACGCCATGGGTTCGGCGAGGCTTCGGATGCCCGCGACATCGCGGCCGAGGAAAGCCTCGATCACCGCCGGGTGACGGCGCACGGCGTCCGGCGGTCCCTCCGCGATCACGGCGCCCTCGTCCATCGCCACGATCCGGTCGGCGAGGCGCATGAGCATGTCGAGCTTGTGCTCGATGATGAGGATCGTCAGCCCCCGCGCCTTCAGGACGGCGATGATCCCGGCCAGCTCGGCGGTCTCGGTCGGGTTCATTCCGGCCGCCGGCTCATCGAGCAGCAGCAGTTTCGGCCGGGCCGCGAGGGCGCGGGCGATCTCGAGCCGTCGCCGGTTGGCGTAGGACAGGCTGTGCGCCGGATGGGCGAGCCGCGGGGCGAGACGGTCGCCGAACAGGCCCACGATGTCGCGGGCTTCGGCCCTGAGCGCGCGTTCCTCGGCCCGCACGCTTCGGGGCTGGAGCAGGGCGAGGGCCAGTTCCGCGAGCGGCGCCAGGAGCGACGCGCTCGGGCGCGCCGCCCGCGCCCGTACGTGCGCCCCCACGAGCACGTTGTCCTCGACGGTGAGGTTGGCGAACACGCGGCCGTGCTGGAACGTGCGGGCGAGGCCCCGCCTGGCCAGGGCTTCGGGCGGCGCGCCGGTCACCGAAGTCCCGTCGATCGCGATGCTGCCCGCGTCCGGGCGGCCGTGTCCGCTGATGAGGTCGAACAGGGTCGTCTTGCCGGCGCCGTTCGGGCCGATCAAGCCGACGCAATCGCCTGGGTCGACGTCGAAACTCACCCCCGCGACCGCCGTGAGCCCGCCGAACGCGCGGGTGAGGCGCCGGATCCGCAGCCGCGGCGGGGCGGGGTCGGTCATGCCGTGCCGAGCAGGCCCTGCGGCCGGAACCGGACCAGCGCCAGCAGGACGAGACCGTGGATCAGGATGCGACCGTCCGCCGCGACCCGGAACAGTTCCGGCAGACCCACGAGCAGGACCGCCCCCGCGATCGCGCCGAGAACGTTGCCCATGCCGCCCAGGATCACCATCGCGAGCGCCGCGAGCGACAGTTGGGCGTCGAAGGTTTGCGGGTCGATATAGGAGAAGGCGTGTGCCGTGATGGCCCCGCTCATCCCGGCCCCGAAGGCGCCGAACGCGAAGGCCAGCGCCTTGTAGCGGTCGAGACCGATGCCGCAGGATCGCGCCGCGGCTTCGTCGTCCCGAATGGCGCGCCATGTGCGGCCGAGGTGGGACCGCAGCAGCCGGCGTTGCGCCAGCGCCAGCGCCGCCATCGCGCCGAAGGCGATCCAATACACCGGCGCCGCCGCGGAGAGGTCGCGTCCCGCGAACGACAGGGGCGGGATGGCCGCGAGTCCGGACGCGCCCCCCGTCAAGCCTTCCCAATGGAGGATGACGAGGCCGACCATGTCGCCGATGGCGAGCGTCGCGACCGCGGCGTAATGGCCGCGCAGCCGCAACGCCGGAAAGACGACGAGCGTGCCGAGGGCGGCGGTGACGAGGCCCGCCGCCGGGACGCTGAGGGCGGGGGGCCAGGCGAGGCGGAGCGCAAGGAGCGCCGACGCATAGGCACCGATGGCGAGCAGCGCAGCCTGGCCGAGCGAGAACACCCCCACGGTTCCGGCGAGCAGGGTGAGGCCGAGGGCCAGCATCGCGGCGAGCCAGGCATTCGTAAGGGTCTGCAGGACGTAGGACGTGACCGGCGCGAGCGGCAGGGCCGCCGCCGCGAGGGCCGCGCCCCAGACCGCCCAGGCCGGAACCAGGGGCGGCCGGTTCGGGGCGATGAACGTGCCTGTCAGCGGCTCGGCCGGCATGATCGTCCGGCGTCCGAAGAGCCCGTGGGGACGCCAGGCGAGGACGCCCACCAGGACCGCGAGCGCGAACAGGTTGCGCAAGCTGGAGCCGAAGAGGGCGACGCCGTAGCTTTCGGCGAGGCCGAGCAGCAGCCCGCCGACGAGCGCCCCCGGCACGCTGCCCGCGCCTCCGAGAACGAGGCCCGTGATGCCCTTCAGCGTCGCCTGCAGACTGGTGCCGGGATCGAGGCGCCCGTAATAGACCGCGACGAGGAGGCCGCCGAGGCCGCCGAGCGCCGACGCGATGGCGAATACCGCACCGCTCACGGCATCGACATCGACGCCCATCTGCCGCGCGGCGTCCCGGTCCTGCGCCGCGGCGCGCACCGCCCAGCCGAGCTTGGTGAAGCGCAGGAACGCGAACAGGCCCATCGCGCTCGCGACGCCCGTGGCCGCGATGGCGAGATCGGGCGCCCCCACGGTGCCGCCGCCGATCGTCAGGCGCCAATCGGGCAGGGGATCGGGCATGGCGCGCGGGTCCGGCCCGAACGCCAGTACGAGGGACTGATCGATGACGAAGCCGATGCCGATCGTGGCGAGGAGGGGCGCGACCCGTGCGGTGTTGCCGAGAGGCCGCAGGCCGAGGCGCTCGATCGCCCAGCCGAGCAGCCCGCAAACCGCCGCGACGAGCGCGGCCGTCTCGGCGAAAGGCAGGTGCAGGCGTGCCGTGCACATCCAGCCGACATAGGCCCCGACCGTGAAAACGGACCCGTGCGCGAAATTGATGAGGTTGCCGACACCGAAGATCAACGCGAGCCCGACGGCGAGCAGAGCGTAGATGTTGCCGGTGACGAGCCCGTTTACCGTGTAATCGAGGAACGAGCCCATGGTCGCCGGCCCGCTCGCTTGCCGTACCGCTATTTGGTGCCGGGCTTCTTCCCGTCCCACACGACGAAGCGGCCGTCCTTGACCATCAGGTCGACCACCGCGGCGCCGGCCACGCGGCGGGTTTGCGGATCGAAATCGGCCTTCCCGAAAATGACGCTCGGCACGTCGCGGATCGTGGCGAGCCCGTCCCGGATCGCGGTGCGCCCGGTGCCGGATCGGTTCATCACGGCCGCGAGCAGAACGATCGTATCGTAGGCGTCGGCCGCGAACTCATCCGGCTCCTCGCCGTATTTCGCCTCGAACGCGGACACGAACGCCGCCACCTCCGGCCGGCCCTCGCTCGGGAAGAAGGTCGATTCGGTGAAGACCCCCTCCGCGGCCTCGCCGCCGAGCTCGATGAATTTCGGCGAATAGGCCGAGCCGATCGCGACGACGGGCAGCCCGAGCCCGACCGAACGGGTCTGGCGGACGATGAGCGCGGCATCGGAATAATAGGAGATCAGGACGACGCCGTCCGGCATGGCCTCCCGCACCCGCGTCAGGGTGGAGCGGAAATCCTTCTCGTCGGCGGCGTAGCCTTCCGAGGCGACGACCTCGACGCCGAGCGGCGCCGCGGCCGACTGAAAAATGTTCGCGCTGCTGCGGCCCCAGTCCGAGTTCAGGAACAGCACGGCCACGCGTTTCAGGCCGAGGTCGGCGACGTAGCGCGCGAGTTGCGGCGTTTCTTCCGTCTGGCTGACGGCGTTGCTCCACATGTAATCGCCACCCTTGGTGAAACTGGCGTGCGTGTTGGTGAAGCCGAACTGCACGAGCCCGGCACGCTGGTAGATGGCCGAGGCGGCCATCGACGCGGTGCTGGAAAAATCCCCGACCTCGACGACGATCCTCGGGTCGCCGACGAACTTCTGCGCGATGGCGACGGCCTGGCGCGGGTCGGCCTGGCTGTCCTCGAACACGTAGGCCAGCGGGCGCCCGCCGACGCCGCCGCCCGCGTTGACCCGCTCGAGCGCGAGGTCGAAGCCCTTCTTCCATTGCGCACCGTACTGGGCGTTCGCACCCGTCAAGGGGCCGCTGACCCCGATGATCGCCGGTTCGCCGGCCGCCGCGGCCGGCGCCACGTGCCCGGTCAGCGTGAGAACGAGCGTGACGATACCGACGGACAAGTGCGAGCGACGCGTCGTCATGAGCCACCTCCGGTCCGCGCCGCCGCGAACAGCCGGACGACACTACGCCCGGGCGCCGGCCTGTCCATCGGGTTTGCGAAAAGCGGTGGAGAAGCCCCGGGGAGGGGAGGAGTCTCCCCGGGGCCGAGCGTCGGGCGGCATCATGGCTGGGCAGCCGCCCGACGTGTTCGGAAACGGATAATTGTGGTTCTCGACGGCTGTCCCCGGGCGATAAAGCCCGCACCGGACCGAAACAATCTATCTCGTCTACAAACATTGTCAACATTAAAATCGAAGAGAGCACCCGCTTCCGCAGGGCCAAGTCAGATGTGGTAGACCAGTTCGTGCGCCGGCTCGGGGGCGCGCCGCCGCATGTCCTCGATCGAGGTGGCGTCGAGCAGCTTGGCGGACAGGTCGCGCACTTCGGTCATGAGGTGCCGGACGGCGCAGAACTGCACGTCGCCGCAATCGAGGCAGGGGCGGTAGGATTGCCGGCTGGCGCAGGCGATGGGCGCGAGGGGCCCGTCGAGCGCCCGGATGGCGGCACCGGCCATGATCTCCGCGGGAGGGCGCGACAGCATGTAACCGCCGTGCTTGCCCTTGCGCGTGACGATCATGCCGGCGACGCGGAGCTCACCCAGGATGGCGTCCAGGAACTTCTTCGGGACATTGTTGGCCTTGGCGATCTCGATCGACTGCGCGGTCTGCCCCGGGGCGAGCGCCGCGAGGTGAACGAGCGCCTTGAGGCCGTATTTTCCCTTGTTGGTCAGCATGTCGAACCGTTGGGGGCGCGTCGGGCGCGGTAGGAGGCGCGGGCGGGTCCGGCCGATCGCCTTCGCACGCGTCCCGTTTCATTATACGCGGGCGCGCCCCGAATGCGAACAATGTCGAGAGCCGCGCTATACGCAGCCCCCGTTCAGGCCGCCTCGGGATTTGTGCGGTCCGGGCCGCGCCCGCGTGCCAGGCGTGCCACGGCGGGGTGGTCGAGCTTGCCCGAGCCGAGCAGCGGCAAACGCTCGACGACCATCACCTCGCCCGGGATCGCGAGGTCGGCGGCGCCCTTGAACTTCGCGAACCCGTGATAGGCCGAGCGGGTCGCATCCGCCTGTTCGGTGACGAGCACGAGGCGCTCTCCCTTGCGCGGGTCGGGGACGGTGGTCGCGGCCGACAGCGCCTCCGGCCAGAGTTCGGCGGCAAGCACCTCGATCGCGGCGAGCGACACCATCTCGCCGCCGATCTTGGCGAAGCGCTTCGCCCGGCCCTTGATGGTGATGAACCCGTCCTCGTCGATCGTGACGATGTCGCCGGTGTCGTGCCAGCCTTCGTGCGTCGGTTCGAGTACGCCCGGATGTTCCGGGCGCAGATAGCCCAGCATGATGTTGGGGCCACGCACGAGGAGGCGGGCGCCGTCCGTCACGCCGGGGACCGGTTCGAGCCTGGCTTCCATGCCGGGCAGCAGGCGCCCGACCGTGCCGAAGCGATTGAACATGGGCGTGTTGACGGCGAGCACGGGCGAGGTTTCCGTCACGCCATAGCCTTCGAGGATGCGCAGGCCGAACTTTTCCATGTAGGTGCGGCGCGTCGATTCGCGGACCGGCTCGGCACCCGCGACGAGGTAGCGGAGCGAGCGGAAGTCGTACGCGTTGGCCGATCGTGCATAGCCGGCGAGAAACGTGTCCGTGCCGATCAGTGTCGTGCTGTTCGTGCTGTACACGAGTTCCGGCACGATCCGGTAGTGCAGGGGCGAGGGGTACAGGTAGACGGGGAAGCCGGCGACGACCGGCAGCACGAGCCCGGCCATCAGCCCGAACGCGTGGAACACGGGCAGCACGTTGAACACCTTGTCGGCGCGGGAAAACTCGATCCGTGCCGCGACCTGGGCCGTGTTGACGAGCAGATTGCGATGCGACAGGACCACCCCCTTCGGGACGCCCTCCGAGCCCGAGGTGAACAGGATAGCGGCCGGGTCGTCGGCGCGGCGGACCGCGAGCGCTCGCCTCGACGCGACGAGCCCCGCGAGCTTGTCGCCGAACCCGATCGTGGCCCGCACCTCTTCGAGGTAGACGATCTTGACCGATTCGGCCAAGGCCGACACCAGCGCTTCGAGCTTGGCCTTCTCGATGAAGCTCCGCGCCGTCAGGATCGTGCGGACCTCGGTGGCCCGGCACGAGGACAGGATGTTCGCCACCCCGCCGGTGAAGTTGATCATGGCGGGCACGCGGCCCGCCGACATCACGGCAAAGATGGTGACGGCCGCCCCGTTGGCGTTCGGCAGCATGACGCCGAGCGGCCGCCCTTCGGGAGCGAACGTCATGAGCTTGCGGCCGAGCACGCGCACCGCGACGGCGAGCTTGCCATAGGACATCGCGCCCGACACCGGGTCCTCGATCGTGGTCCTCCGCCAGCCGTTCAGGCGCGCCGCATCGAACATCGCCTCGACGATCGTCATGTCGGTCGGCGTGGTGCGGAAGATCATGTCGGACATGATGTCGTAGAGCGCCGCCCCGGCGGCCTGCCGGCGGCGCTTGCCGGTCAGCGCCGGGTCGAGCCGCAAACGCACGGGTTCGAGCACCGTGACCACGATCTTCGGCCACCAGCGCAGCCGAACCTGCGCCGACGTCAGGTAGGAAAACCGCGTGCGTTCGAGCCCCTCGATCCGCACCGGCACGACCGGTACGCCGGCGCGGTCGGCGATCAGGCCGGCGCCGTCGTAAACCTTCATCAGGTGCCCCGTGACGGTGAGGCGCCCTTCGGGGAAGATGACGAGCGTGTCGCCCGCCTTCACGGCCTCGATCATCGCCCGCGTCGCCATCGGCTTGCCGGGGTCGATCGGCAGGGCGCGCGTCAAGCGCAGGAAGGGCTTGACCCACCAGCGTTTGGCGATCGTGCGGTCGATGGCGAAGACGGGGTCGCGGTCGAGGATCGACAGGGCCAGGGCGGCGTCGAGGAAGCTCACGTGATTCAACGCGACGATGGCGTTCGGGCCGGCCTTGGCCAGGTTGTCGAGACCCTTGACCTCCAGGCGGTAGAACACCCGGAAGATCAGCCCCAGAAGACTCCGGAACAGCGCCATAAAGGACCGCATCATGGCGCGAACCCCCTCCCAACCGTCTTTTTCGCGTTCGGCCGACAGGCAGGATTCGTCACAAAGTCGGCGCGGGCGCAAGGGGTCGGCGCGGGCGGGCAGGGCATCCGCATGCCGCGGCTCGCGCTTTCCCTCAGGTTGAGGGGAAGGAGGAAACCATATTCCCCGGCGTGAGACGCTGGCGGAGCCCGCCTTCGCCATCGCGCTTTCGTTCAATCGATCAGGTAGCGGATGCCGACGCGCACTTGCTGCGCGGAAAGGTCCTTCGTGACGGAGGCGGCCGGGTAGAGCGGAATCGTGGCTCGCCCGAGCGCGAGGTAACGGTAGCCGACGTCGAGCAGCATGTGCTGGTCGAACGCGTACGTGAAACCGGCCATCGCGGCCCAGGCGAAGCGATAGTCGGTCTGGCTCTTGAGGGTGCCGTCGGTGGGTGCGCCGGTGCGGGGATCGGTGATCGTCACCTGCAGCGGCGCGCCGTTTTGCGCGATGGAACCGTCCTGGTGCGTGCCGGCGAGACCGACGCCCGCCCCGACGTAGGGCGTGATCCCGAACCAGTTGCCGAGGTCGGCGTAGCCGTTGACGAGGCCGTCCCAGCGCCAGACGTTCGTTCTGAGGTTCGTCAGGCATCCCTGCCCGCACGAAATGTCGGCCTTGTAGGAGAACGGATCGAGGTAATCCGCCGTGATGTCGGCGCGGAGGAAGGAATTGAACTTGTAGCCGGCGCCGAGCCCCAGACCGTAGCCGATGTCGGTCGCATTCCTGCGAAAGGTCGGCAGGGTCCCCGCCGTGTCGAGCTTGGGGTGGTCTTCGTCGCTGAAGGCCGCGTCACCGCGCAAATACCATCCCGTCCCGAAGGTGAGCGGAGCGTCGGGGGCCTCGTACGCCGGAGCCGGGGAAAAGATCGGCGCCATGTCGGCGGCGCGCGCCGCGCTCCCGCCGGCGATCGCACCGGACCAGGCCAGCGCCGCCAGTGCAGATATCCCGAACAGCTTCATGGTCGGATGTCCTCGAACGTCCACGGCATCGTTCCGGTGCCGAGCCGTTCCGCGTGGCAACGATTGGTAAACCATGCGGCCGAGTTCTTAAATCAGCCTTAACCTTACCGAAAATACCGGCCGCGGTCGGCGATGTTCCTTCTCCGCCCGCTCGGTCCAGAAACGAAAACGGGCCGCATGCGGCCCGTCATCCGAAGGCGTGTCGACCGTTCGCTCAATATTTGCGGACGAGCGGGCGCGAATAGGTCGGCGCCGGGGCATAGACCGGGGCGGGCGCGTAGACCGGGGGCGCGTAGACCGCCGGAGCCACGGGCAGCGTGTCGTTGAACATCCAGCGCATGCCGAGCTTGATGTCCTGAGCTTCCAGTTTGTATTTCTGGCTTTCACGCGCGCAGGGCGTCGTGCAGACGATGGGGGCCGCCTGCGCATCGCCCATGTTGAGGTAGCGATAGGCGAGTTCGAGCTTCAGGTTGGGGTTGATGGCGTAGGACAGGCCCGCGTGCCCGGCGTAGGCGAGGTCGAACTTGTCCCGCTCCTTGGCGAAGCCGAAGCCGCCGTTACCTGCCCCGAACGCGGACGTGCTGCCCGCGCCGATATCGCTCAGGCCGTAAACGCGGTTGTAGCTGCCGCCGATGCCCGCGCCGATGAAGGGCGTGAGGCCGTACCACGTGCCGAGGTCGAAGTAGGCGTTGGCAAGGAACACCGAGCTTTGCACCGAGCCGGAATAAAGGTCCCGCGCCGAAAAACTATTGTTGCCGTTGATGTCGAGGCCCGCGAGCTGATAGCCCTCGATGGCGTTCAGATGCTGCGCGGTGCGGTACTCGCCCGTGGCGTCGAACCGCAGCCAGTGGTTGAACTGATAGCCGGCGCCTATGCCGACGAACGCCGCGTCGCCCAGGCTTTGTTGATCGAAGCCGGTGACGCTCCTCGCGGTCAGTGCCCCGGAGCCCGGCTGCCCGGGCGCGTCCGCGAATGTCGAGCGGATGTCGGGCCTCGACGCGATGCCGACGCCCACGTCGCCGCGCAGGTACCAGCCGTTGAACTCGACCGGCTCGGCGACGACCGGCTCGAAGGCGGGCGGCGGCGGCAGATCGGCGGCGTGGGCGGAGGTGACGGCGCCGAAAGCCACCGTTCCCGCCAGAAGAAGGGCTTTCAGCTTGCCCATGTCACGAGTCCCCTTGAGGTAGCGCGAGGGCGATGGACCCCGGCGTCTGGCCAACAACCGAACGATGGCAGGCGAAGCTTAAGGGGAGCTTAACCCTAACCTTTAACCCTGAGCGTGCGGGCTGCCTGCGCTCCACCATCGTCATTGCCTTTGACGCCCCGGACGCTTCCTCACCCTTGTCCTTTGCCGGATGCGGGAGCATCCGGGCCAGCCGGAGCGACGGGGCTGAACGGTCGCGACCCCTTCCCTCGACCTTCGAATCGGCGGCTTCGCGGTGCCGAGCTTCGCTGGCAAACCGGCTTCGCTCTGGATGGGAGAGGCGAAAAATTCCGCGAGACGGGACTGCCGTGGGCCTTCGCGCCGTCCCGGCCGCGCGGCGTGGCACCTTCCCCAACCCTGATGCCGCGCCGCCACACGTCGGCAAGAACGTATGTTCGGCCGCCGTGCGGGGCCGGGACCCCGTTGCGACACCTCGCTCTTTTGCCCTACCAAACGTCGTCAGGGACGTGGGAACAGGTCTGGATAAGCGAACCGCCGCCACAAGATTCGAGCGCCACCGAACGACGAACCAGGGGACGTGATTGATGAAGGTCGTTTTGGCGCAGCCGCGCGGGTTCTGCGCGGGCGTGGTTCGTGCGATCGAGATCGTCGAACGCGCTCTGGCCAAACATGGCGCCCCCGTCTACGTGCGCCACGAGATCGTCCACAACCGGCACGTGGTGGAGGGGCTCAAGCGAAAGGGCGCGCGCTTCGTCAAGGACGTGTCGGAAGTGCCGCCCGGCGCCGTAACGGTGTTCAGCGCGCATGGCGTATCGCGCTCGGTCGAACGGGAAGCTGCGGCGCGAGGTCTTCCGGTGCTCGACGCGACCTGCCCGTTGGTCGCCAAAGTGCACCACCAAGGGCAGCGTTACCTCGCGCAAGGGCGGTCGGTCATCCTCGTCGGTCATTCCGGCCATCCGGAAGTCGAGGGGACCATGGGGCAGATCGACGGCCACGTGCACCTCGTTCAAAACGCCGAGGATGTCTCGAAGCTCGGCCTCGCCGACGACGCACCGGTGGCCTACATAACCCAGACAACCCTGAGCGTCGACGATACGCGCGGCATCATCGCGGCGCTGAAGGCGCGATTCACCGACATCGTCGGCCCGGAAACCCGAGACATCTGCTACGCCACACAGAACCGGCAAAGCGCCGTGCGCGAACTGACGAGGATCGCCGACGTGATCCTCGTGGTCGGCGCCAACAACAGCTCGAATTCGAACCGGCTCCGCGAAATCGGGGCGGAAAGCAGCGTGCCGAGCTATCTGATCTCCGACGGCGACGCGCTCGACGCCGAATGGGTTAGGGGCGCCAAGGTGGTGGGCATCACGGCGGGTGCCTCGGCACCCGAAGTTCTGGTCGACGACGTCATCCGAGCGTTGCGGCGGGTGGGACCCATCGAAGTGTCGACCCTGCCGGGGATCGAGGAAACGGTCTCGTTCCGGTTGCCCGCCGAACTGGCGAGCCCCGACCACATGGTTTCATGGCCGGCCGAAGCGGCTGGTGCGGCCTGAAGGAGTTTACGTTGGGCATACCCCTGCATCAAACGGCGCGGATCGGCGCCTACGTCCTCAAGCAGCACCTGAGCGGTCGCAAGCGTTATCCGCTCGTCCTCATGCTCGAGCCGTTGTTCCGCTGCAACCTGGCCTGCGCCGGCTGCGGCAAGATCGACTATCCCGACAAGATCCTGAACCAGCGCGTATCCTACGCGGACGCCATGCGGGCCATCGACGAATGCGGCGCGCCGGTGATCTCGGTCGCCGGAGGCGAGCCCCTGCTGCACAAGGAAATGCCGCAGATCGTCGCGGGCGCCGTCGCCAAGAAGAAGTACGTGGTGCTTTGCACCAACGCGCTGCTCATGGAAAAAAAGCTCGATCAATACAAGCCGAGCCCGTTCTTCGCATGGTCGGTGCATCTCGACGGCGACGAGCCGATGCACGACAGGTCCGTGTGCCAGGCGGGCGTCTACGACAAGGCCGTGGCGGCGATCAAGGCCGCCAAGGCGAAGGGTTTCCGGGTCAACATCAATACGACGCTGTTCAACGGCACGGATCCCGAACAGGCCGCCAAGTTCTTCGACGCCGTCACGGCGATGGGGATCGACGGCATCACGGTGTCGCCGGGCTACGCCTACGAGCGCGCACCCGACCAGCAGCATTTCCTCAACCGCGCCAAGACCAAGGAACTTTTCCGTGGCATCTTCGCCCGGGGCAAGGGCGGCAAGGCCTGGCCCTTCTTCCAGTCGGCGCTGTTCCTCGATTTCCTCGCCGGCAATCAGACCTACAACTGCACGCCGTGGGGCAACCCGACCTACACGGTGTTCGGCTGGCAGAAGCCGTGTTATCTGCTCGGTGAGGGCTACGCGAAGACCTTCGACGAACTGATGAACACGACCGAGTGGGACAAGTACGGCACCGGCAATTACGAGAAGTGCGCGGACTGCATGGTGCATTGCGGGTTTGAGGCGACGGCCGTGAAGGACGCGGTGTCGAAGCCCTGGAAACTGCTCGGTCTCGCCTTCAAGGGCATCAAGACCGAAGGTGACATGGCCCCCGAAATCTCGCTCGCGAACCAGCGGTCTGCCGAATACGTGTTCTCGCGCCACGTGGAGAACAAGCTCGGCGAGATCGAGGACGGCGAGCGGAGAACGGGCAAGTCCGCCAACAGGGTTGCCCGGGAACGCACCGTTCCCATGCAGGCAGCGGAGTAGCCCGAACGCGCGGGACACGCCGGCCCCGTTCCGTCGGAGTGTCGGCCGCGTCCTGCGGCCCGCGTGACGGGCGAGGGCGACGACGGGTTGGGCCGTATCTTCCCGCGCCTTCGTCGTTCAGGCTGCTTTCATGCCTGGACCGCGATCGTGGCGCAAACCTAGCCACATCTCGAAAGGGACCTCCGATGCGTTTTTCGGTCTGCCTGCTTGGCTTCGCCATGGTCGCCGCGGGTTCGGGTTTGGCGAGTGCGCGATCGCTGAAGGGACCCACATTGCGCGAGCAGGCCGAGCAGGTCTGCTACAACGACGTGACGACGCTGTGCAACGATGCGGTTCCCGACGAGGACAGGATCAGGGCTTGCATGGCCGCGAAGCGCGCGCAATTGAGCCCCGGATGCCGGAAGGTGTTCGAACAGGGCTTGAAAGCGCACTGACGAAAGCAGCGGCATCCCCGTGACGCGCCCGGCCGGGGCCGTCCCTTTCTCGGGCGGCTGCTTTTGCGGCACGGTTCGCTATGAAGCCGGCGCACCAGGTTCTGCTCTCGCTGCGGGACGCAACTGACCTACGAGGCCGACGGCACGCCCGGAGAATTGGATGTGACGACGGCGAGGCTCGATGATCCGGATGCCAACGCCGCCGCGCGACCATACGCGCGTCGCGACCAAGCTCGCCCGGGACGCCATGGGCGACGCGCTGTCGCGATACGCTTCGACGAGGGTCCCGGGCCGACCGGAGGCGGCCGTCGCACCGACGCGGCGCGTCGGGCCGTGAGAGCGTGCGCAAGTTCCGCCTTGCCCATCTTGGAACGCCCGGGAATGTTGCGGCGCTTCGCTTGAGCGTAAAGGGCGGCGCGCGTTTCGCCGGTGCCCGGCCCGCGCCCACCCTCGGCATCGGCTTGGCCCGCCCGGCCCAAGCGCTCCTCGAGCTTCGTCCGGCGAAGGTCGTTCAGGTTCTTGGCCGGGGTTTCCGCGTTCGAGGCGCCCGCCTCGTGCAACGCGATGGCGATGGCCTGCTTCGGATCCCTTACGGGCTCGCCATCCCGCCGATCGAGGTCTCCGTGTTTGAACGCGTCCATGACGCGGGCGACGGTCTCCCTCCGGGCGTCCGATTCATGGGCCATGGCCGACCCCTCCCTGACCCGACAACACGGACCGGTCGTCGGAGGTTCGGGCCGCGCATGCCGCTTTGCTCGCGGTCGCGGCTGGGGCATGGAGCGGGGCGACACCGCGCGCCGCGCGGTCGCCAGCGACGGGAGTGGAACCATGGAGCGGATCGGGTTCGTCGGCGTGGGCCTCATGGGCCACGGCATGGCCAGGAACATCGTCGAGAAAGGGTTCCCCTTGACCGTGCTCGGTCATCGCAAGCGGGAGGCCGTCGAGGATCTCAAGCAACGCGGTGCCCGGGAGGCCGTGTCGGCCGCCGATCTCGCGCGGGCGTCCGACATCGTGGTGCTGTGCGTCACCGGATCGCCGCAGGTCGAAGCCATCGTCCACGGTCCCGATGGATTGGCGTCGGCCGGTGTGCCTCTCCTCGTTGTCGACTGCTCGACGTCCGAGCCCGCCGCCACGACGCGGCTCGCCGCCGAACTCGCGCCGCGGCACATCACGCTGATCGACGCCCCGCTCAGCCGCACGCCCAAGGACGCCTGGGAGGGGACGCTCGACGTCATGGTCGGTGGCGATTCCGCCGCCGTGTCGCGGGCACGGCCCGTGCTCGAGGCGTTCGCCGGCCGCGTCGTCCCCACCGGGCCGGTCGGCACCGGCCACACCATGAAGCTCCTCAACAACTTCCTGTCGATGGGCTACGCCGCCCTCTATTCCGAAGCCCTGATGGTCGGCGCCAAGTCCGGGCTCAAGCCGAAGGTCTTCGACGAGGTCGTGCGCGGCGGTCGCATGGACTGCCCCTTCTACCAGACGTTCGCGCGTTACGTGATCGACCGGGACCCGAACGCGCACCGCTTCACGCTCAACAACGCCCTCAAGGACATGACCTATCTGGCGAGCTTCGCGCAGGCGGTCGGGGCCGCGAACCCCATGGGCGCCGCGGTGCGCAACAGCTTCGCCTTCGCGGTCGGCACGGGGCACGGCGAGGACTACGTCCCGAGCCTCTCGGACCTCATCGCTTCGGTGAATGGGACGGCGTTGACAGACGCCTGAGCCGCACCGGCGTCAGGCCACGCCCGGAAGTGTCGCGATCGTCTTGCCGAGGAGAGCCTTGCCGCCCTCGGTGAACGTGGTCCGCGCGGCGTCCGCCATGGCCAGATTCTCGCGCTCGCGTTCCTCGATCGCAGCGGGGTCGCGGCGTGGCCCGCGCCCGCGCGGAACCAGGGATGGCGCCGACGCGATCCGACGCCGTGTCTCGACGCCCGACAGACCCGAACCTGGCGTTTCACGAAAATCATTGACCGTTCGTCAACCGAGTGCGCAGGAAACTCCAACCCTGGACGTCTCGTTCTGTCACGTCGCTGTTGAGCCCGTGAAGCGATTGCGAAGGGGCTCTCATGCTTGCCACGGTCGAAGGTAACGAGGAGAGGCGCCTCCGGGCGGTCCGTCACCTCAAGATCTTGGACACGCCGTCGTCGGCCGGCTTCGAGCGGCTGTGCGAACTCGCCCGCGACATGTTCGACGTGCCGATCGTCTTCGTCGCGCTCATGGACAGCGACCGCCTTTGGGTGAAATCGAGCTGTGGGCTGACGCAGACCACGTTTCCGCGGGATCAGACGTTCTGCAAGCACACCATTCTGGAAACCAAGCCGCTCGTCGTACCGGACCTTCGGAACGACAGCCGGTTCGCGTCCGATCCGGCCGTTACGGGTGCCGCCCACGTTCGCTTCTACGCCGGCGCCCCGCTCGCGATCCGGCCCGGCGTCAACGTCGGAACGTTTTGCCTGGTCGATCGCGAGCCCCGGGATTTTTCGGAAGCCGACGTGCGCCAGCTGTGCAGGCTGGCGTCGCTCGCGGTGGACGAACTGCGGTTGCATCGCCTGGTCGGCCGACTCGAGGCGGAGGTGGCGCGTCAACGCCGCACCGCGGCCAAGCTCAAGCGCCAAAGCGCGGAGCTGTGGCGCCGCCAAACCGTCTTCTCGCAAACCGAGCGCATGGCCCATATCGGGGGATGGGAATACGATATCGACACCCGGAAGCTGTTCTGGTCCGACGAGGTTTACCGAATTTTCGGGGTCGATCCCAAGAAGGAGGTGACGCTCGAAACCGCAATGTCGTTCTTTCCCGAGCACGCACGGCACATGCTCGATCAAGCAATGAATACCGCCATCGAGACCCGGGGCTCCTACGAGCTGCAGCTGCCTTACACAACCTCTGACGGCGTTTCGCGATGGATGGAGACCATCGGCCAGGTGGAAGTTCCGGGCGAACGCCCGACCAAGATCTTCGGCGTCTGCCAGGACGTGACGGAACGCAAGACGGCCGAATCGCGGATGTGGCACCTCGCCAACCACGACCCGCTCACGGATCTGCCGAACCGCGCGCTGTTCCAGGACCGTCTCCAGCAAGCGCTGCTTCATGCCCGTCGGCAAGACACCAAGATCGCCCTGTTGATGATCGATCTCGACGCGTTCAAGATCGTCAACGACACGTTGGGCCATGACGCCGGCGACGCCGTTCTGCGAGAGCAGGCCCGACGCCTTGTCGACGGCTTGCGTGCGTCGGACACCGTGGCGCGTTTGGGCGGCGACGAGTTCGCGGTGCTGTTGACGGGGATCGTGACGCGGGAGATCACCCAGCTGGTCGAGCGCATCTCCTTCAAGCTGAACGCTCCGGTGACATTCGAGGGCCGGCGCATCGTGTGTCACGCCAGTATCGGCGTCGCGCTTCACCCCGATCACGGCGACGATGCCGCGGCCTTGATGAAGAGCGCCGACCTTGCGCTTTACGCGGCCAAAAAGAACGGCCGCGCCCGGCACGAGGTGTTCGCCCCCTCGATCCGCAGCAGCGCGGAACAACGGAACGGCGTCGCATGGCAGGCCCGGTCCGCCCTCGACGAAGACCGGGTCGAGCCGTTCTATCAGCCCGTCGTCCGCCTCGACTCCGGGGAGGTGAGCGGCTTCGAAGCGCTTTTGCGCTGGCGGCACCCGACGATCGGCCCGCAGCCGCCCGCCGCCATCCTGTCGGCGTTCGACGATCCCGACCTCGCCATCGCGCTCGGCGACCGGATGATGGCCCGGATCGTAGCCGACATGAGCGGGCTGCGGGACGCCGCCGTCGCGTTCGGGCGGATCGGCTGGAACGTGTCGGAGGCGGAGTTCCGCCGCGGCGATCTCGAAGAGCGCGTGCTTCAACCGCTCGCGGACGCGGGTGTAGAGCCTTCGCGGTTCGTGTTGGAGGTAACGGAGAACGTCCTCCTCACCAGCAATATCGCGACCGCGCGGGGCGTGTTGATGAGCTTTCGGCAAGCTGGCGTTGCCATCGCCCTCGACGACTTCGGCACGGGTTACGCCAGCCTCAGTCACCTCAAGCAATTGCCGGTCGATATGATCAAGATCGATCAATCGTTCGTCCGCGACGTCACCGTCAGCAAGGACAGCGCGGCCATCGTCGAGGCTGTCGTCGGGCTCGGCCGCAGCCTCGGGATCGAGGTGATCGCGGAAGGGATCGAGAGCTCCGACCATCTTCGGTTCCTGCGACAGCGTCATTGCGCCCGGGGCCAGGGTTTCCTGTTGCAAAGGCCGATGCCGGCGAGCGACCTGCGCGGCTTCCTCCGGGAATGGCCGCTGCGCTGGGCCAAGATCGTGCGTTCCTATGCCCGCGTCGCCTGACGGGACATGACCGGGGAGCGGCGACCGGCTTCGTCCGGCCGCCGCGGGCGTGGGGTCGCACCGGCAGGTGTGGACGACGTGTGGCGGCGGCGGCGGGGCGCCACGGCCCCGAAGGCCCGTCAAGCGCCGGATCGCCGGCTCCCGCTCCGAACGGCGTCCGCCAACGTCCGCGCGGCCGCCTCCGGGTCGTCGGCCCCCATGATGGCGCTGACGACGGCCAAACCCGATGCCCCTTCCCCCATCAGCATCGCGGCGTCGCTCGCCTTCACACCCCCGATGGCCAGCACGGGCTTGTCGGTCATGGCGCGCAGCGTGGCGAAGCCCCCCAAGCCCAGCGGCGTCGCGGCATCCGCCTTCGTGGTCTGCGCGTGCACCGGGCCGATCCCGATATAGTCGGCGAGACCGGCGTCCGGCTGGCGCATCTGCGCGGCCTCGGTGATCGACAGCCCGACGAGCTTGCCCGCACCCGCGAGCGCCCGAACGCTCTCGACCGGCATGTCGCTCTGGCCCACATGCACGCCATCGGCGTCGACCGCCAACGCGATGTCGACCCGGTCGTTGACGATCAGCGGCACGCCCGTGCCACGTAGCAGCGCCCGCAGCGCCCGCGCCTCGTCCAGGAAGGCGCGCGTCGCCGCGGTCTTTTCCCGCACCTGCACCATGGTGACGCCGCCCCGGAGCGCGCGCGCCACCACTTCGACCAGGCTTCGCCCGCGCGCCGACGCACGATCCGTAACGAGACAAAGACGGTAGATGGAAAGCGGAAAGGTCATGAGATCCGCAGCCGCGATTGGACATCGGCCGGCGCGACCGACGCCAGGGCGTCGATGAACGCCACCCGGAACGACCCCGGCCAACGCGCCGCTTCCGCGGCGACGTCGCCCGCGACCCCGACGAGCGCCACGGCCGCGGTCGCGGCATCGAACGGCCCGGCCACCGCGCAGAAGGCCCCGGTGATCGCCGACAGCGCGCAGCCGACCGCCGTGACCTGCGCCATCAGGGGCGACCCATTGGCGACCCGCCGCGTCGCCTGGCCATCCGTGATCACGTCGATGGCGCCCGTCGCAACAACGGTGCAGCCGAGCCTTCGCGCGAGCGCCACCGCCACCGCCGCCGCCTCGTCGGCCGTGTTGCCGCTGTCGACGCCCTTGCCCGCCGCGCGCGCCGCGTCGAGCCCGACCGCGGCGGCGATCGCCAGGATTTCGGAGGCGTTGCCGCGCACAACCGAGGGCCGGTGTTCGAGGAGCTGGAGCACCGTCCGGTTCCGGAAAGCCGTCGCGCCGGCACCCACGGGATCGAGCACCCAGGGCTTCCCGCGTTCGCGCGCCCCGGCGGCGGCGGCCAGCATGCCAGCCACCCACTCGACCGACAGCGTACCGATATTGATGACGAGTGCCGAGATCAGCGCGCCGAAGTCGTCGAGCTCTTCGGGCGCGTGCACCATGGCCGGGGAGGCGCCGGCGGCGAGCAGGGCGTTGGCGGCGATGTCCATCGACACGAAGTTCGTGATGTTCTGCACCAGCGGGCGCGCGGCGCGCATGCGTGCGAGAAGCTCCCCCATGTGTCGCGCGAGCGGCGGCGTTTCGAGTTCGACCTGTTCCATGGGAATGCATCGCCTCCTTTTCGCGGCTTAGGCGGGCGGCAACCCCGCCCCGTGTTCGTGGCGGCCGGCAACCCCGCCTGGCCAGCCACCGGACCCCAACGCCGAAGCGCGCCCATTCGGCGCGCTCCCATGGTTCAAAGGACGTCCGGAAAGTCTGACGAATAAGCCGTCTGCCCAAGAAGACGGCAGATTGCGGAGGGTTGAGCTTTCTGGCAAGACGCCAACCGAATATGGCGGGACGGTGCCGGGCCGATCCGCCTGGCGACATTTCCGGCGGCGAGGATGCGGGGTTCATGAATCCGATTTGGTTGATCATCTTGGCGGGGCTGCTGGCGGTCGTCTACGGGGGCGTGACAGTCAACCAGGTCATGTCGGCCGACGCGGGCAGCGCGCGCATGCAGGAGATCGCCGGCGCGATCGCCGAAGGCGCGCAGGCCTACCTCCGCCGCCAATATGCCACGATCGCGATCGTCGGGATCGTCATCTTCGTCGGCCTCGGCCTGCTGCTGGGCTGGACGGTGGCGATCGGCTTCCTCGTCGGCGCGGTGCTGTCGGGCGCGGCCGGCTTCATCGGCATGAACGTTTCGGTGCGCGCCAACGTGCGCACGGCCCAGGCCGCGACGCGCTCGCTCGCGGGCGGCCTCGACATCGCGTTCAAGGCGGGGGCCGTCACGGGGATGCTGGTGGCCGGTCTCGCCCTGCTCGGCGTCGCCGGCTATTATGCCGTGTTGACCGGCCCGATGCAGTTGCCGAACGACAGCCGCGAGGTGGTGAACGCCCTCGTGGCGCTGGGCTTCGGCGCGTCGCTGATCTCGATCTTCGCCCGCCTCGGGGGCGGCATATTCACCAAGGGCGCCGACGTCGGCGCCGACCTCGTCGGCAAGGTCGAGGCCGGCATCCCCGAGGACGACCCGCGCAATCCCGCCACCATCGCGGACAACGTCGGCGACAACGTCGGCGATTGCGCCGGCATGGCGGCGGACCTCTTCGAGACCTATGCCGTCACCGTGGTGGCCACGATGGTGCTGGCGTCGATCTTCTTTCGGGGCACGGCGGTGCTGAACGCCGCCATGCTCTACCCGCTGGCCATCTGCGCCACCTGCATCGTGACGTCGATCGTGGGCACCTATTTCGTCAAGCTCGGCGCCAACAATTCCATCATGGGCGCACTCTACAAGGGTTTGATCGTGACCGGCGTCCTGTCGATCGGGGGCCTGGCGATCGCGACCCAGTTCGTGACCGGGTGGGGCGACATCGGCACCGTCGGCGGCAAGAGCGTCACCGGCCTGAACCTGTTCTGGTGCGGTCTCGTCGGCCTCATCGTCACGGGGCTGATCGTCGTCATCACCGAATATTATACGGGGACGGGCAAGCGCCCGGTGGTGTCGATCGCGCAGGCCTCCGTCACCGGCCACGGCACCAACGTGATCCAGGGTCTCGCGGTGTCGCTCGAATCGACCGCGCTGCCCGCGCTCGTCATCGTCGCCGGGATCATCGCCACCTTCCAGCTGGCCGGGCTGTTCGGCACGGCGATCGCCGTCACCACCATGCTGGGCCTCGCCGGGATGATCGTCGCGCTCGACGCCTTCGGACCCGTGACGGACAACGCCGGCGGCATCGCGGAAATGGCGGGCCTGCCGAAGGACGTCCGGCATTCGACCGACGCACTCGACGCGGTCGGCAACACCACGAAGGCCGTGACCAAGGGCTATGCCATCGGCTCCGCGGGCCTGGGCGCGCTCGTGCTGTTCGCCGCCTACGCGAACGACCTCAACTTCTTCGCCGCGCACGGCGACACGATTCCGTACTTCAAGGACGTGGGTCCGGTCTCGTTCGACCTGTCGAACCCTTACGTCGTCGCCGGCCTGATCTTCGGCGGGCTGATCCCCTACCTGTTCGGCGGCATCGCCATGACGGCCGTGGGTCGCGCGGCGGGCGCCGTCGTCGAGGAGGTGCGGCGCCAGTTCAAGACGAAGCCCGGCATCATGCTCGGGACGGACCGGCCCGACTACGGCCGTGCCGTGGACATGCTGACCCGCGCCGCCATCCGCGAGATGATCATCCCTTCGCTTCTGCCTGTGCTGGCCCCCTTCGTGGCTTATTTCGGCGTGCTGTTCCTGTCGGGCTCGAAGGCCAGCGCCTTCGCGGCGTTGGGCGCCATGCTGCTCGGCGTCATCGTCAACGGCCTGTTCGTGGCCATTTCGATGACCTCGGGCGGCGGGGCCTGGGACAACGCCAAGAAGAGCTTCGAGGACGGCTTCGTCGACAAGAACGGCGTCCGCCACATGAAGGGCTCGGAAGCCCACAAGGCGTCTGTGACCGGCGACACCGTCGGCGACCCCTACAAGGACACGGCAGGGCCGGCCGTGAACCCGGCGATCAAGATCACCAACATCGTGGCCCTGCTGCTGCTCGCGATCTTGGCGCATTGACACGCGACCGGCTCGGATGACGGCGGGCGCGGGCCACATTCGGTCGAACGCCGCCGAGCGCAAGGCGGCCCGCTCCGCCAGGCGAAGGAGCGGGTCGAGGCTCGGATAGGCGGCGGCGACGAGCGCACCGACAACCTCCGGTCGCCGGTCCTGTCAGGCCGGCCTTGACGGGCGGGACCACCGTCGCCCGATCGTCGATTAGCAATGTTCGTTCGCCTGTAACCCTTTCGAACGACACCTGGGCGCATGATCGAGTTGGGTTCCGCCGCGTGCCCCGGAGTGTCCCGTGCCCGATCTCATATCAACGGCGCCGAGCGCCGTCCTTGACGCGATCCGTAAGGATCTTGGCCGTCTCGGCGGCGAGCCCGACTCGCGGTTGAACGTCAAGGACCATTACAACAACCTGTTAACGCTCGCGGGGAACTTACGCAAACTCGGCCTCGATCATGTGGTCGTCGACGCTCATGTTCAAAGCGTCTTCGAGGAATATAGGGAGAAACTGATGCGGCACGTCCAGGGCGACCTGGCACCGGCGGCAGATCGGGACGGGTCCCATGAATCCTTGTGATGTAGGCGGTGAAAGCGCACGGCTGAGCGCGCTGCATAGTTACGACGTGTTGGACACCCCTCAGGAAGAATCCTTCGATCGAATCACGCGGTTGGCGCAGACGGTGCTGCAAGTGCCGGTCGCCCTCGTGTCCCTCGTCGACAGCGATCGCCAGTGGTTCAAGTCGCGTCAAGGTCTCGACGTAGCGGAAACCCCGCGCAACATATCGTTCTGCGCGCACGCGATCCTTCGGGACGAGGCGCTGGTCGTGCCCGACGCGACCCTCGACCCGCGATTCGCCGATAACCCGTTCGTCACCGGCGACTTCGGCCTGCGATTCTATGTCGGGGTGCCGTTGCGGAACCGTGACGGTTTCAAGCTGGGCACGCTCTGCTGCATCGACCGCAAGCCGCGCGACCTGTCCCCCGACCAGATCGCCATCCTCGAAGACCTCGCCCGCCTCGTCGTCGACGAACTCGAGCTTCGGTTGCTGGCCACCACCGACAGTCTGACCGGCGCCATGGGGCGGCGGGCCTTCCTGGAGGCGCTGGCCCGCGATTTTTCGCGCGCCCGGCGACATGGCCGCCCGTTGAGCTTCGTCATGCTCGATGCCGATCACTTCAAGGCCGTCAACGACGTCCATGGCCATGCGGTCGGCGACCGCGTGCTCCAGAGCATGGTTGCCGTTTGCGCCGGCGAACTTCGCAAATCCGACTACATCGGTCGCCTCGGGGGCGAGGAATTCGGCATCGTCCTTTGCGAAGGCGGCGCCGATGCGGCTGCGACCGTGGCTAGTCGGCTGTGGAAGGCCGTGGCCGAATCGGCGGTCGAGACCGCGAAGGGACCCCTCCGGATCACGGCAAGTTTGGGGATCGCCGTCCTCGACGCCGACGTGAGCGACCCCAAGGACCTGATTTCGCGCGCCGACGCGGCGCTTTACCGGGCCAAGGCCGAGGGGCGCGATCGCTGCGTCCTCTACGACGCGGGACTCGCTCCGGAACGCATGCGGGTCGCCTGAACGCGCTCGAGGATGCGCGGACGCGGCCGTCGCGGACGCGGGCTGCCCCTTTGCCCGGATTGGTTTATGATGTTCGGCGACGGGAGCGGGCGCTGGTGCCCGCGTCCACCGAAACGAGACCATGCCGCACACCCTGAAGCAGATCCGTCGCGTCGTGCTGGCTTATTCGGGCGGGCTCGACACCTCCATCATCCTGAAATGGCTGCAGACGACCTACGGCTGCGACGTGGTGACGTTCACCGCAGACCTTGGCCAGGGCGAGGAACTGGAACCCGCGCGGCAGAAGGCGGTCCTGCTCGGCATCAGGCCCGAACACATCTTCGTCGAGGATCTGCGCGACGAATTCGTGCGCGACTACGTATTCCCGATGTTCCGCGCGAACGCGCAATACGAGGGGCTCTACCTGCTCGGCACGTCGATCGCGCGGCCGCTCATCGCCAAGAAGCAGATCGAGATCGCGCGGGCCGTCGGCGCCGACGCCGTGGCCCACGGCGCCACCGGCAAGGGCAACGACCAGATCCGCTTCGAACTCGCGTATTACGCGCTCGAACCCGACATCACGGTCATCGCGCCCTGGCGGGAATGGGACCTGACCTCGCGCACGGCGCTGCTCGACTTCGCCGAGAAGAACCAGATCCCGATCGCCAAGGACAAGCGGGGCGAAGCGCCGTTCTCCGTCGACGCCAACCTCCTGCACGTGTCCTCCGAGGGCAAGGTGCTCGAGGACCCGGCGGCGGCGGTTCCGGACTACGTGTGTTCCCGCACGGTCGATCCGGAAGACGCGCCCGATAAGTCGACAGTGGTCGCGATCGATTTCGAGCGCGGCGACCCTGTCGCCGTCGACGGCGAGGCGCTCGGCCCCGCCGCGCTCCTGACCAGGCTCAACGCCCTCGGCCGCGCCAACGGGATCGGGCGGCTCGACCTCGTCGAAAACCGCTTCGTCGGCATGAAGTCGCGCGGCATGTACGAGACGCCCGGCGGCACCATCCTCCATCTGGCCCACCGGGGCATCGAACAGCTCACCCTTGACCGCGGCGCCGCCCATCTCAAGGACGATCTGATGCCGCGCTACGCCGAGATGATCTACAACGGATTCTGGTTTTCGCCCGAGCGGGAGCTGTTGCAGGGCCTGATCGACGAGAGCCAGGCCTTCGTCACCGGGCGGGTATCGATGAAGCTCTACAAGGGCGGCGTCTCCGTGGTCGGGCGGTCGAGCCCTTATTCGCTCTACGATCAGGATCTCGTGACCTTCGAGGACGGCGCGGTCGCGTACGATCACCGCGACGCGGCGGGTTTCATCAAGCTCAACGCGCTGCGGCTGAGGACCCTCGCGCGGCGCAATCGCAGGGCCGGATGAGCGGACCGGGCGCCTCCCGGGCCGGGACGAGCAACGCACAAACCCCCTCTGGCGCCAACCGTGACGCGGCCGATCCCAAGCCCGCGCCCGCCATCATCACCGCGCGCTCCACCCGTTTGGCATCGGGGCTCGTGCTCGGCGTTTTCTTCGTCATGCATTTCGTCAACCTCGCGCTCGGCCTCGTGTCGACGGCGGCGATGGAGGCCGGACGCCCGTTCCTCACGGGTCTCTGGTCCGGCGTGCCCGGCATGCTCCTGCTTTACGGTGCGGCGGCCGTGCACTTCGGCCTCAGCCTGCGCGCCGTTTCCGCGCGGCGCATCCTCCGTTTCACCGGCCGCGAAGCGGCGCAGGTCAGCCTCGGCGTGCTCCTGCCCTTCCTGCTCGTCCCCCACGTGGTCGTGACGGAGATCGCGCCCCGCCTCGCGGGGCACCCGGTAACCTTCGCCTTCGTGGTCAACGCGCTGTGGGTGACGAGCCCCTGGGTCGGGGCGCGGCAAGTGCTGGCTCTGGCCGTGGGTTGGGCGCACCTGTGCTTGGGCGTATGGTTCTGGCTCCGTTCCAAACCGGTGTTTCCCCGCCTGGCGCCGTTTCTATTGGCGGGCGCGCTGCTCGTCCCGCTCGCCGCGACCTTGGGCTTCGCGGAAGCCGGCAAGGAGGTGGCCCGCCTGCCGCCGCCCGTCGTGCCCGGGCCGGCCGGGCTCGAAACGACCCTGGACGCCATCCGCCTGAGCCTCGAGTTCGCGTTGCTGGGCTCGGTCGGCGCAATCCTCCTCGCGCATGGCATGCGGTCGTGGCGAGGCCGCCACCATCGGGTGCGGGTCGGCTACGCGAACGGCCGCTCCATCAACGTGCCGAAAGGCTTCACGCTGCTCGAAGCGAGCCGCGCGGCGCACATCCCGCACGTGTCCGTGTGCGGCGGCCGCGGGCGCTGTTCGACGTGCCGCGTGCGGATTCTCGTCGGGCTCGACGGGCAGCCTGCGGCCGAGCCCATCGAACGGCAGGCGCTCACGCGGGTGCGGGCGGCACCCAACGTGCGTCTCGCGTGCCAGCTTCGACCCACGCAGGACCTCACCGTCGACCTGGTCTTCTCCCGGGCGCCGGACAACCCCGCGGCGGCGGCGCACGCCGCCGGACGCGAGCGTGAGCTTGCCGTCCTGTTCTGCGACCTGCGCGGCTTCACGCGCCGCGCCGAACAATGGCTGCCGTACGACACGGTGTTCATCCTCAACCGTTATTTCGAGATCGTCGGGCAGGCCATCGAAGGCGCGGGCGGCTATCTCGACAAGTTCGTCGGCGATGGCGCCCTGGCGCTGTTCGGTCTCGACGTGCCGCTCGACGCGGCGTGCCGGCAGGCCCTGCGCGCCGCGGGCGACATCGCGCGGAGGCTCGAAGCGCTGAACGGGGAATTGCGCGCCGAACTGAGCGACCCGCTGCGGATCGCGATGGGCCTGCATGCCGGCCCGGCGGTCGTGGGCGAGATGGGCTTCGGGCGGGCGAGGAGCATCACCGCGGTGGGGGACGGCATCAACGTCGCGAGCCGCCTGGAGGGCGCGGCGAAGGAGCTCGACATGGAGGCGGTCATATCGACGGCGCTGGTCGCGCGCGCCGGCGTCACGCTGGACCACCCGAGGCGGACGGTCGCGGTGCGCGGCCGGCAGGCGTCGGTCGAGGCCGTTCTGGTCCCGGTGGCGACATCCTTGAACGACCACGCGGGTTTCGCCGCACCGTCGGTGGGAAAGGCCGAATCGTCGCCGTCTCTCGCATGACGGGCGTGGTTGACGGCAAATCGAGGCGAAGGGCAGATAGGCGATAGACGGGCGCGGCATCGCCGCATTTCCCGGGACGCGGCGCCCCACCATTCAAGAGCGTTCATGAGCCTCGATCCATCCCCCGACCCTCGGACACCCGCGCGCGACCCGAGCGGCCAGGACCTTCGGCGCATGTTCAACCTCGACGTGGCGCGTGACACCCTGGCATCGGGGGAACGCCCGCGAAGCGCCGCGCCGCCCGCGGCGAGGGCTTGCGGGCTGATCGCGGCGGTGTGTCTCGGGTTCCTGTTGCCGGTGGTCATGGTCGTGGCCAACAAGTCGGCGCCCGCGATCCTCGGCGCGGCCGCGGCCTTCGCGACCGCCGCGGCGCTTCTCGGCGGCCAGTGGATCGCCCTGAAGGCGCGCTATCGCACGATCCTCGCGGGGGCGAACGCCCGCGTCGTCCTGGCCGTCCTTGCCTTGCTGATCGTGAGCCTCGCGTGGACGGTCGATCAGGCCGCGACCGTGCGCGGCCTCGTCGAAGGGGTGCCGGAACTCGCGTTCGCGTTTGCCGCCGCGGCCGCGTGGCCCTTGGTGGCACGGGGGCGCGACGCGCATTGGCTGTTGCTCGGCATCGCCGGCGCGGCCGTGCTGATCGCGGCGGAGCGGCTCGGCGGCATGCAACTCCACACGCTGGTGCACGCGCGGGGCGAGGTCTACGACCTCAAACGCAGCGCGATCCCGCCGGTCCTCCTGGTCTGGCCGGCGGTGGCGTTCTGCCTTTACCGCGGGCGGCGCGCGGGCGCGGCGGCCTTGTTCGCGGCGGCGCTTGGCGGGGCCGTGCTGGCCCATTCCGGCGCGCCGGGCTTCGCGCTGATCGCCGCAGGCGTCGTGTTCTTCCTGGCCCGCGCCGCGCCGCGCGCGACGGTCGGCGGCCTCGCGGTCGTCCTCGCGTCGTTGGTGGTCGCGGGCGCGTGGACGGGCACGTTGGCGACGCGGCTCCTGCGTCCCGCCGTCGAGGACGCGCTGAGCGAGCAGCACGCGTCCCATCGCGTCCGCATCTGGTCGGCGTTCGAGACCCGCGTGCGGGACCGGCCTATCCTCGGCCACGGCTTCGCCGCGAGCACCAAGGTTGCGGCCGCGCCGCGCCCGGATGGCAAGCCTCCCGAGCCCGACAACGATCTCATCGTGAACAACCACCCGCACAACGTCTTCCTCGAATTCTGGATCGAGCTCGGGCTCGCGGGTGGGGTCTCGGCGGCGGCCGTGCTCGCCTTCGTTCTGCGCAGGATCGATGCGTCATCGGCCGAAACGCTGGCGGCGCGCGCCGCCTGCCTCGTCGCGGTGGCCCTCGTCGGCCTCGTGGGCTTGAGCGCCTGGCAGCCGTGGTGGCTCGCCGCGATCGCCGCCACGCTGATCTGGTTCGATGCGTTCGAGCGGCACCGGCTCGGCGGAGCCTGATCCGTGTGCGGCATTTCCGGCGTCGTGACGCGTGAAGGCGTGCCAGCTTCCGCCGAAACGCTCGACGCGCTTGGGCGGGCGTTGAGGCGGCGAGGGCCGGACGGTTCCGGGACGTATCGCCGCGACGGCGTCGGCTTCCGGCACGAACGTCTCGCCATCATCGACCTTGAAACCGGAGACCAGCCCCTGTTCGACGATCGCGGGCGGGCACTCATCGTCAACGGCGAAATCTACAATTACCTCGAACTCAAGGCCGCGATGCCGGGGGCCGGCTGGAAAACACGCTCCGACTGCGAGCCGCTGCTGGCGCTCTACGACCGGCACGGGCTCGGCTTCCTCGACGCGGTGCGGGGCATGTACGCGCTGGCGCTGCACGACCCCGGGCAGGGCCGCGTGATCCTGGCGCGCGATCCGTTCGGCATCAAGCCGCTCTACTACGCGCTCGGGGCCGGGACCGTCATCTTCGCGTCCGAACCGCAGGCGATCGTCGCCGCGCGGGGCGGCAGCCCGGCGATCGCGGCGAAGGCCGCCTACGAACTGCTGCAGCTGCAGTTCACCACCGGGCGGGCGACGATCTTCGAAGGGATCGAGCGCGTGCTGCCCGGGGAAATGATCGTCATCGGGCGCGACGCGAGCGTCGAGCGCCGTCAGGGTTCGACCATGCTGCCCGCCACCGTCGTCGCGCGAGGCGAGCGGGACGCGCTCGCGGCGCTCGACGGCGTGCTCGACGACACCGTCGCCTTGCACGAGCGCTCGGACGTGCCGTACGGGCTGTTCCTGTCGAGCGGCATCGACTCCGCCGCCGTCCTCACCGCCATGGCCCGGCAAGCAGGCGCGCCCGTGCGGAGTTATACCGCGGCGTTTCCCGAAACCGGGGTGCACGACGAGCGCGCGACGGCCCGCGCGCTTGCCGAGGCGGCCGGCGCGCGCCACACCGAAGTCCCGATCACGACCGAGGTGTTCTTCGCCCGGCTGCCCGAGATTTGCGCGGCCCTCGACGATCCCGTGGCCGACTACGCCATCGTGCCGAACTTTCTCCTCGCCGAGCGCGCCGCGGCCGACGTCAAGGTCGTGCTCTGCGGCATCGGCGGGGACGAAATTTTCGCCGGCTACAGCCGCTATCGCCGGCAGATGCTGCCGCGCTGGCTCGGCGGCCGGCCGCGCCGTCGCCGGGGACCGTGCGACGGGCTCGACCTGCTGCGGCATCCCGCGACGGGCTGGCGCGACGGCATCGCCGCCGCCGAAGCGGCGGCCGCCGCGCTTCCCTTCAACGCGCTGCAACGCGCCCAGGCCGTCGACTTCGCCGACTGGCTGCCCCATTCGGTGCTGATCGCGCTCGACCGGTGCCTGATGCACTTCGGTCTCGAAGGGCGGACGCCGCTGCTCGACCGGTCCGTCGCGGGCTTCGGCTTCACCCTGCCGAACGGGCTGAAGCTCAGGCGCGGGCAGGGCAAGTACCTGCTGCGTCGCTGGCTCGCCGACGCCAACCCCGCCGCGAAACCCTTCGCCAAGAAGCTCGGCTTCACGGTGCCGGTCGGCGAATGGATCGCCCGGGATGCGGCGAGGCTCGGGCCGCTGGTGGCACGGCAGCCCGGCGTCGCCGACCTGTGCCGGCCCGAGGTGGTGGAGGCGGTGTTCCGCAACCCCGCGAGGGACGCTCGTCTGCTCGCCTGGCGGCTGTTGTTCTTCGCGCTCTGGCACAGGCGGCATGTTCTGGGCCTCGAGCCGGTCGGCGACACGGTCACGTGCCTCGGCGATGCGCGATGAGGTGACCCACCTATCGAGGAAATCGATCGACGGTCGCCATGTTTTCTTGGATTTCGTCCGGATGCAGCCCTCCTATGCTGTGGAATGGGTCGCCGTCGCGTGGCCCGCCATTCACTCGGAGCTCTCCCGTGAACAAATCCATCTGCGCGTTGGCGGTGTTCGCCGCGATCGCGGCCCCCGCCGTGGCCCAGGAAGCCCCGACCCGGGACGCCGCCAAGGTCGGTCCCGGCAGCTACATCGTCGAAAACAACCACACGCGCGTGATGTTCAAGGTGTCGCACTTCGGGTTGACGGAATATTGGGGCGAGTTCGCCGACGTGTCCGGCACCCTCAAGCTCGACCCCAAGTCCGTGGACAGGAGCGCGCTCGACGTGAAGGTAGCGACCGCGAGCGTCACCACCAAAAGCCCGAAGCTCGTCGACGAGCTGAAGGGCGACCAGTGGCTCGACGCGGCCAAGTTCCCGGACATCACCTTCAAGTCGACGAAAGTCGAGAAGACCGGTGCCGACACCGCCAACGTCTTGGGCGACTTGACGCTGCACGGCGTCACCAGGCCCGTTACCTTCGTCGCGAAGCTCATCGGCGCCGGGATGAACCCCGTATCCAAGACCTACACGACCGGCTTCGAAGTGTCCGGGACGGTGAAGCGCAGCGATTTCGGGGTGAAGGCCTACGTGCCCTACATCGGGGACGAGGTCGACCTCGTCATCGCCGGCGCGTTCGAAAAGCAGGGCTGACGTCCGGCTCCACGGCACGGTGGAGAGCCTCGGTCGGTTGCCTCGTATTCCGATCCGTCCTGGCCGGGCGTCGTCCCGGCCACTCGAGAATTCGCCGGCTCGCATCCGGGTGGCGCGGCGGCAGGGCGTGACGCCCGACCTGGCGCGCATGCTCGGCGCCCCCTGGGCCGAGCCTGGCAGCGGGGTAGCAGCATCGGCATGACCGTCCGTCCCATCCGCCCGAGCCCCCGCTATACCGCGATCGCGATCGCGCTTCATTGGCTCATCGCCCTGGCGATCGTCGGGATGGTGGCGATCGGGCTCGTCATGACGCACGCGAAGCTCGCGCCGTTCACCCAGTTCAAGCTCTATCAACTGCATAAGTCTGTGGGCATCACCGTCCTGCTGTTCGCGCTCGCGCGGCTCGTCTGGCGCTGGGCGCACCGGCCCCCGCCCTTGCCGGCCGAGATGCCGCGGCTCGAAAAGCGCGCCGCCGAGGGTGCGCACGTCGTTCTTTACGGCCTGATGATCGGCATGCCGCTGGTCGGCTGGGCGCTCGTCTCGGCCTCGCCCCTGAACATTCCAACGCTCCTGTATGGGGTTTTGAGGTGGCCGCACCTTCCCGTTCTGGCCACCTTGCCCCACAAGGCAGCCGTCGAAGCGGCGCTCAAGCTCGTTCACGCTTGGGGCGCCTACGTGCTGATCGCCGTCGTCGCCGTCCATGTCGCGGCGGCGCTGCGGCATCATCTGTGGGTCGGCGACGACGTGCTGCGGCGCATGATTCCCGGCCTGCCCCGGTTCGGCACTGTGCGAGCGAGGAGACGACCATGACGCGTTTCGGACTGATCCTGGCTTTCTTCATCGGCGGCGTCGCCGCGGCGGCGGCGGCGGAATGGACCGTCGACCCGGCCGGCAGCCGACTCGGCTTCGCAGGGACGCAGACGGGAGCGCCGTTCATCGGCCGCTTCAAGACCTGGACGGCCGTGATCGCTTTCGATCCGGCGAAGCCCGAAGCCGGGCATGTCCTGGTTACCGTCGATGTCGCGAGCGCCGCCACGGACGATCCGCAGAAGGACGAGGCCATGCCGGGGCCCGACTGGTTCGACGCGGGCAAGTTCGCGCGCGCGACCTTCGAGGCGACCGGGTTCCGCCCCATGGGCGGGGAAGCCTACGAGACGACCGGCAGGCTTTCGCTGCGGGGCACGGGGAAGGATGTGACCCTGCCGTTCGCGCTGACGGTCGCCGGTGACCGCGCGCACGCGGTGGGAAAGGCCAAGCTCGTCCGCACCGACTTCGGCGTCGGGCAGGGCGCCTGGGCCGACGGCGGCAACGTGGGGCTCGACGTCGACGTGGACTTCGACCTCATCGCCAGCCGCAAGGCAGGCAGCTGAAAACCGCGCGGCTTCGTTTCCCGCTCGGAGGTTCTTGTGCAGAATCAAGGCCATGGGTTGAGGAAAAGGGCGCCGCGTTTACTTGCCGAGACCCCGCCGGTACAGCGGCGCAGACCTTTTCCGCGGTAGGCGGCGCGGCACCGGTTGCATTTTGCGCCGCACGCGGGCATATGGATGTGAGCCGGGCAGCACGTTCCCTCCTTACCGGAGCGTGCCTCTTCCACCGAACCGGAGTGGAAGCTTCTTGTTACCGGCTCGTCCGCGCTCAGCACCGGTTTGATGGCCCGCCCACAGGTGCGCCTGGATGCTCGAGCTGCCCTTAGCGACCCAAAGTCAGGACAATTTGACCACCTTTTCCGATCTCGGCCTTCCCGCGCCGATCCTCCAGGCGCTGGCCGCCGAAGGCTATGAAACGCCGACCCCGATCCAGGCCGGCGCCATCCCCCACGTGCTTGCCGGACGCGACCTCCTTGGCCTCGCGCAAACCGGCACCGGCAAGACCGCGGCGTTCGCGCTGCCGATCCTCAGCAACCTATCGCGCGTGGGCGGCCGACCGCAGCCCCGCGCGTGCCGCGTCCTCGTCCTGTCGCCCACGCGCGAACTGGCGAGCCAGATCGAGGCGAGCATCGTTTCCTATGGTCGCTTCTTGCGGCTGACGTCGACGCTGGTGTTCGGCGGCGTGCCGATCGGCAAGCAACTCCGCGCCTGCGCGCGCGGCGTCGACATCGTCGTCGCGACCCCCGGGCGCTTGCTCGACGTGCTCGGGCAACGCGCCCTCAGCCTCGCCGATGTGGGCGTGTTCGTCCTCGACGAGGCGGACCGCATGCTCGACCTCGGGTTCATGCGCGACATCCAGAAGATCGTCGGCATGCTGCCGGCGCGGCGCCAGAACCTGTTCTTCTCGGCGACGATGCCGAAGGAGATCGCGCGGCTCGCCGCGGCGCTGCTGAAGGACCCCGTCGAGGTTAAGGTCGCGGCGCCGTCGGCGACCGCCGACCGTATCGAGCAGTCCGTGCTGTTCTGCCCGACCCGGGACAAGCAGGCCATGCTGCACGGCCTCCTCAAGGGCGACGCGATCCGCCGCGCCCTTGTCTTTACCCGCACGAAACACGGCGCCGACCGCGTCGTGAAGCACCTGAACGCGGCGGGATTCCCGGCCGATGCGATCCACGGCAACAAGTCGCAGGGCCAGCGCGAGCGCGCGCTCGGCGCCTTCCGTTCGGGCCATTCCCGCCTCCTCGTCGCGACGGACATCGCGGCGCGCGGTATCGATGTCGAAGGCGTGACGCACGTCATCAACTTCGACCTTCCGAACGTCCCGGAAACCTACGTGCACCGGATCGGCCGCACGGCGCGCGCCGGCGCCGAGGGGTCCGCCATCTCGCTCGTGGGCGAGGACGAGCGCGGCTTCCTGCGCGACATCGAGCGGCTCATCCGCCGCTCGGTCCCGGTGGTCGGCGGCACCCCCGGCCCGGTCATCGCCGTGGCGGCCCAGCCGCGCGCGGCGCTTCCGGGCCGCGACGGCCCGCACCGGCCCCGCCGGGACGGTCATCGCGACGAGCGTGGCGCAACCGCGACCGCACGCCCCGAGCATCGCAGGCCGGAGGGGGGCGACACGCGCAAGCCCCAGCCAGAACGACGCCGCGATGCCGCGGCGCCGCAGCGGGGACCACGCCGGGCGCCGCAGGCGCACTGACGAGCCGGAGGCGCGGGCGGAACTCTGACCCGCGCCTTCGAAATCGCGGAATCGGCTCTTGCGCGACAGGCGGAGCCGGCCCTAACATTCGCTCATGTCCGATACGGTCATCACCATCCGGGGTGCGCGGGCCAGCGATGCCGAGGCCATCGCGGCCGTTCATGACGCGGCATGGCGCGACGCTTATCGGGGCATCATCCCGGGGCGTGAACTCGAGAAGATGGTGGCCCGACGCGGCCCCAGGTGGTGGCAGACCGCGATTTTGCGCGGGAGCCGCCTGTCGGTGCTGGATTTCGACGACAGGATCGGCGGCTACGCGAGCTACGGCCGCAACCGCGTCCCGGCCTTGCCGTTCGGGGGTGAGATCTTCGAACTCTACCTCGCTCCCGAGTTCCAAGGCCTGGGGTTCGGCAGGCGGCTGTTCCAGGCGGCCCGCAAGGATCTCGCCGAACATGGTTACGCGGCGGTTCTGGTTTGGGCCTTGGCCGACAACGAGCGCGCGATCTCGTTCTACCTGCGGCTCGGCGGTCGCATCGTGCGGCGCGCGGACGAACGCTTTGGCGAGGATCTGCGTGGCCGGATCGCCTTCGGCTACGACTGATCCGCCGGCGGCGGCGCGCGTCCGCAGCGTCGGCCAGCCACGAACGTTAACGCGCTTGGGCCATCATCGAGGGGGCGCGCCGCAGGGGCGCGGACGTTACCGACCTCTTCCGGAGACCCCTCTCATGAAGCTCGAAGCCCTCGCGATCGGCAAGAACCCGCCCGACGACATCAATGTCGTCATCGAGGTTCCCATCGGCGGCGAACCCATCAAGTACGAGATGGACAAGGAAGCCGGGGCGCTCGTGGTCGACCGGTTCCTCTACACGGCGATGCGATATCCCGGGAACTATGGCTTCATCCCCCACACGCTGTCCGACGACGGCGACCCTTGCGACGTGGTGGTCGCCAACACCCGTGCCATCATCCCCGGCGCCGTGATGAATTGCCGCCCGGTCGGCGCGCTGATGATGGAGGACGAATCGGGCGGCGACGAAAAGATCATCGCGGTTCCCTCGACGAAACTCACGCGCCGCTACGAGAACGTCAAGAATTACACCGACCTGCCGCACATCACGATCGAGCAGATCGAGCACTTCTTCACCCACTACAAGGATCTTGAGCCCGGCAAGTGGGTCAAGATCGTCAAGTGGGTCGACGCCGCGGAGGCGCGCAAGCTGATCGAGGACGGCATCGCCCGGGCCAAGGCCCACAAGGGCTGAGGCGCCAACGCGCGACGGGGTCGGCCGTCGCGACACGCGGGGTCCCTTGTTGCGACCGCAATCAGCTTGTTCCAGACTGAGGCCCGACGGAGGGCGGCGGCCCGCGCAATCTCGGATCGCCCGACCTTTGTCCCCGGAGGTGCGCTTGGATCGCCCGACCCTGCTGATGCCCCACCCGATGACGTCGGTACCCATGGCGGAGCTCGAGGCGGCGCTCGACGTGGTGCGCCCCTGGGCGACGCCGGCCCCCGAGGAGGTTTCGGAACGCGTCGCGCCAAGGGTGCGCGCCATCATCACGGGCAACACGCCCTTCAAGGTCACGGCCGATGTCATGGGCCGGTTCCCGAAGCTCGAGTTCGTCGCGAATTTCGGCGTCGGGTACGACAAGATCGACGCGGCCTGGGCCGGCAAGCACGGCATCACGGTCACCAACACGCCGGGCGTGCTCGACGAGGAGGTCGCCGACACCGCCATGGCGCTGACGCTCGCGGCCGTGCGGCGCCTGTCCGCCGCCGAGCGTCACCTGCGCGCCGGACGCTGGCCCGACGGCCCGTACCCGCTGTCGCCGAGCCTTCGCGGCAGAACCCTGGGCATCCTCGGCCTCGGCCGGATCGGCAAGGCCATCGCCCGCCGGGCCGAAGCGTTCGGCCTGGCCATCGCCTACCACAACCGTCGCCCCGTCCCCGGCGCCCCGTACCTGTATGTCCCGACCCTGCTCGGTCTCGCCCGCGCCTGCGACATCCTCTTGGTCGCCATCCCCGGCGGCCCGGACTCGCGGGCGGTCGTCGACAAGCCGGTGCTCGAGGCGCTCGGACCCGAAGGCGTGCTCATCAATGTCGCGCGGGGGTCGGTGGTGGACGAGACGGCCCTGATCGAGGCGCTTCGGGACGGGACCATCCAGGGTGCCGGGCTCGACGTCTACGCCCACGAGCCGCACGTCCCTCAGGCGCTGATCGACATCGACCACGTCGTGCTCCTGCCGCACGTCGGCTCCGCCTCGCGTCGCACGCGGGACGCGATGGGCCAGCTCGTGGTAGACAACCTCCTCTCCTGGGCCGCGGGGAAGGGTCCGCTGACGCCGGTGGCCGAAACCCCGTGGATCCGGGCCTCGGCGGTTCGATCTGTCCCCGCCCTCTGAACGCCGTCGAGGTTGCCATGATCGCTCAAGGACACCGCTTTCGATCCCGCCTGGTCGGGACGCGGGGCGGTCTTGTTGCAGCCGCTATCCTGTCGGCCTTCGCCGCCCATGCGGCGCCCGGGGCGACGCGGGGTGCGTTCGACCTGATCCGCGACGCCGCGCATCAGTGCCGCCTGACGCTTCGGTCCGAAGCGACGGCTTCCGGTTTCGCGCTGGCTATGCCGGCCGGCTGTCATCGGGCCTTCCCGGCGCTCGGCACGGTCGCGCTCTGGTCGGCGCTGGGCGACGGCCGGGTGACGTTCGCAGACCCGGCGGGCTCGCCGATCCTGATGTTCGAAACCGCGGGGGACGGGCTCGAGGGGACGGGTCCCGACGGGCAAACCTACCGCCTGCACCCGGTCGACGCGGCGAGCGTCGCGGTGCTGCGCGCGGCGGAGACGGCCGACGCGGTTCCGGCGGAGGAGGGCGCCCGCGTGATCAAGGTCGCGGCGTCGAACAAGCCTCCGGCGTCGGTCAAGGCGACGGATGTGGCCGGGCGCTATTCGGTGCTCCGCGACAAGGACAAGGACACGGGCTGCATGCTGACCCTCGACGACAAGGCCCACGGCCCCGGCAGCACCTTGAAGGCGCGGCTCGCACCGGCGTGCCGGGACCAGGGCATCGTGATCTTCGATCCCGTCGGCTGGCAGATTCAGGGCGCGCGCATGGTGCTCACGGCCCGCAAGGGACACACCACGCACCTCGACACGCAGGATGACGGCTCCTGGATGAAGGATCCCAAGGAAGGCAAGAGTCTGTCCTTGAAAAAGATGTGAGGGTCCGGGTCCTGCGCCGTCGCGCCATACCGTGGTTGCGGCGCGGCGCGGGCGGGTTTAACCCTCCCGACCTGGCCGCTTCGACGGCCGATCAGGGGTCGGGGTTGGAATGCGGGGGATCATCCTGGCGGGTGGGAGCGGGACGCGGCTCCACCCGATGACGCACGTGCTGTCGAAACAGCTCCTGCCGATCTACGACAAGCCCATGATCTATTATCCGCTCTCGACCCTGATGATGGCGGGCCTGCGCGACATCCTCGTCATTTCGACGCCACGCGACCTGCCGCTGTTCCGCGACCTGCTCGGCGACGGGGCGCGCTGGGGCATCACCCTAAGCTACGCCGAACAGCCCCGGCCCGACGGGCTGGCGCAAGCCTTCCTGATCGGTGCGGACTTCCTCGGCGGCGATACCGCGTGCTTGATCCTCGGCGACAACGTGTTCCACGGCCACGGCCTGCCTGAGCTGCTCCGCCCCGCCACCTCGCGCCGCCAGGGCGCCACCGTGTTCGCCTACCACGTCGAGGATCCGCAGCGATACGGGGTGGTCGAGTTCGATGGCGCCGGGCGCGCGGTCTCGATCGAGGAGAAGCCCGCGCATCCGAAAACCAGCTGGGCCGTCACGGGGCTCTATTTCTACGATGCCGCCGTGGTCGAGCACGTGCGCGCACTCAAGCCCTCGAGGCGCGGCGAACTCGAAATCACGGACCTCAACCGCGTCTACCTCCAACGGGGCGAGCTCCAGGTCGAGAAGATGGGCCGGGGCTTCGCGTGGCTCGATACGGGCACACCCGATTCGCTGCTCGAAGCCGGCGAGTTCGTCCGCGTCTACGAGAAGCGGCAAGGCTTCCGCATCGCCTGTCCCGAGGAGATCGCCCTGACGCAGGGATGGATCGACGCGGCCGATTTCGCGAAACTCGCCGAGCAACTCAGCAAGAGCACATACGGCCAGTACATGTTCAAGGTGCTGGCCGAGCATGGGCCGTGAGGGCGGGCCGGCGTGACCCTGCCCGCAGGCTGGAGTGCCGGGCCGGCGCCCGCGTCGGCCGACGGCTTCGCCGCCGAGCCGATCACCATCCGCCACCCGGAGCCCCCGCTCGTCTTGTCCCGGACCTTCGCGCCCGCGCTCGCGCCCGCGTGGTACCGGCTCGACCTCGCCTTCGCGGGCGCCGGCATGGCCGACGCGCGCGTCGTGCTGGTTTTGGCGGACGGCGGCCGGCTGCCGCAGCGCTTGCCGAAGATCGGCCGCAACCGCTTCGTCGGCCTCTATCGCGCCGATGCGCCGCTGGCCGGGATCGCGCTCGAACTCTCGGGATCTACGGTGCTCGACGCGCCAGAGGTGCTTTCATGGCGGCCGGTATCGCGCTGGGAACGCCGGCGCGGGCTGCTCCGCCGGGCCGCGGCCATCCTTGCCGGCGATCCGCGGTCCTTCCCGTGGCGCGCCGCGCGGTTCCTGATCCAGGTGCGGCGCGGCGGCGCGGGCGCCCTCACGCACGGGGGCACATCGGCCGCGCCCGCCAGAGCCTACGCCCTTTGGCGCGAACGGTTCGACGAGCGCGACGACGAGGGGCACGCTTTCCAGCGGACGCGGACCGGGCGGCTGACCGGGCGCCCGCTGTTCAGCGTGATCGCGGATCCCGAACAATCGCCCGCGGACCTCGCCGCGCTCCGCGCGAGCCTCGACCGCCAGGTTTATGCGCGCTGGGAACTGCTGGCTCCGGGCGGGGCGGACCCGGGCGACGCCCGCGTGAGGTCCTACGGGAACGGGCGTGCCACGCGACTCGAGGCCGGGATCGCGGCCGGCCGGGGCGACTTCATGCTCCTGCCGCGAACCGGCACCCTGTTGCGGCCGCACACGCTCCTCACCTTCGCGGCGACGCTCGACCGGCATCGCGATGCCAAGCTGATCTACGCCGACGACGACGACCTGAACGCCGCGGGCCTGCGCGCCGCGCCGCGCTTCAAGCCGGCGTGGTCGCCTGCCCGCCTGGCGAGCTTCGACTACGTGGGGGATCCCTGCTGCATCGCGGCCGAGGCGCTGCGGGCACTCGGGCCGCCTGCCGGGACAGGGGCGGCGGCGCAACGCCACGACCTCCGCCTTCGGTTGTCCGAGGTGCTCGCGCAGGACGAAGTCGTCCATGTGGCCCAGATCCTGAGCCACGCCGCCGCGCCGCCGCCGGCGGCAACGGCGGCGGCGGCGGCCGAATCGGAGGCCGTCGTGCGCCGTCACGTCGACCGTCTGGCGGTTCCGGGCCGCGTGGTGCGCGACCCGCGCTCGCCGCACCCCCGCATCCTTTTCGAAGCTTCCGAGCCGCCGCTCGTTTCCGTGATCGTGCCGACGCGCGACCGCGCCGATCTGCTGCGCATGTCGGTGGGCTCCGTCCGCGGGAGGACGCGCTACCCCAGCGTCGAGATCGTCGTCGTCGACAACGGATCGCGGGACCCCGCGACGCTGCGGCTTTTCGAGGGCTGGGCCGGCGACGCCGCCATCCGCGTGCTGCGCGACGACCGGCCGTTCAACTACGCGGCCCTCAACAACGCCGCCGTCGCGGCGTCCCGCGGCGCGGTTCTGTGCCTGCTCAACAACGACGTCGACGTCACCGGAGGCGATTGGCTCGACGCCATGGTCGGTCTGGCGCTTCGGCCCGGCGTCGGCTGCGTCGGCGCCAAGCTGTTCTACCCGGACGGTCGCCTGCAGCACGGCGGCGTCGCCACCGGCGTCGCCGGCGCGGCCGGGCACCGCAACAAGCGGGCGGCGCGGGGCGCGCGCGGCAACGGCGACGACCTCGTGACCGTCAACGAGGTGTCGGCCGTGACCGCGGCCTGTCTCGTCGTGCGGAAGGACCTCTACCTTGCCGTCGGCGGGCTCGACGAGCGGGTCTTCGCTGTCGCCTACAACGATGTCGATTTCTGCCTCAAGGTCGCGCGGGCGGGGTACAGGAACCTTTGGACGCCGTTTGCCGAACTGACCCACCACGAATCCGTCAGCCGGGGCCGCGACCTCACGGCGCGGGCGGCCGAGCGCTTCGCGCGGGAAACCCTGGCGCTGCGCCTGCGCTGGGGGGCGCGACTGCTCGCCGACCCCTATTATTCGCCGAACCTGACCGTCGACGCGGAAAACGGCGCGATCCGCACGACGTGAGTCCGACCGGAGGCGACGCGCCGCGTCGGTGGCGCATTTTGACCGTGCGGGGTCGACGCGTTACTGCTGGGCAGGCTCGACGCCGAGGGAGGGGGCCAAGGCATCCATGACGGACAAAGACAACCGGCCCCCGGGCGAGTCCCCGTCCTTCCGCCGGTCGCCCGGCCGCCGGCGCGGCGAGCCGCCCCTCATCGACGCGGCCCCGATCGAACTCCCGCCGGGAGCCCACGAGCGCGCGCCCGGGTCCGCCGAGGTTCAGGGGGACGACTGGCAGCCGCACGAGTCGGCGGTGCCACCCGCTCCCGCGCAGGAGGAGCCCGTGCTCTTCGGCGGCGCGGCGCGCGACGTTCCTGCGAGGGGGGAAGGCGGCGGCGAAGCTGCGGCCGAACCGGCCCGGGCGGAGTCCTTCGTCACCGATCCCGAGCCGGATACGGCGACGCGGGACGACGCGCTCCCGCGGGAGGTCGACGCCGCCGCGGTTCGCGGTATCGGCGCGTCGCCCGAACCGCGGGATGCGTCGATGCCCCTCGCGCTCCGGCGATCGCCGGCAGCTCCCGTCGCGTGGCTGCTGGCCTTGGCGGTTGTCGGCCTGCTCGGCGCCATTGCATGGCTGCTCGCCACCGAAGGCCAGCGATCCGGGCGGGACGACCTCGTCGCCGCCGTCGCGGCCCTGCGGGCGCGGCTCGGCACGATAGAGGGGCGACCCGATGCCGCCGATGCCCTGCGGCAAGGGATCGCGGCGGCGACCAAGCGCCTCGACGCCTTCGATGCCGGCCAGGTCGCGGCTGGAAATCAGGCGTCCGAGGTCGCGTCGCGGCTCGAGGCCCTCGCCAAGGACGCGGCCGCCGCGCGCGCCGATGCGGTCGCGGCGCGGGCGGACGCCGCGACCGCGAAGGACGCCGCCGTGGCTGCGCGCGTCCTCCCCCGTCCGCCTTCCGGCGAGCCCGCCACGGCGCCGCCGTCCGACGCCGCACTGTCCGCGCTCGACAAGAAGGTCTCGGAGCTCGGGCAGACCGTCGCGACCCTGGTTGCCGTCAAGCCGCCCGGACGTCCGCCGCCGGTCGATCTCGGCCCGCTGGAACGGAGGGTCGGGACGCTCGAAAGCGGGCTGTCCAAGCTCACGGGCGTGGAGGGCCGGCTGTCCGCCTTGGCGGAAACCGTTGCGACGCTGGCCGCGGTCAAGCCGCCCGAGCCTCCGCCGCCCGTCGATCTTGGCCCGCTCGAGCGGAAGATGGCGGGTTTGGACAAGGGGCTGTCCGCCTTGCAGGCCGCCATCGTGGCTTTGCCCGATGTCGCGCCGTTCGAGAAGCGCACGGACGATCTCACCCGCCGCATCGGGGCCGCCGAAGCCGCCCTCGCGGCGCCGCGGCCGAACGAGGAGGCGCTGCAACGCGGGCTGGCGGCGAACACCGCCGACAGCAAGGCCGCGAAGCTCGCGGTGGCGTCACAATCGCTGGCTCTCGCCTTCGATGCCGGTCAGCCGTACGGCGCCGAGCTCGACGCGTTGCGCGCGCTCGGCGTCGACGCGGACACTTTGGCCCCGCTCGCGCCCGCGGCCGCGCGCGGCGCGCCGACGCTCGACAGTCTGCGGGCGCAATGGGCGGGGGTTCGGGAGGAGGTTCGCGGGGCCGGGAAGACCGAGCCTTCGCGGAGCATGCTCGACCGTTTCGTTTCCGGCGCCCGAT
>CAXTIC010000003.1:0-114744 GCA_964244255.1 uncultured Lichenihabitans sp. | reverse complement strand
TGATGATCTACACCTCGGGCACGACCGGCCAGCCCAAGGGCGCCTTGCACGCCCATCGGGTCCTTCTGGGGCATTTGCCGGGCGTGCAATGGAGCCACGACGGCTTTCCGCGCCCCGACGACCTGATGTGGACGCCCGCCGATTGGGCCTGGGCCGGGGGCTTGCTCAACGCCGCCCTGCCGGCCCTGCATTTCGGCGTCCCGGTGATGGCCAGGCGGAGCGGGAAGTTCGACCCCGACACGGTGCTGGCCTTGTTGCGCGCCCATCCCGTGCGCAGCGCCTTCCTGCCACCGACCGCCTTGCGAATGCTGCGCGCGGCTTGGCCCGCCCGCCCGCCCGGCCTCCGCCTCCGCTCGCTGTCGTCCGCGGGGGAGGCGCTCGGCAGCGAGACCCGCGCCTGGGCGGAACGCGCGTTCGGCGTGCCGCTGAACGATGTCTATGGCCAGACCGAATGCAACTACGTGCTCGGCTCGTCGGCGGTCGCCGGCTTCGACAAGAAAGGGGCCATCGGACGGAGCGTCCCCGGCCACGACGTGGCCGTGATCCGCCCGGACGGCACGCCTTGCGCGCCCGGGGAGGCCGGCGAAATCGTCGTCGGTCGCCCCGATGCGGCGATGTTCCTGCGCTACTGGAACCAACCGGACGCGACGGCCGAAAAGTTCGTCGGGCGCTGGATGACCACCGGCGATCGCGCCACGATGGACGATGACGGCTATTTCTTTTTCCTCGGCCGCGCCGACGACATCATCACCTCGGCCGGATTTCGGATCGGCCCGGGCGAGATCGAGGACTGTCTCGTCCGCCACCCGGCGGTGGCGGCCGCGGCCGCGGTCGGCAAGCCCGACCCGCTCCGCACCGAGATCGTCAAAGCCTTCATCGTGCTGCGCGGAGGACTGTCGCCCTCGGCGGAGCTCGAAACCGCGATCAAGGGATTCGTGCGGTCGCGTTTGTCGGCCCACGAATATCCGCGCGAGATCGCCTTCGTGCCGTCCTTGCCGATGACGGCAACCGGCAAAATCATGCGGCGCGTGCTGCGCGATCGGGGATGAGGTTCGACCCCTGTAGCCATCGAGGCTCGTGAACCACGCTCAGGGACCCGCGGCCTTCAGGGGATATCCCCCTTGAACCTTTGTTGCATTGCCGTCGCCGTCGGTTCGCTGGCCGACGCGTCAGGAAAAGCTCTGCGGGTCGACATCGACGTACACCTTGATGCCATCCCGGGGCTTGGGGGCCGTCGCGAGCATCCGGCGCAGGAAGCGCTGCAGGTCGGCCGGGCGCGGCGCCTTGACCAACAGCCGGAAACGGTGGCGGCCCCGGATCATGGCCACCGGCGCTTCCGCCGGCCCGAACACCGCGATCCGGTTGTCGTCGTCATCCCCGGGCGCAACGGGGTCGCCCCCGGTGATCGCGTGTGCGGCGCCCGCGAGGGCGCGCCCGTGCGCCTCGGCGGCCTGGCGGTCGGCCCCGGTCACGATGAGCGCGGCGAGGCGCCCGAAGGGCGGCATGCCGGCGCGGTTCCGCAGCTCGATCTCGGTTCCGTAGAAGCGTTCCGCGTCGCCGCTCAACAGCGCGCGAACCACGGGGTGCCCCGGTTGCCATGTCTGGATCAGGGCACGGCCGGGGCGGTCGCCGCGGCCGGCGCGCCCCGCCACCTGCTGCACCAGCTGGAACGTCCGTTCGGCGGCGCGGGGATCGGCCGACGACAGGCCGACATCGATGTCGAGCACGCCCGCGAGCGTCAGGTTGGGGAAATGATGGCCCTTGGCGACGAGCTGCGTCCCGATCAGCACATCGACCTCGCCGCGCGCGACGGCGTCGAGCTCCCGCCGGAGTCGCTCCGTGCCGCCTGGGAAATCGGACGACAGAACCAGGCGCCGCGCGCCGGGGAACAGCGCTTCCGCCTCCTCCGCGATCCGCTCGACGCCCGGGCCGCAAGCGGCCAAGCCGCCGGTGTCGCCGCACGCGGGGCAGTGATCGGGCTTGCGCTCGACGTGCCCGCACAGGTGGCACACCAGCGCCCGGCGGAACCGGTGCTCGACGAGCCACGCCGAGCATTGCGGGCACGTGAACCGGTGATGGCAGCTTCGGCACAGAGTCAGGGGCGCGTAGCCGCGTCGGTTGAGGAACAGGAGGGCCTGCTCGCCGCGCGCGATCGTCGCGACCACGCTTTCGGCGAGTCGCGGCGAGATCCAGCGGCCGCGCGGTGGCGCCTCGGTCCGCATGTCGATGGCGGCAACCTCCGGCAGGGGGCGGTTGCCGAGACGCGACGGAAGCCGGAGGTGGCCGTAGCGTCCGCTGTCGGCGTTGACGCGCGTTTCGAGCGAGGGCGTCGCGGAGGCGAGCACGACGGTGGCGTCCTCGAGGCGGCCGCGCACGACCGCCATGTCGCGGGCGTGGTAGATGGCGCCCTCGTCTTGCTTGTAGGCCGCTTCGTGCTCCTCGTCGACGACGAGGAGGCCCAGGTCACGGAAGGGAAGGAACAAACTCGACCTGGCGCCGGCCACGACCGAGACCTCGCCCGACGCGACCCCGCTCCACACCCGCGATTTCCGTCGTGCCGGCACGTCCGAATGCCATTGCGCGGGCTTGACCCCGAACCGGGCCGCGAACCGGTCGAGGAACTGCCCCGTCAGCGCGATTTCGGGCATCAGGATCAGCGTCTGGCGGCCGCTCTCGAGCGCCGCCGCGACCGCCTCGAAGTACACGTCCGTCTTGCCGGAGCCGGTCACGCCTTCGAGCAGCACGGCCGCGAACCGGCGGGCCCGCACGCGCTCTGCGAGGCTGTGCGCCGCCGCCACTTGCGACGGTTCCAGCGCGAGCGAATCATGACGCGGGTCCGGGACGGGAAACAAGGCTTCGGCGGGCAGCGGCACCACGTCGAGCGTGCCCTCGTCGACGAGGCCGTCGATCACCCCGACGCCGCACGAAGCGGCGTCGGCCAGACGGCGCTTGGAAAGCACCGCGCCGGCCGCCAAGGCTTCGATCACCCGGCCGCGGGCCGATGTCATCCGGCCCGGCGCCGGCCCGGCCCGGCGGACGCCGAACCGCGGGGCGTCGTTGCTCCCGACCTCCGGCGCCCGCACCGCCATCCGCAGCACGGAGCCGCGCGGGCTCAGCGTCCAGTGCGCCAGCCAGTCGATGAAGCGGCGCAGCGGCTCCCGCAACGGCGGCAGGTCCAGCCGTGCGATCACCGGCTTCAGATTGTCGCCGCCGGCGTCGCGCAGCTCCCACACGACGCCCGTGGCGATGCGCGGCCCGAGGGACACGGACACGAAGTCGCCCGGCGCGAGCCGCAAGCCAGCCGGCACGCGGTAGGAATAGGCGGTGTCGACCGCGACGGGGATCAGCACATCGGCCACGACGGGGGAGGGCAGCCGGTTTTCCCCGCCAGCGTCGTCGCGCGTCGTCTCGGACACGCTCAAGCGGCGGGATCCGCGCGGCCCGCCGGCGGCAAGAGGGTGAGCAAGGCCGTCTCTTCGGGCTCGCCCGCTATGTCGATCCGTTCCGCTCCGGCGTCGCGCAAGGGCTTCGCGCAATCGTCGGACAGGCAGACATGCCGCAGCCGAAGCAGTTCCGGCACCAGGCCGGCGGCAGCCCCCGTTCGCAGGGCCAGGGCCGCGCTTCGCCGCGAATAGTGCAGGGCTGCATCGACCGATCCGGCGGCGAGCGCGTGCAAGGCCTCCCCGGGCCAATGCTCGACCGGCGCCGCCGCGTAGACCTCGGCCGTGACGACGGCGAAACCCGCCTCGCGCAGGGCAGCTTCGAGCACGGGCTTGCGGTCGCGTCCCACAAGGCACAGCAGCCGCGCGGGCCGCGGTAGGGTGAGGACGACGAGGGCGGCCAGCGCGGCCCCGCCGCCGGCACCGGTGCGAACGTCGCCGAAGCCGGCCGTCCGTGCGGCTTCGGCCGTTTGGCGCCCCACGGCGAAGAAGGGGTGCGCCAGCCAGGCCTCGGGCAGGGTCGGACGTGCCGCGAACACCCGGGCGCTGGCCGCGACCAGGCCGTCGAAACGGCCGGCGGGAAGGGGGCGCCCGGTCGGTCGCACGTCGAGGACCGGTGCGATCACGGCCTCGTGCCCCAGCGCGCGGAGCCGCCGGGCCGTGCGCTCCGCTTCGGCCCGGGGCCGCATCACGAGCACGCGCACCGGCGGCGCTATTCGATGCCCGCGTCGCGGAACGGCGCCAGCACGGGCGCCGGGGCGCGGCTCAGAACGTCGCGCCCCGCCTCCTCGCCCAAGCGCGCCGGCCATCCCGCCGCCCCTTGCATCCGGGTCTCGATCGCCCCCGACCCGTCGGGCGTGAGGAGGAGGCCCGCGAAGGCGACGACATCGCCGCGAAGCTCGGCGTGTCCCGCGATCGGGGTCCGGCAGGAGCCGTCGAGCACCGCCAGGAAGGCCCGCTCGCAGCTTACGGCCGTGCCCGTCGCGGCATCGAAGATGGGCGCGGCGAGGATGCCCGTCCGCACATCGTCGGCCCGCGCCGTCACCGCCACCGCGCCCTGGCCGACGGCCGGCAGGAAGTCGACGACGTCGAGCACCGCCGTGGCGCGATGCGCGAGACCGAGACGTTTCAGGCCGGCCAGCGCGAGCAAGGTGGCGTCGAAAGCGCCCTCGTCGATGCGGCGCAGCCGCGTTTCGACGTTGCCGCGCAGGAGCCGTACCCGCAGATCGGGACGGAGCCGGAGCACCTGCGCCTGGCGCCGCAGCGAGGCCGTACCGACCACGGCGCCGGCCGGCAGGGCGGCGAGACTGTCGAAGCGCGACGAAACGAACGCGTCCCGCACGTCTTCGCGGGGCAGGTACCCGGCGATGGCGATCGCGTCGGGGAGGAGCGTGGGCAGGTCCTTTGCGGAGTGGACCGCGAGGTCGATGTCGCCGCCGACCAGCGCGGCGTCGAGTTCCTTCGTGAACAGCCCTTTGCCGCCCGCCTCGGAGAGCGCGCGATCCTGGATCGTGTCGCCCGTGGTCCGGATGACGACGATCTCGATCGCGTCCTCGGGCCAGCCCTGCGCCTCGGCCAGGCGGGCGCGGGCGGCACGGGCTTGCACCAGGGCCAGCGGGCTGCCGCGCGTGCCGATCCTGAGTGCCCTCGTCGCAAGCCCCATGATCCCGCGCGTCCGCCTTGTTCACCAAACTCGGCGACTATAGGTTCGCGGCCGGGATAGCGAAAGAGACGCATGCGCGTATTGGGGATCGAAACCACCTGCGACGAGTCGGCCGCGGCCGTGGTGCGCTGGCGGCCGGAGGGTGGCGGCGACATCCTCTCGAACGAGATCATGACCCAGATCGCCGAGCACGCGGCGTTCGGCGGGGTCGTTCCCGAGATCGCCGCGCGCGCCCATGTCGAGGTCATCGATCGGCTCGTGGCCCGGGCGCTCGCGGTCGCCCGCGTCAGCCTCCACGAACTCGACGGCATCGCGGCGGCGGCGGGTCCCGGCCTGATCGGCGGCGTCATGATCGGGCTCACGACCGCCAAGGCGCTCGCCCTCGTGCTGCGCAAGCCCCTTCTCGCCGTCAACCATCTCGAAGGCCACGCGCTCACGGCACGGCTTACCGACAACCTGCCGTTCCCCTACCTCGTTCTGCTGTTGTCGGGCGGCCACACGCAGACGATCGCGGTCCGGGGCGTCGGCGATTACATCCGGCTCGGGACGACGGTCGACGACGCGATGGGCGAAGCCTTCGACAAGACCGCGAAGCTGCTCGGGCTCGGGTTTCCGGGCGGACCCGCGGTCGAACGCGCCGCGAAAGGCGGCAATCCGACGCGGTTCGCGCTGCCGCGGCCGATGCTCGGCCGCGCCAAGCCGGATTTCTCCCTCGCCGGGCTGAAGACGGCGCTGCGGCTCGAGGCGGAACGGGTCGCGCCCTTGTCGGCCACCGACGTGGCGGATCTCTGCGCCTCGTTCCAGGCCGCGATCGTCGACGTGCTGATCGATCGCGCGCGCGCGGGGTTGCGTGCCTTCCGCAACGAGGCGGGGCGGCCGAGCGCGGTGGTGGCGGCCGGCGGGGTCGCGGCGAACGACGCCGTTCGGCGCGCGCTCGGAGGGTTCGCCGGCGAAAGCGGGCTGCGGCTCGTCCTGCCGCCGCCCGTGCTGTGCACCGACAACGGCGCCATGATCGCCTGGGCGGGGGCGGAACGGCTGATGCTCGGCCTGACCGACGACCTGACCGTCGCGGCGCGCCCGCGCTGGCCGCTCGATCCATCGGCCGAGCGGGTCGGCGGCGGGCGGGCGTGACGCAACCTTTGCGTGTGGCCGTTCTCGGCGCGGGGGCATGGGGCACGGCCTTGGCCACCGTCGCGGCCCGCCGCGGCCACGCGGTGAGCCTATGGTGCCGCGATCCCGCGCATGCGGCGGCTTTGCTGGCGGCGCGGGAGAACCACCGGGATCTGCCCGGCGTCGCCCTAGCCGCGGGGATCGCGCCGACGGCCGACGCCGGTTGCGTGATCGACGCGGACCTGGTGCTCGCGGCGGTGCCGGCGCAAGCGCTGCGCGACGTGCTGTCGAACCTGCCGCCCCCACGCGCGCCGGTCCCCGTCGTCGTCGGCGCCAAGGGGATCGAGCGGACCACCGGTCTCCTGATGAGCGGCGTGGTGGCGCAATGCCTGCCGGGCCATCCTGCCGCGGCCTTGTCGGGACCGAGCTTCGCCGCGGATGTCGGTCGCGGGCGCCCGACCGCCGTCACACTGGCGGCGCGTGACGGGGATCTCGCGCGGCGCCTGGCCGAGGCCCTCGCGCTGCCCACGTTTCGCCTCTATCACACCGACGACCTCGTCGGCGTCGAGATCGGCGGCGCGGTCAAGAATGTGCTCGCCATCGCGTGCGGCATCGCGGCGGGGCTCGATCTCGGCGCCAGCGCGGCGGCGGCGCTGGTCGCGCGCGGCTTCGCCGAACTCGCCCGTTTCGCGCGCGCCCGGGGTGCCCGTCCGGAAACGCTTGCGGGCCTGTCGGGGTTGGGCGACCTCGTGCTGACCTGCACGACGGACCAGTCGCGGAATTTCGCGCTCGGACGCGCCTTGGGGCGGGGTGAAACCCTCGTCGCGGCGCGGGGGCGGCTCGCCGAAGGGGTGGCGACCGCCGGGATCGTGTGTCGCCTCGCCCGGGCGGGGGCGAGCGAGGTCCCGATTTGCGACGGCGTCGCCGCCGTCGTGGCCGGAACCTCGACGCCGCGTCAGGCGCTGGAGGCGCTGTTGGCGCGGCCGCCGCGGTCGGAAGGCGGGGACGCGGGCGCCGAAGTCGCGCGCGTCTGAGATCGGCGACGCGCGCGACGGTCGCAAGGTGAGGGAAGGCGGTGGGGCGAAATGGCAAGATGGCTGCTCAAGAGCGAACCCGGCACCTGGTCCTTCGCGCGGCAGACCGCCGCCGGCGAGGGCGGGACGTGCTGGAACGGCGTGCGCAACCACGCCGCGAAGAAAGCCATGATGGACATGGCGGTGGGCGAGGAGGCGTTCTTCTACCATTCGGGGGGCGAACGCGCCGTCGTCGGCGTCGTCGGCGTCACGCGGGCCTACTACCCGGACGATACGGACGCGAGCGGCACCTTCGGCATGGTCGACGTGAAAGCCATCCGTGCGTTGAAGCCGGTCACGCTGGAGGTCATCAAGCGCGACGCGCGGCTCGCCGGGATGGTGCTCGTCAGGAACTCGCGGCTTTCGGTGCAGCCGGTGACGGACGCCGAATGGGCCGCGGTCCTCGACCTCGCGGCACGGTGAGACCGGGGGCGGCATCGCGACGTGGTTGATTCTGATATGGCGCGGCGCAACGCCGTGCGGGCCGGGATCCTGCTCTTTTCCGCGGGTATCCTGTTCTTCTCACTCAGCGACGCGATCGGAAAATGGCTGGTGACCGGCTATGGCGTCGGCCAAATCCTGCTGCTGCGGACCGGCGGCGCCGCGGTCGTGCTGCTGCCGCTCCTGTGGCGGCACCGTGCCGAGTTGCGCTGGCCCCATCGGCCTTCGCTCCACCTCCTCCGCATGTTGTGCGTGATCGGCGATACCTACGCGTTCTACGCGGCGACCAGGTATCTTCCGCTCGCGGATGTGATGACGTTCTATCTGGCGTCGCCTCTGATCATCACGGCACTGGCGGTTCCTTTTCTGGGCGAACGGGTCGGGTGGGACCGCTGGGCCGCGGTGATCCTCGGCTTCGGCGGCGTGCTGATCGCGCTCCGCCCGAGTGGGGCGGTGCTTTCCGGCGCGGCGCCGTTGGCGCTGTTCGGCGCCACCCTGTTCGCGCTCAACGTGACGATCACGCGCAAGCTGCGCGACACCCACTGGCTGACCATGGTGGGACTTCAGGTCGCGGCAGCGGGTCTCGCCGGGGCGGTGATCGCCCCGTTCGACTGGCGCCCGCCGACGCCCGCGGACCTCGGCCTCATGGGCCTCGTCGGCCTCGTTTCGATGGCGTGCTTCATGTGCGTCAACAAGGCGCTGAGGCTCGCGCCCGCGTCCGTGATCGCGCCCTTCCAATACACGTCGATCGTCTGGGCCGTGCTGCTCGGCTGGGCGATCTGGGGCGACGTACCCGGCATCGGCGTCGCGCTCGGCGCATCCCTCATCATCGGCAGCGGCTGCTTCGTGACCTACGCCGAGGGACGCCGCGAACCGCGCAGCGTGCCGGAGGTCGCGTCGGTCCCGTGACGCGCCCGTCGGATCAGATGAACTTGAGCGCGCGAAGGCTCGCGTGCCCGCCGCGGCCGACGATCAGGTGATCGTGGATGGCGATTCCCAACGGCTTGGCGGTGGCGATGATCTCCTGGGTCATGCGGATGTCGGCGGTCGACGGCGAGGGATCGCCGGACGGATGGTTGTGCACCAGCACGAGCGCGGTCGCGCCGAGTTCGAGGGCGCGCCGGACGACCTCCCTCGGGTAGACCGGCGTGTGGTCGACGGTGCCGCGGCCCTGCACCTCGTCGCCGATCAGCAGGTTGCGCTTGTCGAGGAACAGCACGCGGAACTCCTCGAGGTCGGCGAAGGCCATCGCGGTTCGGCAATACTCGATCACCTCGCTCCATGAGCTCAGCGCCTGGCGTCCCTTTATGGCCCCGCGGGTGAGCCGGCGCGCCGCCGCCTCGACGATCTTCATCTCGGTCACGACGGCCTCGCCCATGCCCGCGATCTCCCGCAGTCGCTCGGGTCGGGCAGCAAGAACCTCGGCGAACGAGCCGAAACGGGCGATGAGCGCCTTCGCGAGCGGCTTCACGTCGCGCCGGGGCAGGGCGCGGAACAGCAGGAGTTCGAGCAGTTCATAGTCGGCGAGGGCGGCGTCGCCGCCGGCATTGAACCGCTGCCGCAGGCGCTCCCGATGTCCGACGTGGAGCGGTTCGAGCGTGGGATCGGCCGCCCTCATGCGTCGCCGCGGCGTCCGGAACCGTAAGGCTGATCGAGCCCGCGCGGCGACAGCGTGAAAACCTCGACGCCCGCGTCCGTGACCGCCACGGTGTGCTCGAACTGGGCCGACAGCGAACGATCGCGCGTGACCGCCGTCCAGCCGTCACTCAGAACCTTCACCTGCGGCCTACCCAGGTTCACCATCGGCTCGATGGTGAAGAACATCCCCGGCTTGAGCACCACGCCCTCTCCAGGGCGGCCATAGTGGAGGATGTTGGGTTCGTCGTGGAACAGCCGGCCGACCCCGTGGCCGCAGAACTCCCGCACGATGGAACAGCGCTCGCCCTCCGCGTAGCCTTGGATCGCCGCGCCGATGTGTCCGGTGGTCGCCCCCGGCCGGACGGCCGCGACCCCGCGCATCAGCGCCTCGTACGTCACCGCCATCAGCCGTTCGGCCCGGCGGGGCACTTCGCCCACGCCGTACATGCGCGACGAATCGCCGTGCCACCCGTCGACGATCAGCGTCACGTCGACGTTCAGGATGTCGCCCTCCCGGAGCGGGCGCGCATCGGGGATGCCGTGGCAGACGACGTGATTGATCGACGTGCACACCGACTTCGTATAGCCGCGGTAGTCGAGCGTCGCGGGATACGCGCGGTGGTCCATCGCGAACGCGAACACGAGATCGTCGAGCGCGTCGGTGGTCACGCCCGGCACCACGTTCGGCACGAGCATGTCGAGCGCCTCGGCCGTCAGCCTGCCGGCCTTGCGCATGCCTTCGAACGCCTCCGGGTCGTGAAGCTTGATCTGGCCGTTCTTGCGGCCGAGCGATACCGATGCGTCGACGAAGGTCATGAATGTCCCGAAGCACGTCACGGCCTCCGGCCCAATCTAGGCGGCGGTTCAGGATTCGCAACGGCTGTTCGCCTCGCCCGCCCCGGAAGGGATGCGGGACAGCCTCGTTGCCTTGCCGCGCCTTTTCCCTTGCGTCGCGTCCGCCGCCGCCTCAGACACGCGCGTGATGGAGCGCCCCACCGATCATCCGAGCGCCTTCGGGCGCTTCGCGCCGCGAGGCCCCATGCGGCTGCTCCTTTACGTGGCGCGACGATGCCCGGGCGGCTGGGCCGGCAAGCGGCTGGCGTTCGCACTGCGCGCGCTCGGCATCCGGGCGCTCGGGCCGCGACCGCTGGACGTGGAGACGCTCGGCTGCCGCATGCGGCTCTACCCGGGCCGCAACGTGGCCGAGAAGAACCTCCTCTTCACCCCGCAATATTTCGATCCGCACGAGCGCGCCTTCCTCGCCCGAAGGCTCCCCGACGATTGCACGTTCATCGATGCCGGCGCGAACGCCGGCGGCTACGCTCTGTTCGTCGCGAGGCACGCCGGACCGCGCGCCCGCATCCTGGCGATCGAGCCGCAGCCCGATATTTTCCGCCGCCTGATGTACAACATCGCCCTCAACGCGTTCCCCAACATCAAGGCGCTCGACTGCGCGCTCGCCGACCAGGACGGCGAGATCACGCTGTTCGTCGACCCCGACAACCAGGGGGAAACGTCCATGCGGGTCATGAGCGCGGAAAGCGTCGCCGAGCAGGTGAGGGTGCCGGCCAAGGCCCTTGCGACGGTCGTTTCCGAAGAGGCACTCGCGCGGGTCGACGCGCTGAAGATCGACGTCGAGGGCGCGGAGGATCTCGTTCTCGAGCCGTTCTTCCGCGACGTGCCCCCGGCGCTGTGGCCGCGGATCCTGATCGTGGAGGATTCGCCGTCGCGCTGGTCGGTCGACCTTCACGGCTTGATCCGGGACCGGGGCTACGCGTCGCGGCTGCGCACGCGAACGAACGTCATCTACGAGCGGGACTGACCGCTCCGCGCCGTCGAACCGGAGGATCACCATGTCGCAGCCCGTGACCGCGGCCGTTCTCGTGATCGGCGACGAGATCCTGTCCGGCCGCACCAAGGACAAGAACATCGGCGCCATCGCCGAATTCCTGACCGAGGCGGGCATCGACCTTCGCGAGGTCCGGGTTGTCCCCGACCACGAAGGCGAGATCGTCGCGGCGGTCAACGCCCTGCGGCACCGCTACGATTACGTGCTGACGACGGGCGGTATCGGCCCGACCCACGACGACATTACCGCCGACAGCGTGGCCAAGGCGTTCGCGGTCGGCATCCGCGAGGACCCGCGGGCGATCGCGCTGCTGTTGGAGCGGATCAAGCCCGCGGACCTCAACGCGGCGCGCCGCCGCATGGCGCGCATCCCGGACGGTGCCGGTCTCATCGAAAACTCGATCTCGAAGGCGCCCGGCTTCATGCTGGGGAACGTCGTCGTGATGGCGGGCGTGCCGGCCATCATGCAGGCCATGCTGACCGCGGTCGCGCCGCGGCTTTCCCGGGGCACGAAGGTCATCGCCGAAACCATCGACGCGGCGGGCATCCCCGAGGGCGCCTACGCGGCCGCGCTCGGCGCCATCGCGGCGCGCCACCCCGCCGTGTCGGTCGGCTCGTACCCGTCCTTCACCAGCGAAGGGTTCCGCAACGCCATCGTGGTTCGCGGCCGGGATGCGGACGCCCTCGCGTCCGCGAAGCGGGAGATCGCCGCCGCGCTGGCCGGCTTGCGGGGCGACGACGTTCCGGTGTAGCGCCACCTCACTTCGCGGGCGCTCGGGGGCGGACGATGAACGACGTGCAGGCAAAGGCCTTCCCGGTCTCGTGGGACCAGTTCCATCGCGACGCCCGCGCGCTGGCGTGGCGGCTCAGCGGCGCCGGTCCCTTCACCGCCATGGTCTGCATCACGCGGGGCGGCCTCGTGCCGGCGGCCATCGTCGCTCGCGAACTCGGCATCCGGATGATCGAGACCGTGTGCATCGCGAGCTATCACGATTACGACGCGCAGGGCGGCCTCGACGTCATCAAGGGCCTGTCGCACACCGTCACGGCCATGGGCGAGGGGGAGGGCATCCTCGTCATCGACGATCTCGTCGACACCGGGAAGACCGCGCAGGTGGTGCGCGACATGCTGCCGAGAGCGCATTTCGCGACCATCTACGCGAAGCCGCTCGGGCGCCCGCTGATCGACACTTTCGTGACCGAGGTCTCCCAGGACACGTGGATCTACTTCCCGTGGGACATGGGCTGGTCGTTTCAGCCGCCGCTCGCCAAGGACACGCGGGGCTGAGCGCAGGCCGGGGGAACGCGGGCCGCGACCGCCCAGGCTCCGCGCCATGGCGAAACCGTCATCGCGTGCGCGAGCGAGGCGTCGCGGGTGGCAATCCGGACCGCCGACCGGGCTGCGGCGCTCCGCTCTTCGCGACGACGTGCCCAAGCCGGCCTTCACCACGGCCCTACGAGGCTGAGCCCCGCAGTTTCGTCGCCATGGGAAGGTCGTTATGGTGCGGCCGCGGCCCGACGGGCCCTCAGGCGGACGTGGCGAAACGGTAGACGCAAAAGACTTAAAATCTTTCGGGGGCGACCCCATGCGGGTTCGACTCCCGCCGTCCGCACCAAGCCGGAGTCTCGCTTCGCCGCGAGCGATCCGTCCAGTTCTCGGCTGTTCGTTTTTTGCCTCGGACGGTTTCAGCCTTTGCGAGCCGATCCATACTGCCCGCCTCGACGGGAGCCCCGCCTTGGGATTGGGGGGCGAATAATCATGCTATCCCGTGTTGCGAAGGCCGGCCGCGATGCCATTGATCGAGATCAGGATGCCGCGCTGCACCTTGTCTTCGGACTGTCCCGCGCGCCAACGGCGGATCAGGTCGATCTGCAAGTGGTTGAGCGGGGTGATGTAGGGGAAGCGATGCTCGATCGAACGGGCGAGCGTCGGATTGTCGGCCAGCCGTTCGCTGGTTTCGCTGATCGCGTCGAGCGCCGCCACGGTCAGCGACCATTCCGCCTCGATCGCCGCCAGGACCCGATCGGCGAGCGCCCTGTCGGGCACGAGTTCGCCGTACCGACGCGCGACGACGAGGTCGGCCTTGGCGAGCACCATGTCGAGGTTCGACAAGAGCGTACGGAAGAACGGCCACTCCGCGTTCATCCGCCGGAGCAGGGGCATCGCGCCCTCGCCCTGTTGCGCTTCGAACGCCTTCACCGCCGAGCCGAATCCGAACCAGCCGGGGAGGCTGACCCGGCTCTGCCCCCAGGAGAAGCTCCACGGGATCGCGCGCAGATCCTCGATCCGGCGCGTCGAGCGTCGGGACGCCGGCCGCGAGCCGATGTTGAGTTCGGCGATCTCGGAAATGGGCGTCGCGGCGAAGAAGTAGTCCGTGAAGCCCGGCATGTCGTAGACGACGGCGCGATAGGCGGCCATGCTCAGCCGCGACAACGATTCGGCGGCGTCGAGCACCTCCGGCGCGGGGGCGTTCGCGGACGACAGGAGGGTCGCCTCGAGGCTCGCCGCCATGAACAGTTCGAGGTTGCGGCGGCCGATCTCGGGATTGGAATATTTGCTCGAGATGATCTCGCCCTGCTCGGTGAGGCGGATTTGGCCTTTCACCGTGCCGGGCGGCTGGGCCAGGATCGCCTGATAGCTCGGCCCGCCGCCGCGCCCGACCGTGCCGCCGCGCCCGTGGAACAGGCGGAGCGTGATGTCGGGTTTTTCCTCGAACAGGCGTACCAGCGCCGTCGACGCCCGGTAGAGCTCCCAGCTGCTGGTGAAGAAGCCGCCGTCCTTGTTGCTGTCCGAATAGCCCAGCATGATGTCCTGCTCGGCGCCGGAGCGCCGGACGAGGTCCTCGATGCCGGGGAGCGCGTAGAAGGCCCGCATGATCGGCTCGGCCTGGCGCAGATCCTCGATCGTCTCGAACAACGGCGACACGATCAGCTCGGCCTTGGCGGCGCCGTCCGGGGCGTCGCGCAGCAGCCCGAACTCCTTATGCAGCACGAGCACTTCGAGCAGGTCGCTCACCGTCTCCGTATGGCTGATGATGTAGTGCCGGATGGCTTCGGCGCCGAAATCCGCGCGCAGCCTGCGGGCCGTCTGGAACACCTCGAACTCGCTCGTGGTTCGCTCGGAATACACCGCATAGGGAAGGCGCAGCGGGCGCGGCTCGCGCAGCAGCCGCAAAAGGAGCGTCTGTTTCGCGGGCTCGGTCAGGGCCGAATAGTCGGCCTCGACACCCGCCGCGGCGAGCGTTTCCGCGAGCGTTTCCTCGTGGCGGTCCGAGCTCTGCCGGAGGTCGACCGTCGCGAGGTGGAAACCGAACACGTCCACGGCGCGCAGCAGCGGCCCGAGCCTGAACTCGATCAGCGCCTGGCCGTGATGCTCCCGCAGCGAATGGGCCAGGGCGCCGAGATCCGCAGCCAGCGCCTGGGCATCGGGATAGGGCGCGAGCGCGTTCCGGGCGTGATGGGCGCCTTCGCTGCCCGTCAGCTTGGCCCGGGTCGCGCAAAGGCGCGCGTGGATGCCGATGATGGCCCGCCGGTAGGGCTCGTCTTCCCGGTGCGGACTGTCGTCGCCCGACGCTGTCGCGAGCGCCGATAATTCCGGCGAACAACCGACGAGCATTTCGGACACGGAAAGTTCGCCGCCGAGGTGGTGAAGCTCGGCGAGATAATGGTCGAGCGCCGTTTCGCACTGGCGGCGGAGCGCCACGTCGAGCGTTTCGGCGTTGACGTTGGGATTGCCGTCCCGGTCGCCGCCGATCCAGCTCCCCATGCGGAAGAAGGACGGCGCGGATTGGCCCAGGTGCTCCTCGAGTTCGGCGTAGAGCCTCGGGATTTCGCGCAGGAACGTCGTTCGATAATAGCTCAGCGCGTTCTCGATCTCGTCCCGGACCGTCAGCTTGCGGTAGCGCAGCAGCCGCGTCTGCCAAAGCTGGGTGATGCGGGTGCGCAACATGGCGCTGTTGCGGTCGAGCTCGCGCCCGGGGTCGAGCGCGTCGCGCGCCGCGAGAAGCTCGGCGATGGCGTGCTCGGCATCGAGCAGGCTCTTGCGCTGCACCTCCGTCGGGTGCGCGGTCAACACCGGCGACACACGCGCACGCTTGAGGACGCCAGCCACCGTTTCCATCGGGATCCCCGCCGCGTCGAACCGTTCGAAGGTTCTCGCAAGGCTCCCGTCCTGGCGCGCTGTGCCGCCGGGATCGCGCTCGTGGAGTGCCCGGCGCCGCACCCGATGGCGATCCTCGGCGATGTTGGCCAGGTGGGAAAAGTAGGCGAAGGCGCGAATGACGGACACCGCCTGCGACGGGGTCAACCCGCGCAGCAGCAGTTCGAGCGAATGCCCGGCGGACGCGTCGGCATCGCGTTGGTACGCGACGCTCAGCCGGCGAATGCGCTCGACGAGGTTGAAGCAGCTTTCGCCTTCGTGCTCGCGCACGATGTCGCCCAGCATCGACCCGAGCAGCCGGATGTCTTCGATCAGCGGCCGGTCCTTGGCCGGGTCGCGGCGGATGCTGGCGGGGGAAGGACTGTCGTGCATGTCACCTTCTTCGACGGTCGACGCGAACCCGCCGCGGCGGGCGGCGGCCTACGGGCATGCCGGCGGGTGGGCGTGCAAGCGGCGTGCCTTCCAGGTGGACGCCTTATCACGCCCCCGACATGGCCGGGCTCGGCGGGGGAGGCGCGTTCGCGGGCACCGGCGCCTGCGGAGCGACGGAAGGCTGACCCAGCGTCCGCGTTCCCACCTTGCCGTGAACGAGGTCGTGGATGAAGCCGAGTTTGTCAATGATCCCCGGCGTGAGCACGAACGGGTAAAGGTCGCCGAGGCCCATGGAGCGGTTGAGGCTGTTCAAGGCGAACGTCAGCGGCAGCCAAGCCTTTACCAGCGGCGCGATCGATTCGACCTCGTCGAGCGCGAAATCGACCGAGGTGGCGAGCGCGTCCGCGTCCGCGACCCCGCGGGGGTGCACCTCGACGCCGAACGCCCGCGCGGTCTCCAGCGTGTCGAAGATGTGGAGGTAGTGCGCGAATGTTTCGGCGAAGTCCTCCCACGGATGGGTGGTCGCGTAGGCGCTCACGAACCGCTCCCGCCAGTTCGGCGGCGCACCGTCCCTGTAATGACGCTGCAGTGCCGCGTTGTAGTCTCCGCGTTCGTCGCCGAACACCTGGCGACACGCGGCGAGCGCTGGCGTGTCCCGCACCAGGCGATCCCAATAATAGTGCGCGATCTCGTGCCGGAAGTGCCCCAGCAGGGTTCTGTAGGGCTCGCGCATGCTCTTGCGGCGACGCTCCCGTTCGGCGTCGTCCGCTTCCGCGATATTGATCGTGATCTTGCCCGAATCGTGTCCGGTCAGCACCTTCTTGCCCTCTGCGGGGTCTTGGAGGAGATCGAAGATCAGACCCTCCTTGGAATCCTCCGCCCGCGTGATCGTCGGCAGCCCGAGTTCGATCAGCGTGTAGAACAACCGGTGCTTGGCGAATTCGAGCAATTGCCAGAGTGCCCGGTTGTCCGGCCTGTCGAGGTCGGGAACGAGGTGGTTGTGTCGGCAGGCGCGGCAAAACGGCTCCGAGGCGTCTGCCGCGACGAGCCAGTTGCAGACCTCGAAGCCCGCGTTGTCGCAGAACCGGAAGGTCCGCTCGGGCGCGTCGACGACCTGCCAGACGAGCGAATTCCCCTCCCCCGCGCGCTTGAGGGCGTAGAGCGCCTGATCCTCCGCGACATAGCCGAGCCGGTGCCCGCAGCTTTCGCACCGCGTGTTCTCGAAATACAGGGTCTGGCCACAAACGTGGCAGTCGAAGAGCTTCATGAGGGAACCGTCGGCGGAGGCCATGGAGGGACGGCAGGGCGGCGCGTGCGACCGCTCGTGCCAGGGCTGAACGCGACACTGCAATAATCGATCCCGTTTGCGGGCCCGCTCAAACCCCGGCGGACCGCTCCTCGCTCAAGGCCTCGTAGAATCGGCGCATCCGATCGAACCAGAGATGGCGCGCATCGATATGAGAGGTGCTGTCCCCGGCGAGGGGGAGTTGGAGAAGCGCGATCAGCCCGCCCACTTCGTGGCGCGCCGCGAGCTGGGAGGTGGTCAGCGTCCCGCTCCTGGTTCCTGCCTCGATTTGATCCAGGGCGGTGAGCCCGATCGGGAAAAGCTCGCGAAAGATGACCCGATCGTGAAGCCCTTCCGCCGTTCGGAACTGCAGCTCCACCGCGAGACGGCTCAGGCTCACCGCGATCTGTCGCGCGTTGTTCGAGGGGATCGACGCGATCCGGTTGCGCAGGAGCACCCAGTCGATCAATCCGGCGTCGACCTGGCGGCGCCGGCGCCGGGCTTCGAGAACGAGATCGGCATAATGCGCGATCGCACCCCGTTGTCCCCGGTCGTGGTGAACGCGCGAAAACACGTCGACGTCGATGAAGCTGTCGTTGATCGGCGATACCAGCGTATCGGCCAGCGAGTGCGCGAGCCGCATCAGGTAGCTGTCGCTCGCCGGCGTGTCGATGACGACGAACTCGAACGCATGCTCGATCTGGCCGATGGCGTCGGCGAAATCCGCGAATTCCCGGGTCTCGTTGTCGACGACGCTCAACGATGTCCCCCTGTCCAGCGCATGGTGGAACGGCAGCCCGGCGTCCTGGCCCGACTGGGCCGCCCACGAGGCTCGATTTTCGAGGAAGCGCGTGAGGGTTCTTTGGCGCGTATCGAGGTCGATCGTGGCGACGCGTCGGCCCGCCTTGAGCAGCGCGACCGCGATGTGGATGGAGACGGTCGATTTGCCGGTGCCGCCCTTCTCGTTGGCGACGACGATGACGTGGGCGGAGCGCAGCTCGGGTCGTTCCGGATCGATCACCGTGACATCCGAATCAGTTCGTCCGCCCGCGACTCGCAGTGTCACCCCCTCGACGCGAACGCAAGCCGGCTGGACACCGGACGCCGATCAGGCGCGGTAGCCGTAGAGCCAGTCGTAGCGCGCCAGCAGTTTGGCCGCCGGACGCGCCCGCATCGCGAGGTCGCGCGCCGCCGAGGCCGGGAAGCCGAGGTGGTAGACCGCGCCCTGACGTCGCGACGCCGTCTGAACGCGCGCGGTCCGTGGCCGGCGTCCCCGCTCGTAAACGGCGAACGCCGCGACGATATCCCCCGGATGACGCGCGGCGGCTTCCGCGAGGAGGGCCGCGTCCTCGATCGCCTGGGCGGCGCCCTGCGCGAGGAACGGCAGCATGGGATGCGCCGCGTCGCCGAGCAGGGTCACCGGCCCTTGCGACCAGCGCGCCAGCGGCGGCCGGTCGAGCAGCGGCCACACGCGCCAGTCCGCCGCCGCGGCGAGGAGCCGCCGGGCGGGCTCCCACCAGCCTCGGAAGCCGCGCGCGAGAGCCGCCGGATCGCCGGGCGCGGACCAGAAGCGGGCCGCGCCCGCGTCGGGTCCCGCATCGGTCGTGATGGCCACCACGTTGACCTGTCGACCCCCGGCCACGGGGTAATGGACGAGGTGCGCACCCGGCCCCAGCCAAAGGTTCGATCGCGGCTCGGCGAAGCCGTCCGGAACGTGGCGCACGTCGATCGTCGCGCGCCAGGCCGTTCGCCCGGACAATCGGACGTCGTCGGGTCCGATGCCCCGCAATCTGCCGCGCACGGCCGAGAAGATCCCGTCCGCCCCGACGAGCCCGTCCGCTTCTGCCGCTTCGCCGTCCGCGGCCCCGCCGAGCCTCACCGTCAGCCCGGCGCCCCTCGCGGTCCATCCCTCGACCGGCGTCCCGAAACGCAAGGCGAGCGGCAGTCGCCGCGCTTCGGACAGCAGCACGTCGTGGAGGTCGGCGCGACGCGTGACGAGGAACGGCGCCCCGTAGCGGGCCTCCGCGGCCGCGCCGAACGGCAGGCGGGCGATGTCGCGGCCGTCCCGCCCGCGGCGGATGACCAGTTCGGCCGGGGCCACGGCCTCGCGACGCACCGCGTCCAACAGGCCGAGGTTCCGCAGGACGGCTGCGGCGTTCGGCGAAAGCTGCAACCCGGCACCGGCCTCGGTCGGCGCCGGCGAGCGCTCGAACACAGCCACGCTGTGGCCAGCCCGCGCCAGCGCGATCGCCGCCGCGAGGCCGCCGATGCCGGCGCCCGCGACCGCGATGCGCGCCACGCGAGGGCTCAGGGCCGAAGCGTCAAGGCGCCGTGTCGGGATGGTAGGCGCATGCCGGCGGATCGCACGCCGTCCCGAGCGCCGCGTCGAAAACGAACCTGGTCGAACAATAGGGGCATACCGCGTCGTCGCTGCCGCCCATGTCGATGAACGTGTGCGGGTGGTCGAAGGGCGGCAGCGCGCCCGTGCACATGAACCTCTTCGCGCCGAGCCGAACCGTGGGCACCCCCGGCTGATTGTGGAAATGCGGCGTGGAATGAACGCTGGCCATAGGTGCCTCGGCGACGGTAGACCGGGCCGACGCTTCCGCGTTCATCGAAGCGTCGCGTCGCGGCCGGGATCGAGCGGCCGGCACCTTAGGGGCTCACGTGCCGGAAGGGTAGGGGAATGCCCGCAGGCGAACCCACGGACTTCATCTCGCGGGATGTCCGCATCGCGTTTTTGGATGTCGCGCCGACCGGACCGGACCGGGAAGAGCCGGTGCTCCTGCTGCACGGCTTCGCCTCCTCGGGGCGGGTGAACTGGGTCGACACCGGCTGGACCGGGCTTCTCGCCGACGATGGGAGACGCGTGGTGGCACCCGATCACCGCGGGCACGGCGCGAGCGACAAGCCGCACGACGCGGGAGCCTACGCACCATCGGCGATGGCCGGGGACGCCCGGCGCCTGCTCGACCATCTCGGGCTCGATCGCGTCGATGTGATCGGCTATTCCATGGGCGCCCGGATCGCGGCTTTCCTGGCGCTGGCGGAGCCGGCCCGCGTGCGCTCCGTCGTCTTCGGCGGGCTCGGCATCCGGATGGTCGAAGGGGAGACCCTGCCGAGCGGCTTGGCCCGCGCGATGGAAGCCGAGTCCCTCCAGGACCTGACGGACCCGACGCAGAGGCTGTTCCGCCGTTTCGCGGACGCCGGCGGCAACGATCTCGCGGCCTTGGCGGCCTGCATCCGCGGCTCCCGCCAGAATCTTCGCGCCGAGGATATCGGCGGGATCGCGTGCCCGGCGCTCGTCGCGGTCGGAACCAAGGACGCGATCGCTGGCGACCCGCACCGGCTGGCGGCGCTCCTGCCCCTCGGCCGGGTGCTCGACATCCCCGGGCGCGACCACAATCCCGCCGTCGGCGACCGCGTTTTCAAGCAGGGGGCGTTGGGCTTCCTGGCCGGCCGGCCCTGAGCCGGACCCGTCGGCGCCGAACAAGGGCGCGACTCGGTGGCGCGTAAACCCCGTTGCGGGAGGGGGCTTGTGCCGGCCGGCCAACGCCGTATCTGTTGTGCGCGACGGCGAAGATGGGAGCGGTGCGATGGTAGGGCAGCATCTGAGCGCCAAGGTCGTCGGCTTGGGCGATATCGATCCCGTGTTCGCGAGGATTCGCGTCGAGGCGGAAGATATCCTGCGCCGCGAGCCTGAGCTTGCGACCCTCCTGCTGACCGCCGTCCTCCACCATGGCTCGCTCGAAGCCGCGGTGATCCACCGCGTCGCCGCCCGCCTCGACCATCCGGATGTTTCGGGCAATCTGCTGAGCCAGGTGTTCTCGGAAATCGCCGGTGCCGATCGAGGTTTCGCGGACGCCTTCAGGGCCGACGTGCTCGCGGTGTTCGACCGCGACCCGGCTTGCACCCGGCTGATCGAGCCGCTCCTGTCGTTCAAGGGCTTCCACGCCATCCAGACCCACCGCTTCGCCCACGCGCTGTGGCGTGCCGGCCGCAAGGATTTGGCGCTCTACCTGCAGAGCCGATCGTCGGCGGTGTTCCAGACCGACATCCATCCCGCCGCGGTTTTCGGCAAGGCCATCTTCCTCGACCACGCGACCGGTCTGGTCGTGGGGTCGACGGCCGTTATCGAGGACGATGTGTCCCTGCTCCAGGACGTCACCCTCGGGGGAACCGGCAAGGAGACCGGTGAGCGGCACCCGAAGATCCGGCGCGGCGTGCTGATCGGCGCGGGCGCGAAGGTGCTCGGCAATATCGAGGTCGGCCATTGTTCGCGGGTCGCGGCCGGATCGGTCGTTTTGTCGCCCGTTCCGCCCAAGAAAACCGTCGCGGGTGTGCCGGCGAGGATCGTGGGCGAGGCGGGTTGCGCGGAACCCGGTCGCTCCATGGATCAACTCATCGCGCGAAAGGCTATCGACCGGGACCAGGCGGAGGTCGTATAGCCTGCGCGCATCGACCGAGGCGGGGGCGGGCGGCATGGCATGGCGACCACGCGTGCCTTCCGGAGCGGTCGCGACGGCCGACCACCGGGTCGCCTGCCGCCATGATTCGACCGCCGAGCGGTTATAGGCAGATGGGTCCGGGCCTGGGTCCGGATGTCCCCTGGAGACGACCCTTGGACAAGAGCGAACTCCATCGATTGCAGGCCTACCTGCGCAAGGCGTTCGGCGCCGCGGCCCTGAAGGTCGTGCCCCACGCGTCCGACGTCGAGCGCGCCGACGTCATGCTGGGGGAGCGCCGGATCGCCGCGATCAACGTGGACGACGAGGACGGGGACCGCTCCTTTTCCCTTGCCATGAAGGTGCCGGTTGAGCGGCAGAACCTCGAGTCCTACCTGCGTCTCCTGTTCGAGAACGACACGCTCAAGATCGTTCCCCGCGTCAAGAAGACCGACTCGGTCGAGCTGAACGCGGGCGGCGATTTCCTCGGCGTGCTCTCGACCGACGACGCCGCCGGCACATCGTTCACCCTGCAGATGGCGATCCTGGACTTCGATCTCGAAGACGTCTGAGCCGTTCCTTCGAGAGCCTGGCGTGCGCCGGAGGCGCCGGGTTCGCGCCCCCCGGTAGTTTCGTTCCCAGCGCGTCCCGCTCCGGGATCAGAGCTGGATGTGCTCGCCGAACGTTTCGGACGAGAACGGGCGCGCGAACTCCACCGCGAAGCCGTTCGCGAAGACCCGCACCACCTGCGCCGGCGTTCGCCCGATGGTCACGGTGGTGCCGATGGGGGCGCTGGCATCCGACACGATCGCGGCGCCGGACAGGGACACGTCGAGCAGCTTGACCAGGTGCTCCCGCCCGTCGGCCAGGACCAGCGTCGAACGCGGGTTCTTCGGCACGATGCGCTCATGCCGCCTGTCCTCCGGCATGCCCAGGGCGTGGCGGTTGGCCAGCCAGGTGAGCTGATCGGCAAGCTTCTCGCGCTTGTAGAGCGGCACGGAAAACTGCAGGGCGAAGCCGTTTGCGAACACCCGCGCGATGACGCCCTCCACCCGCCCCAGCTGGTCGATGTAGCAGATCACCCGCTCGCGTACCGTGCCCTGCACCGGCACGATCAGCGCCACGCCCCCTGGCGACATATTCAACGTCTGGCAGGGGTATTCCTGGCGGCTGGACAGCATGTACCGACCCAGGACCGCGACCTTGACCCGCTGGTGGCGGCGTCGCTCCAGCGCCTGCGGTTCGGCTTTGAGCAGGGGGGAGATGTTCAAAGAACCACCCTTCGACAAGGTCAAGCGTCTGGCACTCGCCGACATTATGGGGCCTAAGTTAAGACGTTCTGAAAGCGCGCGCCGATTGCCTCTTTATCGACCACCCTCGTAGACGAGGAAGCGTCCCCTGCGGGACGGCGGCTCCGGCGGCGGAAACCTGTGCCCGGCGAAAGAGGCAGCGGCCTCTTCCGCGATTCCCACGCGCCGGAACGACAGCAGGCTCAAGGGTTCGGCCCGAAGGAGCCCCATCCAGGTCGCCGGCCGGCTCGGCGCGAGGGAGCCCAGCACGCGCGAATGCGTTTTGCCGTGATGTCGCAGCGGCAGCAGGAGAAGCTCGAGGTCGAGCGGCGTGTGCCCCTGAGGCGCCGTCCGCGCCCCCGCCACCATGGCGGCGCGATCGTCGAGAACGCAGGCCAGGAGCTCGCGCAAGGTCGCCTGATCCTCGGACCGCCACCAATCGAGCAACGACGAGCCTTTGAGTTCGCGCAGGAAGAGCGCGCCCATCCGGGTGCCGGAAAGGCGGACGGGGAACTCGCGCAAGCCGACGGAGCTGCCCTGAACCTCGAGGATGAACGCGTCGGCCAGCGTGCCGCGAATGGCCGCGGGGTCGATGTCGGCCCGCTCGGGAGCGGCGCGGCCCTGGCGAAGCGCGTCCCAATAGGCGTAGAGTTCGCGGGTGACGGGGTGTTTCATTTCGGGCCTCGGCTCTCGTTTCGAACCGTCCGCCGCGGGAACATGCTCCCTCCCGGGTCTCGACGGCTCGCTATTTCCGTCTGGAGCGAACCGGGTGCCAGAATCTGTTAACCTTGACGCGGCGTTGCGGTTGTGCGCGCGAACAACCCGTGCCAGGTTCGTGATCTCGCAAGCCGGATGGGTTCAAGGATTGGATACCGCTGCTCCCGGTGTCAAATCCGACTTCGGCAGATCGACGCTCGGCAGGCCGCTCCCCTGCCGAGCGTCGCAAGCGGGCTTTCAGGGACGTTATGGACGTCATCGGGCGGAGGCGCTTGCGGCGTCCCGCTCTTTCCCCGTCTGGCGTTCCGACTCGCCGGGCGGCGGGGATGCCTCGGTGGCGGGGCTGCGGCGTGCTTGACCGTTCAGGCGGCGGCCCAGAGGCGGCGCCTCAACGCGAGCGGGTGTTCAACATTCCGGCGCCGGTGCTCTGGACCATCGTGGTGCTCGTTGTCGTGCACCTGGTCCGATTGGCGCTTCCCGAGCGCTCGGACGCCGACGTGCTCGCGAACTTCGCCTTCGTTCCCGGTCGTTTGACGCTCGCCTGGGATCCCCAGGTGGAGCGTTTCTTCCCGGGCGACGGAACCGCCCAGCCGTGGACGATCCTGACCTATGCGTTGCTACACGCCGATTGGGCTCATCTGGGCTTGAACGCCCTGTGGCTGCTCGCCTTCGGTGCCCCGGTCGCGCGCCGGTTGGGGGCCGCCCCGTTCCTGTCGTTTCTGGCCGTGGCGTCCATGGCGGGGGCGGGCGCCCACTACGCCGTCCATTTCGCCGACCTTAAGCCGGTGATCGGCGCGTCGGCGGCCGTCTCAGGCTGCATGGGCGCCTCGTTGCGCTTCATGGTCGAACCCAGGGTGCCGCTTTCGGCCATGATGGTTCTGGCGGGCCAGGGCGGGCGACGCGGGCTCGTGCCGCCCCTGCTTTCGTTGGCACGGGTTTTCCAAGACCGGCGCGCGCTGGCGTTCATCGGCGTTTGGTTCGGCACCAACCTGCTGTTCGGTCTCGGCGCGGTGCGGCTCGGCGGCGCGAACGCCGCCATCGCATGGGAAGCGCACGTCGGCGGGTTCCTGGCCGGCCTGCTGCTGCTGCCGTCGTTCGATCGTGGGACGTCGCGCGAACCTGCGGCCGCCAGCGCCGAGGGAAGCGGCTCGCCTCCCGGCGCCTGAGCCGCGGCCGGTCAGCTGAAGCGAAGCATCGACCGGAATAGGTTTTTGAGGAAGCCCTGCTCGGCGCCGCCCGTCGGCGTCGTCCGCGTCACGAAATCGATGATCCGCCCGTTCTCCAACCCGTAGTTGGCGACCTTGTCGACTTTCTTGTTCACGTTGAAATACACCGCCAGCACGCGCTGGTCGGTCACCTCGGGGGCTGAAAACGCGAACGAGCGCGAGACGCTTTGGCTGACGTAATACCAAGCGCTGCCGCCAACGGTTGAGGTCGTGGACGGGGTGCCGAGCACGACGAGCACCTGCTCGGCGGAATTGCCAGGTTTCACCTGTTCAAGGGCGTGGTGGTCGACCACGTAGCCCCGGACGATGTCGCCGTCATAACCGATGCAGCCCGCGAGCGCGACCGTGGCGAAGGCCACCGCCGCAAGGCGCGCCAGGACCGCCGCGACCGTGGCATTTCCCTTGCGATTATCCATACCGGACTCCTGACCCACCCAGCCCCCTTCCGGCGGATTTGTCTTGCGTCGGGACGTGGCAGTCCGTAACTCCGGGGTCCGCGAAAGGCAAGCGCATCTCGCGCGGCGCGGTCCGCGCCGAGTCATTCGTCATGGACATGTCGGAACCGGCGGCGGCGCCCGCCCGAAGCGCCGGAGCTTTCACGGAACGGGTTGGCCATGGCCGGCGCGGTCCCTTTGGCAAGGCCACGGTTTTGTTCTTCACGCGCAACCGTGACGGCGCCAACCGGCTGCTCCTGGAGCGGCTCTACGAGGATGTGGTCGCGGCGGTCCGCAGACCCGCGTTCTATGCCGTTCTCGGCGTTCCCGACACGTTCGAGGGCCGCTTCGATCTTTTGACACTGCACGCGGGCCTGGTGCTGCGTCGCTTGAACGAGGCGGAGCCGCCCGGCCCCGCGGTCGCGCAAGATCTCGTCGACCTCGTGTTCCGTCACCTTGACGAGGGCTTGCGGGAAGCCGGCGTGGGCGACCTCGCCGTCCCCAAGCGCATGAAGAAGCTCGCCGAAGCCTTCCTCGGTCGTTCGGCGTCCTATGCCGCCGCCCTCGATGCCGGGGATGGCTCCCTTGCGGCGGCGCTGTCGCGCAATATCTATGCCGGCGCGGATGACGGCGAGCGGTTGGCCGCCTATGTCCGCGAGGGCGCGCGCATGCTCCGGCAGACCTCGCTCGACGATTGCCTGCGCCGGGCCCTGCCGTTTCCAACCCTTCGCGTTTGAGCATCCGCCCATGGTCTCTTCAAGCCTCGCCGGAGATGGGGTCCTGCAACGAAGCCTCGCGATCGCTTCGGTCGGCGACGAGGGCGTCGATGTCACGGTGATCGCCGACGCGGGCGAGCGGGCCGCGTTGGCGCGGATCGATGGCCTGCGCAGCCTCGACAATCTCGTCGGCAGGTTCCGGGTGTCGCGCGAGGGTCCGCGCGGGCTGCGGGCCACCGGCACGGTCGAGGCCAGCGTGTCGCAAACCTGCGTCGTGACGCTCGAGCCGTTCGGCAGCGGGATCGTCATGCCGGTCGATGTTCGCTTCGTCCCGGAGGACCATGTCCGAACGCTTGCGGCGCGCAGATCCCAGGCGGAGGCGGCGAACGGGGATGCCGCCAACGAAGAGGACCTGCCCGACGCTATCGTCAACGGGACCATCGATCTCGGCGCGTTGACGGCGGAATTCCTGGCGCTCGCGATCGACCCTTATCCCCGCAAGCCGGACGCGGTGTTTGAGGAACCGATGCCACGCGCGGCGGACCGGGACGATTCGCCGTTTGCAGTCCTCGGACGCTTGGTGCCCAAGGACGTCCCGATCGGTTGACCCGAACGCGACGCGACCGCGGCCGCGCGAGGATGGTTGACGCGCGTCGATCCGACAAGGCACTTAAACGGCCGCGCGTGCGCGAGGCGGGGAATACCATGGCGGAACAGGTCCGGATCGCAATCGACGCCATGGGCGGCGATCACGGTCCCGGCGTGGTGATTCCGGGAGCGGCGCTGGCGCTCGAGCGACGGCCCGACACTCACTTCCTGTTCTTCGGGGACGAGGCGGCGTTGAGGCCGCTGTTGAGCCGGCATCGAGGGCTTTCGGCGAAGTCGACGGTCCATCACACCGATGTCGCGATCAAGATGGGCGACAAGCCAAGTCAGGCGCTGCGGACGCGACGGACATCGTCCATGTGGATGGCGATCGAGGCCGTGAAGGCGGGCGGGGCGGACGTCGTCGTTTCGGCCGGCAACACGGGCGCCTTGATGGCGATGTCGAAAATCTGTCTGCGGACCATGCCCCACGTCGACCGACCCTCGATCGCCGCGATGTGGCCGACCCTGCGGGGCGTCTCGATCGTGCTCGACGTCGGCGCGAGCATCGGCGCCGATGCCCAGCACCTGGTCGATCTCGCCATCATGGGGTCCGCCATGGCCAAGATTGTCTTGGCGATCGAGCGACCGACCGTCGGCCTGCTCAACATCGGCGTCGAGGAGATCAAGGGGCTCGAGGAGATCAGGGCCGCCGGGCGCGTCCTGAAGGACTCGCCCATGCCGGATTTCATCTACCACGGCTTCGTCGAAGGCGACGATCTCGGGCGCGGCACCGTCGATGTCGTCGTGACCGAAGGGTTCGCCGGCAATATCGCGCTCAAGACCGCCGAGGGCACCGCGACGCAGATCGGGCGTTACCTGCGCGAAGCCATGTCGCGCAACGTGATGTCGAAGCTCGGCTACTGGCTCGCCTCGGGCGCGTTTTCCGCGTTGCGGACCAAGATGGACCCGCGCCGGGTCAATGGCGGTGTGTTTCTCGGGCTCGACGGCGTGGTCATCAAGAGCCACGGGGGCACGGACGCACTGGGCTATGCCGGAGCGATCGGCGTCGGCTACGACATGGTCCGCCAGGAACTGCTCGCGCGCATCAAGGAGTCGCTCGCGTCGAGCCAGGACGCGCGCTCGGCCGCTTCCGCCGATGGTCTCGGCGCCGCCACCTGAGGCGGGGCGAGGCTTACCCGCGCGTTGCGCCCGCCCGATCGCCCGGCCATAACGCGTCATGACCCCCGTCGTTCGTTTCGCCCCTTCCCCGACCGGGCGCATCCATATCGGCAATGCCCGCACGGCGCTGCTGAACGCGCTGTTCGCGCGCGCCCACCACGGCAGATTCGTGCTGCGCTTCGACGACACGGACATCGAGCGCTCGCGCGCGGAATTCGCCGATGCCATCGAAAGCGACCTACGCTGGCTCGGGCTCGCGCCGGACCTCGTCGTTCGGCAGTCCGACCGTGCCGCGCTCTACGCCGCGGCCGCGCAACGGTTGCGGCGAGCGGGTGTGCTTTACCCCTGTTACGAGACGGCCGAGGAACTCGACCGCCGCCGCAGGCGGATGCAGGCGCGGGGTGTGCCGCCCATCTACGACCGGGCCGCCCTGACGCTCGCCGAGGCCGACCGCGCGGCCTTTGAGTCGCAGGGCCGGCGCCCCCACTGGCGCTTCAAACTCGCGCACGAAACGGTCACGTGGGGCGATCTCGTGCGCGGCCCGAGCCACATCGACTGTGGCTCGCTCTCGGACCCCGTCCTCGTCCGCGAAGACGGGACATATCTCTACACCCTGCCGTCGGTCGTCGACGACATCGAGCTCGCGATCACGCACGTCATCCGCGGCGAGGATCACGTCACCAACACGGCCGTGCAGATCCAGCTCTTCCGCGCGCTGGGACGGACGGAGGGGCCGGCCTTCGGCCATCACAACCTGCTCACAACGGCCAGCGGCGAGGGCCTGTCGAAGCGGTCCGGCGCACTGTCGCTGTCGGCGCTGCGCGCATCGGGCGTCGAGGCCTTGGCGGTCGCCGCCATGGCGGTGCTCACCGGTTCGTCGGCGGCGCTAAGACCGATTGCGTCCCTGGACGAGCTGACAGGCGACATCGATCTGTCCAAATTGTCGCGGGCGCCGGCACGGTTCGACGAGGCGGACCTGCGGGCCTTGTCGGCGCGGACGCTGCATAGCCTGCCGTTCGCGGCGGTCGAGGGGCGGCTTGCCGAGCGCGGGATCGCGGGGGACCCCGCCGAAGCGTTCTGGCTCGCGGTGCGCGGCAACCTCGAGCGGCTCGACGACGCGATCGGATGGCACCTCGTCGCGAGCGGAACGGTGTCTCCCGTGATCGAGGATGCGGGCTTCCTGGTGGCCGCCCTCGCCTCCCTTCCGGAGGAACCCTGGGACGCCGGCACCTGGGGCGAATGGACGGGCCGCCTCAGGCAGGCCACCGGCCGCAAGGGCAAGGCGCTGTTCCACCCCCTGCGGCTGGCCTTGACGGCGCGCGACACGGGCCCCGACCTGCAAGCCCTTCTTCCCCTGATCGGCCGCGCCAGGGCTGCCGGGCGGCTCGCCGGCCTCCCGGCCTGAGCCATTGCGGCCTTCAGAACTCCCGCCCGGGGTCCGGAACCGGCGAGGCCGGCGCCGTGCGCGGCGATCCGCCCGCTTCTCGAGCCCTCCGGCGAGGTTTCGCGGGGGGTCCCGTCGGTGCCGCCGCGCGGTCGACGACCATGGCGCCGCCGGCGCCTGCGGGACGGGCCATGACGTCCGACAATTTTTGCGTAACGATCACGTCGTGGGTATCGGCCTGAAGCAGGCTTTCGGCCTCGGCGAGCGCTTGCGCCCACGACTGATCCGCCGGTTTGCACGAGCAGGTCGCGTCATAGGTCCTGAGATATTTGAAGGCTGCGGGCAGGGCGGTGTAGGGCGACCCGTCCGCCGAAACCGCGGTGGCGAGATCGCCTGACGGATCGCTGGTGGTGTAAAGGTCCGCCTCCGTGTTGGGGCACAAGGCCTTGCATAAGCGGCCGAGCCCCTCGAAACGGTCGGGCGCGACGCGGTCGGCGATTGGAAAGAAGCCTCCGTCGCACCGCCGCACGCAAAGCGCCCTGCCGGGTGGCCGCGCGGTCGGCGCTTCCCCGCCTCCGGCGCCGATGTCCACGGCCGGGCCGCCAGGGTCGACCGGCAGCAAGCGCGTCCCGTCTTGGGCAAGGCCCTGGTCCGCTCCCGGCGCGTTTCCGCCGCAGAACCTCGCGAGTTGGTCCGAGAGCGCGCGAAGCGCGCCGTCGTCCTCCTGTGCGGCGCCGCTCCGAGCGTTCAGCTGATCGAGATTGCCTTCCATCCTTGCGAGACGCTCCGCGATCGCGGCGCAACGAGGGGAGCCGAACGCGGCGGACAGCAGGCCCTCGCCGCAACCGAGCGAGTCGCCGTACGCCCGCGTCCGGTCGATTTCGGCTTTTTGCCGCGTGGCGGCCGAGGCCCATTGGGCGTCGTTTCTCGAGGCGGACGCCAGTGTGTCGCGCTGGGTCACGAGGGTGGCGCAGTCGACCTCCTGGGCCCGCGCCGGGAGCGTGCAGCAGAAGGTCATGAAAGCCGCGCCGAGCGCGCAGGCCAAGCCGGCCCGCCAATGGGGAGCCCGAAAACCACGCCTCCCACCCGCAACCCCTGTCACGCGTTCTCGTCCGTCTTTCGCCTAACCCGGATGCAGCCGATGACCACGCTTTCCCGGCCGAATCATGTCGACGCGCGGTTGCCGGTCCGCGGCCGCGCCCTTCCCGCCAAAGGCTCGGGCGCCCATATCCGGGGCGCTCTCGGAGGGCAACGAACATGCGGGCTGTGATGCTGATGCTGCTGGGGATCGCGTGCGGGGGACAGGCCGCCGCGGCGGACGATCCCGACCTGATCTTCAGGCAATCGACGAAATGGCGTGCCTTTTCGCCCGACGATAAGCTCGCCACCTACGCGATCGACGACCCATCGGTCGAGGGCGTCGCCTGTTTCTTCACGGTTCCCGAAAAGGGTGGGTTCGCGGGCGCTCTCGGTCTGGCGGAGCAGACATCCGACATCTCGCTCGCCTGTCGTCAGGTCGGTCCGATCAAGTTCAAGGAAAGGACGGGGCAGGGCGATGTCGTGTTCAGCGAACGCCGATCCTTGTTCTTCAAGCGCATGCAGATCGTGCGGGGCTGCGACACGAAACGCAATACGCTGGTCTACATGGTCTATTCCGACAAGCTGATCGAGGGCTCGCCCAAGAACTCGACGTCGGCGGTGCCCGTTCAGCCCTGGGGAAACTCGGGCGATGCCCCGAAATGCGCCGAGTGGGTGAAGAGCTGACGGCTGTCAATCGTCGCAGCGGATGACGATGTTGCCCGCGGCGATCTGGAAGACCTTGTCGGAGGCCTTGATGGCGCCGGTCACGTCGTCGCTCGATCCGAAGGCGGCGGCATGGGCGTGCCCGTGGGCCTCGCACCAGCTGTCGGCCATCACCCGGCCGCAGTCGCTGCCCGAACGCATGCAGTCCCCGAGGCCGTAGCCGTCCGCGAGCGGAACGGAATAGCTCTGTCCCGCGCCGGCCCGCGCCGTTCCGGGGGAGCCACCCGCGGCGAGACCGGTACACGCGACAATGACCGCCGGGCCGAACAGCCGACGTGCTTGAGCCATCCATCCCATGACGCTGCGAACCCCCGAGCGGGCGGCTCATGCCGCGGCCGGAACGGTGGGCCGATCGGGTCACTAAACATTTAACGGGTTGACTGAGGCGGTCTCAATCCTCGCTGCGGAACGGGACGTGTTCGCCATAGGCTTCGATCGCGCTGTCCACGTAGGCGCGCTCGTGCAGCAGGTAACCGTCGACCGCGCGGGCGAGCTTACGGTCTGCGATGTCGTGAACCGAATAGGTCGGCACGGGTTGGTAGCCCCGCGCGAGCTTGTGCTCGCCCTGCGCGCCGGCCTCGACACGTCCGAGCTTGCGGCCGAGCGCGAAGTCGATCGCCTGATAGTAGCAAACCTCGAAATGCAGGAACGGGTGCTCTTCGAGCGCGCCCCAGTTACGACCGTAGAGCGCGTCGTCGCCGATGAAGTTCAGGGCGCCGGCGATGAAGCGTCCGGCCCGCTTGGCCATCACGAGCAGGATGCGCTCGGGCATCGCGGCACCCACCAGCGAGAAGAACCGCCGCGTGAGATAGGGCCGCCCCCATTTGCGCGAGCCCGTGTCCATGTAGAACGCGAAGAACGCGTCCCAGTGCGCCTCGGTGAGGTCGCTTCCGGTCGCCCGTTCGATGGTGATGCCGTTGGCGAGCGCGTCCTTCCGCTCGCGGCGGATCGCCTTGCGCTTGCGCGACGCGAGCCGGGCCAGGAAGTCATCGAATGTGCTATAGCCCTCGTTGAAGAAGTGGAACTGCTGGTCGGTGCGCTGAAGGAGCCCCAGCGCGCCGAGCGCGTCCCACTCGTCCCGCGTCACGAAGGTGGCGTGGATCGACGAGGCGCCGATCTTGTCGCGCAGGCCGCGCAAGCCCGTCACCAGAAGCTTGCGCGCGGCCGGCCCGTCAGTGCCGCGCGGGACGAGAAGGCGGCGGCCGGTGACGGGCGTGAACGGAATGGCGACCTGGAGTTTGGGATAGTACTGGCCGCCGGCGCGGTGGTAGGCCTCCGCCCAGGCGTGGTCGAAAACGTATTCGCCTTGCGAATGGGTTTTCACGTAGGTGGGCGCGACCGCGCTCACGCGGCCCTCGCTTTCGACGCAGACGTGGGCCGGCAGCCATCCCGTGCGACCGCCGGTCGAGCCGGAGCTTTCGAGGGCGTGAAGGAAGGCGTGCGTCAGGAACGGGTTGAATCGTTCGTGGCGGCGGTCGACGGCGGCCCCGGGCGCCGCGTCGTCCAACGGGGGATGGGCGCAAGCGTCCCAATCCTCGGCACGGATCGCCCCGATATCGGACACGACCTTGACATGGGTCTTCGCGTTCATCGCCTTGAACATAGCGGTCGAGCCGCCCGAGTGCGGTGCGAGCGACGGTTCGCCGCGCCGGGGCCGGGCGGCTCGGGACGAGGTTCGGTCACGGAAGGAACCCTTCGAAAATGAATCCGTCGGCCCAGGATTCGGCGGAGCGTCGCGCGTCCTCGCTGCGGACGGTCCAGGCCATCACGGGCAATCCCAGGCCCGCGCGGAACAGGGTCGGAACGGCATGCGGCAGGTCGGCCGCCTTGAACGACAGGAAATCGGGTCGCGTCGCGGAAAAATGCAGCACGTTGGCGAGGCCACGACGCGTTTGCGGGGTGAGATGGCGCCATTCGGGACCCTCGAAACCGGCTTCCGCGACGATCCCGATCGGGCGCGGGAGATTCAAGGCACGCAACCGCGCGAGCACGGCTGGGTCGAAGCTCTTGACCGCGACCGGCCCCGGGTATCCGCTCAATGTCTCGGCTACGCGATCCGCGAGGCGGAGGTCGCCATCGAACCGGCTCTTGATTTCGCAGATGAGCGGGACGCGCCCCGCGACCAACGCCAGAAGGGCCGCGAACGGCGCCACTTTCTCGGTGGAACCGATGAGCGCGATGCCGGTCAGCGTTTCGGCCGTCATACGCGCGACCGCGCCCGTGCGCGCCGTCAGGCGATCGAGCGTGTCGTCATGGAACACCACCGCGTCGCCGTCGGCCGTGACCTGGACGTCGCATTCGATCGCGTAGCCCTGAAGCAGCGCCGCGGACGCGGCGGACAGCGAGTTCTCGATGGCGCCGGAGGGAAGACCGTGAAGCCCGCGGTGCGCGATCGGTCGGGCCACCAACCAATGCGGCGCGTTCACGCCCCGTCAGGCCGCGATCTGGAACGAAGCTTCGACCTCCACCGCGCAGCCGAGCGGCAAGGACGCGACCCCGATCGTGCTGCGGGCGTGGCGGCCGCGCTCGCCAAAAACGTCCACCATGAGGTCCGATGCGCCGTTCATCACCGCGGCGAGCGCGAGGAAGCCCGGCTCGGCGTTGATGAACCCTCCGAGACGCAGGCACCGCTCCACACGGTCGAGGGTTCCGACGGCCGCCTTGACCTGAGCCAGCACGTTCAGCGCGCTCATCAGAGCCGCCGCACGCCCCTGAGCCTCGGCGACGCCGCCGCCGAGTTTGCCCAGGTGCGCCGCGTCGATCTTGCCGTCGTGCCCGAGCGCCAGTTGGCCCGAAACGATCAAACTCGTGCCGGCGAGCACGAACGGTACGTAGTTGGCCAGCGGCCGGCCCGGCACGGGAAGCTTCAATCCCATGGCTTCGAGCTTCGCTTCCGCTTCACTCATCTCATTCTCCCGGGTGTCTTCTCAAGGTCGGCTGATCGCGCGACGCAGCGGACGTCCCCCGAGGAGGGCACGAATCTCGCCCGGTCCCGCACAGGGATGTCCCACTTCGCCGGGACGTGCCCTAAAATCGAATCTCAGTTTCGCCATTCCGCACCGTCAAGCGTGACCGACGTCGATGGAGTTCCTCGTGATCCGCACACCGCACAGAACCGGCTCAGCAATCCTGCTCGCCTCGTGCTTCGTCCTGTGGTCGACCGCGCGCCCCGCGTGGGCGGACACATCCGAAGCGACGCCGCTCGCCACACATCATGCCACCTACAAGCTTTCGCTGCTGCGGTCCAACGGCACGAACGCGCCGGCGTCCGTCGCGGGCTTCATCGACTATGATTTCAGCGGCTCGACCTGCGAAGGCTTCGCCACGAGCTTCCGGCAGATGACCGAACTGCAGCCGGCCGAAGGCGAAGCACGGTTGAACGACATGAATTCGACGACCTTCGAAGACGGCTCGGGGGATCAGTTCACCTTCAGCACGAAGAGCTCGATGGATCGGACCGTCGTGACCGACCTCGACGGCAAGGCCTCGCGAAGCGGAGCCGGGGATCTCTCGGTGGAACTGCGTCGCCCCCCCGCGAGCTTCAAGTCCGGATCGGATATCCTGTTTCCGACCGAACACCTCCGCAAGATCATCGCGACCGCCCGAGCCGGCGGAAAGCTGCTGACGGCCTCCGTCTACGACGGTTCCGACACGGGCAAGAAGGTTTATCGGACGTTGAGCGTCATCGGTGCCCCGATCGACAAGGCGCCGGACGATGCGGCGGGAAAGAATGCGGTGTTGCGATCCCTGCGGCGCTGGCCGGTGGCGATCAGCTATTTCGACGGCGACGCGGCCGACCATCCGGATTACGTGCTGTCCTTCGACCTTTACGAAAACGGCGTTTCGCGCGCCCTGAGGCTCGATTACGGCGATTTCATCCTCGCGGGAGAGCTTGACGACCTTCGCCTGTCGTCGCCGGCGGCCTGTGCCGCTCATTGAGGCCGGCGGCGCCCGATCATCGATGTTCAGGCCCCTGTTCGGACGGGAGCGAATCGTGTGTCAAGCGCGCGTGGGCTTCGACGACACGTGCGGGGTCCGTGCCGGCCTCCGCAGCGAACGCGATCAGCAAAGGTTCGTCGGCGACGATGTGGTCGAGCACCGCCGCGAGGAAGCCCGGAGAGGATGCCGCTCGCCGCAACGTGGCCGGCTCGAGCCCGGTGATTCGCATGAACCGATCGAGGTGATGGGGGTTCGCGGCCAGAAAGCTCAAGCCGCTGACCGCCATGGCTTCCCCGTCCACGGCGACGCGGGTCCGTACGCCAACCGTACCGTTCCTTGCCCGATCGAAGCCCTTTTTCACGGCGCCGGTTTCCCTTTCGTCAATTTCTATCCAATAGGTTAGTGTCCTGCCCCGGAGCCTTCCCTTCGGGAAGGGCGACTTCCAGCGCAGTTCGGAAGCCATCGAGGCACCCGAGTCATGTCGAAAACGATTCTGATCGTCGAAGACAATGAACTGAACATGAAACTGTTCAGCGATTTGCTGGAAGCGAACGGCTACCACACGGTGCAGACCCGAAATGGCGTCGAGGCGGTGGGGTTGGCGCGGCAGCATGGCCCCGATCTGATCCTGATGGACATCCAACTACCGGAAGTCTCGGGTCTCCAGGTCACGCAGTGGTTGAAGGACGACGAGGACCTGCGCTCGATCCCGGTCATCGCCGTCACGGCTTTCGCCATGAAGGGCGACGAGGAAAAGATCCGGCAAGGCGGTTGCGAGGCTTACCTGTCGAAGCCGATCTCGGTGGTTAAGTTTCTAGAAACCGTGCGCCGCTACCTCGGTGAGGGGTGAAGGGTTGCTCCATGACCGCGCGCATCCTTGTTGTCGACGACGTCGTGCCGAACGTCAAACTGCTGGAAGCGCGGCTGGCAGCCGAATATTTCCAGGTGAGGACCGCATCGAGCGGCCCCGAAGCCCTGCGCATGTGCGCCCTCGGGGACTGCGACATCGTCCTGCTCGACGTAATGATGCCGGGAATGGACGGCTTCGAAGTGTGTCGTCGCCTGAAGGCCAATCCCGAGACAGCCGGGATCAACATCGTGATGGTGACGGCGCTCGACCAGCCGGCCGACCGCGTCCGGAGCCTCGATGCGGGGGCGGATGACTTTCTAACGAAGCCGGTCGACGAGACGACGCTGATCGCCCGCGTCCGTTCGCTTGCTCGCATGAAGCTCGTCGACGACGAGTTGCGGGCGCGGGCCGCGACGTCGACCCGATTCGGGCAGCCGCCCGGGTTCGAGGCAACGGACGACCGCGCCGGCCGCGTTCTCCTCGTCGAGGACCGGGCAACATCGTCGGCGCGTCTGCTGAGAGCCTTGTCACAACAAAACGACGTCGAAGCGGAACGCGATCCCGAGCGTGCGCTGTTCCGTGCGGGGGAAGGCGCGTTCGACCTCGTCGTGGTGGGTCTCGGTCTGACATCCTACGACGCGCTGAGGCTCTGCAGCCAGCTCCGGTCGCTGGAGCGGACACGAAACATCCCAGTCCTCGTCATCGCGGAAAGGGAGGATCGTCCGAGGGTGCTCCGGGCCCTCGACCTCGGCGTGAACGACTACCTGCTTCGGCCGATCGACCGCAACGAACTGCTGGTCCGCGCCCGCATCCAGATCCGTCGCAAGCGCCAATCCGACCGGCTCCGGGATGCGGTCCAGGAATCGCTGCAAATGGCCGTCGTCGACCCGCTGACCGGGCTGAACAACCGGCGCTACCTCGATGCTCAGCTCGGCCCCATGATCGAGGTCGCGGCCGAGCGTAACCGTCCGATGTCGCTCATGATTCTCGATATCGACCACTTCAAGGCGGTGAACGACACGTTCGGCCACGACGCGGGCGACACGGTTCTGAGGACGTTCGCCTCACGCGTCAAGGCCGCGGTCCGCACCGCCGATCTGCTGTGCCGGCTCGGGGGGGAGGAATTCATCATCGTCATGCCCGACACCTCGCTCGACGTCGCGGCCAAGATCGCCGAGCGGGTGCGACAATCGGTCAGCGGCGCGCCGTTCCCGATCGACAAGGGATTGCAACAAATCCAGATTACCGTCTCCATCGGGCTTGCCGACCGCAGGCAGGACATCGAAGCCGAGCCCTTGCTGAGACGGGCGGACCGGGGGCTGTATCGATCGAAGCAAAGCGGTCGCAACCGCGTCACCGCGGACGCCGCATAGGCGAGGAGGCCGGGCGCGGCTTTCGGGAAAAACAGGAACCGCGTGCGGTTGAGCTGCGCGGCGAACCGCGGTAGACGATGCGCGTTCCGTCGTGGCGCGTTTCCTTCGCGTCGGGGCGGCACGCGGCTCTTTTCTGAAGCCTTATCAAGGCTGAGCCTTGCAAGTTCCACATCGGGGTGTACATTGCGGAGCAGGTGCCGAAGATTGCTGCTCGGGATCCGACTCGCTGCCAGGCAAGCGTCACGGCAGTGATAGGCGGTTGGAGCGCCAGATTCGAATACCCTACGGAGTGCTCAGGTCCGCCGCATCTCCTGGGTCCGTGGGGTCGGCCGGTTCGGAAGTGGTCAAGAGTGGCCTCCTCGACACCACTTCCGGCCGGCCACCTTGGCGGCCTCTGGCGGCGGGCACAACAAAGGCGGGCACAACAAAGGCCGCCAAACGAAAAGGCCGCTAAACGAAAAGGCCGCTAAACGAAAAGGCCGCCATGCGGCGGCCCTAGTCGTTTCGCCGTTCCCCACCCTCGACAGCGCCTTCTCAAACGCGAGTGACCCACGGCCCCTCTGAGTGCCGGCTGCCTGCGGGCTCCTCTTACTTGATTTTGGTTTCCTTGAACTCCACGTGCTTTCGCGCCACGGGGTCGTATTTCTTGAAGGTGAACTTGTCCGTCTTCGTGCGCGCGTTTTTCCGCGTGACATAGAAGAAGCCGGTATCCGCCGTCGACAAGAGCTTGATCTTGATCGTCGCTGCCTTGGCCATCGCCATCAACCCGAAAATGCCCGCACGGTCGATGCATCGGCACCGCAGCGGTTCGAAACAACAAAAGCGCGGATCGACGCCGATCCCGCGCGGTGACTTGCCCGCAAGAACTAGCGGTCCGTCGCCCAAAGTCAACCGGCACGGAGCCCGTGGCTTACCCTACCAAGGGCCGCGCGACGTCGATCGCTCGTTCCCGATCCCGTTCCCGCGCCCGAACGGCACGCGGTGCGCTCAGGGCGCCGAGCGATCGCCGTAAGCTTGGGTTCGCGGGAGGGCGGCTCAGCCGGAGAAACGTGCCGAGTTCAACGGCCGCGCCCCGTTCGGCCCCGACGCTGTGAAGCTCCGCCCGCGCCGCGATCCTTGGAAAAGGGGTTCTCGGCCCGCGACCCCTTGCCGAGCCTGGAGCCTTTGCGAGCCCCCCCGCGCTGACCATCGCCGCCGACGATTTCGAACCGCAGTGCACCCGCGAGCGGCGCCGCCTCGACGAGCTTGACTTCGATCGTGTCGCCCAGGCGATAGGTCGTCCCCGTTCGCGACCCCCTGACGGAACGGCTCGCGTCGTCGAAGCTGAAATACTCCTGGCCCAAGGTCGAGATCGGCACGAACCCGTCCGCCCCCGTCTCGCTCAGCCGCACGAACAGCCCCGCGCGGGTGACGCCCGAAACGCGCGCCTGGAACGTCGCGCCGATCCGGTCGGCAAGGTGAGCCGCGATCAGTCGGTCGACCGTTTCCCGTTCCGCCGCCATGGCCCGGCGTTCCGCCGCGGAAATCCGCGCCGCGACCTCGCCGAGATCCTTGGGGTTGCTGTCCGGAAGGCCGTCATCGCCGAGCGCCAGGCCCCGGATGAGCGCGCGATGCACGATGAGGTCGGCGTAGCGGCGGATCGGCGAGGTGAAATGGGCGTAGCGGGACAGGTTGAGGCCGAAATGCCCGTAGTTCTCGACCGTGTATTCCGCCTGCGCCTGCGAGCGCAGCACCACCTCGTTGACGAGATGCTCGTGTTCGGTGCCCCGCACGCGGGCGAGAATGCCGTTGAACTGCGCGGGACGCAGCACCTGCCCCTTGGCGAGCTTGATGCCGATCGTCGCCAGGAACTCGCCCAGCGCGTTGAGTTTGGTCACCGAGGGCTCGTCGTGCGCGCGGTACACCAGCGCCTGACGTTTGGCCTCCAACGTTTCGGCGGCGGCGACGTTGGCGAGGATCATGAACTCCTCGATCAGGCGGTGGGCGTCGAGGCGGGCGGGAACGACCACGCGCTCGACCTTGCCCTCGGCGTCGAGCACGATCTTGCGCTCGGGCAGGTCGAGGTCGAGCGGCGCCCGCTCCGCCCGCGCCGCCTGCGCGGTTCGGTATGCGGCCCACAGCGGCTTCAGCACCAGGCCGAGCAGGGGGGCCGTAAGCGCGTCCGCCGCACCGTCGATCGCCGCCTGCGCCTGGGCGTAAGTCAGTCCGGCCGCCGACCGGATCATCACGCGGTGGAAGCTGTGACGCTTCTTTCGTCCGTCGGCATCGAGCACGAGGCGGACCGCGAGGGCGGGGCGATCCCGGCCGGCACGCAGCGACCCGAGGTCGGTCGACACCCGCTCGGGCAGCATGGGGACCACGCGGTCGGGAAAGTAGACCGAGTTGCCGCGATCCAAGGCTTCGCGGTCCATCGCGGAGCCGGGCCCGACAAGGCAAGCCACGTCGGCGATGGCCACGGTCACCACGAAGCCGCCCGCGTTGTCGGGGGCGTCGTCCGGCCGGGCGTGGACCGCGTCGTCGTGATCCTTGGCGTCCGGGGGGTCGATCGTCACGAGCGGAAGCTCGCGCCAGTCCTCGCGCCCGCCGAGCGCGGGAAGCTCCGCCGCCTCCGCCTCCGCGAGCGCGTCGGCACGGAAAACATGAGGGATCTTGTGGCTCAGGATCGCCAGCGTGCTGACGGCGCGCTCGCTGTCTCCCGGCCCGATCCGTTCCGCGATCCGCACCGGCTGCGGGCCATGGGACCTGGCGCGGCCAAGCGGTTCCACGGCCACGAGCTCGCCGTCGCGGGCATCGCCGCGCGCCTCCTCGGGCACGACGAGTTCGGCCGAGGCGTTCCTCTTGTCGATCGGCGATACGCGTCCGCCGCCGTCGGCGGACCGGTGGAACACGCCGAGGACGCGAGGTCCCGCCTTGTCGAGCACCTTGACGACGCGGCCGGCCAGCTGGGGCCGTTCGTCCTCGTTCCCGCTATCGCGCGCGGCTTGCATGCGGAGGAGCACCCGGTCGCCCACGCCCGGCGCCGGGCCGCCCGCGACGCCGTGTTTCGGCACGTGAACGCGGATCGACGATGCCCCGCCGTGTTCCGTGGCGTCCCGGTCCGAGGGCCGGCCCAGGAGTTCCCCGTCCCCGTCGCGCCCCGTGACGTCGACGACGAGCATGGCGGGAAGGTCACCCGTTATGTCCCGTGTCTTGCCGCGACGGTGCACCGCGCCTTCGTCTTCCAGCTCCCGCAGCACGCGCTTCAGCGCGATCCGGGCATCGCCCTTGACGCCGAAAGCGCGCGCGATTTCGCGTTTGCCGACCCTGCCGGTACCTTGACCGTCGAGCGCCGCTCCACGCTCGCTTTTGATGAAGGCCAACACATCCGCCTTGCTCGGCAGCGCCGCGGGTGGCCCGGTACGCGTCGTCTTCGGCATCGTCACCCTGGGGATCGGCATTGCCGCTCGACGAGCCGCGCTTCCGCCGGAGCCAGGGATATAATCGATCGCCCGGCGAAAACGAGCCGTCTCAGGCCGGAGCGACGGCTCGTTCGTGGCGCGTAGCGCGCGCCGGTTACCCTGAGCCTCCGGCGCTTCACGCGCCCTTTCCCGGACGCTTCGCGGGCTTGGCCGCGGCGGTCTTCGCCGCTGACGCCGCCGTCCCGGCGGCGCCGCCACGTTTGACGCCCGCCTTCGCGCCGATCTTGCCCGGAGCTTTAGCGGCTGTCTTCGCCGCGGCCGCGCCAGGCTTCGCCCTGGCCTTCGTGAAGCTCTTGGGCGCGGCCGTCGCCCCGCCCTTGGCCTCGATCAGGTTCAGGGCTTCCTCGAGCGTCAGCGCGTCCGTTGCCGTGCCTTTGGGCAAGGTGGCGTTGACCTTCCCGTGATTGACGTAAGCACCGTAGCGCCCGTCGCGCAGGGTCACCGGCCCGCCGGACGGATGTTCGCCGAGCATGCGGCCGGCCGGGGCGCCCCGCCCGGGCCGCTCGCCGCGCCCGCTTTCCTTGCCCACGATGAGGTCGATCGCGCGGTTGCCGCCGACGGTCAGCACGTCGTCGTCCGCGCCGAGGTTGGCGTAGGTCTTCCCGTGCTGGACGTAGGGGCCGTAGCGCCCGAGCCCCGCCAGGATCGGTTCCCCCGACGTCGGGTGCCTGGCGACCTCGCGGGGCAGGGACAACAGCGTCAAGGCCGTCGCGAGGTCGAGCGCCGCCGCCCCCACGCCCTTGGGCAGCGACGACCGCTTGGGCTTCTCGCCATCGCCGAGCTGGACGTAGGCGCCGAAGCGCCCGTCCCGCAGCGTTACCGCCTCGCCGGTGGCGGGATCGGTGCCGACCAGGCGTTGGCCGGGCTTGTCGGCATTGCCGCCGCTGACGGAGGCGTCGTCCCCGGCGCCCGTGAGGGTGCGGGTGAATTTGCACTCCGGATAGTTCGAGCAGCCCACGAAGGCTCCGAACTTGCCGATCTTGAGCGACAACTGGCCGTTGCCGCACACCGGGCAAGCGCGGGGGCCGGAGCCGTCCTGCCGCGCCGGGAAGATGTAGGGGCCCAGGATCTCGTTGAGGTTGTCGAGAACCTCCGTGGTGCGAAGGTCCTTCGTGCCGCCGATCGCGGCGCTGAAGTCGCGCCAGAAGTCGCGCAGCACCTGCCGCCAGTCGGTCTCGTGGTTCGAGACCTTGTCGAGCTGTTCCTCGAGCCCCGCGCTGAAATCGTAATCGACCCAGCGGTTGAAGAACGATTCGAGGAACGCCGTGACGAGCCGCCCCTTGTCTTCCGGAACGAGCCGCTTCTTGTCGAGGCGGACGTACTCCCGGTCGCGCAGCACCGCGAGGGTCGCCGCGTAGGTCGAGGGCCGGCCGATGCCGAGGTCTTCCATGCGCTTGATGAGCGCCTCCTCGGTGAAGCGCGGCGGCGGCTCCGTGAAGTGCTGGTCGGCGTCGATCTTCTCGGCCTCGAGGGCGTCGCCCGCCGCCATGACGGGCAGGCGACCGGCCTCCTCGTCATCCTCTTCGGGATCGCCATAAAGGGTGAGGAAACCGTCGAACCGGACGACCTGGCCGGTGGCGCGCAGGTCGAGCGCGCGCCCGCCCGCTTCGGCGACCACGTCGACCGTCGTGCGCTCGAGCTCGGCCGATTCCATCTGGCTCGCGAGGGTCCGCTTCCAGATCAGCTCGTAGAGCTTCAGTTGCTCGGGTTCGAGGTGGGATCCGAGGTCGCGCGGCAGGCGCGACAGGTCGGTCGGGCGGATCGCCTCGTGGGCTTCCTGCGCGTTCTTGGCCTTCACGGTGTATTTGCGCGGCGCCGCGGGCACGTAGCGGGCGCCGTAAAGATCGTTGATGACGCGCCGCGCCCCGGTGATCGCCTCCGGCGCCATGTCGATGCCGTCCGTCCGCATGTAGGTGATCAGGCCCGTCGTTTCGCCCTTGATGGTCACGCCCTCGTAGAGCTTCTGCGCGACCTGCATGGCGCGCGCCGGGGACAGGCCGAGCTTGCGCGACGCGTCCTGCTGGAGCGTCGATGTCCGGAACGGCGGGAACGGGTGCCGTTTCACCGGCTTCGCCTCGACCGTCGCGACCGAGAAACGCGCCCGGTCGAGCGCCGCCTTGAAGGCCGCGGCTTCCTCGCCCGTGCCGACGTCGAGCCGGCCGATCTTGCGCCCGTCCGCCCCGACCAGGCGTGCCGTGAACGTCGCGCGTTGCGGGGTTTCGAGCAGAGCCGCGATGGACCAATATTCCCGCGGCCTGAAGTCCTCGATCTCGCGTTCCCGGGCGCAGACGAGGCGCAGCGCCACGGACTGCACGCGCCCGGCAGAGCGGGCCCCGGGCAGCTTGCGCCACAACACCGGCGACAGGTTGAAGCCGACCAGATAATCGAGCGCGCGGCGGGCAAGATAAGCATCGACCAGCGCCTGGTCGATGTCGCGCGGATGGTTCATGGCATCGCGCACCGCCGACTTCGTGATGGCGTTGAAGACCACCCGCTCGATCTTCTTGTCCTTGAGGACCCGTCGGTCCTTCAGCACTTCGAGAACGTGCCAGGAGATGGCCTCACCTTCGCGGTCGGGGTCGGTCGCGAGGATGACCTTGCTCGAAGCCTTCACGGCGCGGACGATGTCGGACAGCCGTTTCGCGGCCTTGTCGTCGACCTGCCACAGCATGGCGAAGTCGCGGTCGGGGTCGACGGAACCGTCCTTGGCGGGCAGATCGCGCACGTGCCCGAAAGAGGCCAGGACCTCGTAGTCCGTGCCCAGATACCCGTTGATGGTCTTCGCTTTCGCCGGTGATTCGACGATGACGACGTTCATGTATGGCTGATCCCCGGCCGCCGGGCGGTCGGGATGGCGCGGCGGGCCGAAGTCTAGATGGGGGAGGGCGGGGGCCAAGTCAAACGCGGTGGGGCCGTCGCGCCGGGAGCCGGAGCGCGTTGCGGCCCCGCGTGCGCCCGCCTACGATGGATGGCGCCGCGTCCTTGCCCGTCGGGCGATCGACGCGGTCCAGGGTTCACGCGAGCGGCCGAGAGCGGATGATGGACCATGGCGGGCTCGCGCGGCTGGTGTCGGCCGGCGCCGGCTATTTCCTCGGCTCGATCCCCTTCGGTCTCGTGCTGACGAGGCTCGCCGGCACCGCCGACATCCGGGCCATCGGTTCGGGCAACATCGGCGCCACGAACGTGCTGCGGACGGGCCGCAAGGATCTCGCGGCCGCGACCCTGGTTCTCGACGGCTTGAAAGGCACCCTGGCGGTCGTGCTGGCGCGCCATTTCGCCGGCGAGGCCGCGGGCCTCGCGGCGGCGGTCGGCGCCTTCTTCGGGCATCTCTATCCGGTGTGGCTGCGCTTTCGCGGCGGAAAAGGCGTCGCGACGTTCCTCGGCTGCCTGTTCGGTGTGTGGTGGCCGGCCGGTGCGATCTTCTCGGGGACGTGGGTCCTCGTCGCGCTCCTGTCCCGGTATTCGTCATCGGCGGCCCTGACGGCATCGGTGGTCGCCCCGCTCGTCTTTGTGCCCGGCGGGGAGGGCGCCCGCGCGGCCGTCTTCCTCGCGCTCGCCGCCGTGCTGTGGTGGAAACACCGGACGAATATCGCGCGCTTGATCGCCGGAACCGAAAGCAGGATCGGGGCGCGGACATGATGGCGCCGGTTGCGGACCTGACCGACGCGCAGCGTTTCGAATGGCTGCGCCTGATCCGCAGCGACACCATCGGGCCGCGCACGTTCCAGGCGCTCATGGCGCGCTATGGCGACGCCGGGCGGGCCCTGGCGGCCCTTCCCGAACTGGCGCGGCGGGGCCGGTCCGCACGCGACCTGCGGATCTGTTCCGTCGCGGACGCGGAGGCCGAATGGGCGCGGGCGCGCACGCTCGGCGTGCGCTTCGTCGCCATCTGCGAAAGCGCCTATCCCGCGCCCCTGCGGGTCATCGACTCAGCGCCGCCGCTGATCGCCGTCCGTGGGCACGCCGATGTCTTTCGGCAACCCACCGTCGCGGTCGTGGGCTCGCGCAACGCGTCGGCGTCCGGGCTGATCTTCACGGAACGGCTCGTGCGGGCGCTCGGGCTGGCGGGAACCGCGATCGTGTCCGGGTTGGCGCGGGGAATCGATGCCAAGGCCCACGCGGCAAGCCTCGACACCGGCACGGTCGCCGTTCTGGCGGGCGGGCACGACCGTGTCTACCCGAGCGAACACGCCCCGCTCGCGCGGCGCATCGCCGAGCGGGGCGCCGTGATCTCCGAGATGCCGCTCGAATGGGAGCCCCGCGCCCGCGACTTTCCGCGGCGCAACCGCATCGTCGCGGGACTGAGCCTCGCGGCCGTGGTGGTCGAGGCGAGCCGACGCTCGGGCTCGCTGATCACCGCCCGCTTCGCCAACGAACAGGGCCGGGAGGTTTTCGCGGTCCCGGGGTCGCCACTCGATGCGCGGGCGGAAGGCACCAACGATCTGCTGCGGCAGGGCGCGACCATGTGCACGTCCGCCGAGGACGTGCTCGCCGCGCTGGCTTTGCTCAAGGACGGCGACCCGAGCCGGAACACGCTCGCCGAGCCTCGCGTTGGCGGCCCGGGCGACGAGCCCTTGTGGGACGAGTTCGATCTGTTGGCCGAGGCGGGGGACGCTGGCGGGCGCCAGCCCGGCCCTTCCCTGGTGTTCGCAGATCCCGCGGACGGAGCCGGCAGCGTCGCGCGGCGTTCGAGCATAGCCGTGGTGCTCGACCTGATCGGGCCCGCGCCGGTGCACGTGGATGAACTGGTTCGCGCCTCCGGGCTGCCGCCGCGGGTGCTTCAGGCGGCGCTCATCGAACTCGAGATGCTGGGACGGGTCACGCGTCGCGACGGCAACATGGTCGCGGCCGCGCTCGATGCCGAACGTTGAACTCAGGCTCGGATCTGCGCTGACGGACCCGTTCGCGCCGGCTTGGGGGAACGGGCCAACTGATCGGCCTCGAAACGCGCCATGCCGAGCAAATAGGCGAGAAGATCGAGGTGCGACGCGCTCGCCATCTCCATCAGCTCCCCGCAGATTTCGGCGATGTAGCCGGTGAGATCGGCGTTGCTTGCGACGGATGGCGCGTCGAACCCGTCACCGGAAGACGAAGTCACCATGTTTCACCAGTTCGGCTGTCGCGCGCCCGACGCCGGGCGCGAACGGCGACAGGCAGTGGTTAAGACGACTTCAACCGATACGTGCCAAAACATTAACATGCAACGGCGTTTTTCGCCTGGGCGCGAGAATCAAGGACGCGGCGGCGACGAAGCGTTTCGGCCGACGCCGAGGCGGGCCATGCGATCGAGGACACCTTGGAGGATGTAGGCCGCCGCCATCCTGTCGACCACTTCCGCCCGGCGCGCGCGGGACGCATCCTGCTCGATGAGCATCCGCGTCACGGCCGCGGTCGACAGGCGCTCGTCCCAGAACGCGATCGGTCGGGGGATGACGGGCAGAACGTTGCGGACGAACGCCCGTGTCGCCTGCACGCGCGGCCCCTCGGATCCATCCATGTTGAGCGGCAGGCCCACGACGAGCCCCGCCACCTCGTATCGCTCCACCGCCCCCCGGAGCCGTTCGACGTCCTTGGTGAATTTCGCGCGCCGGATCGTTTCGAGCGGCGTCGCGATGCGACGCTCGACGTCGGAAAGCGCGAGCCCGATCGTATTCGTCCCGAGATCGAGGCCCATCAGGCGGGCGCGGACCCCGATCGCGGCCGCGAAGGCTTCGATGCGCCCGGCCTCGTAGATCACGACGAGCGTCCGCCCCAAATACGGGCGGACGCATCGCCCGGACTGCACCCGTCGCGCGGACGCGTTGCTAGCGCGGGACGAGCGGTGGTATAGGCACCGGCTTCCGTCGTCATCGCCCGTGGAAAATCCATGTCCATCGATCAGGCGACCGTCCGCCGCGTCGCCACACTCGCCAGGATCGCCCTGCGCGACGAGGACGTGCCGGATCTGCAAGGCGAGATCAACGCGATTCTCTCTTTCGTCGCGGCGCTCGACGAGGTCGATGTCACGGGGGTCGAGCCGATGACCTCTGTCGTACCCATGCGCATGCCGCTGCGTCGCGACGAGGTGACCGCGGGCGGCATCGTCGCCGCCATCGTGGCCAACGCGCCCGCCGTCGAGGACAACCTGTTCGCGGTCCCGAAGGTCGTCGACTAGCCCCGCGGACCGCCGCCGCACCCCGCCGAAAGCTCCCATGGTCGATCCCACCACCTTGACGCTCGCGGGCGCGCGTGACGCGCTGAAGGGCGGGCACCTCTCGTCCCGCGAACTCACGCAGGCGCATCTCGACGCCATGGTCGCGGCGCGGGCGCTGAACGCCTTCATCACGGAGACCCCCGAGCGGGCCCTCGCCATGGCGGACGCTTCGGACGCGCGGCGGCAGAGCGGCGACGTGGGTCCGCTCGAAGGCTTGCCGATCGGCGTCAAGGACCTTTACTGCACGGAAGGCGTGCGGACGACCGCCGGCAGCCACATTCTCGAAGGCTTCGTCCCGGGCTACGAATCGACGGTGTCGGCACACTTGTGGCGCGACGGCGCCGTCATGCTCGGCAAGCTCAACCTCGACGAGTTCGCCATGGGGTCGTCGAACGAGACCTCCCATTTCGGCCCCGTGATCTCGCCGTGGCGCAAACCCGGGTCGAACCAGGCCCTGGTTCCCGGAGGTTCGTCCGGAGGGTCCGCGGCGGCGGTCGCGGCCCGGCTCTGCCTCGGCGCCACGGCGACGGACACGGGCGGATCCATCCGCCAGCCCGCCGCGTTCACGGGAACGGTCGGCATCAAGCCGACCTACGGCCGCTGCTCGCGGTTCGGCATTGTGGCCTTCGCGTCGTCGCTCGACCAGGCCGGGCCGATCGCGCGGACCGTGCGGGACGCCGCCATCCTTATGACCTCCATGGCGGGCCACGACGCGAGGGACGCGACCTCGGCCGACCTGCCCGTTCCGGACTACGAGGCCGCGGTCGGCGCCTCGGTCAAGGGCGTGGTGATCGGCATACCGAAGGAATACCGCATCGATGGAATGGCGCCTGAAATCGACGCGCTTTGGGCCGAAGGCATCGCCTGGCTCAAGGCCGCCGGCGCCCGCATCGTCGACATATCGCTGCCGCACACCCGGTTCGCTTTGCCGGCGTACTACATCGTCGCGCCGGCGGAGGCCTCCTCGAACCTCGCCCGCTATGACGGCGTGCGCTACGGCTTGCGCGCGCCGGGTCGCGACATCGCCGAAATGTACGGCAACACGCGCGCGACCGGCTTCGGGGCGGAAGTGCGTCGGCGCGTGCTGATCGGCACCTACGTGCTTTCGGCTGGGTATTACGACGCCTATTACCTGCGCGCCCAGAAGGTGCGCACGCTCGTCAAACAGGACTTCGAGCGGAGTTTCGCCGACGGCGTCGACGCCATCCTCACGCCCGCGACCCCAACCGCCGCCTTCGCGCTTGGCGCGAAGGGTTCGCACGACCCGATCGAAATGTACCTGAACGACGCTTTCACGGTGACGGTGAACATGGCGGGCCTGCCCGGCATCGCGGTGCCGGCGGGCCGCTCGGACGAGCGCCTGCCGCTGGCGCTCCAGCTGATCGGGCGCCCTTTCGACGAAGCGACCCTGTTCTCGCTCGGGCAAGTCATCGAGGATTCCGCGCCGGCATTCGTCCCGCCCGAGGCGTGGTGGGCGGCCTGAACCGAATGCGCGACCGAAACGCCTGGGCGGCCGGGGAGCCCGAAGCATGAGAGCACGCGACAGCAAGCTGATCGGCGGCGCGACGGGCGACTGGGAGATCGTCGTCGGCATGGAGATCCATGCCCAGGTCACCTCGGCGTCGAAACTGTTTTCGGGCGCCGCGACCGTCTTCGGCGCCCCGCCGAACACGCAGGTTTCCTTCGTCGACGCCGCCATGCCGGGCATGCTGCCCGTGCTCAACGCGACCTGCGTGGCCCAGGCGGTCCGCACCGGCCTCGGGCTCAACGCGCGCATCAACCGCCGCTCGGTGTTCGACCGGAAGAACTACTTCTATCCGGACCTGCCGCAGGGCTACCAGATCTCGCAGTACAAGCACCCGATCGTGGGCGAGGGGGAGGTCGTCGTGGACGTCACGCCCGACCACCGGATCCGGGTCGGCATCGAACGGCTGCACCTCGAACAGGACGCGGGCAAGTCGTCCCACGACCAGGCGCCGGACACGAGCTTCGTCGATCTGAACCGCTCGGGCGTCGCCCTCATGGAAATCGTATCGCGGCCCGACATGCGCTCGTCCGAGGAAGCCAAGGCGTTCGTCGGCAAGCTGCGCACGATCCTGCGGTATCTCGGCACGTGCGACGGGGACATGGAGAAAGGCAGCCTGCGCGCCGACGTGAACGTGTCGGTGCGCCGGCCTGGACATCCGTTGGGAACGCGTTGCGAGATCAAGAACGTCAATTCGATCCGCTTCATCGGGCAGGCGATCGAGCACGAGGCGCGCCGGCAGGTCGGCGTCCTCGAAGATGGTGGCACGATCGAGCAGGAAACGCGTCTCTACGACCCGTTGCGCGGTGAAACCCGCGCGATGCGCTCGAAGGAGGACGCGCACGATTACCGGTACTTCCCGGACCCGGATCTGTTGCCTCTCGAACTCGACCAGGACTTCATCGACGCGCTCGCGGCCGACCTTCCCGAACTGCCCGACGCGAAGAGGGCCCGCTTCATGGCAGCCTACGGGCTGTCCGCCTACGACGCCGGTGTCCTCGTCGCGGAGCGCGACCTAGCCGCCTATTTCGAGCGGGCCGTCGAGACCGCCGCTCCCCCCGGCGGCCCGGGACGCGACGCCAAGCTCGTCGCCAACTGGATCACCGGCGACCTCGCCGCCTATGCCAATTCGGTCGGCCTGACGGTCCCCGCGACCCACATCGCGCCCGAGCAGGTCGCCGAACTCGTCGACCTCATCTCGGAAGGGACGATCTCGGGCAAGATCGCGAAGGATGTCCTGGCTCTCCTGACGGGCGACCCGCGCCGCCTTTCGCCCCGCGACATCGTCACGGAACGCGGCCTCCGGCAGGTGACCGACGGGCGCGCCATCGAGGAGGCCGTAGAGGCCGCCATCGCCGCCAACCCCGAAAAGTTCGAGCAGGCCAAAACCAAGCCCGGACTGCTCGGATGGTTCGTCGGCCAGGTCATGAAGGCGATGGGCGGCAAGGCGAACCCGCCGGCCGTCAACGCGGCGCTGAGGGCCAGGCTGGAATCGCTCCCGCCGCCCGGCTAGCGCTCGGCCGGGCAACCTCGGGCGAAGAATTCCTTCCAAGTCCCGGTTGCGGTGCCGGCTTTTTTCCTTGCGGACCATTTGCGCCCGCATTCGAGAATGGCGGCCCGGGCGGGGGCGCTTCGGAAACCCGAACCGTCATCCGATGGCGCCTCGGGAGCGCCGCGCTCCTGCCGACGCGGACCGGGAAGCGTCATGCCCGTCGTCTTCTCGGTGGGCGGGGTCCGGCTCGGCGCCGCGCTCGGAGGCGCCCCCCGCGCTGTGCCGGCGGCCGTCATCGGACCCGCCACGAGAAGGCCCACCATGATGACCCGTGCGCGACGACCGATTCCGGTTCGGGGTCGCGTCCGCGACGCCCTCGGCGCCTCGATCACTGCGCCGGCACGGCCACCTTATTGGCCTGCTTCGGCTCCTCGCGCGTCCACTTCTGCCCGCCGCACAGGACGTAGGCGACACAGCCCTGCACCTCGGCCTCGTTATGGTCGAGCAGCTTGAAGGTGGCGTTGTAGGTCTTGCCGTCCTTGGCGTTGTAGATCGTTCCTTTCCAGTGGTCGTCGTCGACCTTCATGGTCAGCAGCGGCAGCCCGAGGATCGTCCGCTTGCGCTTCGCCTCGTCCTTGTTCTCGCGGTCGAGCCTGGGGGTGCCCTTCGCGTCGTTGGGCTCCTTCATCCAGAAGATCGTCCCGCAAATCCCGTCCGCACCGCAATGTGAGACCTTTATCTGCGCGTCGCGCTCCTCGGTGGCCCAATATCCGGCCGGATCGTCGGCGGCGGTGGCGCGCCCGACGCCCGCGGCGCAAACGACAAGGACGGACCCGATCGCCAAAATCTTCGCTGTGAACATGGGTGGCTGCCTGCACTCGTGAGCGAATTTCGCGACTTGGCGGAGACGGAGGGATTCGAACCCTCGATAGGGCTTTGCAACCCTATAACGGTTTAGCAAACCGCCGCCTTCAGCCTCTCGGCCACATCTCCGTTTTTGCCCGACGCGGAACCTTGCACCTATCCCTCGCTAGAGCGCGTGGACATATGCCCGACCGCGTCGGACCTTGCAAGCATGACCGCCGAATCGGGCGAAACGAGGAAGCGTCGGCGAAGCGGGAGCGATCGGCGCTCCCGCCACGATTCGGGACTCACGCGGCCCGCCGGCGGCGCCTTGGGGAAGGCTCGCGGAGATTGAGCGAGCGCCAAACGGGGACGCCGACCATGGCGCGCTTGCCCCGTTCCGTCGGCACCGCCGATCGGGCCGGCGAGACCCTCCGGATTTCGTTGCGGGAATGTCACATGCCGTTTGGAAAGGCCTTCCGTGGCCATTCCGAGGCAAACTTGCGTTTGTGGGACCAGGGTTCGCGGTTATGTTGGCTCGGCGCAGGGGACTTCCCCTCGCTTCTGCCGGTTGCAAAATTTCCCGCCCTTGAAGGAGCGCAAGCGGGGCGGGAATAGAGCGATCGCTAGGTGGGAAACAGGGGCGCTAAAGGTTCGATCTGGCTTTGGAGACGGTCTGATCTCGAAAGTGCTGCGGGTCATAGGCAAAACCAATCCCGTTGGGTCTTTCACACTGGAGGTTTGACAATGAAGCTCGCAAAGAGCCTTCTTCTCGGTTCGGCAGCAGCTATTGCCGCCACCGCTAGCGCCCAGGCAGCCGATCTTCCCGTGCGGAAGGCCGCCCCTGTCGAGTACGTTCGCGTCTGCGACTTTACGGGCGCCGGCTATTTCTACATCCCGGGCACCGACACCTGCTTGAAAATCGAAGGGCTGGTGCGTGCCGAGTACGCGTTCATCGACAACCAGCGGGCGTTCTTCCCGACGGGCGGTACGCAGACCGGCACGAACCAGGGCATCGTCGGTGCGGGTACGATCATCGCAGGTCGCCAGCGCGATGTGAGCGGCTTCTTCGCCCGCGGTCGTCTCGCCGCCGACGTTCGCACGCAGACCGCGTACGGCACGTTGCGCACCTACGTCCGCTACCAGATCGACCGTCTCCAGGGTAACTACTCCGGCGGCGGCGAGGCCGGCGGCCAGAACACCTTCGGCAACCAGGCCGGCAACAGCGCCTACCTCGACAAGGGCTTCATCCAGTTCGCGGGGATCACGGCGGGTCGCGTGCAGTCGTTCTTCGACTTCTACGCCGATAACTACAACTACGAAGGCATCGCCAACTCGGACACGAGCAACAACGTCTTCGCCTACACCTACAACTTCGCTGGCGGGTTCTCCGCGACCTTCGCGGTCGAGGATGCCATCCAGCGTCGCGACGGTATCGGCACGATCACGGGCGGCCCCAGCACCGTCGCGGGACCGGGTGTGGCCTATTCCGGCGAGACGATCCCAGACCTCGTCGCCGCTGTGAACTACGACCAATCCTGGGGCCGCGCGCAATTGTCGGCCGCTTATCATAACGTCGACACCAACAACTCCTTCACCGCCCCCGCCCTCACCCATTCCGGGGCGGATGGGTTCGCGGTACGCGGCGGGGTCGAGTTCAAGCTTCCCATGCTCGCGGCGGGTGACGACCTCTGGTTGGAAGGCGGCTATCAGGAAGGCGCGTATCTCTACCAGGACTCGTCGAATTATCTGAACGCGGGCTTCAACTCGCTGGCGGTCGGCGGTTTCCAGCATCTCGATCATGACGCGATCGCGGTCCACACGCCGGGTGCCCCGGCCGGCACCTACAACCTCGCCAAGAGCCGCGGGTTCTCGGTCCTGGCGGCGATCAACCACTACTTCACCCCGAACTTCCACGACGTGTTGTTCGGTTCGTACGAGGAAGTCGGTTACGGCAACCGTGTCCAGAACATCGACTGGACGCTCGGCGGCCTCGGCAAGGGCAGCGAATACCGGGTCGGCAACCAGTTCCTGTACGATCCCGTCAAGAACCTGGAAATTGGCCTGGAAGTCTTCTACGCCCACATCGACCAGACGCTCGCTCACAACCCGGGCGTTGCGGCGACCGCCCTCCCGGCCGGCATCAAGAAGAACCCCGACGCCTTCGAAGCGCGGCTCCGCATCGAGCGCGACTTCTAAGCACGGCTTACCGATCGAAGCACGGGCCCGGCGTTCGCGCCGGGCTTTTTTTTTGCGATTCGTCTCAAGGGGGGAACAAAGGGCACGGGGTCGGAACGAGGGGCGCCGGGTGCCGGCCGTCGGGTGTTCGCTAACGTGAACGCGGGTGCTCTCAGGCGTGGTCGTTCCGGGGCTTGCCGCAGGCAAGAGCCAGGAACCGAGGGCCACCGTCCCGTGCCCCGCTTGGGGTCCGGGCTCGCCCTGCGCGGCCTCCCGGAGTGACGCGGTTTGGTGCGGAGCGGCGGTCGTCGCGGGCTCGCTCCATCCGTCAGCCCGGGGCTTGCGGCCAGGGACGGGCGCTTCCGACCGACCGTCCGGCACCTGGGCTCTTGTTGCCTCCTGACCGGGTCGCGGCGGCACCGCTCACGCCGGCGCGAGCCACGCTGCCGCGTTCGCCATCAGCTTTGCGAGAATGCCGGCGAGCGCCACGCGCTCGATCGCCGAAAGGCACCCCGGCATGTCCTCCTGGCGGGCCTTTAACATCTCCATCGTGGCCCGGCCGAGCCGGAGCCCGGCGTGCCTGATCGTTAGGAGCGCGCGCCGGCGATCCGACTTCACCTGTTCGCGGCCGATCAACTCGCGCCGCAGCAGGCTTTCGACGGCCCGGCTGATCGAGTTCTTGGGGCGGCCGAGCACATCGCACGCGCTCTTGGCCGTCATCGGCCCGTAGTGCGCGAGGCAGAACAGGATGTTGTTCTCGTCCCGCAACAATCCATGGACCCGTTCGATCTGCACGAACGCGGGCGTCGTGTAGAAGCCCGCCCACAAGCTGAGCCTGAAGCCATCGAGGTCGATCTCGTCGCTCGTGAGGATTCTGTCGAGGACCGCTTCCGGGGAAGGGCTGTGATCGGCAATATCGAGCATCGGACACCCATCGCTCCGCGCGCGGTTCGACCATCGCGGCGCCGGCGCCGGGCGGGGCTGTCACCGGGGCGCGACGGGCGCAGACAGGCCCCCGATCAGGTCGACATGTGCGCCGGGCTTGAGCAAAGGCATTCGCCGGCATCGAGACCGCTTGATATGAGCTCGTCGCCGGCCATTCTCAGCCCGACCACGGAATCGTCGCCGACGCGTTCGCGGAGCCCCCGGAAGACCTCAAGGCCGAAACGGGTCCGGCTTTCGAGGCTGCCGCCGTAGGCGTCCGTGCGCTTGTTCGTGACCGGGGACAGGAAACTATCGATGAGGTGATGCGCTGCCGCGATCACCTCGGCGCCGTCGAGGCCACCGCGCTTGCAGCGGTCGGTCGCCGCGGCGAAGCCTTTCAGGGTGCGCCGGAATCGAAGTCTTCCATCTCCTTGGCGTAGGATCGATGCGCCTGTTCCCGGGTGGCCGAGGGCGCGATCAGTGGCAGCCGATTGTGGCTCGTGGCGCGACGGCCGATGTGCGTGATCTGGCAGAAGATCGCGGCGCCGTGCCGACGGACGCGACCGGCGAAGCTTTCGAGGGAGGGCAGCACGCGGTCGGTGCTGAGGTCGATCTGGGCGAAAGGCAGCGGCGATTCGGGCGCGACCGACGACGATCCCCCGAAGATCGTCAGCCCGATGCCGCCGCGCGCCTTTTCGGCGTGGTGGAGTTGGTAGCGAGCCTTGGGCACCCGTCCTCGGCGAGCCCGCCGGGTGACCCGAGCTCGCGACGCGGTTGCGCAGGGTCAGGTGCCTGAGCTTGAACGGCTTGAGGAGGGCCTCGTATTCACTCATGACGGGACGCGACCTCAGGTTCCCGACATACTTGGTTCCAGACGGAACTATTTTGCCAGCCATACGAGGCCACGACGGCGCTTCGATCGTCGTGGCTGCGTCCAAAACAGCAACGCTCGGCGGCGACTAAGCTATGCCCGCCACGCCATCTGACGCCTGGCACTCGTTAGGCAAACAGAAATGGTTCCAACTGGGATTGTGAAGGAACGATCCGACGAACCGCGAGCGTCCTTACCCGCGCATGGCGTATCGGCGCGGACCGAGCGGCACCGAGCAGGACTACTGTCCGCCGGGGCACTCCCTCGAGGGAGATGAGGGCGACGCCGTCCGGCATCGCGACCCGTGAAAACCCTCGGTCGGTCGGGAGTCTGGTCGGCGGTGGCTCCCGACTCCTTCGGCGTTCAACGCCCCGAGAAGCGCACGCCCTCGACCGCGACGTCCGCTTCGGGTTCGTCGTCGAGACGTCCCAGCCGGTGGCCGACCTCCCGCCTGACCCGGGCCCAATGGCCGGGTCGCGATGTGAACAGCAGACCGGTGTCTTCCCGCCACGACCGGACCGCCGCCTGATCGTATGCGGCTTCGCCCCACATCTTGATGAGCGAGCCCGCGTCCCTCACCACGGCCTGTTCGGGCGCATCGGAACGGAACGGCCAGAACCTCGGTCGGATCGTGTTGATACGCATGGTCGTGTGTCTTCCGAGATCGCGGCAATTGCGGCAAAATCTGGACCGAATGCGTTGCGGTTCCTTCCCGACGTTCTCCGCCGTCGCGGTGCCTCCGTTAACCGTCGGTTATGCACACGGGCGCCTCCGCGCCCTGGACGCGGCGCCGCGTTGACCATAGGTTGCGCCGCGGCACGGGCTCATGACGAGGCCGAGCGCGGCAAGCGGGCGTTCACCGTCATGACAAGCGACAGACCCCGGCGACCTCGCGACCCGTTCGCCGCCGCGGAGGCGGTTTTCGCCAAGGCCGCGCCCAAGCCCGTCGACACCGCCGTGAAACCGAGCGTGCCCGGTGCCAGGGAACTCGTTTCGCTCCGCATCGACGCCGCCGTGCTGGAGCATTTTCAGGCGGACGGGCCGGGATGGCAGGAGCGGATCAACGACGCCTTGAAACAATTCATCGGGACCTGAAGGCGGCGCCCTGCCGCTGCCGATACCCGTGCGGAGACGACGATGCGCATCGATAGACGCCTTGTCTGGTTGCTGCTGATCGTCCTCCTGCTCCTCGTGCTTTGGTGGGCCTTCGACCACGTACTGTTCCCGACCCTGCCGGTTCCGGCCGGCGCTCCGCCGATCGCGAAGTGACGCCCGCGCCGCCGGAGCGGGCGCGGGCCGGCCGTGGCGGCGAAGGTCGAAGGTCCGCCGCGTGTCCGCTTCCTCGAGGATGTGGCGCAGGACGACGAAACGCGAAGGTGCCGACCCGGAAGGCGCATCGGCTTTCCGACGATCGCAAGGGATCGGAGCCAGTTCATGGCCAAGATTGGTCGCCGATCTCCCGGGTCGACCGGGAAGAAATCGGGAACATTGCCCTCGGTGATGAGGACAGCCCCTAGGCTCATGACAGCGCTCCGACTCAGCGCAACCCATTGACTCAGCCAAAACGCAATCCGTAAACCGCCGTTAACCCGAGTTCGAACCGCCGGTTCCCGTCACGCCCGCATTGACATCCGATCTGCCTGGATATACATCATCCGATGATATCAACGGAGGCGCCGATGCAGGTCGCGAAGTGGGGGAACAGCCTGGCGGTACGGCTGCCTGCCGCCGTCGTGGTGGCGCTGGATCTGAAGGAGGGCGACGAGATCGAGATCCGCGTTGCCGCGCATCGGGCCTTCGAGGTCGAGCACGACCGAAGCCGCGAGCGTGCTATCGAGAAAATCCGGTCGCTTCGCCGGGCGCTTCCCCCCGGATGGCGCTTCGACCGCGAGGAGGCGAATGCGCGGTGAGCCGACCCGGCGCGTTCCTCGACACAAACGTGCTCGTCTACGCCTTCACCGAAGATCCTCGCTCGGCACGGGCCGAGGCTCTTCTTCGGTCCGGGTGCGTTGTCGGCGTGCAGGGCCTCAATGAGTTCGCGAACGTGGCACGCCGCAAACTCGGAATGAGTTGGAGCGAAGTCGGGGAGGCGATCGCGTCCATCCGTCTGCTGTGTCGCGCCGTGGTTCCACTGGACTTGGATGCTCATCTCGATGGGATGAGGGTCGGAGAGCGCTACCGTTTCGCCACCTTCGACGCTTTCATGGTAGCCGCCGCGCTTCGCGCGCGTTGCCATACGCTCTGGTCCGAGGACATGCAGCACGGGCTGACGGTGGACGGAACGCTCCGGATCGCCAATCCGTTCGCGTGAGGTCCGTATGGAAAAACCGCTTCGGCCGATCTCGGCAGTGCCGGGACACACCGTGATGGCGGACGCTGTCCGAATGAGGTTGGGGAAACCGGAGCGCATTTAATGGCGAACAAACAAGCCGAGGCCGCCCCTGCCACGCTCAGCGACAAGCAGGTCGCCAAGCTTCTCGACGCCTTTCGGGTGACCAAAGGCAAAGGGTTCCGGCTTGCCGATCACCGGTCCGACGACCCCATCCCGGGCTTCATCGGCAAGCAGGACGCCAAAGCGCTTTTGAGCCAGGGGGTCGAGCACTTGTCCGCGCTCCAGAACCTCCTTTACGCCAATGGCACCTGGTCGCTGCTCCTCGTCTTCCAGGCGATGGACGCGGCGGGCAAGGACGGCACGATCAAGCACGTCATGTCGGGCGTGAACCCGCAGGGCGTGTCCGTCACGTCCTTCAAGCAGCCGGGGCCGGACGACCTCGCGCACGACTTCCTGTGGCGTGTCAGCCGTTCCCTGCCCGGGCGCGGCATGATCGGCATCTTCAACAGGTCGCATTACGAGGAGGTGCTGATCGCGCGGGTCCATCCCGAGATCGTGGACCGTCAGCGTATTCCCGCGAGCCTCGCCGGCGACCCGGAATTCTGGGATCGCCGCCTCGACGACATCGCGGCCTTCGAGCGCCATCTGGCACGGCAGGGCACCAGGATTCTGAAATTCTTTCTCGACATGAGCTTCGCGGAACAAAAACGCCGGTTTCTGTCGCGCCTCGACGAGCCGGAAAAGAACTGGAAGTTCAGCGCCGCCGACATCACGGAGCGCGCATATTGGACGAAATACATGACGGCCTATGAGGCGGCGATCGCCGGGACCGCGACCGAGGAGGCGCCGTGGTTCATCGTTCCCGCCGACAAGAAATGGTTCGCGCGGCTCGTCGTGGTTTCGGCGATCAACGATGCGCTTCTGAGGCTCGACCTGAAGCCGGTGCAGGTCGCGCCGGCCGAGAAGCAGCGACTCGAGGAGGCGCGGGCGCGGCTGGAAGCGCCAGGTGCGTGAAGCCGGGGAGGCCACGGGACCGAGACGGCGCGCGACACGGGCCTCGTCCTTCGGCCCGGCTGCTTCGTATCCGGCTCCGAACGATGGCGCGCCTGAGAACCGCCCGCGTGCCGAGCCTCTGCCGGAGGCGGCTGATCGAAACATCGAAAGGCCGGGCTTTCAGAACGTCACGACGGTTCGCAGGCCGAGGACGGCCGCATCGCCGAGCCTGCGGTCCGGCCGACGCGGGTCCGGCACGCCGCCGCCCGGGTCGATGACGTACTGGATGTCGGGCTGCACCTGCCACCAGGGCGCGATCTGCGCCTGGTAGGTCGCCTCGATCACGGTCTCGCCGCCGCGGACCGGGTAGGGGGTTGGGAGCACCGCCGCGGTCGCCCGGTCCCCGCCGCGCGCCCGGGCGCCGATCCGGGCGGTTTCGACGCCGATGCCCATCGTGTCGTTCTGCCTGTCGAAGGCACCCTTGTAAGTGAGCCCACCCTGCACGAAGAGATCGACCAAGCTGCGGTCGTCGGGGGCGCCCATGGCGCGCGCGGTGATCCCGAGCCCGCCGTCGTCCGCGCCCGCCGGGCGGTAGACGAGCTGATCCAACGTGCCGTAGACACTCCAGTCGCCGCGCTTGCCGGTCGGCACCGTCGCGAACGCGTCGATCGCGGGGACGACCGCGCCGTTCGTGAAGAACGGGTCCGCGAAACGGTTGGAATTGTACCACGCGCCGAGCTTGTACGTGGCCGGCAAGCCGTTCGCGTCCTTGCCTCGGCTCGACGCGTATTGCACCTCGCCGATGGCGAACGCGCCGCTCGACACGTCGAAGTTCGTTCCCGAAGGATCGTTGCGTTGCGGATCGCCGGGCTTCAGCCCCGCCGGGCTGCCGTTGTACAAGCCCACGAGGGCCGTCACCGTGTCGGTCGGTCGCGCGCGCAGTCGGATGCCGGGCGTGGGCAGGGGGTATGCCGGCCCGCCCGAAGGGAGGTCGGCGGCCGGCAGCGTCGGCCAGCCGAACCCGGAATTGATGAACAGGTCCTCGTATTCCGACGTGATGAATTCCAGGTCGGCGCTTTGCTGCCCGACCTTCACGTCGAACCTGCCGTCGAGGAAGCTCTGCTGCGCCCAGAGTTCGTTCAGCCGGGTCGCCGGATCGGCCTCTATGCTGCTGACCACGTTGAGGTTGCGCAGGTCCGTCCCCGAGAGCCCGCGGCCGTGGATCTGCAAAGCGCTGACGTTGAAGGTGGCGCCGGTCAGCCCCGCCGCCTTGGCGAGGTCGACCCCTAGGCTCATTTGCGCCACCCCCTCGACGACGGCACCCCGGCGCGTGCCGCCGTTCGGGTTGCCGAGGACCTCGGCGGTTTCCGTCAGCCCGAAGGATGCACCGTACCGGTCGAGAACGGCTCTCATCCCGCCGATGTCGCCCAGAAGGTTCGCTCGGGTCGCGAGGTCACCCGCCCAGGACGGCTTGTCTTCCCCGCCAACGGCACGGGACGCCCCGCCCGCCGCGGTGGACGCGCCCGATATCGCATCCCCGGCGCGCGCGGGACCAGCCGTTCCGGCGAAAAGCGCGGCGAGACACAACGAAACCACGGCTCGGCAACCCGTCCCGACGCGAGGAGGACGTGCGGGACGAATGCGACGATCACGATGCATTCGCGATCATCGCACGTGCGGACTCGCGTGCCGATGACGGTTTCCGGAGAGAAATCGTCCGCAAGCGGTCGTCCGCCCTCTTTTGACGGCCCGTGTCTCCGCTGCATCGCGACCGCTCGCCGCGCCCCGGCCGCCGCGCCGCCGCTCCGTCCATATTCGATCCCGCCTCCCTCGTGTTCAGCACGAGTGTCTAGAGACAGTGCCTTGTTCCACGGGCGTTAAACGCTCATTCCGTCCACGCGGACGGTCCCGAGTTCCAGCTCTTCGTCCAGTTCGATCAGGCAAGCCCTGGCCCCGACAACGATGTGACCGAGGTCGCCGAGTCCGAGGTAGGCCGCGGCGCGAGACGACGTCATGACGGATGCTTCGCGCAGGCTGAAGCCGATCTTGACCAGGTTGCGAAAGGCATCGAGCAGCGTGATGGCGCTGCCGGCGAGCGTCTTGCCGTCGCGCAGCGTCACCCGCAGGCCTTGTTTGATGACGCCGTGGCCGCCCCAATGAAGCGCGCCATCCGGCAGGCCCGCCAGGGTGGCGTCCGAGATGGCGTAGAGGTTGGGGATGGCGCGGTAGGCCGCGCGCAGCACGATGGGGTCGACGTGCAGCAGGTCGCAGATGATCTCCGCGTGGTCCGCGCAGGCCAGGGCGTAGGCGGCGACCCCGGGGGCGCGGTGGTCGACGCCCGTCATGGCGTTGAAAAGATGGGTGATGCCGGAACAGCCGGCGCGAAAGCCCGCGGCCGCCTCGTCGGCTGTCGCGAGACTGTGGGCGATCTGCACGCGCGTGCCGCGCTTCGTCAGTGCCGCGATCACGTCGAGCCCGCCGGGAATTTCGGGAGCGACGGTCGCGACCACGATGCGCGCCCGCTCCGTCCAGGCTTCGGCCAAGCCGGCGTCGCCCTCGAGCGCGGCCGGCTCTTGGGCACCGAGCTTGTTCGGGTTGATGAACGGCCCTTCGAGGTGGGCGCCGAGCACGATGGCCTCGCCCGGAGCGCGGGCGGTCCGCACCGCCTCGATGCCGTCGAGCGCGCGCGCGATCACCGGAACCGCGGCCGTCGCGGTGGTCGGCGCCAGCGCCACGGTGCCGCGCGCCGCGTGGAAGCGGGCGAGGCCCCGCACCGCCTCCTGCCCGCCCTGCCAATCGTGACCGCCGCCGCCATGGACGTGCAGGTCGACGAACCCCGGCAGGAGATAGGGCGCCGGCGGACGTTCGACGTCGGGGATCGCGTCGCCGGTCACGCCGGCGATGCGCCCGCCCGCGATCTCGACCGTGCCGAACAGCCAGCCGCCGGGCGTCAAGATCGAACCTTTGATCCGTTCGGACGCGTTCATGGCGTCGTCTCCCCCATCCTGAAGAAATCGGCGCGCTCGGGCGGGGCCTGGCCCGAAGCCACGAGCCAGCAACCGTGGAGCGCGTCCTCCTCCGGCACCAGCACCGGCAGGCTCAGGCGCGCGGCCAACAGCGGGCGCAGCACGTCCGCGACGCCGCCGGCGGCGTAAAGCGGCACCTTATCGGCCGCGAGCAGGCCCGCGAGGGCCTCCAGGTGCGCGACGGCCCGGGTCCGCAGCGCGAGGGCGGTCGCTTGACCGCGGGCGGCGAGGTCGAGCACGGGCGGCGCCAAAGCGCCCAACCGGTCGGGCGTCATGTCCCTGAGATAACCCGCCTCGATGCCGCGGGTGCCGCCGATAGCCTCGCCGATGGCGAGCGACAGGTCATCGGCGGGAACCAGGCCGTCGATCGCCGCAAAAAAATGGCGCAACGCCTTGCGGCCGATCCAGGCCCCGCTACCGCGGTCTCCCGCGACCCAGCCCCAGGCGTCGCGCTGGATCGAGTGCCCGTCCGCGAACAAGCGGTGCCCCGCGACCCCGGTGCCGGCGACGATGAGCGCCGACGGCGCGCCGCCGCCCGCCCCGACGAGCGCCGCGTAGCCGTCGGTCAACGCCACGACCCGGCCGAAGCGCGGCGCGGCGGCGAGGAACGCTTCCCTGGTCGAGGGGACGTAGAGGCCCGCGGCGCCGATGGCCAGCGTCACGCAACGCAGGTCGTCGGCCGGGCGGTGCGCGGCGGCCGCGCATGTCCCCCAGAGTTCGGCAAGGCTCGCGAGCGCCCGATGGCGGTCGGTCGAGGGATTGCAGGGCCCGCTCGCCGATTGAGCCAGCCGCCCGCCGTCGCGGTTCAGGAGCCGGCCCCGGCTCCGCGTGCCGCCGCCGTCGACGCAAAGGAAGAGCGACTGCGAAGGCGTTTGCGTCTGGCGCACACTCATCCCCTCGTCCGCGTCGAGCCACCCGGAACCCTTCGGCCGTCCGGCTACTTTCCCCAGCGCAGCGCGAGCGGTTGAACCTGTTCTGCGATCTCGAGCAGACCCGCGCGCGTCGAAGGGTGGAGCGGTTCCAGCGGGTGACGCACCGCGTCGCTCGCGATCACGCCGCCCGCCATCATCACGGTCTTCGTCGCGCGCAGCCCGCACTGGCGGTTCTCGTAATTGATGAGCGGTAGGATGCGGGCATAGTGTGCCGCCGCCGCGGCGCGCTCGCCCGCGCGGTGGTGCGCCAACACCGGCTTGACGAGATCGGGCAGCAGCGCGCTCGTCATGGTTCCCGTGGCGCCCGCGTCGAGGTCGGCCATCAAGGTGATGCCCTCCTCGCCGTCGAACGGCCCGGCGATGGCGTCGCCGCCGGCCGCGATCAGCGCCCGCAGCTTGGTCGCGGCGAACGGCACCTCGATCTTGAAATACCGGACCAGCGGCACCTCGCGCCCGAGCCGCACGAGGAACGGCACCGACAAGGGTACGCCGCTCAACGGCGCGTCCTGCACCATGATCGGTATCCGGCCCGCCGCGGCGACCTCGGCGAAATGCGCGACCATGCCGGCCTCGTCGGCGCGCAGGCCGGCGCCGTGATAGGGGGGCATGAGCATGAGCATGCCCGCGCCGGCGGCGGCCGCGCGCCGCGCCCGCTCGGCCGCGACGCGCGTGCTGAAATGCGAGCAGGTCACGATGACGGGCACCCGGCCCGCGAGGTGGGCGAGGCAAAGCTCCACCAGCGCGTCGCGTTCGGCATCGGCCAGCAGGAACTGCTCCGAATAATTGGCGAGGATGCAGAGGCCGTCGACGCCCTGGTCGACCATGCAGTCGAGCACCCGGCGCTGACCGTCGAGGTCGAGATCGCCCGACGCCGTGAAGGGCGTCGGCGCGACCGGAAACAGCCCTGAATAGATCGACCCCGACACCGCCCATCCTCCCGAGCGAACCGTCGGCGCGCCGGCCCGCCCGGCACTTCCCGCATTTCGGCGCGAAACTCAAGCCACGTTCCCGCTCCGGCGGCGCCAGGGACGCACGTCGCCGACGCGCGGAAAGAGGTTCACGGCCCCATTGTCCCGCGCAAGCGGGGATCCCGCCTTCTTGACCGGCTGCGATCCAGTCGGGTTTCGGGGCTCATGCTGCGGCAGGGTACGAGCGTCGCGGCGCGCAGCGACCATCGGCTGCCGCCCGGATCGTCCTCCTGGCGCACGCATGAAATTTTCGCCTTAGTTCGCAATTAACCAAACACGTGTCCAATGACGTCGCAGCAAGCCCGCGAGGCTTTGTCCGGACGTTCGGCGTGGCGGTGAGACGCTCCCCCTGGAGGCGAGGCGGGCGGGTCTTCAGTGCCGTGGACTCCTCGTCAAGCCGAAAACGGGCGGCATGGGATCATTCCGAGAGCGACGCGAGTGACATACGCGACCGAAACGCCTCATGACTTCAGCATGTTCGATCGCGGTCGGTTGGCTCGCAGGACACCTTTTCGGAGGCTGGTCGGCGCCGCCGCCCTGACCTTCGGCGTATCGGCCGGGGGCTGGTTGGCCGATGCAGCCTTCCACGATGTTGCCGAATTGCCGGCGCGCGCCGTCGCGGCGCGCTCCGTCCCGGACACCTATGGGGCGCTGCTCGACCCCGCCTCAGCCCTTGGTTCCGCGCCGGTTTCGCTCGCCTGGAACGCCCCGCTCGGATCGAACTTCGAACCGGTTCCGCCGCTGTCCCCCGATCCGATCGGGGAATCCGAGAACGTTCCGTCGCCGCCGGCCCCGACGGCGTCCCCGCTCGCCGAAGACCTTCCGCTGCCGGCCCCCACGGCGTCCCCTCTTGTCGAAAACATTCCGCTGCCGGCGCCGCGTCCCCCCGAGGTGCGGCCATGGGCGAGCCAGGGCCCGGTCCGCGCGCCGGGCCGCCCGATGGTCCAGGCCGCCAGAACCCCCAATCCCCCGATCGCGCCGCCGGACAATCGCAATTTCCTGGAAAAGCTGTTCGGCATGGGACAGCCGTCCGGCCCCGCGCTCGCCTACGCGTCGCCCGACGACGGCGTTCTCGGCAACGCGCGACGGCTCACGTCCGGCCCCGTCCCCCAGAACGACCGGTGGACCGCCATCTACGATATCGCCGCCCATACCGTTTACATGCCGAGCGGTGCGCGATTGGAAGCGCATTCGGGTCTCGGCGACAGGTTGGACGACCCGCGGCGCGTCAGCGATCGCAATCGCGGCGCCATTCCACCCCATGTCTACGACCTGCAGCCGCGGGAACAGCTTTTCCACGGCGTGCAGGCGCTGCGCCTCAACCCCGTAGGCGCCGGCGACGTTTATGGACGGACAGGCTTCCTCGCGCACACGTACATGCTCGGCCCGAACGGCGATTCGAACGGGTGCGTATCCTTCAGAAACTATAACGCGTTTCTGCAGGCCTACATGAACGGCGAGATCAAACGCCTGGTCGTCGTGGCGCGTCTCAGCTGAGCGTTTCGCACCGTAACGTGCCCGTCGAGGCGTAGCGCCGCGGCCTACGTCGCCAGGTCGAGCGGCTCGACCCCGATCGGGGTCCCGTCGGTCGCGAGCGTGATCTTCTCGATGCGCATCTCGGCGTCGCGCAGCAGCGCCTCGCACCGCTTCTTCAGCGCCTCGCCCCGCTCGTAGATCGCGATCGACTCTTCCAGGGGGACGCTGCCGCGTTCGAGCTGGCTGACGATCGTTTCGAGTTCCGCCATCGCGCGCTCGAACGGCAGCGCCGCGATATCGTCGAAAGCTTTGGCGGGGGCAGGTGTCGCGGTCGGGTGTCTTTCAGATGCCGGCATACCATTCGTAACCCTGGTCTTCCCAATACCCGCCCTTACCCTGACCGAACGTGTCGAGGCTGTCGACGAGTTCGATGCGCATCACGTATTTGGCGTGTTTGTAGCCGAGCTGACGCTCGATCCGGAGCCGCAAGGGCGCGCCGTGCGCGACCGGCAGCGCCCGGCCGTTCATCGCGTAGGCCAGGATCGTTTGCGGATGGGAGGCGTCCTCGAGATCGATGCTTTCGTAATAGCGGACCGGGTCGTCCCCGCTCCCAGTGTCGGCCGTGTTAGGGCCGGCGTCCTCGGCCCGCTTCGAATCACCGGCTTGCGGGGATGCCGCGTCCGCGGACGTCCGCCCTCCCTTGGCGTCCGCTCCGTCGTCCGCCTGTACGCCACCCTTGGCGGCGCCGTCCGCGTTGCCGCCCTTGCCGGCATCGTCCGGCTGATCGTCCGCCGCGTCGGGGCTCCCATCGAGTCCGCCGCCCATCGTGTCGGCGCAATGGAACACGACATAGCGGGCTTGCGGCTTCAGCCCGACCTGCTGCAGGAGCGCCGCCAACGGCACGCCCGTCCATTTGCCGATGCAACTCCAGCCTTCGACGCAATCGTGCCGGGTGATCTGCGTCCGTGCCGGCATCTGCCGCAGTTCGGCGAGCGAGAAGCTGGCGGGCTGCTTCACGAGGCCGTCGATCTGCAGGCGGTAATCGGCGAACCCTTTCGCGGCCAGCGCCTTGTACGCCTTGTCCGACGGGTCGCTCGTCCCGTTCGGCTTGAACCAGGGCGATATGTCCGCTTCGGCGAACTCCGGGGCGAGGCGTGCCTGCGACAACAACAGGCGCTGGACGTAAAGGTTTGCGTCGTCGTCCTTGTCCAGGACGCGCCTGAACCAGGAGGCGTTCGACAGGCGGTCGCAGCCGGCCAGCATCGAGGCGCCGATCGACGCGGCGCCGCGTGCCAGGAAGGCCCTGCGGTCAGGTCGGGGCTGGGGCATTTTTCTTCTTCCGTTCGATCACGAACCAGCCGGTGACCATGCCGCGCATGTTGTTCCAGAAGCCGGAAACGAGGACCAGAACGACGTGGACGACCAGGAACAGCAGCAGCAGGTCGGCCACGATGAAATGTATCGTGCGGGCCGATTGGCGGCCGCCGAGCGCCGGGAGGAGCCACGGCACGACGCTGTCGAGGCCGGGCGACATCGCGATCCCCGCCAGGATCTGGAGCGGCAGGAGCACGCCGACGACGGCGAGGTAGGTGAGCTTCTGGATGACGTTGTAGCGCTTGGCCTCCTCTCCCCCGGGGAAGTGGAGCGTCAGATGTTCGATGACCGCCTGCCCGAAACGACGCATCTGGTCCCCGGTCGGGATCAGGCGGTGTTTGAGCTGCCCGCTCATCAGGCCGTAAAGCACGTAGACGAGCCCGTTGCCGACGAAAAGCCATGCAAAGAAGAAGTGCCAGCGCCGCCCGGTCGCCAGATCCTGCACGCCGGGCAAGGTGACCCAGCTCGGGAAGCCGCGCTCCGCGTTCTCGCCCTGCCCGCCATCGGTGTAGCCCAGCACGCCCGTCGTCGTGAACGCGTGGCCGAGGACCGTGGTCACGCCCTTGGGGTTGTCGCCGTCCGTGTCGGCCGCGCCGATCGACAGGACCGGGCGGGTGAACGCCGAGTCCTTGCCCCAATAGAGCGACGGGTGGGCGTTGAAGATCTGCAGTCCACTCATCAGCAGGATGACGAGGCACACGGCGTTGATCCAATGCGACACGCGGATGACGAGCGGGTGCCGGAACACCCAGCGCCGCGCTTGCGTGTCCACGACCTCGTGGATCGCGCGGGTCGGAACGCCTTCGAGCTCCGGGTCCGCCGTCATGGTTTCGCGTTTCGCGGCATCGGCAAACCCCAGGAGCGTTCGGCTTCTTCGCCGCGGCCGGTGCCCCGATCCTCGTGCTCGGCCTGATTACGTCGCCAGCCTATCACAGGTTACCCCGTGAGGCGCTCGTCAGCCCGCGCCTCGGGCCCGCCGCACCGGGAGGTGGAACACGTTCCCCTCGAAACACGCGACGCCGCGTCCGATGCTCCCGATGGCCGCGTTCATGCGCCCGGCCCGCCCGAGGACGTCGTCGGCCAGCGCCACGATCAGCGCGTTGGGGGTCGCGGTCGGCGAAGCGGCGCGGAGCGTCGCGGCATGCGTGGTTTCGGGGGTTGCCGGATCGAGCGCACACAAGGCCGCGAAGGCCGCCGCCGTCGAACGGCTGACGCCCGCGTAGCAATGGATCAGCAAGGGGGCGCCGCGATCCCAATCCAGGACGAACCGCAGGAGGCTGTCGACGTGCGCGCGCGTCGCCAGCACGTGCCCCGCGACCGGGACCGTGATGTCGGACAGATCGAGCGCGAGACGACGCGAGACGGGATCGGGCAGGGCGGGCCGCGAATCGGCGCGGCCGAGCAGGCCGACGACGCTCGCGGCGCCGCTCGCCCGGAGCGTTTCGGCGAGGCGGGACAGCGGGCAAACGTGAATGGCGCTCATCGTCGCGGGTGCCCCGGGCCGGGTGGCGCGTCCGCGTCGAGGTCGCCGAAGCGGGCCAGGAACAGCGCTTCGGCCTGCACCGGCCGTACCGGACGAAGGCTCCCCCGAAGGTCGGGCAGGGGGCGATCCGGGCATCCGAACACCTGCCTGGCTTCCTCGAGCGTGAACCCGGCGAGGCGGGTCGCCTCGAGGAAGGCCGCCGCCCGATCGGCCCGCTTGATCAGGGCAACGAAAGACGGCGAGGGGGGCGGCAGGCCGAACCGTCGTTCCACGGCTTTGAAAACGCTTGCTTCGACGGCCTTGTAACCATCCCCGACCACGGCCTTGAAGGGCGAGATCAGGTCCCCGATCACATATTCGGGCGCATCGTGGAGCAGCGCCCTCAGCCGTTCACCCGGCGCGAGCGAAGGCTCCCAGGCGGACGCGATCGTCTCGACCAGCAGCGAATGCTGCGCGACCGAGAACACGTGAGCCCCGAGGGTCTGGCCGTTCCAGCGCGCCACCCTGGCGAGGCCGCGAGCGATGTCGGCGATATCGATGTCGTCCGCCACCGGGCGCAGCAGATCGAGCCGCCGCCCCGACAGCATCCGCTGCCAGACGCGCGTTGACCCGCCCGCGAGGGGCTCAGCCACGTCGATCCGGCCGGATCACGCCGCCTCGATCTCGATCGGCGTACCCCCCGCCGACAAGGGCACGCCGGACGCTGCCGCATCCGCCGCGCGATCGACGCGGATGAGCGCGAGCCCGCGGCCGATCATGCCCGACCCCATGGTTCCGATCACCGCCTCGCCCGCCATCACGTCGGCACCCGCCGGCGGCGGGGCGCCGGCGAAGCGGATCGGGGTCACGCGCTTGCGGGCCGTGCCGCGATGCTCGACGCGGGACACGACCTCCTGCCCGACGTAGCAGCCCTTGCGGAAATCGACGCCGCTCAAGCGGTCGAGATTGGCGTCGTGCGGGAAGGCGTCGCCGTACGCGAAGTCGACCCCGCCCTCGGGCACGCCGGCACGGATGCGGTTCGCGTGATAGCCGGCCACGTCGCCGCGCTCCGCCGCGGCCCGGCTGTCGCGCGGGGCGATGACGCGGAAGCCGAGCGCGTCGTGGCGCGGATCGCGGAACGCGTGGCCTTCGACGCCCGGGGGATCGGGCCAGAACGCGGCGACGCAAAGCTCCGCGCCGCGATCCGTCACCGTGACGCGCGCGCGCAAGCGATAAAGCGTCAGTCTTCGCGCGAGGTCGGCGGCGAGGACCCCCGGGCAGTCGATGAGGAGCTCCTGCGCGCCTTCGCAGCCGACGACGAAAAAGTCGGCGAGGATCTTCCCCTGCGGGGTCAGCAGCGCGGCGTAACGCGCCTGACCGGGCGCGATTTCCGAAACGTCGTTGGTCAGCAGGCGCTGCAACATGTCGCGGGCGTCGGGTCCGCCCACTTCCACAACGCCCCTGTCGTCGAGAACCGCTTGACCCATGACCCCGATCCGAACCCGCCTGCGAGCATCAAGGGGGATATAGGCGGTCCCGGGTCATTCGGCAGGACCCGCCCCGCTCACTGGCGGGTGGAGGCCGAGAACTCCCCTTGGCGGATGCGTTCGGGCAACCGTTCCGCGAGAACCGCGACCGCCTCTTCGCCATAGGTGCTGACAAGCTTGTGGAACGCGACGAAGAGGGCCGCCTGGGTCAGGCAGTCCTCGGCCAAGCCGTCGAGTTCGGCTTCCGCGAACGTCTGCATCAGCATCGCCAGCGCTTGGCGGCGTTCCTGGGCGGCTTCGGTTCGTTCGTTGTGCGCGGCGTGATTCGTCATGGCCCAGCGAAACTATCGCGGCAAGCGTGGCAACGCCACACAAGCCTTGCCGAACCGTTAACGGGACATCCCGCATTCGATCGGGTCGGCGCTTTTTCGGCGGATTGTCGCGGCGATCCCGCTCAACCCCCGCTGTAGCGCGACTCGAGTTGGCGTGCGAGGCGTCCTCCTTCGTCGAGGGAACGGGTGACAACGAGCGCGGCCGAGGGCGTGCAGAAGCGGTAGGTGGCCTGGTAGCCCCTGAACCCGCGGTTGAAATAGCCGGCCAGACGCGAGCGACGCGGCTCGGCGGGAGCCTCGGCGTCGAGCAGCACGCCCATCTGGCGCCGCCATTCGGGTCCGTCGCCGCTGCCGCACAGCTCACGCATGAAGGCGAGCGTTCCCAGGAGCTCCGCGAGGCGCTCCAGCTCCGGCTCGTAGGCTGGCGCGAGATCCTCCGTCGGGCGCGCGGGCTCCGGGCGCGGCTGCACGGGCGGGAGCGGCACTTCGGCGCTCGCGGCGAACCGGGGTACGCCGGCGGTCGCGAATGCCATCAAAGCCAGAGCCGCGGGCCATGAGTCGCCGAGGCGGGGCTTCGGCCGACGGCGGAGGCGCCCGCTCCTCATCCCGCTTGCGCCGCGATGGACGCCGCACGCGCGAGGATCGGCAGCAGGCGCGGCGTCGTGACAAGCCCGCCGAGCGCGTCGGGCTCGATCCAGAGGAGGCGCAAGGCTTCCGGACCCGCCGTGCCCTCGCCCGACAGCCAGCGGCCCACGAACGAGGCGACGACGAAATGCGCCGCCACGCGGCCCTCGGCATCGCGCTCGATCACCTCGACATGGTCGTTGAAGGCGAGCACGCGCGCCTCGATCCCGGTTTCCTCCCGCAACTCGCGCAGCGCGGCCTCGCGGAGCGGTTCGCCGCTTTCGACGAGACCGCCCGGCAGCGAGAAGCACCCGGCCCCGGGCGGCACGGCACGCTCGGCCAGCAGGACGCGGCCCTCCCGGAACACCGCGATGCTCGCGGCGAGAAAGGGCCGGGCCGGGTAAGCCCGGGACCGGTCGAGGCTCAAACGTGCTGCCCGCCGTTGATGTGGATTTCGGCGCCATGCACGTAGCTCGATTGTTCGGTGCACAGGAAATAGATCGCTTTGGCGACCTCCTCGGGCGTCCCGAGGCGGCGCAAGGGCAATTGTCCGACGATCCGCTCGGTGCCGGGCGACAGGATGGCGGTGTCGATCTCGCCCGGCGAAATGGCGTTCACGCGGATGCCACGCGGCCCGAAGTCGGCCGCCATCTCGCGGGTCAGCGACGCCAGCGCGGCCTTGGAGGTGGCGTATGCGGCGCCCGCGAAGGGATGGACCCGCGAACCCGCGATCGAGGTGACGTTGACCACCGACCCGTGCGCGTTCTGCAGCTCGGCGATCAGCCCGCGGGCCAGCATGATGGGCGCGAACACGTTCACCTGAAACACGATCTTCCAGTCGGGGATCTCGGTTTCGATGGTCCCCAGCCGCGAGCCGCCCGGGCCTTTGGGCGAAATCCCCGCGTTGTTGACGAGCGCGTCGAGGCGGCCCTCGGGCAGCCGGCTACGCACATCGACGAGCGCCTGGTCGATGGCCGCGGTGTCGGCGAGATCGACCTGGAGATGATCCTCGGGACCCATCTCCCACGGGCAGTCCTCCGGGAAAGCGTGTCGCGAACAGGTGATCACACGCCAGCCCGCGGATGAAAACCGCTTGACCGTGGCATGGCCGATGCCACGCGACGCCCCTGTGAGGAGCATGATGCGTCGCGGCCCTTCGAGCCTCACTCGGTCTTGCGTCATCGTGGGGATAGCCCGGGGACCGCGCGAGGCAAGGGTTCGGCCCCGGCGTCATCCGCATCATACGCGTTCCGCCCGGCGGACTTCAAGGATTGAGCCGCTCCTTGGTCCAGGGTGCGTCCCGCCCCTGCCGACGGAAAACGACGCGGTCGTGGAGCCGGGAGGGCCGGTCCTGCCAGAACTCGATCGCGAAAGGCCTGATGCGGTACCCCCGCCAATGGGGCGGCCGCGGGATGGGGCCGCCGGCGAACTTGGCTTCGAATGCGGCGACCCGCCGTTCGAGCGCCTCCCGGCTTTCGAGCGGCCGCGACTGCTCGCTCGCCCAGGCGCCAAGCCGGCTACGGGGATGGCGGCTCGCGAAATAGGCGTCGGCCTCCTCGCTCGAAGCGTCCTCGACGGCGCCGCGCACGCGGATCTGCCGGTTGAGCGACTTCCAATAAAGGACGAAGGCGGCCTCCCGCCGCGCCCCGAGTTCACGGCCCTTCGCGCTTTCGGCGTTGGTGTAGAACACGAAGCCGTTCCGGTCGAAGCCCTTCAGCAAGACCATGCGCACGTCGGGCGTTCCCCCGGCATCGACGGTCGCCAGCGCGATCGCGTCGGGGTCGCGCGGCTCGCTCGACGCCGCCTCGGCCATCCACCGTTCGAACAGGGCGAAAGGATCACCGCTGTCCGTGAAGTCACCGCCGGTTAACGCTTCCACGTTACCTCCTCCCAAGCTGTGATTGACCCCGAGATGGTGCCGTGGCCCCTTTAAGGCATCTCGTCGCGAACTGCTCGACGCGCTTCGTCGCGCGCCCGGGCGATCGGCGACCGCCGCTGCGCGTGGTCGTCGTCGGCCTCGGGCTGCTCGGGGGAGGGTGCTCGGTGTCCTTCCCCATGGCCGGCCTCACGGGCGACGCCACCCCGACGGGGTCGATCGGCCGTCCCTCCGCCCTGCTTTCGCCCGCGCTCGAGCCGGAGGACTGGCGCCGCGCCAAGGCCGCGCTGGCCGTCGCGCTCGACCCGCAAGGCAACGGCGCAGGGGTCGCGTGGAGCAACCCCCAGACCGGGGCCAGCGGGTCGTTCGAGGCGCTCGCGCCCCCGTTCATCGACAACGACCGGATGTGCAGGAGCTTCCGCGCGCGGGTCGTCGCCTCCGCGGCGCCCCGGCGGGAGCGGCGCTTGGCCGGCTCGGCTTGCCGGACGGGCGAAGGCGAATGGACGCTGCGCGACGTCAAGGATCAAAAAACGTCCTGAGGGCGCGCGTGGAAGGGGCGATCGCGGGTCGGGCGCGCCGCTCGCGTCCCGCCTTGCCCAAGCGTCGGGGATCTCCCATCTTGAGAGCGTTCGCGTTCCGGCCGCGGTGGCGGCGGCGGGCGCCGTCATTGGATGTGAGATGCGTGATCCTTACGTCGTTCTCGGGGTGAAGAAGGCGGCCGACACCGCCGAGATCAAGAAGGCGTTCCGCCGGCTTGCCAAGAAGTTCCACCCCGACCAGAGCAGCGATCCCCGCGCGAAGGAAAAGTTCGCCGAGGCGAACCAAGCCTACGAGATCCTCGGCGACGAAGCGAAACGCGCGGCGTTCGACCGTGGCGAGATCGATGCGGAAGGCAAGCCGAAGTATCACCATTTCGAGGGCTTCGGCGCGGCCGGCGGACCATCCGGGTTCGAATACCAGGACTTCGGCACCGGGTCGTCCCCGTTCGGCCGCGGCTCCCGGTCGGGGGGCGTCGATCCGAGCGAGTTGTTCGCCGATCTCCTCGGCGGCGCGGCGCGCAACCAGCGGCGGTCCGCCGCCGCCAAGGGCGAGGACGTGACCGCGACCGTCACCGTGCCGCTGGAAGACGCCGTGAGGGGCGGGTCGGCCCGCGTCACGCTGCCCACGGGGCGGACGCTCGACATCACCATCCCGCCGGGCATCGAGGACGGCAAGCAGATCAGGCTGCGCGGCCAGGGCCGGACGGGGACGAGCGCCGCAGGTGCCGGCGACGCCCTGGTGACGATCCGCGTCGCCCGCCACAAGCTGTTCGAGGTCGAGGGTCGGGATCTCCACCTCGACCTGCCGGTTACGCTTTACGAGGCCGTGCTCGGCGCCAAGCTGCCCGTACCCACCTTGGACGGCACCGTCGAGATCACGCTGCCACCCGGCGCCAACCGCGGCCGCACGCTTCGGCTGCGGGGCAAGGGCATCGCCGCGGGCGGGACCACCGGCGACCTGCTCGTCACCCCGAAGATCACCTTGCCCGAGCAGGCCGACCCCGACCTGGCGACGCTGATGCGCCGCTGGGAGGAGGAGAAGCCCTACGATCCGCGGGCCTCAAAAGGCTGAGGCGTTGTCCCGGGCCTGGGCCCTGACGCTGTCGTAGAGGGCGACCCCGTTCCGCTCGAGCCAGGCCACGTTGCGGCTCGTGGTCAGCGCGTAGCCGAACGGCTCGTCGACCCAGGACGCGGTGCTTCCGGGTCCGGAGCCCGCGTCCGCGAAGGAGACGCCATCCCCCGCGCTCGCGTCGGTGCGCGCCACGTAGAGGCCGAGGCGTTCGATCCCGTTGCCGTAAACCAAGAAGGCGGCCGGGCCGAGTTCGCCGGGAACGATGCGGCCGCCGATCAGGTTCCAGCCCTGGGGGCGAAGGTCCGGGATGCGGATCGGCATGGCGAGCCGATGCTGGATCCATTTCAGCAGGCGCGCTTCGTCGGAGGCGGGAATCTCGACCGGACGATTGAGGTCCGTCGCGAATGTCTGGTGCGTTTCGGCGGCGCGCGCCGCGATCCCGCGCCCGGCCGGGGCCGCCACCGCGTCGGCGGATTTCGCGCCGCCGCCGATGTGCGCGAAGAACCCGCTCTCGAGCGCCGCCGTGGCGGCGGCGCCGCAGAGGAAAACCGCGACCGCGGCCCCGATGCCGTCGAGCGTCGGCCGACGACCCTGGGCCGCGTGGGTTTGAGCCGACGCCGGCCGGCCGCGCGCGCCGTTGCCCGATGGTCCCGGCGCCGTGTGCCGCGCCAGCGACTTCGGCAGCAGCCGGACAGGCACCGGCTCGAGCACCACACCCGCGAACTGCCTTTTCAGGGCATCGTTTTGCCGCTTCCATCCCTCGATGCGCTCACGCGTTTCCGGTTCGGCCGCGAGCCGTCGCGACAGTTCCGGACCGTGCTCGGGATCGAGCCGCCCGTCGATCAGGGCGTGAAAGTCGCGGCTGTCGAAAAGAAGGGTCGGGTGGCTCATCCCAAGCCGCCTATTTCACCAGGCGGAGGTGGCCCGTGGCGCGGGGCGACGCTGCCGATCGCTCCGCGCCGTCGAACGGCCCCTCGACCCTGGTCGCCAGCAAGCGATCGCGCGCCTCCGTCAGGCGCGCGATCACGATGTCGGGCGTCGTTCCGAGCACCTCGGCGGCTTGCGCGTAGCTCAAACCGGCCACGCTGACGAGCAGAAGCGTTTCGCGGCCCTCGAGGCTCAGCGTGTCGAGCCCCGCCATCAAAGACGCGCCCTGGTCGGGCACGAAGGGACGTGCGAGCGCGCCGGTGGAGGCGCAGACCGACGATCCGCCCCGGATCCGACCGTCCCGCGGGACCTTGCCGTGCCGGAGGCGGTGAACGCGAATGAGGGTCGCGAGGCACCACATGAGGATCGCGGCGGGCGGTCGCCGGTCCGACCGCATGGCGAGCACGACGGTCTCCTGGACGAGGTCGTCGGCGACTTGCACGGATTGCTCAGGGGCGAGCGCCCTCGCGAATCGCCGAAGCTGCGGAATGATCCTGCCGACGTCATCCTCGAAGGTCGTCATGCGACGCTATCCGTCAAACCCAGTGCAGCGCTAATGTTCCCTTAACCTTTATACGGCGCCGTTGGTTCTTTGCCCACCACCAATGAGCGACCCCCCGCGCTTTTCCGCCGATGCCGCTCCGGCGCGAGGGTGTCTTTCTCGCGCGCGTCCCTTGGGTTAAGGAAAGCGCGGCGTGACGACGCGCTTGCCACGGAGCGGACCAGGCGGTGGAGATCGGAACCCCCATGTCAGACGACCCGAAGCCGTCGAGCGGTCCCGGCGGGCCGATGCTGGCCGGCCGGCGCGGGCTCATCATGGGGCTCGCCAACAATCGGTCGATCGCCTGGGGGATCGCGAAGGCCGCACGCGCGGCCGGGGCCGACCTCGCCATGACGTTTCAGGGCGAGGCTCTCGAAAAACGGGTGCGCCCCCTGGCCCGGGAGCTCGACGCGGCGGTCGTCGGCCATTGCGACGTAACCGATCCCGCCTCCGTCGACACGATCTTCGCCGAAGTGGGGCGGCTGTGGGGACGGCTCGACTTTCTGGTCCACTGCATCGCATTTTCCGACAAGGACCAGTTGACCGGCCGGTATATAGAGACCACGGAAGACAACTTCACCAAATCTCTTCTGATCTCGTGCTATTCGTTCACGGCCGTGGCGCAACGGGCCGAACGGCTGATGGGAGCCGGTGGCAGCCTGCTGACCCTGACCTACTACGGCGCCGAGAAATGGATTCCTCATTACAACGTGATGGGGGTCGCCAAGGCTGCCCTCGAGGCGAGCGTGCGCTATCTCGCGGCCGATCTCGGCGCCCAGGGCATCCGCGTGAACGCCATCTCGGCCGGGCCCATCAAGACGCTCGCCGCCTCCGGCATCGGCGATCTCCGCTACATCCTCAAATGGAACGAACTCAATTCGCCGCTCCGCCGCACCGTGACGATCGAGGAGGTCGGCGACAGCGCCGCCTTCCTGCTATCGCCGATGGCGCGCGGCATCACCGGCGAAATCCTGCACGTCGATTCCGGCTACCACGTGGTGGGGATGAAGAACCCGGCCGCGCCCGACATCGCCGCGATCCCGGCCGGGGGTGTGGCGTCCTGACCGGCTCCGTTCGGAAGGTCGCGCCCGGGTCCTTGCGGAACGGGACCGCGGCCGGTCCTGGCAACGCTTGCGACGCCCCCGGCCTGCCGTCTCGCCGGTTCTTCTTCGTCCGTCACGGCGAAACGGACTGGAACCGCGAGGGGCGCTTGCAGGGCGGGCGGGACATTCCGCTCAATGCCCGCGGGCGCGACCAGGCCGCCGCGGCGGGCCGCATCCTCGGGGGCCTCCTGGCGGAACGTGGGCTGAGCGCGGCGGACCTCGATTTCGTCGCTTCGCCGTTATCGCGCGCGCGCGAGACCATGACGATCCTCCGCGCAGCCCTCGGCATGGGCGAGCCCGGGCACTTCCGCCTCGACGGGCGCCTCCAGGAGCTGAGTTTCGGGAGCTGGGAAGGAAGGACCTGGGCCGAGCTCAAGGCCTCCGACCCCCTTCGCTGCGCGGCGCGGCGCCGCGACAAATGGGGCTTCGTGCCGCCCGGGGGCGAAAGCTACGCCGCGCTGCGCGACCGGGTCGAGCCTTGGCTCGACTCCTTCGCGCAGGATACGGTGGTCGTCGGGCACGGCGGCGTCGCGCGCGTGCTCCTCCACATCCTCGCCGATGTCGACCGGGACCGGGCGCCCGAGACCGACGTTTTTCAGGGCCGCGTGCTCCGCTTCGCGGACGGCGCCGCCGCGTGGGTTTGAACCGCCCGTCGGGTCCTGCCCCTCGGGGGAGGGGCTTCGGGCGGTTGCTTTGGCGGGGCGCCCGTCCCGAGTCTCATGCCCCGTTCACCTGCGACCGTTTAGGGCGACGTCTTTCGGGCTGGTCGAAGGTCCGGGGGTATGGCCGGCGCGAGCCGCGGTGTAAGGAACCTTCGGGTGCGATCGCTCGTGCGAACCGGGCGGGTCGCGGTCGGAGCGAACCAAGCGGATCGCGTCGCCACGGGGGCGATCGCCGGAGCCTCGAACATCGGGCCGTGCCTCGAGGGGCCCGGCACCGTCTGATGCGGATCAATCGATGAAGAGCCACGCCAGCCCTGCGGCGCGCGAGCGCGATTCGCGCGTCGCGGACAACGACGACCAGCCGGCGCGCGCAATGTTGCGCGGGCAGCCGCGCCCGGATCTGCTGCGCGACGAACTTCTGGCCGAGATCTTCGCCGCCACGGCGGCGTCGCTGCCGGACGCGCCTGCGCTAAGGACGCGGGACGGGGTTCTCACCTATCGCCAGGCGGACGAGCGGGCGACGGCGCTGGCCCGCGGTTTGATCGCGCGCGGGCTCGGTCCCCGGCGCGTCGCGGGCTTGTGGATGGAACGCGGCGTGGATCTCCTCGTCGCCCAGATCGCCATCGCCAAGACGGGATCCGCCTGGCTGCCGTTCGACGCCGACGCGCCCGCGGACCGCGTCGCCACGTGCCTCGCCGACGCCGAGGCGACCCTGATCGTGACCAGCGAGGCGTTCGCGACGAGGTTCGCGGCCGGGCTGCCGTGCCCCGCCGTGACCGCGGCGGGGCTGGCCGACGTTTCCGGCACGGACGTGGTCGATGCGCGCGGGCTCGGCGCCGCGCCCGACGACCCCGCCTACCTCATCTACACCTCGGGCTCGACGGGCGTGCCGAAGGGCATCGTCGTCACGAACCGCAACATCTGCCACTACCTCCGCGCGGCGAACACGCTTTTCGGGATCAAGGCGTCGGACATCGTGTTCCAGGGGGCGTCGGTCGCCTTCGACCTGTCGATGGAAGAAATCTGGATTCCCTACCTCGTCGGCGCGAGCCTTTTCGTCGCCTCGCGGGACATGATCGGGGAAGCCGACGCGCTGCCCGACGTCCTCGGGGCGGCCGGGGTGACGGTGCTCGACACGGTGCCGACGCTGCTCGCGCTGCTGTCGCGCGACATCCCCTCCCTGCGCGTCATCATCCTCGGCGGGGAAGCTTGTCCGCCCTCGATCGCGGAGCGCTGGTGCCGCGCCGGGCGGGTCATCTACAACTCTTACGGACCGACCGAAACCACGGTGGTGGCGACGGCCGACATCGTCGAGAAGGGCGCGCCGGTCACGATCGGCGGTCCGCTCCCCAACTATTCCTGCTACGTCGTCGACGCGGCGGGCGAGCTCGCCGCGCCGGGTGTCGAGGGCGAATTGTGGATCGGCGGCCCGGGGGTCGCCGCGGGCTACCTCAAGCGCGACGTCCTCACGCGCGAGAAGTTCCTCCAAAACCCGTTCGCGGCGGACGGGCAGGACCCGGTGCTCTACCGCTCGGGTGACGCCGTGACGCTCGATGAACAGGGCCGCCTGCGGTTTCGAGGACGCATCGACGACCAGGTCAAGCTGCGCGGTTTCCGCGTCGAATTGGGCGAGATCGAAACGACGCTCGCGGCCGCCGAGGGCGTGCGGGAAGCGGCCGTCGTGCTCCGCGGCGACGCCGGCCTCGACCAGCTCGTGGCCTTCCTGGTTCCCTCGCGCGCCGAGGCCGCGGGGTCGGCGCTCGACGTGGTGGCGATAAGGGCGATGCTCCGCGAAGCCCTGCCGCCCTACATGATCCCGTCCCGGTTCGAGCCGATCGACACCTTGCCGAGGCTGCCCTCGGGCAAGGTCGACCGCAACCGGCTGAAGCAGGCCGTGCTGGCCGTAGCCGAAATCGAGGCACAGGAGGAAGCCCGCACGCCGACGGAAGCGGCGCTCCTCGCCGCCGCGCAGCGCGTGCTGCCGGCGCAGGCCCTCCCGTTCGACGCCGACTTCTTCACCGACCTCGGCGGCCATTCCCTGCTCGCGGCCCGGTTCGTTTCGGTGGTGCGCGAAACGCCGGCGCTCGCGGGCGTCACGCTCCAGGACATGTACCGCGCCCGCACGCTGCGGGCGATCGCGGCGTTGCTCGACGGCCGCGCCGCCGCCGCGCCGGGCGGAGCCCCCGATCTCCGGTTCGATCCCCCGCCGCTGCGGCGGCGCTTCCTGTGCGGCCTGGCGCAGGCCGCCGCGCTGCCGATCATCCTCGCCCTGACCACGGCGCAGTGGCTCGGCGTGTTCGTGAGCTACATGCTGCTGACCGACAGCGACGCCACTTTCGTCGAGGAAGCGGTGTCGCTCATCGGCGTCTACGTCGTCATCAACGTGCTCACGGTCGCGATCGCGATCGGCGGCAAATGGCTGATCCTGGGCCGCACGCGGCCGGGCCGCTACCCGCTCTGGGGGACCTATTTCTTCCGCTGGTGGCTGGTGCAGCGGATGATCTCGCTGACCCACCCGAAATGGCTCCAGGGATCGCCGATGATGCGGTTGTTCCTCATCGCGCTCGGCGCCAAGGTCGGGCGAGACGCGGTCATCGGCGACCACGATTCGGGTGCGGCCGACCTGGTCGAGATCGGCGCCGGCGCCAGTATCGGCGGCAAGGTGCAGTTCGCCAACGCCCGGGTCGAGGGCAACGCGTTCATCATCGGCCCGGTCACGGTCGGGGCCGACAGCTACATCGGCACGTCCTGCGTCATCGAGGATGGCGTGGTGATCGGCGAAGGCGCGGAGATCGGCGATCTGACCGCCATCGCGTCGAACACGCGGGTCGGCGCGGGCGAGGTGTGGGACGGTTCGCCGGCGCGTCGCATCGGGCAGGTCGACACCGCGGCCCTCTCGGCGCCGCCGGAGGCTTCGGGCACCCGCCGCGCCTTCCAGGGGTTCGGGTACGCCTTTCTCCTGCTGACCATCCCGCCGCTCGGCCTGCTGCCGATCTTCCCGGCGTTCTGGGTGTTCGACCAGCTCGACGATTGGCTCGGCATCCCCGAGGCCGATCACGTCGCCTATCTCGCGTCGCTGCCTCTGCTCGCCTGGCCGACCGCGTTCGTCATGGTGCTGCTGACCGTGGCGTTCATCGTCGCCTTCCGGTGGACCGTGCTGCCGCGGGTGGGCGAGGGCGCCTATTCGGTGTTCTCGGGCTTCTATCTGCGCAAGTGGGCGGTCGCGCTCGCGACCGAGATCACGCTCGAAGTGCTGAGCTCGTTGTTCGCCACCGTCTACATGCGCGGCTGGTACCGTTTGATGGGCGCCAAGATCGGCAAGGACGCCGAGATCTCGACGAACCTCGCCGGGCGCTACGACCTCGTCGAGATCGGCGAGAAGTGTTTCATCGCGGACGAGGTCGTGTTGGGCGACGAGGAAATCCGACGCGGCTGGATGATCCTCAAGCGCGTCAGGACCGGCGCGCGCGTGTTCGTCGGCAACGATGCCGTGGTGCCGATCGGTTCGGACATCCCCGAAGGCGCGCTCATCGGCATCAAATCGAAGCCTCCCGCGAATGGCGCCATGAGCCCCGGCGACACCTGGTTCGGGACCCCGCCGATCCACCTTCCCGTACGTCAGCGCTTCGATGGCGGCGGCGCCATCTGGACCTACGAGGCGCCGCGCTGGAAGAAGCTCGCGCGCGCCGTCTTCGAGGCCGTCCACATTTCGCTGCCGACCATGCTGTTCATCGTGTTCGGCACGTGGGCGGTCGCCTGGCTCGGCCCCAAGGCCCTCGACGGCTATTACGGAACCGTGGCGATCCTGTTCGTGGCGGTGTCGGTCGGCATCTCTGCCGCGATGACCGCCATCGTGATCGCCATCAAATGGCTGACCATGGGGCGTTACGCGCCGACGACGCAGCCGATGTGGTCCTGGTGGGCCATGCGGACCGAGGCCGTCGCCGTCATGTACTGGGGCCTGGCCGGGCGGGTCATGCTCGAGCACCTGCGCGGCACGCCCTTCCTGCCCTGGGCCTTGCGACTGTTCGGCTGCAAGATCGGCAAGGGCGTCTACATGGACATGACCGACATCACCGAGTTCGATTGCGTGACGGTCGGCGATTTCGTGTCCATCAACGCCTTGGCGGCCCTGCAGACACACCTGTACGAGGACCGCGTGATGAAGGTCGGACGCATCAGGATCGGCGACGGCGTGACGATCGGCGCCGGCTCGACGGTACTCTACGACACCCACGTCGGCGACCACGCCCGGCTCGGGCCGCTGACGCTCGTCATGAAGGGCGAGTCGATCCCGCCCGATTCCGAGTGGGTCGGGGCCCCGGCGGAACCCAAGGCAGCGGCCGTGCCCGCCGCCGCGCTCGGCAAGGCGGCGTGATGGGACGCCACCCCTTGTTCTTCGTTTCGGCGCTTTCGGCGTCGGCTCAGCGGCGGAGCGGCCGAGTCGAAGGATGAGGCGTGTAGCGCCTGCGCCCGATACACCTCACCAACCAAGCGCCATGTCCCACAACACCTTCGGCCACCTGTTCCGAGTCACCACCTTCGGCGAAAGTCACGGGCCGGCGCTCGGCTGCGTGATCGACGGCTGCCCGCCCGGCATCCCGCTCGTCGAAGCCGACATCCAGGGCGACCTCGACCGGCGGCGGCCGGGTCAGTCGCGCTTCACGACGCAGCGGCGCGAGCCCGACGCGGTGCGCATCCTGTCCGGCACCTTCGTGGCCGGCGCCGACGCGCCGGCCCTCACCACCGGCACCCCCATCGCGCTCCTGATCGAGAACAAAGATCAGCGCTCGAAGGACTACGGGGCGATCAAGGACACGTTTCGCCCCGGCCACGCCGACCTGACCTACGACGCGAAATACGGCGTCCGCGATCACCGCGGCGGCGGCCGGTCGTCGGCACGGGAAACCGCGGCGCGGGTCGCGGCCGGCGCGGTCGCCCGCAAGGTGATCCCCGGCGTCCGCGTCCGCGGTGCGCTCGTGCAAATGGGGCCGCACGCGATCGACCGCGAACGCTGGGATTGGGACGAGGTCGGCCGCAACCCGTTCTTCTGCCCGGATGCGGTCGCCGCGGGGGAATGGGAGGCGTTTCTCGACGATGTCCGCAAGGGCGGGTCGTCGGCGGGTGCCGTCGTCGAGATCGTGGCCGAGGGCGTCCCCGCCGGCTGGGGCGCGCCGGTCTACGGCAAGCTCGACGCCGACATCGCTTCGGCGCTCATGGGCGTCAACGCGGTCAAGGGGGTCGAGATCGGCGACGGTTTCGCGGTGGCGCGCTTGTCGGGGGAGGACAACGCCGACGAGATTCGCCAGGGGCCGGACGGCCCCGTGTTCCTGTCGAACCACGCGGGCGGCATCCTCGGTGGCATCGCCACCGGGCAGCCGATCGTGGCGCGGTTCGCGGTGAAGCCGACCTCCTCGATCCTGAACCCGCGGCGCACCGTCGACCGACGGGGGCGCGACGCCGAGATCGTCACCCGGGGTCGGCACGACCCCTGCGTCGGCATCCGCGCCGTCCCGGTCGGGGAGGCCATGGTCGCCTGCGTGCTGGCCGACCATTTCCTCAGGCATCGCGGCCAGACGGGACGGTGAGGCGGCGGCCGAATTTGGCGCGCGGCGCATTCGGGGATAATTGAACGCCCGTCGTGTCGTGCCGCCAACGGCTCCCTCCAGTGTCTTCCGAAACGGGCCGGCCCCGAGTGTCAATGACCCATCAGTCCATAACCGATGCCATTGAGGCCATGGTGCGCGGCGAGATCATCGTCGTGACCGACGACGACGACCGGGAAAACGAGGGCGACCTCGTGTGCGCCGCGTCGCTCTGCACGCCCGAAAAGATGGCCTTCATCATCCGCCATTGCTGCGGCATCGTTTGCGCGCCGATGACGGCCGCCGACGCGCGCCGGCTCAATCTCGCCCCCATGGTGGCGGCCAACGATGCCCCGCTCGGCACGGCCTTCACGGTGACCGTCGACGTCCGGCACGGGCTGACCACGGGCATTTCCGCCGAGCAGCGCACGAACACGGTCCGCGCACTCGCCAACGGCAACATGGGCGCCGCCGACTTCGTCCGTCCGGGCCACGTGTTCCCCCTGATTTCGCGCGAGGGCGGCGTGTTGACGCGATCGGGGCACACGGAAGCGGCGGTCGACCTGTGCCGCCTCGCCAACCTGCCGCACGTCGCCGTGATCTGCGAACTCGCCAACGACGACGGCACCGTGATGATGGGCGACCAGATCACCGCCTTCGCGCGCACGCACGGGCTCAAGCGGATCTCGGTCGCCGACCTGATCGCCTATCGCCAGGTTCGGGAGAAGCTCGTCGAGCGGGTCGCCACCTTCCCGGTCAACACGGCCATCGGCGAACTGGTGGGCCACGCGTTCACGACACCCTTCGACGAGGTCCAGCATTTCGCCTTCGTCCACGGCCGCATCGGCGATGGCGCCGACGTGCCGACGCGGCTGCACCGAGCCGACGTGCTGGGCGACGTGCTCGGGGGCGGGATCGTCATCGGCAAGTCGCTGGCGCGGTTCGCGGCGGAAGGACGCGGCGTTCTCGTCTACCTGCGCGACGGCACCGCGGGCGTCCCCGTTTCGGCCGTGCAGGCCGGCGAGGGCAATGCGGAAGCGATGCGCAACCGCCTTTGGCGCGAGATCGGGGTCGGGGCGCAAATCCTGCGCGACCTCGGCGTGCAGTCGATCCGGCTGCTGTCATCGAGCGAACACACCTACGTGGGCCTGTCGGGGTTCGGCATCGGCATCACCGGAACCGAAAGCCTGGAAGGGGAGAACAGGGCCGCCGGCTGAAGCCTGCCGCTCGTCCGGCTGCTCGCGCCGCACGTCGCGAACCTCGCGATGTCGCGGTCCCCGCCGCGCGGGCGGTGCCTCCGCCCGACGTCAGCCGCGGATCGCGGACCGAAAGGGCGCCCTGCCGTGCGGGGCGCCCGTGCTTCCTTCCCGCAGCAGCCATGGAACGCGCGCGCCCTGCATGGGCTTCCCGAACCGGGAACCCTGGGCGAGAGGGCAGCCGATGGCGAGCAGCGCTTCGGCCTGCTGCGCCGTTTCAACGCCATCGGCCACAATCGACAGGCCGAGGATGCGTCCCATCGCGACGATCGCCTCCACGATCGTCGAACGTCCGGCAACGCTCACGTCGGCCACGAAACCCTTGTCGATCTTGATCTCGTCGACAGGAAACAGCTTCAGATGAGCCAGCGAAGCGTACCCCGTGCCGAACTCGTCGAGCGATAGCTTGACCCCCGCCTCGTGTAGTTGGCGCAGGGTGCCGGCGACGGTTTGCGCATCGCGGTCCATCATCACCCCTTCCGTGACTTCGATCTCGAAATGGCCGGCGGGCACGCCCGCCTCGTCGAGCCGGCGGAGGACGGACTCGGCGAAGTCTCCCGATCGGAGCTCGTGCACCGTGCAGTTCACGGCGACCCGACCGAGGGGCAGACCTTGATCGAGCCACGACCTGAGGTCGTGCGTCACCCGCTCCAACATGGCCGCGCCGACTTCGATCGCCAAGGCTCCGTCCTCGAAGACGGGTGCGAACATGGCCGCGTTCAAAAGCCCGCGTTCGGGGTGGATCCATCGCGCGAGCGCTTCGAGCCCGACCACGGCCCCGGTCGCGAGGTCGACCTTGGGCTGGTAGAAGGGAACGATGCGCCTCTCCGTCAGCGCGGCGCGCATGTGCGACCTGGTCGCGATCGAGGCTTCGAACGCGGTTCTCATCTCGGGGCGGAACACGTGCGCGCGCCGACGGCCGGTGTGCTTGGCCGAATAGAGGGCGAGGTCGGCGTTCTTCATGAGATCGCGCGCCGCCGCCGAATGGTCCGGGAAAGTGGCGATGCCGACGCTCGTGCCGACCGCGAGCGAGCGTCCCTTGTAAATCATCGGCCGGGCGATCCGGTCGATCAGCTGCCGCGACATCGCGGTCCCGTCCTCGGGCGGGTCCTCGGCCGCGAGGACGGCGGCGAATTCGTCGCCTCCGAGCCGCGCGACGAATCCGAGGCTCGGGCTCCAGCCCTCGAGCCTTTCCGCCGTCGACCTCAGAACGGCGTCGCCGGCGTCGTGACCCAGGCTGTCGTTGATGATCTTGAGGGAATCGACGTCGATCAGAAGAAGATGGAGCCGGCCACCGCTGGCTGCCGCGGCGCCGATCGCCTGGTCGAGGCGCTCCGCGAAAGCCGCGCGATTCAAGAGCCCCGTCAGCGGGTCTCGGGTTGCGGCGCGCACCAGTTCGATGTCGGCGAGCTTTTTCGCCGTGATGTCCGTGGTGAGGCCGAAGACGCGTCCGGGCGCGCTCTCGTCCGAGGTTCGGACGGCGAGGGTTTCGAGCCACATCTCCCGGCCGTCGGGATGGCGATAGCGGAACTGCACACTCCCGGACGACGGTCCCGGCACGACCGACGGATCCCAGATAACCTTGTCCCGGTCGTCCGGATGCACCCGCGCGAAGAATTCGGACACGTCCTCCCGCGTGCTGCCCAGAACGTCGAGCGCGTTGTCCGACCGCGTGACGACGCCGGTGCGCGGGTCTCGGTCCCAGATCACCATGCGCCCGACGCGAAGCGCCGCGTGCAGGTGCTGCTCCCGCTCGCGCGCCTCGGCCTCGGTGCGCCTCCGCTGGGTGACATCCTGCATGATGCCGACCCGGCGGATCGCGCGGCCGTTCTCGTCGAACAGGGCCCGGCCGGAGGACGTGATCCAGCGCGTTTCGCCATCGTCGGCGCGAACGATCCGAAGGCTGACGGACGCCGGCGAGGTCGCGTTCGGAAACAGGTCGCGGTTGGCGTGTTCGGCGATATCCCGGTCGTCGGGATGCACCCGTTCCAGCAGCGCTGCCTCCGATGCAACAGCCGTCGTCGGCAGGCCGAGGATGCGTTTCAGTTCCGGCGACCATATCCGGGCGCCGGTCTCGAGATCGACGTCCCACACGCCGACCCCGCTCGCCGCGACCGCGACCCGGAGCCGCTCTTCGCTGGCCTGCAGATCGTCCTGCGCGGCTTTCCGGCCGTGGATGTCGGACACGACGCCCACCCATTCGATCACGCGATCATCGTCGTCGAACACCGGCACGGCCCGGTCCTCGACCCAACGCCAGCCGCCGCTCCGGTCGCGCAGTCGAAACCGAAGGCCGTATTGCGTGCACGTTGCGAGCCCGCGCTCGATGCGTGCCGCCACGGTCGCCCGATCGTCCGGGTGGAGCGCATCGGTCCAAGTCGTCGGCACCCCCGCGGCCCAATCGCGGTAGCGGTCCTTACGGCCTTGGAGAGCGATATTCGTTCGGCTCGCGTTCGAGCGCCAGACAACCTCCGACGTCGCCGCGATCAAAGCCTCCGTCCGGCGTCGAAGGAGCGAGTACGCCCCCTGCAACGCCCGCGACCCGGTGACGTCGCGCGATACTGCGAGCAGAGGCGCCGGCTCGCCGGCCGGGCCTTCCAGCCGCGCCACGACGCTGTCCCATCGGCGCGTCCCGCCATCCCCACCGGGACGCCGCGCTTCGAACCTTCCGACCCCTCCGAGCCGCGCCCTTTCGAGCGCGCCGAGGGCGGCGTCCCGATCCTCGGCGGACCACCAGCCGAGCCAGTCCGGTTCCGCCGCCTCGCCGGAACGGCTCGCGATCGCCGATCGGGCGGCCGCGTTGGCGCGCACCACCGTACCGTGGGGGTCGAGGACCGCGACGACGTCCTGGATCGCGTCGAAGAGCCCGCGGAGCAGGGCGTCCTCCGAAGGCGGGAATACCGAATTGTCGGCGTGCATGCGATCTGCCCGGCATCGCTTTCGGCTGACCCCGGCGAGGCTGCCCAGCACCGCCATCTCGAAGAAGGATCGGGGGTTTTCGTTAACGGTCCCTCGCCGGGCGGGGTCTCGGGTCGTCTACGTGGCGCTATCCTGAAGGGAAGCTAAACAAGTCGGGTCGATCCCTCGCGGGCCGGGTGAAGGCCGCCCGCCCCCGAGGGTCCGGCGAGCGTCATGGCGCGCCGCTCCCGCTTCGACCCATGAGCGCCGCCACGTGAGCCCCGGCCGACAGCGCCAGCCCTTGCAGGTCGTAGCCGCCTTCGAGGACCGAGACGATCTTGCCCCCGGCATGCCGTTCGGCGACGTCCATCAAACGTCTGGTCACCCAGAAGAAGTCCGTTTCGTCGAGTTGGATCTGCGCCAGGGGGTCGCGGCGGTGGGCGTCGAATCCGGCCGAGATGATGACGAGGTCGGGCGCGAAAGCGTCGAGCCGCGGCAGGATTCTGGCCTCCATCGCGGCGCGGAACGCCTCCCCGCCGTCGCCCGGCCGGAGCGGCGCGTTGATGATGGAGTCATGGGCGCCGCGCTCCCCGGCGGCGCCCGTGCCCGGGTAGAGCGGCATCTGGTGGGTGGAGCAATACATCACGCTCGGGTCGTCCCAGAAGATATCCTGCGTGCCGTTGCCGTGATGGACGTCGAAGTCCACGATCGCGACACGCGCGGCGCCATGGGCGCGCTGGGCGTGCCGCGCCGCGATGGCCGCCTGATTGAAGAAGCAGAACCCCATGGCGGTGAGGCGCTCGGCGTGATGACCGGGCGGCCGCATCGCCACGAAGGCGTTGGTTGCCCGCCCGCCCATGACCTCGTCGACGGCCAACGCCGCCCCGCCGACGCCGCGCAGGGCGGCGGGAAGGGTGCCGGCGTTCATGGCGGTATCGGCGTCCAGGCGCACGAGCTCGCCTGCGGCCGGCCGCACGGCAAGGAGGCGGTCGACGTGCTCGCCCGGATGGGCCAGCAGGAGGAGGTCGCGGCTTGCCTCCGGTGCCTCGCGACGCGCCAGGGCGTCGAACGGCGGCTCGTTCAACGCTTTCATGACCGCGCGTAAGCGCTCCGGCCGCTCCGGATGGCCGGAGCCCATGTCGTGGTCGAACCCGGCGGAATGGGTTATGAGAACCGTGGACATGGCAGGGTCCGTACGATCGAGGGAGCCGGGCCCAAAGCCGTGATATTCGAGCCACGCTTATCGCCAATCCGTGGCGAGGGCTCGTTAAGCGGCGGCCGATGGGGTAACTCGCGGGTTAAGCTTGCGGACGAAACGGGACAGCGTGAATGCGGTTCTTAGCGACATTCGGCCTCTTGGTCATGGGCGCCGCCGCATTGGCGGGCTGCCAGTACAAGTCGGTACCGGACCCGAACCTGTCGGCGCGCGATGCCGACTACATGTCCATGGTGAAGAAGGCCGACCTGTACCGGCCCTACGAGCGATACCAGATCGAGGACCCGACCGGCCAGACGCCGGGCACGATCGTGGTCAACACCAAGGACAATTTCCTGTATTTCGTGCTGCCGAACGGCCAGGCGATCCGCTACGGCGTGTCGACCGGCAGGGAGGCCTACGGCTGGACCGGCACCGCGACGGTCAGGCGGATGGCGGAATGGCCGAACTGGATGCCCCCCGCCGACATGCTGAAACGCTGGCCCCACCTGCAGCCCGTGGCCGACGCCGGCGGCATGAAGGGCGGCCCCGAAAACCCGCTCGGGTCCCGCGCGCTCTATCTCTACGACGGCAGCGGCAAGGACACGCTCTACCGCATCCATGGCACGAACGAGGAAGAAGAGATCGGCCGCGGTGTCTCGTCCGGCTGCATCCGCATGCGCAACATCGACGTGATCGACCTTTATAATCGCGTCAAGGTCGGCACCAAAGTGGTTGTGATGTAACCGGAATCGCCGCTCAGGCGGCGAGCGCGAGGCCGTCGCCGAGACGGATGTCGAGGATTTCCGGGGGAACGCCGATCCGGATGGGAGCCCCGGACTCGCCGAGGCCGGCCGAAATGATCAGGTGCCGCCCGTTCTCGACCATGTGGCCGTAAACGTAGCGGCGGGACGGAGCGAACGGCGTTCCGAGCAGCGGAAGCTTCACCTGCCCGCCATGCGTATGGCCGCACAGCGTCAACGATACGCGGGCGGGCACCTTGCGGAACACGAAGGGCTCGTGCGCGAGGAGCAGGATGGGCGCCGCGTCCGACACCTGCTTGAGCGTGCCTTCGAGATCGTCGGCGCCGCGCGTCCATCGCGGCCCCATGAAATGCGCCATCTGGTCGGCGAGCCCCGCGAGCCAGAACCTCCGGCCGTCCTTCTCGATCGGCACCGCCCGGTTCTCGAGCACGGTGACGCCGATACCCCGAAGCGCGCGTCGCACGTCTTCCGGCCCGCCCGCCATGCGGGGCAGCGGGCCGTGCCACCAGTCGTGATTGCCCAGGATCGAATACACGCCCAAGGGCGCGCGCAGCACCGAAAGGGCGTCCGCCCAGGCGCCCGGGCCGACGGCTCCGGAAACGAAGCGGTGTCCGGCGTTGTAGTCGCCGAGGATCACGATGAGGTCGGGCGCGAGCGCGAGCGTGCTTGCCGCGATCGCCCGGATGCGCTCCGCGGGCATCCAGGGCTCGCACGCGTGAAGGTCGGCGATGACGCCGATCCGCAAGGACAGTTCCGCGGGCCAGCCGGGCGGCTTCACGTCGTATCGCGTGCACGTCGGGATGGCACCGGGCTCGACCGCGACCGCGTAGCCGCCGAAACCGAGCGTGCCAAGGGAGGCCAGCGCACCGGTGCCGAGCATAAGACGTCTGCGGTCGATGAGCGTCATGTCGGATGCCGCGCCGGCCGGACGATGCTTTCTTGCCGGCGGCGGCGCGGCGCCGACGCTTCAGGCGGCGAGACTGGCGGTTCGCCGCGCCGGCTTGCGTTCCGCGCTGTCCCGCGCCCGCTCTTCCGGCATGGGCTGGGTCGTGAAACGCAGCGCCGCCGCCACCGCGGCGATGCCGATCTCACGATAGAGCGTCGCCAGGAGTTCACGGGAGTCTTCCGCGCCTTGCGGCGCCGCGGGTGGGGTCGACTGCTCACGCATGGACAAAAACCTTCCCGATTGCAACAACCAAGGCCTGCCGACCACCGTCGTCAACGATGCCTCGAACATCTCCTTCGCATTTTAAGAAAGTCCTAAACGGGGCGTTCGCCGGTCGACCGTTGTCGGGATCGTGACCCTTTCGGGCCGGACGATCACGGGAAGGTCCACTGGCAGAGGTGGAAGCTGTTGCGCCGCGCCGCGAGGTCGACGTGCAGGTGGAACGCGTGGAAACCGTCCGAGCCGGGGCCGAGCACCGTCGCGAAACGCGCGCAGGCGGTCTCCTTGACGCGTGCCAGGAAAGGTGCCGGGCCCGCGGCGGCCAGGACGGGCACGTCGTGGCCGATGAAGCGAAAGGCCGCGATGTCGATGGCGTTGCCCGTCCCGTGCTCCGATAGCTTCGCTCCGAACACGTGGTCGCGACTGCGACATTCGTACCCGCCGACGCCCGTGAGCGCCAGCAGCCCGCCCTCGCGCGTCGCCGCGTCCGCCAAATCGTCGCGGAGCCAGTCGGCGACCTGACGCGCCAGGGCGCACCGGATGCGGGCCGGGGGTTCGATCGCGATCGAACGGCCGTCCTTGAGAACGACGCGCCGGAGGTCCACCGGCACCGCGATGCCGCAGCCGCCGGGCGCGGCCAGCGGCGGCTCGCGCGTGGCATCCACGATCCCGCTGGCGAGCAGGCCCACGCAGGCGGCGTCCTCGCCCGGTGCCGCGTCGGGGGCGACCGGGGGCGCGGGGAGCGCCGGGATCGCCCCTCGTGGAGGCTCGATCGCCAAGGATGGCGCGGGCGGCCCGAACTGCGGTCGGGCACGCGGGGCGGGCGGCGGGGGTGCCGGAGGTCCATACGCCGGCCGCTCGCCCATGTCGGGTCGCGGCGGCGGCAGCGGCACCGGCGGCGGGGATGGCCGTTCGGGCGGCCTTGGCGGGGGCAAGGGCGGGAGCGGCGTCGCGGTTACGCCGGCGATGCCCGGAGCCGTCGCGAGGATGGCCGCCACGACCAGCGCAAAAGCGCCGACTCGCGAGCCCGTCGGCGTCGGCGTCACCTCCTGAACTCCTCGTCGCACGGCGTCTTCCTCCCTTTCCTGAATAAAGCCACACGCCCGTTTCGCACACGACTCGCGTCACGTGACATTTGACTTCGGCCCGGGCGTGGCCGTATATGCCGGCGAATTCCGAGCCCGTCAGTGCAACGCTGAACGGGCTTTCGGGTCTTATGATGTTGTTCGGCGGCCGACGGAGCGCGTACGCCCGCGGGCTCGTCGGGGACGCGCGGGGGCTGCCGGCGCACGCTCTCGTGCGGGCTGCCCGCCAGGAAGCGGAGCAGGAAAGTGAAGCGGACATTCCAACCCAGCAAGCTCGTGCGCAAGCGCCGGCATGGCTTCCGGGCGCGCATGGCGACGGTCGGCGGTCGCCGGGTCATCGCGGCGCGCCGGGCGCGCGGCCGCAAGCGCCTGTCCGCCTGATCGCAGACGATGGACGGCTCGCGGCACGATCGCGGCGGCGGGCCGGTCGACGACGTGCATGGGGCGCCGGCGGGTGCCGAGGGCGCGACGGGGCGCACGCCCCACGTTGCCCGGCTCAAGAAGCGCGTCGAGTTTCAGCGCGCCTCCCGCGGCGGCCGGGCGCGCGGCGTCGCCGTCACGCTTCAAGTCCTCAAGCGGGACGACGCGGGCTCGAACGGCGGTGTGGCGCGGTTCGGTTTCACGGTGACGAAGAAGGTCGGCGGGGCGGTCGAACGCAACCGCATCCGCCGACGGCTCCGGGATGCGCTCCGCGCTCCGGGGCTGGCGGTCGAGGCCGGGCATGACTACGTGCTGGTCGCGCGGCGCGAGGCGTTGACGATGCGGTTCGCCGATCTCGTCGCTGACTTGGCCGGGATGCTGCGCCTGGGATGTTTGCCGCAGGGCCGACGCGACGGGCGCGGCCGGTCGCGGGCCGGCACCGCAGCCCGCGTCGACGGGCGATGAAGGCCGGCGTCGATCCGCTCCGGGCGATGGGCCGAGTGAAGTCAGAGAGCGTGTTGGCACCATGACGGACGACAACAAGAACGTTTATCTGGCGATCGCACTCTCGATCCTGGTGATCATCGGCTGGAACTTCTTCTACGGCTGGCCGCAGATGCAGAAGGGGCGTCAGGCACAATCGCAGTCGCAGGCACAGCTATCGGGGCAGGTGCCGGCGCCCCCCGCCCAGCCGGGCGCCGGGCCGGCCACCGCGGCGCTACCCGGCGTACCGGGCATTCCGGCGCCCGGTGCCGTGGCCGACGCGGTCCTGACCCGCGAGGCGGCGGTCGCCGCGACGCCGCGGGTACCCCTCGACAACCGCAATCTCGCCGGCTCGATCAACCTGAAGGGCGGCCGCATCGACGACGTTTCGTTGAAGGCCTATCGGGAAACGACCGATCCCAACAGCCCGATCATCCAATTGCTGTCGCCTTCGGGTTCCCCGAAGCCGTTCTATGCCGAACTCGGCTTCGTTCCCCAGCCCGGCTCGACGGTCGTTCTCCCCGGGCACGATACGGTCTGGGCCGCCGACGGCGACCGGCTGACCGCCGACAAGCCGCTGACGCTCACCTTCGACAACGGTCAAGGGCTCGTGTTCCGCCGTGTGATCTCCGTCGACGACCAGTACATGTTCACGGTGGCGGACAGCGTCGCCAACAACGGCAACGACCCGGTCACGCTGTTCCCCTACGCATTGATCTCGCGGCACGGCAAGCCACCGGTATCCGGCTACGCCGTGCTGCACGAGGGCCTCATCGGGGTCGTGGGCGACGCGCGTCAGCAGGAAATCACCTACGACGCGATCGAGAAGGAGACCGCGGGAACCCGGACGCTCGACGGCACCGGCGGGTGGGTCGGCATCACCGACAAATATTGGGCGGCGGTGGTCGCGCCGGAACAGAACAGCGCGTTCCAGGGCCGCTTTTCAGCTTCCGGCGCCGCCCAGCCGAAAAGCTACCAGACCGACGTGCTCGGAGCGCAGCGCGCCGTCCCTCCCGGCCAGAAGATCGACGTGGTCACCCGCGTTTTCGCCGGCGCCAAGGAAACCGACACCCTCAACAAATACCAGGAACAGTACGGCATCAAGAATTTCGGCAACCTGATAGACTGGGGCTGGTTCTATTTCATCACCAAGCCGTTGTTCCGGGTGATGGACTATTTTTACAAGCTGACGGGGAACTTCGGCGTCGCGATCCTGCTCGTGACGGTCATCATCAAGGGGTTGTTCTTCCCCCTGGCTAACAAATCCTACGCCTCTATGGCAAAGATGAAAAATCTTCAGCCGCAGATGGCGGCGATCCGCGAGCGCTTCCCCGACGACAAGACCAAGCAGCAGGAAGCCACGATGGAACTCTACGGCCGGGAAAAGGTGAACCCGGTCACCGGCTGTCTGCCCATGCTGATCCAGGTGCCGGTCTTCTTCGCGCTTTACAAGGTCATTTTCATCACGATCGAGATGCGGCACGCGCCGTTCTTCGGATGGATCAAGGATCTGTCGGCGCCCGATCCGCTGACGGTCCTCAACCTGTTCGGCACCTTGCCGTTCGAGCCGCCCGGTTTCCTCCACATCGGCGTGTGGCCGCTCATCATGGGCGTCTCGATGTTCTTCCAGATGAAGATGAATCCGGAGCCGCCCGATCCCGTTCAAAAGACCATGTTCACGTGGATGCCGCTCATCTTCACGTTCATGCTGGGCTCGTTCCCGTCGGGTCTGGTGATCTACTGGACATGGAACAACACGTTGTCGGTGCTTCAGCAATATCTGCTCGCGCGTCGGTCGGGCGCCAAAGTGGAGCTTTGGGACAACCTCGCCGGCATGTTCCGCAAGACGTGACGGGCGCTTCGTGACACTGCCAGTGTTCGCCGATGGCGAGATCGAGTCCGGGCGACTGCTGTTCGCCCGGCCGTGCGCGTTCACCGCCGGAGCCCCGAACCTGGAGGCGCTGCCGTCGATGCGGCTTCCGGAAATCGCTTTCGCGGGGCGGTCGAACGTCGGCAAGTCCTCCCTGGTCAACGCGTTGACCGGCCGCAAGACCCTCGCACGCGTGTCGAACACGCCCGGACGCACCCAGCAGCTGAACTTCTTCGACCTCGGCGGCATCCTGGGCCTCGTCGACATGCCGGGCTATGGCTACGCGGCGGTCGGCAAGGCCACCATCGCGTCTTGGGCGAAACTCGTGGGAGGCTTCCTGCAAGGGCGGGCGACGCTGCTGCGCATCTACCTGCTGGTCGACGCGCGCCACGGGCTGAAGGACGTGGATGTGGAGCAGATGTCCGCTTTCGATCGCGCCGCGGCGTCCTATGCCGTCGTGCTCACCAAGGCCGACGCGATCAAGCCCGGCGAACGCACCGAGCGGGTCGACGAAGTCCGTGCCGCGCTCGCCCGCCACCCGGCGGCCTATCCAGAGGTCCATTCGACCTCGGCCGACACCGGGTCCGGGGTCGCCGAACTCCGGGCGGCCGTGGCCCGGCTTCTCGTCGAGCGCGGCCCTTCGCGCGAAGCCCATCCATCGCGCGCGCCGAGCCAGGAACGGATGCATTCATGACGGAGACGCAGAAAGGCAGCCCGGAGGAGCAGGCCGAAATCCTCATGCAGGCCCTGCCGCACATGCTGCGCTACGACGACGCGATCGTCGTGGTTAAGTACGGCGGCCACGCCATGGGCGGCGACGATGGCGCCCGTTCCTTCGCGCGCGACATGGTGCTCCTCGAACAATCCGGCGTGAACCCGGTCGTGGTCCACGGCGGCGGGCCGCAAATCGGCGCCATGCTGAGCAAGCTCGGGATCCATTCGCAATTCTCGAACGGGTTGCGGGTGACGGACAAGCCGACCATCGAGATCGTCGAAATGGTGCTCTGCGGCTCGATCAACAAGCAGATCGTCGGATCGATCAACGCCGAGGGCGGGCGCGCCATCGGGCTCTGCGGCAAGGACGGCAACATGGTCACGGCCACCAAGTTGGCGCGCCCGGCCGACGATCCCCACGCCGACCATAACGTCGACCTGGGCTTCGTGGGCCAGCCCTCGAAGGTCGACGCGACCGTGCTCGACCAAGTGCTGGGCCGCGAGCTGATCCCGGTTCTCGCGCCGATCGCGCAGGGGGGACACGGCGAGACCTACAACGTCAACGCCGACACGTTCGCCGGCGCCATCGCGGGGGCGCTCAAGGCCAAACGGCTCCTGCTCCTCACCGACGTGCCGGGCGTGCTCGACAAGAACAAGAAGCTCATCAAGCAACTGAGCGTCGAAGGCATCCGCGCCCTCATCGCCGACGGCACGATCACGGGCGGCATGATCCCGAAAGTCGAGACCTGCATCTACGCGCTCGAACAGGGCGTGGAAGGCGTCGTGATCCTCGACGGCAAGGTGCCCCACGCTGTGCTGCTCGAACTTTTGACCGACCATGGCGCGGGGACGCTGATCACCCGGTGAGACTGCCGGAGGACGGCGAGGTCGAGAAAGGCCCGGCGGCGGCGGGCAAGGACGTGCGCGCGCGCTTCGCGCACGTCGACACCTGGGTGTTCGACCTCGACAATACGCTCTACCCCGCGGGCAGCGACATCTGGCCGAGGATCGACGCGCGCATCACGCACTACCTGAGCGACTACCTCGGCATCGACGGGTTGTCGGCGCGCGGCCTGCAGAAATATTATTACCGGCGTTACGGCACGACGCTGCGCGGCCTCGTCGAGGAGCACGCGATGAGCCACGAGGCCTTCCTCGATTTCGTGCACGACATCGACCGCACGTCGCTCGATCCGAACCCGCTGCTCGTCCAGGCCATCGCGGCGCTGCCCGGCCGCAAGCTCATCTTTACGAACGGATCGTGCAGCCACGCCCTGCGGACAGCCGAGCAACTCGGCTTCGGCGACACGTTCGAGGCGGTCTTCGACATCGTGGCCTCCGATCTCGTGCCCAAGCCCGACCCCGGGACCTATGACCGCTTCTTCGCCCGGCACGCCGTGGATCCCGTGCGCGCGGCCATGTTCGAGGACATCGCCCGCAACCTCGCCGTGCCGCACGCGCGCGGCATGGCGACCGTGCTCGTCGTGCCATCGACGAAAGCCGGCGCCGACAACCGCGAGCCCTGGGAAGCGACCGGCGCGGCGGAGCCCTACGTCGATTTCGTCACCGACGACCTCGCGGCCTTCGTGGCCGGGCTGGTGCTCGCGACCGCGCAGAGGTAGCGGGCGGACTCGCGGTCGATTCGGCACGCGGCACGACCGCGTCGGGCGGCGTTCGCGTGGCTGCCCGCGAGACAAGCACGGGCATGACGGCGGTCGTTGCGGACGCGACCCGGGATCAAAGGTCCACGACGCGCCGCTCGCGGATGCTGGTGTCGGCCGCGAGCACGATGCGCAAGCTGTCGACCGCGGCGTTCATATGCTCCGAAAGGTCCACGTCGTCGCGGATGGCGCCGAGCAGGTAGAGCTGCTCCCGCTCGCAGATCTCGTCGTGGGTGGGCTCGTCCGCCGTCGAGATCACCTCGTCGCCCCGGACCAGCGACTGATCCGCGTTCAGCGCCGAATGGTGCCAGCGGATCGCGCGCGTCTTGCCGTACGTGTCCATGGACGACGACGACGTCGTCGAGGCGCCGGCTTCCGTCCCCGCGCCATGCTCGGGCATGACGATCGACACGCAGCCTTTCGGCCCCACCACGTCCTTCACGAAGAACGCCGTTTCGCTCACCATCGGCCCCCAGGCGGCCTCGTACCAGCCGATCGAGCCGTCGTCGAAGAACACCTGCAACTGGCCGTAATTGTACATGTCGCGGGCGATCTCGTCGCTGAGCCGTGCGCCCATGCCGTGCACCCGCACGGGTTTCGCGCCCGTCATCTGGCACATCACGTCGACGTAGTGGACGCCGCAATCGACGATCGGCGAGCAGGACTTGAGCAGGTTCTTGTGCCAGGTCCAGGCGTCGCCGATGGACTGCTGGTTGAGGTTCATCCGCATCACGAGGGGCTTGCCGAGGGTCTTGGCGATCTCGACGAGCTTGATCCAGCTCGGGTGGTGGCGGAGCGCGTATCCGACCACGAGCTTGCGTTTGCGGCGCACCGCCGCCTCGACCACGCGTCGCGCGTCGGCGACGGTTTCGGCGAGCGGCTTCTCGATGAACACGTGGGCGCCGCTCTCGAAGGCGCGCACCGCGAAGTCGGCGTGCGTGTCGGGCCAGGTGTTGATCGACACGATATCGGGCTCGAGCGTGGCGAGAGCCTCCCCGTAGTCCGCGAAACGCGGTACGCCGGCCCACGAGGGCGGCAGGTCGTGGCGGTCCGCCACGCCGCGCGCGCAGAGGCCTGCGAGCGCGAAGCCGTCGAGCTTCCCGTAGGCGCGAGCGTGGCTCAGACCCATGTGGCCGAGGCCGACCACGAGGACGCGCAGGGGTTGTGTCATCATCGTCGCTCCGTCGCGAGGGCGCGCAGGAAGCGCGGCTTCGATGTCGGTGTCGGCGTCGATGACGGCCCGGACGCAGCCGATCAACCGATGGTCGTCGGGCGTGCCCTCGGCACGCAGCCGGCGGACGAGCAGCCCGTCCTGTCCCCCCAAGGCCTCGGCGAGAGCCGGGGGCCGCAGGTTGATGCCGACGCTGCCCCACGGGCCGAAAGCGCCGCTCCAGCATGTCGTCGGTGAACTCGGCCTGATGGCAACGATGGAACGCGCCCACGCCGAGGTGGGCCATGCCGACCGCGAGTCGCGCCCGGTCGTAGGCCGGGCGGCGGACCGAGGCGGGGAGGGCGTCGTGCGCGGCTGGGCCGAGGCGCTTCATCGGGGCGGCGGCACCTCCGGCCCGAGTGAACCGTTCGACTTATCTTTGACGTGAGCGACGCGCGTCCTCACCCGCGAAGCGGGGGAGGATGCTGCCCGGCAGGTGACGAGGTCGTCGGCCGACGCGAAGCGACTTGCAGGGTCGTGCGTCCCCGCGTTCGAGGGGCCTCATCCCGAGCCCGTGCGGACCGAGCGGGGGGTCGACCTCGGCGAGGCCCTCGCCCGCTCGATGATCCTCGCGCACCGCCGCAGGCTGTCCGCCGCGAGGCGTGAGCGCCGACGCCGTCATGTGCGGCGTTTGCCCGTGACCTCGATCTCGATCTTGATGCGGGGATCGGCGAGCCCCGCCTCGATCATGGTGGCGGCCGGCCGAACCGGCCCGAAGTCCCGCCGCAGCAGGGGCCAGCACGGTGCGAAATCCGCACGATCCGGCAGGATGTAGCGGACACGGACGATGTCGTCGAACGCGAAACCCGCCTCCGCCAGCGCCGCCCGGATGTTGGCGAGGCAGCGCTCGGCCTGTTCGACGACGTCCTCGGAAATCGCCCCGGTCGCGTAGTCGAAGCCGGTCGTCCCGGACACGAACACCCAGTCGCCGTCGACCACGGCGCGCGCGTAGCCGATGCCTTCCTCGAACACGGAACCGGAGGAAATGTGAACGCGGGACATGGCGCAGCCTACCCTCCGGGACCCCGCGCGCGCAATCCCGGGCGCCCGGGGCCAGGGCCCGGCATCGAGGTCGACGGATACCGCTTTCCGTCAGGGCGGGTTCCTCACGGCGCCGGCAGCGGAAAGGGGCTCCTGGCGTAAGTCTTGAGCTCGGCGTAGGGGAGCGCGCAGGTGTAGGACCCTTCGGCGTAGGAGCCGAGGGCGTAGGGTTCGAAGGTCACGGTCGCGCGGTCGGCGCCGAATTGCCAGCTCGAAAGGTTCGCGAGGCCCGATCGCACCCCCTTCTCGGTTTCCGCCTTTTGCTCGTTGTCCGCCATATCGGCGTCGCGCTCCTTCTTCGCCGCGGCGATGTCGACCATGCAACGGGCGAACGCCCGGGCGAGCCCGGCGCTGTCGAGCAAATCCTGGATGTCGAGGGTTCGGCCGGATCGCAGGTCGACATTGATCGTGCTGTACGACGGTTGCCCATGGGCGCCGCCCGTGAAGTCGTAACCCGTGACGGCGACGGAAAGGAGCCGGTCGGACGCGTAGGCGATCGACGCCGTCCGCTCATGCGTCCAGGTGAGATCGTCCGGCTCGTCCTTCTTCGTCGGTACCTCGGCCAGCATCCTGTCCACGGCGGCGTCGAACGCCTTCTCGCCCGGCGTATCCGGGGCGGCGAAGCGGTAGAGCAGCACGTCCACGCCGTAATCGGTTCGGTTGCCCTGCCGGGCGACGAAGACGGGAACCAGCCGGCCCGGCGTGCCGGGACCGGAGCCCGGCGTGGCCAGCAGGGACCGGACGCGCTCGCGGTTCCTGCCCGTCAAGCATCGAACCATGCCGGCCGCGTCGGCGCACCCGGCGTTGCGCTCCCGCAGCCACCCGCGCTGGTTCGCCAGCAGCGCCTTGGCCTGAGCCGTATCGAGCGAGGCCTTCAGCGTCCCGAACGCCGCCCCCATGGCCTCGTCGGAGGCCTTGGCTTCCGGGCTCGCGCAGAGCGCCTTCTCGGCCGGGCTGGCGGCGGCCGCGCAGGCGAACGCCTGCGCCCGATGGGATCGCGACGGCATGGCCGCGATCACGAGCGCGACGCCCAGGGCCGCAGCGAGCCCCTGTCGTCCCGGAGGGGAGGCCGTCCGTCGGCCAGGCCGCATCGGCATCCCTCAGGCCGCGGCGGCGTGTGCGGCGCCCGTCGGCGCCGGCAGGTCGGAGGCAACCGTCCCGGCCACCAGTTCGGCGGTCGCGGCCGCGAGCGTCCAGCCGAGATGGCCGTGGCCGGTGTTGTAGAACACGCCGACGCGATTGCCCCGGCCGACACGGGGCATCATGTCGGGCAGCATCGGGCGCAAGCCCGCCCAGGGCACCACGCGGCTCGTATCGACATCGGGGAACAGCCGGCGCGTCCAATCGACCAGAGGCCTGATCCGATCCATGCGGATGTCGCGGTTCTCGCCGTTGAACTCGGCGGTTCCGGCGATGCGGAAACGGTCGGCGCCGAGGCGGCTCGACACGATCTTGGTCTCGTCGTCGAGCAGACTGACCCAGGGCGCGCCGCGTCGGCCCGCATCGTCGAGATGGACCGTGATCGAATAGCCCTTGACGGGATAGATGTTGACCCGGTCGCCGAGCATCGCCGCGAAGCGGCGGCTGGCGAGCCCGGCGCAGACCACGACCGCGTCCACATCGACCCGCTCGGGCGCCGCATGCGTCCCCATGGGGGCGCCCGCCTCCGACCAGCTCACGGCGTAACGCGCGTCGGCGTCCGGAGCGATCGTCCGCACCTCGGCGTCGTAAACGAAACGCACGCCCAGCCGCGCGCACGCCGCCGCGAGGCCGCGCGTGAACTTGTGGATGTCGCCCGTGGCGTCCGAAGGCGTGAAGAAGCCGCCGTGGAACGTGCCGCTCAGGTTGGGCTCGATGTCGCGCATCTCGTCGGGCGTCACGGGGCGGCGATCGAGCCCGCCCTGGCGCAACAGCAGGTTGACCGCCGACGCCTGGTCGAAGCCCGCCTTGTCGCGGTAGATGTGCAGGATGCCGCGCCGTTCGAGATCGAAATCGATCCCCTCGCGCTTGGCCCAGGCGAACAGCGTGAGGCGGGCCGCGATGGCGAGCTGGGCCGTCGCGATCGTGTTCCGGTCATGGTTCGGAATGTTGGCCACGAATTCCGCGAGCCACGAATACTTGTGCCAGCTCGGCTTGAGGTTCAGCGACAGGGGCGCGTCGGCCCTGGTCAGCCACTTCATGCCCTTCATCACCGTCGGCCAGGCGTTCCAGACTTCGGCGTTGCTCGCGGAAAGCTGTCCGCCATTGGCGAAGGACGTGTCCATCGCGGCGTAGCGATGCCGGTCGAAGACCGTCACGGCGTAGCCGCGCTCGGCAAGCGCGTAGGCCGTGGTGATGCCGGTGATGCCGGCCCCGATGACGGCGACGTGAGTCATGAACGCGACCTCGTGATTCGCGGGTTGCACCAGGAGCAGGGCAAAGCCCTCCCCCTCGCGTCCCCCTCTGTCACGGGTGCCTGAGAGATTGATCCGCTGTGAACGGCCCGACGCGGGTGCGCTCGGGGCAGGACGCGGACGTCACCTTCGGCGGGCGTGGGATCACGCCTCTCTCCAGAGTGCTCTCGCCGTGCGGTCCTTTTGCCTGAGAGTTTCCGGGGCGGTTGCTCCGTCGGCGCCCCCGGTTCCTGAACCGGAGGTCTCTCCCGCATGGCTTTTCGAGCGACACGAATATGACAGGAAAGGGCCGGCGCGGCAACCCGCATACGCTGTCGACACCCGCATAACCGTCCCGAACGGGCGGGCGGATTCAGAGCGCCTCCGGGTCCGGTCCTTGCGAGCTTCCGACAGGCTTTCGGCCGATCCCGGTGGGTGAAGCCTGTTTTCCCACCCGTTGGTGACCATTCGGCTCGCGGGTTCGCGCGACCCCGCAAGCGGAGCGACCCGGTCGCGCCCCTGCACCGGATCGCCACGGCGCCGCGCGCGCCGCCACGAGGGCTTCGCTCCCTCGCGAAGGCCGGGCAGGCGGACATCCGCGCTCCTTGCGGACGCAACGGGGTCCCGCTGCTTCACCCGAACGCCGCCGCGCCTCAAAATACCGTTCTCGACCTGATGGCGGCCATCAGGGTGCCCTCGTCGAGGTAGTCGAGTTCGCCGCCGATGGGGACGCCGTGCGCGAGCCGGGTCACGGTCACGCCCAGGTGGGACAGCAGGTCGGTCACGTAATGGGCCGTGGTTTGCCCGTCGACGGTGGCGTTGACCGCGAGGATCACCTCACGGACGCCGTCGCGGGCGACCCGGTCGGCGAGCCCGGCCAGGTTGAGATCCTCCGGGCCGACCCCGTCGAGGGGCGACAAGGTGCCGCCGAGCACGTGGTAGCGGCCGCGCACCGCCTTGGCCCGTTCGAGCGCCCAAAGGTCAGCCACGGTCTCGACCACGACGAGCAGCGTGGCGTCGCGGCGCTCGTCGCGGCAGATCGTGCAAGGGCCGACGGTGTCGATCGAACCGCAGCTTTCGCACGTCACGATGCGGTCGCGCGCGACCCGCAGGGCGTCGGCCAAGGGCGACAGGAGGTCCTCGCGCTTGCGCATCAGGTGGAGCGCGGCGCGCCGAGCCGAACGCGGCCCGAGCCCCGGCAGCCGCGCCAGGAGCTGGATCAGCCGTTCGATTTCCGGCCCCGCGACGCGCTCGCTCACGGCGTCGACGATCGTGGGCGGTCGCGGAGTCCGCGCGTCACGTCCTAGAACGGCAGCTTCATGCCGGGCGGCAGCGGCAGGCCGGCGGTCAGGACCTTCATCTTCTCTTCCTTCAGCCGCTCGGCCTTCACCAGGGCATCGGCGTGGGCCGCGACGATGAGGTCTTCGAGAATCTCCTTCTCGTCGGCCTTAAGCAGCGAAGCGTCGATCGCCAGTCCCTTGAGGGCGCCCTTGCCCGTCAGGGTGACCCGGACGAGACCGCCGCCCGCGCCGCCCTCGACCTCGAGCTTCTCGATCTCCGCCTGCACCTCCGCCACGCGGGACTGCAGCTCCTGCGCCTTCTTCATCAAGCCCATGATATCGGCCATATGCGGGGTTCCTTCGTGTCAAAGATCGTCTTCGCCGGCGTCGTCGGCATAAACGACATCCTCGTCGGGCGCCGGGTCGGAGCCGGCCGTCGCGGGCGCCGGCTCGCCGAGCGAGCGCACGGCCACGATCTCGCTGCCCGGAAAGGTGTCGAGGACCTTGCGCACGAGCGGCTCCGCCGCGACCGCGTCGCGCCGCGTGCGCGCATCCGCGTCGGCGCGTTCCTTCACGCTCGGGGCACCGCCCGCCGAAACGACCGCCACCATCCAGCGGAAACCGGTCCACTCGCCGAGGCGCCGCATGAGGTCGGCCGCGAGCGCGGGCGAGCCGTTCGGCGCGAGTTCGAATTCGATCCTGCCGATCTCGAACCGCACGAGTTTCACGTCGCGCTCGAGGGCCGTCTTGAGCTGGATGTCGCGCCGGCTCTGCGCCATCGCCACCACGTCCTCGAAGCCCCGCAGCGACACCCCGGGCGGGGCGGAAGCTTCGACCGGATCGATCGAAGGCTCGGGGCGCGGACGCCCGGCGATCGCCGCCCCGGCGGCGGACGCCGGACGGCCAAGCGCCATGCCGCCCGCTGGCGCGGCGGGCCGGGGCAGCGATGGCGCGGGCGGCTGCGCTTCCGCACCGACCCGGGGCGACGCCGCGAGCCGGCGCAGAGCCTCGTCGGGGGTCGGCAAGTCGGCCGCGCAGGCGAGCCTGACGAGGACCATGTCGGCCGCCGCGAGCGGGCGCGGCGCGTCCTTCACGTCGCCGAGGCCCTTGACCAGGAGCTGCCAGGCACGGGTCAGCACGGGCACCGACAGCCGCGCCGCGAAATCCGCGCCGCGGCTCCGCTCTTCCCCGGTCAGGACCGGATCGCCCGCGGCGCCCGGCACCAGCTTCAAGCGCGTGACGAGGTGGACGAAGTCCGCCAAATCTGAAAGCACGTGCCCGGGGTCGGCGCCGGCGTCGTTCATCAGCTTGAGCGTTTCGAGCGCCGGCGCGACGGCGCCGCCCATGATGGCCTCGAACAGGTCGATGATCCGCGCGCGATCGGCGAGACCCAGCATGGCGCGCAGGCGCCCCGCCGCGACCGCAGGCGCGCCGTCTCGGGCCTCCGCCGCCCCGTGCGCGATGGCCTGGTCGAGCAGCGACAGGGCGTCGCGGACGGAGCCTTCGGCCGCGCGCGCGATCACCTGCAGCGCTTCGGGTTCGGCCGCGACGCCTTCCCGGTCGCAGATCGACGCCAGATGGGCGATCATCACGTCGGCCTCGACCCGCCGCAGGTCGAAGCGCTGGCAGCGCGAGCGCACCGTCACCGGAACCTTGTCGACCTCGGTCGTGGCGAACAGGAACTTGACGTGGTCGGGCGGCTCTTCGAGCGTCTTCAGCAGTCCGTTGAAGGCCTGCTTGGAGAGCATGTGGATTTCGTCGATGATGTAGACCTTGGTGCGCGCCATCACCGGCCGGTAGCGCGCCCCCTCGATCAGTTCGCGCACGTCGTCGATGCCGGTGTGGGACGCGGCATCCATCTCGATCACGTCGACGTGGCGCGACTCGATGATGGCCTGGCAGTGCGTGCCGAGGCCTGGCATGCGGATCGTCGGCGCATCGATCGCGTCGCGCCCCGCTTCCGCGGGGCGGTGGTAGTTCAGCGCGCGCGCCATGATGCGGGCGGTGGTGGTCTTGCCGACACCGCGCACGCCGCTCAGCAGGTAGGCCTGGTGGACGCGGCGGAGGTCGAACGCGTTCGACAACGTGCGCACGAGCGCGTCCTGACCGATCAGGTCGTCGAAGCTCGTGGGCCGGTATTTGCGGGCCAGGACCCTATAGGCGTTGTCGAGCGGCACGGCGGCGAACACCGATCCCGGATGGGGCGACCCGACGGACGCGCAGGCGCATGCTGGCAGGAAGCACGGTCCGGATCGCGGCACCCGGCGTTGCGGACCAGGAAGTAGGAGGCTGGACGAAGACCCGCTCGGTCTCGTTAGGGCTGCTTCCTTCCGGACCTGACCCGGTTGGCGAGTGAAACGTCCCCCGCCAACCTCCCACGCCTTATGTGGAGGAAAGCGGCGACCCGCGCAAGGGAGCGGGGTTGGCTCTGTCCCGGCCACCCACCTGGACGCCGGCGGTTGGCGAAAGCAGGCGTCGTCGGCGCCCGGTTCCTTGATCGACGCCGCACTTAGCTCTATGACTTAGCTAAGGAGACTCCGGTGACGGCAGTAACCGTTCATCACGCTAAAACCAGTCTGTCGCGATTGTTCGCCGAGGCGCTCAGGGGAGAGGACGTCGTGATCGCCAAGGGTAGCGTTCCGGTGGTGCGTCTCATCCCGGTCGAGGGCCTTCGGCCCCGACGCCCCGGTTCCATGAAAGGCAAAATCGCGCTCACGCCCGCCTTTTTCGAGCCGCTGCCCTCCGATGAGGTCGAGGCTTGGGAAGGCGGCAATCCGATCCGGGAATGAACATCCCGCTGGATACGCACACGCTGATATGGCGGCTGAACGACAACCCCGCCCTGGTCGCAGGGCGAAGCAGGCCATCGCCGATATGGCCAACGCCGTTTTCGTCAGCGCCGCCTCCGCTATGGAAGTGACGACCAAGAGCCGGCTGGGCAAGCTTCCCGAAGCCGAAGAGCTTTCCGTGAACTTCGAGACCGTGCTGAAGACGGAAGGGCTTCGGCAGATGCCGGTATCGGTGCGTCATGCCGCGTTCGCCGGCAGCCTGGGCATTGCTCACCGCGACCCGTTCGATCGCCTGCTGGCGGCACAGGCCATTCTTGAAAATGCCGTCTTGGCATCTAATGAAAGCTTGTTCGACGCGTTCGGCGTCCCGCGTCTTTGGTGATGGCCGCCGCCTCGCCGCGGACGCCAACGCGACGGATCGGCGCGGACTGTTTGGCGTCGTCGGGCACACGTATCCGCCCGCCCTCGACCGCATCGAACCGATGTCGGGATTCTCATGACCCCTGAAACGTTTTCCGCGCGCGCCGAAACGCTCGGCTTCGCCCACAACGCGCTCGACCGGCTGGCCAACAGGCGCGACGACGCGGCCTTCCTCGCCGGCCTGCGCGCCGATCCGGCGGCGCGGGTGCTGGCCGTGGTCAGCGATTCCGTCGTGCTGCGCCTCGAGGGCGCGACGGCCACCCCCTGGTTCGGTTTCGCGGAGGCCGCGGCGCTGGCCGAGATCGAGGAAACCGTGTTCCTCGGGCTCGACGCGCGGGGGCCGGCCTTCGCGGCCTTGCTCGATCACCGTGCCGCGGCGGACCTCGCCGCTCGCGACGATCTTCGCCTCGCGGGTTTGCGCGCCTTGGCGGTCGAGGACGCGGTCTCGGCGCCCGACCTCGGCGCCCTCGCGCAGGGCAAGGCGTTGCTGCATTGGCATTCGAAGCACCGGTTCTGCGCGAATTGCGGCGCGCCGACCCACATGTCCGGGGCCGGCTGGCGCCGCGAATGCGCCGCCTGCGGAACGCAGCATTTCCCCCGCACCGACCCGGTGGTGATCATGCTCGCCACGGATGGCGAGCGCTGCCTGCTGGGCCGGCAGCCGCGCTTCCCGCCCAGGATGTATTCGTGTCTCGCGGGGTTCCTCGAACCCGGGGAGTCGATCGAGGACGCCGTGCGCCGGGAAATCGCGGAGGAGGCCGGCGTCGCCACGGGCTGGGTCACCTACCTCGGGTCGCAGCCTTGGCCGTTTCCGGCGTCGCTCATGGTCGGCTGCCTCGCGACGGCGACATCGACGGGGATCGCGATCGATCGCGAGGAGCTCGAGGACGCGCGCTGGTTTTCGCGCGACGAGGTCCGCGCCATGCTCGGCGGGACGCATCCCGAGGGGCTGATGAGCCCGTCGCCGATGGCCATCGCGCACCACCTCGTGCGGACGTGGGTGGAGGGTGACGGCGAAAGCTGATAGGATCACGAAGGCCTCGGACCTGGACACGGCGCCGCCATGATCGCGCAGGAAACTGTCCACGACACGGGCCTTTTCGCCTGGACGCGCGGGAACAAGCCGACGCGCTGCGGGAAGCGTCGAGGGTCGGGTTGCCGAACCGCGACGAGCGCGGCATCGACTGGCAGAACCTGGCGGACGGGATCGAGAGCGTCGGGATGTCCGAACGTTCGGCGCTCCATTCCCAGGTCGGACGGGTCGCAGCACGTGCTCGAGCTGGCGTTCTCACCCGCCCGCGCCCCCCGCAACGGCTGGCGGCGGTCGGTTCGGGAAGCGCGCGTCGCGATCGAAGGCATTCTCGACCGCAAGCCGAGCGTGAGGCCGACGTTCCCGGGGGTGGTCGCCGACGAAAGGGCAGGGTCCGCTGGACTCGCCCTCGGCGATCTCGACGACCATCGCGAAACCGATGGTGCGCGACGCACCGCGCTGGCCGATCGACGCTACGATGTCGATGCCGAGGGCCTCTCCGATTGGCTGCCCGAATCGGCCCAGGGTCGGTCGGACGCGTGAGCCGGATCAGCCGCCCCCGTCCTTCGCCGTCCCCACCCGAAAGCGATGGGCCGGGTAGACGCCCAGAATCCTGACCTCGCGCGAGAAGAAGGCCAACTCCTCCAGCGCGCGGGCGAGCGGCGGATCGCTCGGGTGGCCCTCGACGTCGGCCAGGAATTGCGTGGCCGTGAACTCGCCTTCCACCATGTAGCTTTCGAGCTTGGTCATGTTGACCGCGTTGGTGGCGAAGCCGCCGAGCGCCTTGTAGAGCGCCGCGGGCACGTTGCGCACCCGGAACACGAAGGTCGTGACGATGGGGCCGTCGCCCGGCTCCGGCACGTCCGGCTCGCGGGACAAGACGACGAAGCGCGTGGTGTTGTGCGCCTCGTCCTCGACGTTCTCGGCGAGGATGTCGAGCTTGTAGATCGCGGCGGCGAGGCGGGGCGCCAGGGAGGCGCGCGTCGGGTCGCCCCATTCGGCCACCTCGCGCGCCGAGCCCGCCGTGTCCCCCGCCACGTGCGCCGAAAGCCCCAGGCGCCGGATGATCCTGCGGCATTGGCCGAGCGCGTGCACGTGGCTGTGCACGCTGCGCAAGCCGCCGAGCGTCGCCCCGGGCAGGGCCATGAGCTGGAAATGGATGGGCAGGAAATATTCGCCGACGACGTGCAGGCCGGAATGCGGCATCAGCGCGTGGATGTCGGCGACGCGGCCCGCGATGGAGTTCTCGATGGGGATCATGCCGAGCGCCGCGCGACCGTCCTGGATCGCCGCGAACGCGTCCTCGAAGGTGGCGCAGGGCAAAGGCTCCCAGCCGGGGTACACGTCGGCGCACGCGATGTGCGAATTGGCGCCGGCTTCGCCCTGGTAGGCGATGCGCCCGGTCATGGCTGCCCCCAGGCCAGGATCGCCCGGGCGCGGGCGAGTTCGGCGGCGGTGTCGACGCCGAGGGGCACCGCGTCGACCACCGACACGTCGATGCGCATGCCGGCCTCGAGCGCGCGCAATTGTTCGAGCTTTTCGCGCCGCTCGAGGGGGGAGGGCGCCAACGCCACGAAGCGCCGCAGCGCCTGGCGCCGGTAGGCGTAGAGGCCGATGTGGTGGAACAGCGGTCCGTCCCCCCAAGGCGCGGTCGCGCGCGTGAAGTAGAGCGCCCGCAGGCGCTCCGGCGCCAGCACCGTGCCGACCACCTTGACGACATTCGGGTCGCGATTTTCGGCGTCGCGCGCGATGATCGCCGCGAGCGTGGCGATACCGACGTCCGGGTCGCACAAGGGTGCGACCGCGCGGCGGACGCTTGCCGGCTCGATGGTCGGCAGGTCGCCTTGCAGGTTGACGACCACGTCGTGGTGCCCGTCGGGATCGAGCGCCTCGACGGCCTCGTGGATGCGGTCGGTCCCGGAAGCATGGTCGGCCCGGGTGAGCGCGCACCGGCCGCCTTCGGCCGCGACCGCGTCGACCACCCTGCGGTCGTCGGTCGCGACCAGCACGGGGCCGAGGTCGGCCTCGCGCGCGCGCCGCCACACGTGCACGATCATGGGGACGCCGCCGATATCGGCCAGCGGCTTGTCGGGCAGCCTCACGGCGCCCATGCGGGCGGGGATCACGATGACCGGGTTCATGGGCGGAACAGAGCCGGATCGGTGGCCGAAGCGGGCCTGCCGGTGGGGCAGAATGGAGCGCGCGGAGGGCGCTTATACGTGTTGCCAAGGTTCCGTCAAAGTGCCACTTGGAGCCCTGCGGCCGCCTGAGCGCACGGGCCTCGGCGCATGACCGACAGGGAGCGTCCTCGCCTATGGACTCGTTCGAAGTCAACAAGATCGCCGGCGGCGTGCTCGGGACGTTGCTGCTGACCATGGCTTTGGGGCTGGTCGCGGAGCACATCTACGCGCCGGGCGTACCGGTGAAGCCGGGCTTCGAGCTGCCGAGCGCGCCGGCCGAAGGCGGCGGCATGGCCGACGCCGCGACCGCGGCGCCCGCCGAGCCCTTGCCGATCCTGCTCGCCAAGGCCGACGTGAGCAAGGGCGCGGGCTTCGCCAAGACCTGCGGGGCTTGCCACAATTTCGACAAGGGCGCCGGCGCCAAGGTCGGCCCCCCCCTTTACGGCGTCGTCGGCCGGCAGGTGGCGTCGATCCCGAACTTCTCCTATTCCGAGACCTTGAAGGGCAAGGGCGGCAATTGGGACTACGAGAAGATCAACGCCTTCATCACCGATCCCAAAGGTTACGCGCCCGGCACCAAGATGGCCTTCACGGGGGAGAAGGACGCCGTGAAGCGCGCCGACATCATCGATTATCTTCACACGTTGTCCGACGAGCCGCAGCCGCTGCCGTCGCCGTGACGATGGGCTCGCCGGCCGCTCAATGCGCGGCCGGCCCGGAAAGCGACCCGGCCAGTTCGGCCACCCAGGCGCGGATCGGGTGATCGGGCGCCGACGCGAGCTTTATCGCGAGCGCCAGACTGACCGTGATCAGGAGCGGCTTCACGATCCTGGCGCCGTGCCGCACCGCGATCCCCGCACCGATGCGTGCCCCGACGAACTGCCCGAGGCCCATGGCGAGGCCCAGCCCCCACATCACGTGGCCCGAAAGCGCCAGAACCGCGAGCCCGGCGGCGTTGCTGGCGAAGTTGGCGATCTTGGTATGCGCGGTCGCCTTGAGGAGACCGAAACCGAGCAGGCCCACGCAGCCGATCATGTAGAACGAGCCCGCGCCGGGACCGAACAGGCCGTCGTAGAAACCGATCAGGGGCACGAAGCCGCCGACGAAGGCGGGCCACGGCACGAGGCGACGCCGGTCGTCGTCGCCGAGGCGCGGCGCCAGCGCGAAGTAGATCGCGACCGCGAACAGCACGAAAGGCAGGGCGACGCTCACGGCGCGCTGGGGAACGTAAGCCAACGCGAGCGCGCCGGCTGTCGACCCAAGCGCCGCCGCGACGGCCAGGGGCAGCGAGGCGCCGCGGTCGACGTGTCCCGCCCGCCCGAGGGCGAGCGCGGCCGACCCCGATCCGAAGCTCGATTGCAGCTTGTTCGTGGCCAGCGCGGCGAGCGGGTCGATGTTGGCCAGCGCGAGCGCCGGAACCGTGAGCAGGCCGCCCCCGCCCGCGATGGCGTCCACGAAGCCCGCCACGAGCGCCACACCGGCGAGGATCAGCAGGGTGGAGGCGTCGATCGAAGGCATGCTCTGTTCTTCCGGCTCCCGTGCGTGGCGCCGAGACGGACGGCGGCGCCCCTCGTAAAGCAAAGCTGCCACGCCGACTACACCCGCCCTCCGCATCTCACGATCGCGAGGCGCGACGAGGGTGGGCATCTCGAACCGGGGCTGTTATCCCCGACCGGGGACGAGCGATCGCCTTGCGACGAACCGTGCGGATGGGCGGCACCGGACCATGAGCGCCGACAAGCCGACCGTGTGCCTGAGCGGTGATCCACCTCAACGCCACCGACTCGATCACGCTCGCGGGGGTGAGCAAGGCCGAACTGGCGCATCACCCGGGCGATTTCCACTTCGCATGACGCGACGGCCGGGCCGCGGCGCCCCGCTCTCGGTCGTGGGCGGAGCGCTCGTCCGCGACACGTCTTCGACCGGTCACGCGGCGTGGGCGGCGGGGCGTACGAGCGGGCGCCCCGCTTCGCCGAAAGCCGGTGCGCGGGCGTTCCCGGATCGATTCGCGCGCAACGCGCGCCGGTCCCCGCGCGTTGGCGGCACGAGCCGGTCCACGCGCCACCGGCCGTCAGGGAACGTCCGCCATGGAATATCGCACGCTCGGCCGGTCCGGCCTCAAGGTTTCGGTGCTGACGATGGGCACCATGACGTTCGGCGGCAAGGGCCAGTTCGGCAAGGTCGGCTCGACCGATGTCGCCGGGGCGCGCCGGCAGATCGACATGTGCCTCGACGCCGGCATCAATCTTTTCGATACGGCCGACATCTACTCCGTCGGGCTGTCTGAGGAGATCGTCGGGGAAGCCATCGCGGGGCGGCGCGACAAGCTGCTCGTCGCCACCAAGGCGCGGTTCCCCATGAGCGAGGCCCCGAACGACCGGGGCTTGTCGCGCTTCCACCTCGTCCGCGCCTGCGAGGCGAGCCTCAAGCGGCTCGGGACGGACGTCATCGACCTCTACCAGTGCCACGAATGGGACGGGATCACGCCGCTCGAGGAAACCCTCGACGCGCTCGACCTGCTGGTGCGCCAGGGCAAGGTCCGCTACGTCGGCGCTTCCAACTTTTCCGGTTGGCACCTCATGAAGGCGCTGGCGATCGGCGCGCGGGATCGTCTGCCCCGCTTCGTCAGCCAGCAGATCCACTACACGCTGCAGGCGCGCGAGGCCGAACAGGAGCTCGTGCCGATCTCCCTCGACCAGGGACTCGGCATCCTGGTGTGGAGCCCCATCGCGGGCGGACTCCTGTCGGGCAAATACCGGCGCGGCCGGCCGCACCCCGAAGGGCGCCTCGTCGCCGAATGGACCGAACCGCCGATCCACGACCAGGAGCGGCTCTACGATATCGTCGAGGTCGTGGTGGCCATCGGCGAAGCCCGGAACGTGCCGCCGGCCCAGGTGGCGCTCGCCTGGCTGTTGCAACGTCCCGGTGTGACATCCGTCATCGTCGGCGCCCGCAACGACGATCAGCTCGCGCAGAACCTCGGGGCTGGCGACCTCAAGCTCGGCGCCGAGGAGGTCGCGAAGCTCGACGGGGTGAGCGGCAGGCCGCTCGCCTACCCCTACTGGCACCAGGCGCGGACGGCGGCCGACCGTCTGGGCGCGGCCGACCTGAGCTTGATCGGGCCGCATCTCGCCGGTAAGGACGCCGTCTTCAAAGGCTGACCCGCGTGCCGCCCTCCAACCACGGGACTGTCATGGACCCCCTCCCGGGCGACGACCTGATCGGGTTACCCCGCCGGTCTCCGGGAGCGCCGAGCGCGAGCGCGGACCGCGATCGTGGCGGTGGCGAGCCCTGCGGAAACGGCCGCTCCCGTCGAAGGCGTCGGGCGACATGAGGGTAACGGTGCTGGGCGGCGGCATCGCCGGCCTGTCGTCCGCCTGGGCGCTCGACAAGCGCGGGCACGCCGTGACCCTCGTCGAACAAGGCCCGATCCCGAACCCCCTGTCGGCGTCGGGCGATCAGCACCGCATGATCCGCCGCGCCTACGGCGCCGCGGACGGCTACGCCCGCACCATCACCGAAGCGTTCGCGGCGTGGAACGAGATGTGGGCCGACCTCGGCGCGCGGCATCAAGAGGACTGCGGCGTGCTGGCGATATCGCAATTGTCCGGCGACGGCGCCGAACAGTTCCGGGAGGGGCTCGACCGCACCGGCCACCCCTATGAACAATTCACGCCGGCCGAAGCCGCGCGGCGGTACCCGTTCCTCGATCCCGCGACGTTCCGCTACGCTTACCTCAGCGCGGAGGGCGGGGTTCTGCTGTGCGAGCGGATCGCCCGGGATCTCGGCCGTCGGCTGGCCGCGCGCGGCGTGGTCCTGCGCACGCAAACGCGGGTCGACGCGGTCGATCTCGATCGCGCGCGCGTGACCCTGGCGACGGGGGAAACGCTTTCCGCCGACGCGCTCGTGGTGGCGGCCGGCGCCTGGGTGCTGCGGCTTTGCCCGGAATTGGCGAGCCAACTCGCGATCTTTCGCACGGCGCTGGCCTATCTTGCCCCTCCCGCCGATCTCGAGGCCGCCTGGCGGGAGGCACCGGCCATCCTCGACATCGGCGGCGCGTCCGACGCTTGGGTCATTCCGCCCGTGGATGGGACCGGGCTCAAATTCGGTGCGGAAGCGCACAAACGGCCGTCCGCCGACCCGGAGCTGCGCCGCGTCCCCGAACCCGGGGAAGGCGAACGCATCCGCGATCTGTTCTCGCCGCCCTTCGCGCGCATCGGAGACTACCGGGTCCGAAGCGTGGTGACATGCGCCTACACGTTCACGCCCGACTCGACCTTCTTCTCGCTCCAGCGGGGTAAGGGTGTCGTGGTCGCCGCATGCTCGGGGCACGCCTATAAGTTCGGCGCGGCGATCGGCCGGCGGGTGGCGGACGCCATCGAGACCGGGGACGGCGTGACGCTCGGTCGCTGGTTGCGGGCCGAGCCGACACCGGAGCGGGCGTCGTGAAACGCTCCGACCCCCACCCGCGTCGTCAAGCGCCATAGAAGTCCCGGTACCATTCCACGAACCGTTCGACGCCCACTTCCAGGCTCGTGGAGGGCGCGAAATCCACGTCGCGGCGCAGGGCCGTCACGTCGGCCGCGGTGACCGGGACATCGCCCGGCTGCATGGGCAGCAGTTCCGTGACCGCCTTGCGGCCGAGGCAGTTCTCGAGGATTTCGATCAGGCGCAGGACCGAAACGGGGCGGTCGCCGCCGATGTTGTAGAGGCGGTAGGGGGCGGCGGAGCTCGCCGCGTCGGGCGCGCTCCCCGACCACAGCGGATTCGCCGTCGCGGGTCGGTCCCCAACGCGCACCACCCCCTCCACCACGTCGTCGATAAAGGTGAAGTCGCGCGCCATCTGGCCGTGGTTGAACAGCCGGATCGGTTGGCCCGCGAGGATCGCTTTGGTAAACAAGAACAATGCCATGTCGGGCCGTCCCCACGGCCCGTAAACCGTGAAGAACCGCAGCCCCGTCACGCGGATTTCGAACAGGTGCGCGTAACAATGGGCGAAAAGCTCGTTCGCCTTCTTGGTGGCGCCATAGAGGCTCAGCGGATGGTCGGCCGGCAGGAGCTCGGAAAACGGGATTTTCGTCGTCGCGCCGTAAACGGAACTGGACGACGCGTAGACGAGGTGTTCGACGGGATGCCGCCGGCACGCTTCGAGGATGGCGAGAAATCCGGTAATGTTGCTGTGCGTGTAGGCGAACGGAGCCTCGAGCGAGTGGCGGACGCCGGCTTGGGCCGCGAGGTGGACGACCGTGCCGAACCGGTGCTCCGCGAACAGCGCGTCCATGGCGTGGGCGTCGGCGACATCGGCCTCGACGAAGGTGAAGGCTTGGTCGGGCCCCAGCGCGGCGAGGCGCGCACGCTTGAGCCCCGGGTCGTAGTAAGGGTTGAGATTGTCGACGCCGACGACGGCGCGTCCCTCGGCGAGATGTCGACGCGCGACGTGGAACCCGATGAAGCCGGCGGCGCCGGTGACCAGAACGGGACGCATGGTTTGCACCGGAACGAGGACAGGCGGCGAGCGCCGACGAAGCGGCCCACGAACCCAGAGGGCGACCAAACGCCGCCAGCCCGCTTATAGTAGGCCCTTCGAGGAAAACGTAGACCAGCGCATGCCGCAATCCGACGCCATACCACTCTTCAACGGAGGCTTCCTGGCGGTGGCCCAGGTCGCCAAACACCATGGCGTCCAGGCCGTGGCGGCGCAGTTTTCGCAGCAGATGGCCTTGGGCGACGTCCCGCCCACGGCTCAAGACCTCGCACGAGCGGCGGGGATGGCGGGCTTGAGGGCGCGCGTGCTGCGCAATCCATCCGCGAGGCGCCTGCGCGCCATTCCGGTTCCGGCGATCATAAAGGTGAAGGACGGGACCTGGGCGGTGTTCGGCCAGGAAACGACGCCCGGCCTCTATCGGGTGACCGATCCGGTGACCCGGCGCCAAGAGAACCTTCCCATCGAGGACGTGCTGGCGCGGCTCGACCACGACGTGATCCTGGTCGGCAAGACCGCCGGGCTCGCGGCCGGGCACCTGAAATTCGGCGTGAGTTGGTTCATCCCGGCGCTGAGGCGCTACCCTGAAACCATCGCGCTCATCCTCGTCACCTCGTTCTTCATCAACCTGCTCAATCTGGCCACGCCGCTCGCCTTCCAGATCGTCGTCGACAAGGTCCTGGTTTCAAAGAGCTACGGCACGCTCGTCGTCGTGATCTCCATCATGGTGCTGATCGCGTTCATTTCCAGCAGCCTGAAGTATCTGCGCACATATTTTACCAATCATACCGCCAATCGCATCGACATCGAACTTGGCGCCAAGCTCTATGCCCATCTCGTACGCCTACCGATCGCGTATTTCGAGCGCCGCGCCGCCGGAATCATCGTCACCCGCGCGCGCGAAATTCAAACCGTTCGGCAGTTCATGACCGACCAGGGGCTGCCATCGGTCATAGACCTTATGTTCATTTTTATTTACATTGCCGTTTTGTATATTTACTCACCGTTTCTGACCCTTATCATTTTGCTAGTCAGTCCGCTCTACCTCGTGATCGGCCTGTTGATGCGTCCGGCTTACCGGCGGAAGCTGAATGACAAGGCTCGGCGCTGGTCGAAGGGTCAGCAGTTGCTGGTCGAATCGGTCGTCGGAATCCAGACGATAAAGGCGTCGGCGGTCGAGCCCATCTTCCAGAGACTCTGGGAGGAGCGTCTGGCGGCCTTCGTGCGGATGGGCTTCGAGACCTCCATGCTGGGGAAACTGTCCCAGACCGGCATCCAGTTCATCCCCAAGATGACCACGGCCTTGGTCCTGTTCTTCGGCACCGAGCAGGTGTTTTCGGGCCACCTGACGGTTGGGGAACTGATCGCGTTCAGCATGATCTCGAACCGGATGACGCAGCCGATCGTCAAAAGCGCGCAGCTTTATCAAAGCTTTCAGGAGATGCAGGTCTCGCTCGAACACATCGGCGACGTCCTCGACGCGCCGATCGAGAACCACGTGCAGTCGACCGATGCGCACCCGGCGCCGCTCGGCGCGATCGAGCTTCGCGACGTGTCGTTCCGCTACCGCCCCGAACTGCCCGAGGCCCTGCGCAAGGTGTCGCTCGACATCGCGGCGGGCGAGGTCGTCGGCATCGTGGGGCCTTCGGGATCGGGCAAGTC
>CAXTIC010000002.1:0-124465 GCA_964244255.1 uncultured Lichenihabitans sp. | reverse complement strand
ACATGCTCTACATGGCGGGCGGCGGCCGCATCAGCCGCGTGCACGGGCCGTTCGTCAGCGACGGCGAGGTCGAGGGCGTCGTCGCCCACCTCAAGGCGCAAGGCCGGCCCGACTACCTCGACGCGATCACCGAAGAGGTGGAGGGGGCCGGCGACGGCGAGGGCGAGGCGCCGCTCCCCGGCACCCTCGACGCCGAGGAGGCGGGCGACCTCTACGACCGCGCCGTCGCGGTCGTGCTGCGCGACAAGAAGTGTTCCACCTCCTACATCCAGCGCCGCCTGCAGGTCGGTTACAACAAGGCCGCCTCGTTGGTGGAGCGCATGGAAAAGGAAGGCATCGTGGCGCCCGCCAACCACGCGGGAAAACGCGAGATCCTGGTGGGCGGCGCCGACCGCGGCGTGTTCGAGCCGGAAGAGGTGGACTGAGGGGGAGCGGCACGGCGTCCCGCGGACGCGGCCCTTTCGTCTTGGCGCGCGCGATGGACGGGGCTATGACGCGGCACCGCCCCCCGCGTGGATCCCGAGTTCCCCATGCCCCCGTATCGTTCCCGCACCACCACACACGGCCGCAACATGGCGGGGGCGCGCGGCTTGTGGCGCGCGACGGGCATGAAGGACGGCGACTTCGGCAAACCCATCATCGCCGTCGCCAACTCCTTCACGCAGTTCGTGCCCGGCCATGTCCACCTGAAGGATCTGGGCCAGCTCGTCTGTCGCGAGATCGAGGCGGCGGGCGGCGTCGCCAAGGAGTTCAACACCATCGCGGTCGACGACGGCATCGCCATGGGGCACGACGGCATGCTCTACAGCCTGCCCTCTCGCGAGATCATCGCCGACAGCGTCGAATACATGGCGAACGCGCATTGCGCCGACGGCCTCGTGTGCATCTCCAATTGCGACAAGATCACGCCCGGCATGCTCATGGCGAGCCTGCGGCTCAATATCCCGTCCGTGTTCGTGTCCGGCGGTCCGATGGAGGCCGGCAAGGTCACCTTGCGGGGCAAGGTGCAGGCCTTGGATCTCGTGGACGCCATGGTGGCGGCCGCCGACGACAGCGTGACGGACGACGAAGTCGAGGTCATCGAGCGCTCGGCCTGCCCGACCTGCGGCTCGTGTTCGGGGATGTTCACCGCCAACTCGATGAACTGCCTCACGGAGGCCCTCGGGCTGGCGCTGCCCGGCAACGGTTCGACGCTCGCCACCCACGCCGACCGCCGCCGCCTGTTCGTCGAGGCGGGCCATCTCGTCGTCGATCTCGCGCGCCGGTACTACGAGCAGGACGACCGGTCCGTGCTGCCGCGCGCGGTCGCGGGTTTCGCGGCGTTCGAGAACGCCATGACGCTCGACATCGCCATGGGGGGTTCGACCAACACGGTGCTGCATCTCCTGGCCGCCGCGCACGAGGCCGAACTGGCCTTCACGATGGCCGACATCGACAGGCTGTCGCGGCACGTGCCGTGCCTGTGCAAGGTCGCGCCCTCGCGCGGGGACGTGCACATGGAGGACGTGCACCGCGCCGGCGGCGTCATGGCGATCCTTGGCGAACTCGACCGCGCGGGCCTCATCCACGCCGACGCGGGCTCGGTCCACGCCGAGAGTCTCGGCGCCGCGCTCGACCGCTGGGACGTGAAGCGCCGGCCAAGCGACAGCGTGAAACAATTCTTCCAGGCGGCGCCGGGCGGCGTGCCGACCCAGGTGGCCTTCAGCCAGGAACGGCGTTACCTCGACCTCGACCTCGACCGCGCCGGGGGCGTCATCCGTGACGCCGAGCACGCCTACAGCAAGGACGGCGGCCTGGCGGTTCTCTACGGCAACCTGGCCGAGGAAGGCTGCATCGTGAAGACGGCGGGCGTCGACCCCTCCGTGCTCGTGTTCGAGGGCATCGCACGGGTGTTCGAGAGCCAGGATTCCGCCGTCGACGGCATCCTCACCGGCGGAGTGGTGCCGGGGGACGTGGTGCTGATCCGCTACGAGGGGCCGCGCGGCGGCCCCGGCATGCAGGAAATGCTGTATCCGACGAGCTACCTGAAATCCAAGAAGCTCGGCAAGGTTTGCGCGCTCGTCACCGACGGCCGTTTTTCCGGCGGCTCCTCGGGCCTGTGCATCGGCCACGTGTCGCCCGAAGCCGCCGAAGGCGGCGCCATCGCGCTCGTTCGTGAGGGCGACCGCATCGCGATCGACATCCCGAACCGCTCGATCCGGCTCGACGTGCCGGAGGCGGAGCTCGCCGCGCGCCGCGCGGCGGAGGTCGCGCGCGGAAAGGCCGGCTTCAAGCCCGCGGAGGTCCGCAAGCGCAAGGTGACGACGGCGCTGAGGGCCTACGCGTCGATGACCACGAGTGCGTCGCGCGGCGCCGTCCGGGTGGTGCGGGAGTAGCCGCGCTACGCCGCGGCGATCGCAAAAGCGGACAACAACCGTTCGGCCCAAATCCCCGACCTGCCAGGCTGCGCGGCGACCGGGCGAGCCTGTCGAGGTCGAATCCGAGATGCGCGTGGCGACCAGTTCCACCTGGACGGGCTGAGAGGGGATGGCCTTGCCGCGCCTGAGGCGACGAGCGCCGCAGACTCCATCGATGCCTGATCGGGAACCGAGGTGGGGCTCGCGCGCGGCCCCTCGAACTCAGCGGCCCGGCCTCAACCCCACCGTGCGCCCGGGAAAGCCGGCCGCGTCGAAATAGCGCGTGCCGCCGACCGCCTGATACTCCAGTTCGGTCGCGAGCCCGTCCTCCGTCGGTTCGGACGCGAGACGGCCCCGCGTCACCTCGGGCATGGCTCCGTTCGGCAGCGCTTCGACCAGCGCCCGGCCGACGAGCACGCCCTTGCTCTTCGGGGCGACGTGCAGGATGGCGGCGATCGTCTGGCCGACGTCGGCGTTGCTCGAGGGCGCGTCGTCGACGAAGCCCTGTTTGAAATCGGGGCCGATGGCGGCCTGGAAGTTCCAGGTGTCGCCGCGACTGAAGGAGCCGTGCATGCCCTGGCCCTGCTGCAGGGACGTGTCGGCGACCTCGACCGTGCACAGCGTGGGCTCGGCGCATCCGGTCGAGAAGGAACGGAAGTTGACCACGATGGCCGGGACAGGCGTCAGGGCGCCGCCCTTGAGGTTCACACTGGCCAGCGGCAGCGTGCCCGCGAAGGCGCCAAGCGATTCGTCGACGAACAGCCCGCTCACGTAATCCTGCCCGAGCAGCGCGGCGACGACGCGTTTCGCCAAGGCCGTGTCGGCTTTCGGCAGGTAGACGAGGTCGGAACCGCCGTTCGACGCGACGACCACGTCGGGCTTCTTCGGGTCGTCGCCGAGCAGGCCGTTGCCGTACCTCGGGCGTTGTCCGTCGGCGATCTTCGCGCCCGCGCCGTCGGGGTCGAACAGAGGCAGGCCGAGGAGCTTGGCGAGATCGATCGCCACGAAACCGGGCGGCAGATAGCCCGCCGGCACGCCCTCGGTCGCGATCTTCGCCGACAAGCTCGTGTCGCTTTCCTTCGAGATCGTGGAAAATCCGTGGTCGGCGCTGACGATGATGTCGGTCGTGTCCGCCAGGCCGAGGTCCGCGAGGGCTTGCCGGATCTGGGCGAGGTTGTTGTCCACGTTGCGGATCGCGGCGAGCGAGGTCGGGCCGTTGATCCCGGGCACGAGCCTCTGAGGGCTGTCGCCTTGATAGTGCTGCGTGCCGTCCGGGTCGCGCGACCAGAACACGACGAAGAACGGCTTGTCGTCCTCCTTGAACTTCGGCAGCACGGCGCGGGTCAGCGCGTCGGCGAACCAAGCCTGCTGGATGACGTTGGCGCTTTTCGTTCCGGCCACGAGCGCCGTGCCGGGCTGGCCGTTATCCCCCCGCGTGGGGGCTTTGAGCGGGAGCCCCGCGGCACGCAGGCGATCGGCCAGCCAGGGCGCGAGCCTGATGCCGGTCGCGGCACCGGTCATGTCGTCGAGCAGCACGGTCTTCAAGCCGTCGCGCGCCGTATGGTCGAAGATGAGGGCCGGCCCGACCTTGCCGATGGCCGCCGTGTTGAAGCCCGCCTCGCGCGCGGCCTTGAGCACCGTTTCCTCGTCGAGGAAGTCGCCCATGTAGTGTTCGTCGATGTCACCCAGGACGGGATCGTTCTCGATGAAGGGCACGAGCGAGGCGTTGGCGGTCGGCACCGGGAAGCCGCTGTAGAGCGAGTTGGAGAACACGCCCGTGTCGCCGAGGAAATGCCCGGTGGCCATCGCCGAAGCGTTAGGCATCGTGAAGGTCGGGAACACCGAATGGCTGTTGCGGAAGAAGACGCCCGCGTCCCGCAACGCCGCCATGGCGGGGGCGGTGTCGGGACGCACGATGGCGGCGCGAAGCCCGTCGGGGACGAACAGCATCACGTTGTGCGGGCGGGGCGTCTGCCCCAGGGCCGGCAGGGCCGAAACGGCGGCGGCCAGCGCGGCGGCGAAGCGGAGGGCGGTTCTCATGGGTGGCGCGTCCTCGGTACTGGCGTTCATTCACGGTAAATCGGCCACGTGACATTTGCCTGACGCCCGGCGAAGCTGGCCCGCCTACGGCCGATCCGGCGGGCGGACACGCCGGATTGGGGGACGACGATGCTGGGTTTCAAGCGCGCTTTCATCTGCGCGGTAGCCGCCATGCTCGCGCTGGCGCCCGGCGCCCTGGCGGGAGACTCGTATTCGGCGTCGCCCGAGGTCGATGTGTTCAAGGCGCAATTCGAAGGACCGCCCGGCGAGCGCGGGTTCGGCGGTGGATACGGACGGCCGCCGGACCCCTATCCCGGCTACGGCTTCGCCGGCCGCCCCCGTTCGGCGCGCCGCGTCGGGGGGAATATCAGCTATCACGGCTTCAAGCTCGATCTTTCGGCCGCGAGCGAGAGCCCGAACATGTCGAACGCGGTCGCCTCCGCAGAACATCAGATCGATATCGTCGACCGGGTCGGGCTCAGCGCCGGGATGCTGCGGATGTTTCGCGGCCTGCCCATTCGGGTGACGAACTCGGGATTCGGCGGCGGCGGACACTTCAGGGGTGGCCGCGAGGTGGAGATCGGCGTCGCCCCGGTCTCGGATCAGCGCCCCATCCTGCTGCACGAATATATGCACGCCTATCATCTGTTCCGGCTTCCGGGGGGCTTCCGCAACCCCGACATCCTGCGCTTCTACAACGAGGCCGTCAGTTCCGGCCTGTACGAGCAGGGATCCTACATGTTGACGAACCCGGCGGAATTCTTCGCCATGACGGCTAGCTGCTACCTCAACGGAGCGCTGGCGCGCGAACCCTACAACCGCGACGAGATACGGACGAGGCAGCCCGAATATTACGCGTTCCTGGGCCGCCTGTTCGGCCGGCCGGGCGCCTGACGCGGGCTTTGGCCGCGATGTCGTCTCCATGGTGCGGATCACGTCATCCGTATCGCGGCGACGCTCCCCCGGGGGAGCGCCCAACGAGGCGGGCGAGGATGAGCCGTTGAAGCCGTGCCGCCTCGACCGAACCTTGACCGCGGGGCCGGGGTAGGGGCACGGGGAGGTCGAGCGTCACCGCGCCCCGTTCGATGAGAACGACCCGATCCGCCAGGGCCAGCGCCTCGGCCACGTCGTGCGTCACCAACACGGCCGTGAAGCCGCCGGCACGCCAGGCCGCCTCGATCAAATCCTGCATCTCGAGCCGCGTCAGCGCGTCGAGCGCGCCGAGGGGCTCGTCAAGCGCGAGAAGGCGGGGGCGGGTCACGAGTGCCCGCGCCAGGGCGACGCGCTGTTTCTGCCCGCCCGACAGCACGGCCGGCCAATCCGCCGCCCTATCCTCCAGTCCGACGGCGCGGAGCGCCTCGAGCGCCATCGTGCGTCCGCCGGCGCCCGGCTCGGGGCCGAGCCCCACTTCGATGTTGGCGAGCACCCGCGCCCAGGGCAGCAGACGCGGCTCCTGAAACATGATGCGGGCGGCTCGCGAGGGATCGCCGTCTTCTCCCCCGAACAGCACGCCGCCGCTGGTCGGCCGATCGAGACCGCTCAGAATGCGCAGAAGCGTGCTTTTCCCGCTACCGCTGCGCCCGATGACCGCGAGGAACTGCCCCGCGGGGATGTGGAGGTCGAGGTCGTGAAGGACGACGGTGTCGCCGAAGCGGCGCCCGACGCCGCGTGCCGTCACGGCCACCCCTCTCGCGGGGGCGACCAGAGCCGGCGCCGGGCGTTCGCCGGAAGCGTCGGGGCTCGCGCATGTCGGGGCCCCGGGCGCGCTCACGCCTGGAACGCCGGATGCCATTGCAGGCAGAGCCGCTCCAGGGCGCGCGCGACGACATCGGCGAGCTTGCCCAGCAAGGCGTAGACCAGGATGGCGAGCACGACGACGTCGGTCTGCATGAATTCGCGCGCCTGCATGGCCATGTAGCCGATGCCGGACTGGGCCGCGATGGTTTCGGCGACGATCAGCGTGAGCCACATCACCCCGAGCCCGAAGCGCAGACCCACGAAGATCGAGGGCAGGGCGCCGGGCAGGATGACGCGGCGGAACAGCGCGGCGGGTGTCATCGCGTAAGCACGCCCCATCTCGATCAACTGGGGATCGACGCCGCGGATGCCGTGCAGCGTGTTGATGTAAATGGGGAAGAAAACGCCGAGCGCGACCAGGAACAGCTTGGCGCCTTCCCCGATCCCGAACCACAGGATGACGAGCGGGATCAAGGCCAGATGGGGGATGTTGCGCACCATCTGCAAGGTCGAGTCGGTCAGCCGTTCGCTCGCGCGCCACAGCCCGTTGGCGAGGCCGAGCGCGAAGCCGATGCCGCCCCCCACCGCGAGGCCGGCCGACGCGCGCAGAAAGCTGACGGCGACGTGTTTCGGCAGTTCCCCTGAAAGGGTAAGTTGCCAGCCGGCGGCGAGCACCGCCGTTGGGCGCGGGAGCACCGTTTCCGGCAAAGCGCCCGCCGTCGCGGCAATCTGCCAGACGACGACGAGCAGACCTGGCACGATCCAGGTCGCGGCCTCCGAGCGGCGGAGCCACACGACGGCCTCGCGGCTTGGGCGCTCCTGTGCGCGCGGCAGGTCCCGGGCCGGGGAGGAACGGGACCGCGATTCCAACACCCAAGCCCTCCCGACACCCTGTTGTAAGTTGACAATATCTATAAGCTAAGTCAACACAGGACGGTTCGGTCCCGTGCCAGCCTCGCAGACCGGCCACCCGCGAAGGAGCCGTCCATGCCTGCATCGCGCTTTGTCGTTCAGGTCCTGGCGCTGACGCTCGTCCTTTCGTCCACGGCAGTCCGCGCCGCGGAAGGCGTGGTACGCATCGGCTATCAGAAGTACGGCAACCTCATCCTGCTAAAGACGCATGGGGGATTGGACGACCGGCTCAAGCGGTTCGGCCTCGCGGTGACCTGGACCGAGTTCCCGTCCGGTCCGCCGCTCCTCGAGGCCCTCAACGCCGGCGCGATCGATATCGGGCAGACCGGCGAAGCGCCCCCGATCTTCGCACAGGCCGCCGGCGCGCCGCTCCTCTACATCGCCAACGAGCCGGCTGCCCCCCGCGGCGAAGCCATTTTGGTTCCGAGATCGAGCCCTCTCCACGGCGTGTCGGAACTCAAGGGCAAACGGGTCGCCTTGAACAAGGGATCCAACGTGCACTTCCTGCTCGTGCGCGCGCTCGAGAACGCCGGCGTCGCCTACCATGACATCGAGCCAGTATTCCTGGCACCCGCCGACGCGCGCGCCGCCTTCGAACAGGGCGCGGTGGACGCTTGGGCGATCTGGGACCCCTATCTCGCGGCGGCCCAGGCCGCCACGGGGGCGAGGACGCTCGCGACCGGCGAAGGGATCGCGCCTAACATCCAGTTCTATTTCGCCGCGCGAACGTTTGCCGAGGCTCATCCCGCGGCTGTCGCCGAGCTTATCGCGGCGCTGGCCGACACCGACCGCTGGGCTTTCGGCAATCCGGATGCCGTCGCCAGGGAGCTCGCCGGCGCGATCCGCCTCCCCGAGACGGTCATCGCGACCGCGCTCGCCCGTCAGACCTATGGCGTCGCCCCGCTCTCGGCCGATGTCGTGGCGAGCCAGCAAAAGGTCGCCGACACGTTCCGGGCGCTCGGCCTGATCCCGGTAACGCTCAGCGTCGCCGACGTCGTTTGGCGGCCCGGCCCCTGACCGGCCGCGGCGCGAACGCGCCGCCCGGTGTTCCCTTCATCCCCGTCCCGAAGCGGATCGACCCCATGCCCGAATCCCCTATAGACCCCCCGCCCGCGGCGTCGGAAACCGATGTGCTGTGGTTCCTTCCAACCCACGGGGATGGTCGCCATCTCGCCAGCGAGCACGGCGCCCGCCACGTCACCTTGCGCTACCTCGGCGGGATCGCGCGTGCGGCGGATGAGCTGGGCTATTTCGGCGTGCTGCTCCCGACGGGGCAGTCCTGCGAGGATTCGTGGGTGGTCGCCTCGGCACTCGCGCCGATGACCGAGCGCTTGCGGTTCCTCGTGGCGGTTCGGCCCGGCCTGCAGCAGCCTTCGGTCGCGGCGCGCATGACCGCGACCCTCGACCGGATCTCGGACGGCCGCCTGCTCATCAACGTGGTCACGGGCGGCGACCCCGTGGAAGGCAAAGGCGATGGCCTGTTCCTGCCGCACGACGACCGCTACGCCGTCACCGACGAGTTCCTGACCATCTACCGTCGGCTGCTGGCGCTCGAGACGGTCACGTTCGCGGGCGAGCACCTGCGAATCGAGAACGGCAGGTTGCTCTATCCGCCGGTGCGTCGCCCCTATCCGCCGCTTTATTTCGGCGGATCGTCCGACGCCGGGATACGGGTCGCGGCCGAGCATGTCGACACCTACCTGACGTGGGGCGAGCCGCCGGCCGATGTCGCCGCCAAGATCACGACCGCCAGGGCCGCGGCGGCGGCACAGGGGCGGACTCTTTCCTTCGGTATCCGCTTGCACGTCATTGTCCGCGAATCCTCCGCGGACGCATGGGCCGCGGCTGACGACCTCATCCGGTACGTCGACGAGGACGCGATCGCGGCGGCCCAGAAGGTTTTCGCGCGCTACGACTCCGTCGGCCAGCGGCGCATGGCACGTCTTCATGGCGGCCGGCGCGACACCCTTGAGATCGCGCCCAATCTTTGGGCCGGCGTGGGACTCGTGCGCGGGGGCGCCGGCACGGCGCTCGTCGGCGATCCCGACGAGGTCGCGGCCCGTATGCGGGAGTACATGGCCCTCGGCATCGATCGGTTCATCCTGTCGGGGTACCCGCACCTCGAGGAATGCTACCGGTTCGCCGAGCTCGTCTTTCCCAAACTGCCGCTCAAGGCGACGACGGGCATCGACCGTGGGCCGGCCCGCAACGCGGGGCCGTTCGGCGAGATCATCGCCAACGCCATCATCCCGGCCGAGCGCCGCAACGCGGCCGCGGGATGACCAGTCCGACCAAGCGGCACCTGCGATGTCCGCCGGGCCGCCATCATCAAAGGTGAACCATGCTCTCGATTGGCCAGACGGCGCCCGATTTCACGGCGGAGACCACGGAAGGCCGCATCCGCTTCCACGACTGGATCGACGGGCACTGGGCGATCCTGTTCTCCCATCCGAAAGACTTCACGCCTGTCTGCACGACCGAGCTTGGTGCGATGGCCCGTCTGAAGCCCGAATTCGACAAACGGGCAACCCGGATCATCGCGATTTCCGTCGACGCGATCGCGTCTCACGCATTGTGGGCCAAGGACATCGAGGAGACCCAGGGCTCGGCGCCGAATTATCCCATGATCGGGGATACGGACCTTTCGATCTCCAAGCTATACGGGATGCTGCCGGCTTCGGCGGGCGGGTCCTCCGAAGGGCGGACGCCCGCCGACAACGCCACCGTGCGCACGGTTTTCGTGATCGGCCCGGATAAGCAGATCAAGCTCGCACTGGCCTACCCGATGTCGACCGGACGCAACTTCGGCGAAATCCTGAGGGCGCTCGATTCGCTGCGACTGACCGCGCGGCACAAGGTCGCGACCCCCGCCGACTGGGTGCCCGGGGAGGATGTGATCATCCCGGCGAGCGTTTCGGACGACGAAGCCCGGCAGACATACCCCGGCGGTTTCACAACGCTGAAGCCCTATCTCAGGACGGTGGCGCAGCCGCGCTGACCGCCGACGAAAGTCCCGCCGATGCTTGTTCGGCGGGACTGTTGATCGGGTTCGGGCGGGAACGGTTACCAGGCCGCCTTCGCGTCGGCCGAAGACTTGTTCAGGTGGACGTGCGTGTCGACACGGCCGACCCAGCTCAGCGGGATCGTGTGGTGCTGGCCGTCAGGGGACGTGGTTTTGGCGAGCTTGATGCGATCGTTGCCTTCGAGATGATCGACGGTGCCGATCTTCTGGCCATCCGACGCGATCACGTCCATGCGCGACACGATCTGGCGCGCGTAGTCCGCGCCGGCAACGCCGCCGGCGCTTTTCTGCCCACGCTCGTCCTCGACCTCCACTTCGGTACGGCGAACGCTGTCCGTCACCGTCTGGGACACCTGCTCGGCGGTCTTGCGAATGCCGATCTCTTCCTTGACCCGCACGGTCTTCTCGACCACCGCTTCCTCGGCATAGGCACGCGCCTCGATGGTGCGGTCCTGGAACACGGCGTCGGTCGCGCTCACCGCCCGGTCAACGGGGCGCCGCTCGATGTCGACACGCTCCTGCCGGAGCGTCACCTGCTCGTTTACCGGCGTTTCCACCACGTAGGACCGCAGCCGGACCCGGCCGCCGGCGACGTCGCGCTTGCCGACGCGCAATTGCTCCTCGTAGACCGGGATCACTTCCTCCCCGGTCGCGTCCAAAGTGGTCGCCGTCGCGGTGGCGCCGCTCGCGCCGAGCGAGGCACCGGTCGCGCGAGGGGCGGCGAGGCCCGCGTCCGCAGCGCCATAGGTTTGCCCGGCCCGGTAGCCGCTCCAGCCTTCGCTGCGCCACGTGGTCTCGCGGGAGTCGAGGTCCACGGCCGCTTCGGTGTCGAGGATCTTCGCGGCGCGCTCGTAGCTCGCGTCGTCGGTGCGAACGGAGAGCGCGTAGCCGCCGCGGCGCAGCCCCTCGGCGTAAGCGTAGCGATCCTCCTCGGGAAGGAAGAAGTCCTTCAAGGATTCCCAAAATCCCTTGTCCTCGGCGACTACCGCGGACGACCCCTGGGTCGCGCCGCCGGCGATCCGGATGTCGTCGGCGGGAATTCCAGACGCAATCAGATCCCGCTCGGCTTTTTCGGCGGCGTCGCGGGTGTCGAAGAACGCCGTGAGAGAACGATGAAAGTCCGTCGTGGTGGATGTCGTCGTGTCGGCTAAGCTCATGATGAGGCCCCTGGTTCGAGTTTGTCGTGGTCGTGGCGAAGGTCTTTTCCCGACGCCGATAGTAACCGTAAGTGATACGCATAACGCCGGCGCTGACCGATCGCGTGTTGCTGTCGGCTGCGCAGGTTCTCGCGCAAATGACGCGAGATGCCGGGCTCCCGTTCGCCGGCGGCACAGCGGGACTACCAATCCCTGGTCGCCGCCCCAATCCGACCTTCGCCGTATTGGGCGACGCATCCCCGTTGAAGCGGCATTGCTGACCGCAAGAGTTTCGGGGATCGGTAGGCTGTCCGCACTTCGCCTGTGAGTACTAGGAACGGACAAGTGCTTCGTAGGTTCCCCAGCCCGAGTGAGGATGCGTATGATCGCGTTCGAACCGCGACCGAGCACGGGGAACCCGTCGAGGTTGGTCTACGCAAGGCGCGCGTCCCAGGCCGAAAGCGCGTCGAAACCCGGCGGGATTGCGGCGGGGTTTCGATTGCCGCCCGGCACGCCGCTTGCTAGCGTGGGTTCGATCGCGCCACCTCAGAGCGGTTCCGCCGCTCGGGTCAGCGCGTCGGGGTCCCGTCATCGTTCATGGAAAACCTGCTTCAAGCGCTGATCAACGGCGTAACGCTCGGGTCGATCTACGGCTTGATCGCCATCGGCTACACGATGGTGTTCGGGATCATCGGGATGGTGAACTTCGCCCATGGCGACGTGTTCATGCTGTCCTCGTTCATCGCGCTGATCCTGTTCCTCGTGCTGACGCAGCTCCTCGGCGTCACCTCGGCGGCGCTGAGCTTCGCGATCGTCCTCGTTGCCGCCATGTTCCTCACGGGGCTATGGAATTGGACGATCGAGCGGGTCGCCTACCGCCCCCTGCGCGGGTCGTTTCGTCTGGCGCCGCTGATCTCGGCGATCGGGATGTCGATCTTCCTGTCCAACTTCGTGCAACGGGTGCAAGGGCCTGAGAACAAAACTATACCGCCCATGTTCAGCGACGTGATCCACGTCACGTCGGGCGGTTCGTTCAACGTCGTTCTGTCCTACAAGCAGATCCTCATCGTGATGACCACGGCGGTGCTGCTCGCCGGCTTCTGGTACGTCGTGCAAAAGACACCGCTCGGGCGGGCGCAACGCGCCTGCGAGCAGGACCGACGCATGGCCGCCTTGCTCGGGATCGACGTCGACCGGACGATATCCATCACCTTCGTGATCGGCGCGGCGCTCGCGGCGGTCGCCGGTGTGCTCTACCTGAGCTATTACGGGGTCATCGTGTTTTCCGATGGCTTCGCGCCCGGCGTGAAGGCCTTCACGGCGGCGGTGCTGGGCGGCATCGGATCCTTGCCCGGAGCCGTGCTCGGCGGGTTGTTGATCGGCCTCATCGAGGTCTTGTGGTCGACGTTCATTTCGAGCGATTACAAGGATGTGGCGGCGTTCTCTATCCTCGCGATCACGCTCATCTTCATGCCGACGGGCCTGCTCGGGCGCCCCGAGATCGAGAAGGTTTGACGCCGATGCCGATGCAGGGCGCGAAGCCCCTGGCAGCCGTGGGGGCGCCGCCGAGCTTCGACGTCGCCGCGGCCGCGGCCGACGCCGGCCGTGCGGCGCTGATCACTCTCGGCTTGTCGATTCCGCTGCTCGCCTTCGACACCCACACGGACATCAGCAACACGCTTGTCGTCGTGCCGCGATGGTCATGGCCGGCGGTCGCGTGCCTGCTCGTCTTGGTGGCGCGTTTCGCCGCTCTTTTCTTCCGCGCCCGGCCGAAGGCCGCCAGGCGCCCGCAAGAACTGCGGGTTCCCTCGCCGGCCGAAGCCTTCGTCAAGACGAACGTTTCCTGGTTCCTGCTCGCGGCGCTCTTGGCCTACCCGCTGGTCGCCCTGGCGGCGTTGGGGCCGCAAGGGTCGCTGAAGTGGATCGACAATTACGGCATCCAAATCCTCATTTACGTCATGCTCGGCTGGGGGCTGAACATCGTCGTCGGGCTCGCGGGCCTGCTCGACCTCGGCTACGTCGCCTTCTACGCCGTCGGCGCCTATGCCTACGCGCTGTTGTCGACGACGTTCGGGTGGTCGTTCTGGATCTGTCTGCCGATCGCCGGCATCCTCGCGGCGTTCTGGGGCATGATCCTGGGCTTTCCCGTGCTGCGGCTGCGGGGCGATTACCTCGCGATCGTCACGCTCGCCTTTGGCGAGATCATCCGCATCGTCCTGATCAACTGGACAGACTTCACCCACGGCGGGGCGGGGATCGCCTCGATCCCCAAGATCACCTTTTTCGGCATCCCTTTCAACGGCAGCGATGCGGGTTTCGCGCACGTGTTCGGACTGCCCGCGTCGTCCATTTATCGCACCATCTTCCTGTTCTATCTCATCCTGGCCCTCGCGCTCCTCACCAACGTCGTGACGCTGCGGCTGCGCCGCCTACCGGTCGGACGTGCCTGGGAAGCCTTGCGCGAAGACGAGATCGCGTGCCGCTCCCTCGGCATCAACACGGTCAACACCAAGCTCACCGCGTTCTCGCTCGGCGCCATGTTCGGCGGTTTCGCGGGGTCGTTCTTCGCGGTGCGCCAGAGCTTCGTCAGCCCGGAGAGCTTCAACTTCACGGAATCCGCCACGATCCTCGCCATCGTGGTGCTCGGCGGCATGGGATCCCAGATCGGCGTCGCCATCGCCGCTACCGTGTTGATCGGCGGCGGGGACGGTTTGCGGGAACTCGACGTCCTCAAGCAACTGTTCGGCAACACGTTCGATCCCGTGCAGTACCGCATGCTGATCTTCGGCTTCGGCATGGTGGCGATGATGATCTGGAAGCCGCGCGGCATCATCGCGACCCGCGAACCCTCCATCTTCCTGAAGGAGCGCAGGTCGATATCGAGCGACATGGTCAAGGAGGGGCACGGGTGATGCGCTGGCTGAGCGACCCGCTCCTCGTCGTCGAACACCTCACCATGCGGTTCGGCGGGCTCGTGGCGGTGAACGACTTGTCGTTCACCGTGGGGCGCGGGGACATTTCCGCCCTCATCGGCCCCAACGGCGCCGGCAAGACGACGGTTTTCAACTGCGTGACGGGGTTCTACAAGCCGAGCGGGGGCCGGCTCGCGCTGGCGCGGCAAGGCGTCGCCGCCCCGGCCGACGTCCTGGCGCTGACCCGGTCGGGCCAGCACCATCGGCGGGGCGAGGCGGGCGACCTTTTCCTGCTCGAACGCATGCCGGATCACCAGATCGCGCGCGATGCGCGGGTGGCGCGCACCTTCCAGAACATCCGCCTGTTCACCGGCATGACGGTGCTCGAGAACATGTTGGTCGCCCAGCACAACCCGCTGATGCGCGCTTCCGGCATGACCTTCGGCGGGGTGATCGGCGTCGGCGGCTACAAGGGGCGCGAACGCGAGGCCGTGGAGAAGGCCACATACTGGCTCGATCGCATCGGGCTGCTGCCGCGGGCAGACGATTCGGCCGGCGATCTCGCCTATGGCGATCAGCGCCGCCTCGAAATCGTCCGCGCGATGTGCACCGACCCGGTCCTGCTTTGCCTCGACGAGCCCGCGGCCGGACTCAACCCGCGCGAATCCCTGGAACTCAACGCGCTGCTCCGCCTGATTCGCGACGAGCACGCGACCTCCGTATTGTTGATCGAGCACGACATGTCGGTGGTGATGAGCATTTCCGACCACGTGGTCGTGCTGGACTACGGGATCAAGATCGCCGACGGCACCCCGGAGGACGTGCGCAACGACCCCAAGGTGATCGCCGCGTACCTCGGCGTCGGTGACGACGAGGTCGAGACGGTCGAGGCGGAGATCGGCGCGTGAGCCGGTCAGGGAGCAACGGATGACCGTCATGACCGCGCCGGCGACGGATCGCCGGCCATCGATCGGAGCGCCCCTTCTCGCCATCCGCGCGGTGAAGACCTTTTACGGAAAGATCATCGCGCTGAAAGGGGTCGACCTCGACGTCAACCAGGGCGAGATCGTGACCTTGATCGGCGCCAACGGCGCCGGCAAGTCGACCTTGATGATGACGATCTTCGGCAATCCCCGTGCGCGCGAGGGCACCATAACGTTCGACGGCCGCGATATCACCCGGATGGCGACGCACACCATCGCCCGGCTGTCGATCGCCCAATCACCTGAGGGCCGGCGCATTTTTCCGCGCATGACGGTCTACGAAAATCTGCAGATGGGCGCGTCGATCAACAATTTCGCGCATTTCGCGTCGGATCTCGAACGCGTGTTCGTGCTGTTTCCGCGGCTGAAGGAGCGCGTCGCGCAACGTGGCGGTACGCTTTCGGGCGGCGAGCAGCAGATGCTGGCGATCGCCCGGGCCTTGATGAGCCGCCCCCGCCTGCTTCTTCTGGACGAGCCGTCGCTCGGCCTCGCGCCCCTTGTCGTCAAGCAGATCTTCGACGCCATCCGCGAACTCAACCGCAACGAGGGCCTGACCGTTTTCCTCGTCGAACAGAACGCCTTCCATGCGCTGAAACTCGCCCACCGCGGCTACGTGATGGTCAACGGGCTCATCACCATGTCGGGGACCGGGCGCGAACTGCTGAGCCGCCCGGAAGTCCGTGCCGCTTATCTCGAAGGGGGCCACGGCTGATGGGCGGATGGGTGTTCGCCGGCACGCCCGGCGGCTTCTGGACCTTCCTGATCTTCACCGTACTCCTGGGCGGCGCTGCCGCCTGGGCGACGGGGCGAGCGTTCGCGGCGACGTGGCGCGCGCTGGCGATGCTGCCGGTGGCGCTGATCGTGCTGGCGGCGGCGGTCAGGTTCCTGCACTACGCGCTGTCGGGGACGGACCTGTTTCCGGGGCAAGAGGGCCTGCTTTCCCCCGGTTACTTCCTGGTGGCGCTCGCGGTCGCGGTGGGGTTTGCGGCGCTCGGCTACCGCCTGCGCCGCGTCGAGCAGATGACGCGTCAGTACCCGTGGCTGTTCGCCAAGTCCGGGACGCTATCCTGGGCGATGCGGGACGGGGGTCGACCGGGTGCCGGGCACGCCGGGCACGGGCCTGATTTAACGTGACAATCGGCGGGAACCCGATAACCAAGGGGTGTTACCCGGCGCGCGCGCGGCGGAGCGCCCGGTTCGACGCGACCGCGATCGCCGGCCCAACCCCTGGCCGGGGCGATGGCCGGCAACATACGGGCCGGAGCGAAGGCTCCACATCCAGGAAGGAAAGCACGTGAAGCATTATCTCACCACGACCGCCCTCGTTCTCGCGGCGGGACTCGCCTTTTCGGGCGCCGCCCGCGCCGCCGATTTCAAGCTCGGCGTCGCCGGGCCGATCACGGGTCCGAACGCCGTGTTCGGGGCCCAGCTGCAAAAGGGCGTGGAGCAAGCCGTCGAGGACATCAACGCCAAGGGCGGCATCCTCGGGGCAAAGATCGTGGTGTCCGTCGGTGACGACGTGTCGGACCCCAAGCAGGGCAATTCCGTGGCGAACAAGTTCGTCGGCGACGGCGTCAAGTTCATCGTAGGCCACTTCAACTCGGGCGTGACGATCCCGGCGTCGGACGTTTATCTCGACAACGACATCTTGATGATCACGCCGTCCGCGACGAACCCGAAGCTGACCGAGGCGGGCAAATGGAACGTGTTCCGCACCTGCGGGCGCGACGATCAGCAGGGCGTCGTCGCCGGCGACTACATCGTCAAGAACTTCAAGGACAAGAAGATCGCGATCCTCCACGACAAGACGCCCTACGGCAAGGGCCTCGCCGACGAAACCAAGAAGGCCATCAACGCTCAGGGCGTGAAGGAAGTCGTCTACGAAGGCGTGAATGTGGGCGAGAAGGACTATTCGGCGGTGGTGTCCAAGCTGAAACAGGCCGGTGCCGATCTCGTCTACTGGGGCGGCCTGCACACGGAGGGCGGCCTCATCCGGCGGCAAATGACGGACCAGGGCGTCACCGCCGTCATGATGTCGGGCGACGGTATCACCGACGACCAGTTCGCCTCGATCGGCGGCCCGAGCACGGTCGGTACGCTGATGACCTTCGGTCCCGATCCGCGCAACCAGCCCTACGCGGCGGACGCCGTGAAGGCGTTCCGGGCGAAGAGCTTCGAACCGCAGGCCTACACGCTCTACAGCTACGCGGCCGTGCAGGTGATGGCGCAGGCGGCCGAGGCGACCAAGTCGACCGACCCGAAGAAGATGGCAGACGCCATGCACTCCGGCATGGTGTTCCACACCGTCACCGGCGACATCTCGTTCGACAAGAAGGGCGATCTGGCGAAGGCCGGCTATGTCATATACACCTGGAAGAAGCAGCCCGACGGCAAGATCACCTATATCCAGAACGATTGACATGATCTGACCCGCACCGCCGAACACGGGTGGGGAGTGGGACGAGGCGCGACGGGGAAAGGAAGTGCCGGCTTCCTTTCCCATTTCGGTTTTCGTTAGGACCCTGCGCCCGAGCGTAGATGAAACGGCCGGCGGCCGGGACTGGCGCCTCAGGTCTCGAGGATGCCCGGACGGACCGGAGCGATGTTTCGCCGTGCACTGGGGGTCGTGGATGCGTCGCCTGCTCTTCACGCTCGGGCTGTGGATGGCAGCGATGTTCGCCCTTGGCGCAGCGCCGGCTTCCGCCGGCAAGCGCGTCGCCCTGGTGATCGGCAATTCGGGATACGAAGCGGCTCCCCGTCTCGCCAACCCGTCGAACGACGCGCGGGACTTCGCCCGCTTGCTGACGCGTGCCGGATTCGAGTCCGTGGACGTGAGAACCGACGTGAAGGCGCAGGAGTTCCGCCAGGCCTTGCGCGACTTCACGCGCCTCGCCTCGGACGCCGATGTCGCCGTCTTCTACTTCGCCGGGCACGGCATCGAGGTCGGCAACTCGAACCTGCTCGTGCCGATCGACGCCCGTCTGCGCACCGACCTCGACGCCGAGGATGAGACCGTTTCGGTCGAGCGCGTGATGCGTGCGCTCGAGCCGGCGCGCAAGCTGCGGCTCGTGATCCTGGATGCGTGCCGGGATAACCCGTTTCTTCCGCAGATGCAGCGCGTCGCCACATCCCGCAGCATCGGCCGTGGTCTGCAGCGTATCGAAGGCGCGCCCGCCGACACCATGATCGCCTTCTCGACCGAGCCCGGCTCGGTGGCGGATGACGGCAACGGCAGCAACAGTCCCTTCACCAAAGCGCTGATCGACGACATCGCCTCCCCCGGGCTCGATATCCGCATCGCGCTCGGGCAGGTGAGGGACGACGTCATGAAGGCGACCGGCGGGCGACAGCGCCCGTTCGTCACGGGCTCGATCGGGGGGTCGGTCCAGGCCCTCGTCCCGCGTGACGGCGACCTCGCCGCCATATCCCCGCCACCTCCGCCGCGTGGGGAAGCGGACGCGTCCGCGGGGACGGACTTCAAGTTCGCGCAGGCGCTGAACTCGCCCGCCGGCTGGACTGCTTTCCTCGGCCTGCATCCCGAAGGCGACCTCGCCGACAAGGCGCGGCAGAAACTCGTATTGCTGACACCGCCGTCCGAGGTCGTGCCGAAGTCCGACGCGCGTGTTCCGGACAGCGTTCCGGCGACGCTGTCCGCGCCGCTGACATCGCCGACGCCGCCTCCGGTGCTCTCGGGTCGCAAGGGGACGCTCCGGATCGGCGTCGCCGGGCCGATGACGGGTGCCAACGCGGTGTTCGGGGCGCAGATGAAGACGGGGGCGCAGCAGGCGGTCGACGATCTCAACGCGAGGGGCGGCATCCTCGGCAACACCGTGGTGCTCGAGGTGGGGGACGACGAGGCCAGTCCGAAGCAGGGAATAGCGGTCGCCACTGCGCTGGCGTCCCACGGGATCAAATTCGTCGTCGGACACTTCAACTCGGGCGTCACGATCCCGGCGTCCGACGTTTACGCGGCCAACGATATGGTGATGATCACGCCGAGCGCGACGAACCCCCGCGTCACCGAGGGTGGCAAGTGGAACGTGTTCCGCACCTGCGGTCGCGACGACTCCCAGGGACAGGTTGCGGCCCGATACGCGGTCGATCACTTCCGGGGAAAGGGCGTCGCGATCGTCCATGACCAGACCACCTACGGCAAGGGTCTCGCCGACGCGTTCAAGGCGTCGCTGAACTCCATGGGCGTGCGTGAGGTGCTGTACGAGGGGGTCGTCACCGGGGAAAGGGACTATTCGGCCGTCGTCGCGAAGATCAGGGCGTCGGGCGCCCGACTTGTATACTGGGGTGGCCTGCACCCCGAAGGCGGCCTGATTCGGCGCCAGATGACGGACCAGGGCGCGACGGCCGTCATGATGTCCGGAGACGGCATAACCGACGACGAGTTCGCGACCATCGCGGGTCCGGGCGCCGAAGGCACGCTGATGACCTCTGGTCCCGATCCGCGCAAGAACGCCGCCGCGGCCGCCGTCGTCAAGGAGCTCAACGACAAGCGATCCGACCCGCAACAGTACACGCTCTACAGCTACGCGGCGGTGCAAACCCTGGCGGAAGCTGCGGAAATGGCACGTTCGACCGAGCCCAAGGAGGTGGCGCGAGTCATGCACGGGGGCCGGACGTTCTTCACCGTGCTCGGTTGGCTGTCCTTCAACAAAAAGGGCGATCGAACGGGGGCGGATTACGTCATGTACACGTGGCGGCGGCAGAACGACGGCAAGATCACCTACGTGCAGAACGAGTAAGCGTCCTCACCCGAGCCTGGCCAGTCCGGGAAAGGCCTGGATCAGCCAGAACGAGGTCGTTTGCAGGCCGCCGGTGAGGAACGCGATGCCGGTGGCGACAAGCAGTACGCCCGCGATCCTTTCGACATTGCCGAAATGCGCCCGGAACCCGCGCAGGAACCGCGTGAAGGCGCCGAGCGCGACCGCGGCGAGCACGAACGGCAGGCCGAGGCCGAACGAATAGGCCGCGAGCAGGGCCGCGCCGCGCCCGACGGTGTCGCCCGTGCCCGCCACCGCGAGGATCGCGGCGAGGATCGGCCCGATGCAGGGCGTCCAGCCGAACGCGAAGGCGAGGCCCATCAGGAAGGCGCTGCCGAGGCCGGGCGGGCGCTCCACCGTCACCTTCGCCTGCCTATAGAGCAGGCCCACGCGGAACAGGCCCAGGAAATGCAGGCCCATCACGATGATGGCGAGTCCGGCCAAGACCGACAAGGGTTGGTCGTACCGCCGCAGCAGCGTCCCGAACGCCGAAGCCGTGGCGCCGAGCGTCACGAACACGCATGAAAAGCCGGCCACGAACACGATGCTCGACAAGACCGCGTCGCGCCGCGCCCGCCCCGCGTCGCCCCGCCCCAAGTCTTCGAGCGTCGCGCCCGTGAGGAAGCACAGGTAAGGCGGCACCAGCGGCAGGACGCACGGACTGAGGAAGGACAAAAGCCCCGCAAACGCCGCCGCGGGAAAAGATATATCGGTCTGCATCGGGCGGCTTGCTCGCTGGGTTCGGATGCGGGCGGACGGCGAAGCGTTGCGCGCGCGCGACACCACCCTTCTTTCACGCGGTGATCACGCCGATTGTGCGTCGCCGGGCGCGGACGCCCCGGCATTTCACGGTATGTAACGCCGCAGGGGCTGGGTCGAGCGGTGGAGATCGGGGTGGGGAAGTTTATCCTGATGGCGGCGGCATCCATCGCTCTGGCGTCGGGCCTGCCGTCGCCAACGTTCGCTCAGACCGCCGCTCCTCCCGGTGCCGCCGGTGTTCCGCCGGGCGGAGCGGGCGGCGCTTCGGTGGCGACGCCCCCTCCGACCCTTCCCGCGACGGATCTGCCAACCGCACGGCCGGCCCGCCCCGCCTTACCCTTGCGCTCCCCGGTGCTCCCCCTGAGCCGCGTCCGGTCCGGCCCCGTCGACATCCCGTTTTCCCGCTTGGTCGACATCCCCTATTACAAGCTGAACTACCGCTTGCTCGACGACACCTACGAGGAGCGCGACGCCAAAGCGCGCCGCTACGCGTCGTTCCGGTGGGACAGCGTGAGCTATTGCCGGTACCCCTCGGGCTGGAACGGGCCGGGAGCCTACCATTTCGGCGACCGCCATCGCGACGGCTACGGCTGGGACGGGGGCTACCCCTGGCAGGGTCCGGGCGTCGAAGCGGACCACGAGGATGCCGAGGCGTTCGCGGAGGCCAAGGCGGAATACGCGATTGCGTTCCGTCATGCGGGGGAATGCGCGCCACATGACCGGCACTATCGCCGCCACCGCTATCGTCCCGTCGTTCTGCGCCGCAAGGACTGAACACGCCGCGGTCTCGAAGGGTGGGCCCGGCCCGCTCGATGGCGTATCCCGTGCGTGCGGGTGGGTCGCTCGCGCGCCCTCGGGCCGGCCTCGCTCCGAAACGACGAGCCTTGAGAGCATCTTCCTTTAGCGCCGCGTCGTATTCGGGCCCCGAGGAGCGGGTTGCGCTCACACGCCACCGCTCCTCGTCGTCTTTGTCGAGCCGCCGCAAGAGCCCCGTTGCCAGAGCCGACCTAGGCGGCCTTGGCCTGCGGCGCCGGCGCGCTTTCCATCGCCCGCATGTAGAGATCGAGCAGGCTGTCGTGCTCGTCGCGCGCGTCCTGGTCCTGTTTCCTGAGCTTGAGGATTTCCTTCAGAACCTTGACGTCGAAGCCATCCCCCTTGGCCTCGGCGAACACCTCCTTCTTGCCCTCGTTCAACGCCTTCAGTTCTTCCTCGATCTGTTCGACCCGTTCGACGAACGACCGTATCCGATCACCGGCAATCCCGACCGACCCGCTCATGGTTTCTCCTTCGTCACCGACACGCGTAGGATTGCGAATACCGTGACGGGGGGCAAGCGGAGCCGGCCTTCAGGGTGACCAAGCGGTAAACGCGGGCCGTCCCGCCGCTCAGCCCCGGAAGCGCGCGAGCCGGATGATCCTGCACGCGTCGCCGGCGCGTGCGGCGGGCGCGTGCGGCCGACGCACCACCAGGCAGTCCGATCGCGACAACGCCTTCAGCAACGACGAGTCCTGTTTCGCGACCGGAATGGCCTCGACTTCGCCTGGACCCGGGCTGTCGAGCTTGCCCCTGAGGTAGTCCTGGCGGCCGTCGTTCGGCGGCAGCGAGCTGCCGAGCGTCGCGGCTTCGGACGGATCGGAACCGGCCGAAGGGTCCCCGCAAAGCGCGCGCACCAGCGGGTAGGCGAAGAGCAGGCCGCAAACGATGGCCGACACGGGATTGCCCGGCAGGCCCAGCACCTGCAAGGCCCCCAGTCGCCCATGCATCAGCGGCTTGCCGGGGCGCATGGCGATGCGCCAAAAGTCGAGCGCGAGGCCTTCCCGCACGAGCGCGCGCTGGACGAGATCGTGGTCCCCGACCGAAGCACCGCCGAGTGTCAGGAGCACGTCGGCGCCGGCGCTTCGCGCGGCCGCGAACCGTTCCGCGAGCGCATCGAGATCGTCCGCCGCGATCCCGAGCGGAAGCGCTTCGCCGCCCGCCGCCCGGACGATGGCGGCCAGCGCGACGTCATTCGAAGCGACGATCTGATCGGGGAGCGGCTCCTGGCCGGGGGCGACGAGTTCGTCCCCGGTCGACAGGATCGCGACGCGCGGCTTGCGGACGACCGCTACCTCGGCATGATTCATCGCGGCCGCGAGCGCGACATCGGCCACGCCGAGCCGCCGTCCGGCGGGGAGGCCGATCTCGCCGGCGGTGAAGTCATGGCCCGCGGGTCTCACGTGGCGCCCCGGGGCGACGCCCTCGAGCGCCAGCACGCGCGTGCCCTCGCGGCGTGCGTTCTCCTGGATCAGGACGGCATCGGCTCCCTCCGGGAGGGGGGCGCCCGTGAAGATCCGCACGGCCTCGCCCGGGTTCAGGGTACCCCGGAAGCGCCGGCCCGCCGCGCTCTCGCCGACCACGGTCAGGCCTCGGGGAAGCGTGCCGAGGTCCACCGAGCGCACGGCGTAGCCGTCCATCGCGGACACCGCGACCGGAGGCTGCGTGCGCCGGGCCGGGAGGTCCGACGCGAGCGTGCGGCCAAACGCGGCCGCGACGGGCACCCTCTCGCTATCCGGCAGCGTGCCGGCGGCGGCGAGGACGCGTGCCAGTGCGTCCCCGACCGACATCAAGGGCGCGGCGGTCACGACGGCGCGGCTCGAAAGTCGCCCGACGCGCCACCTGATTTCTCGAGGAGCCGGATGTCGGTCAGCCGCATCCCGCGGTCGACGGCCTTGACCATGTCGTAGACGGTCAGGCACGCGACCGCGACGCCGGTCAGCGCCTCCATTTCGACGCCGGTCTGACCACTGGTCCTGACGGTCGCGCGCACGCGGAGGCCGGGGAGGCCGGGATCGGGCTCGAGTTCGAGCGTCACGGCGGTCAGCGCCAAGGGATGGCACAAGGGGATCAGATCGTGGGTCCGCTTCGCCGCCATGATGCCCGCGATGCGGGCCGTGCCGAGCACGTCGCCTTTCTTGGCGTCCCCGGCAAGCACGAGGTTCAGCGTCGCCGGCCGCATGAGGACGGAACCCTCCGCCACCGCCGTCCGGTCGGTCCGCGCCTTTTCGGACACGTCGACCATGCGCGCTTCGCCGCGCCCGTCGATGTGCGTCAGGTCCGTCACGCCCGCGCGTCCGCGAGGGCAGGCGCGGGGCCGAGCAGGGCGCGCGTGGCAGCCTCGACGTCGCGCTGGCGCATCAGGCTTTCGCCGACCAGGAAGCCGCGGATGCCGGCGCGCGCGAGTCGCGCGCAATCGGCGTTGGTGACGATTCCGCTTTCGCCGACCGCGATCCGATCCGCGGGGACGAGCGCCGCGAGGCGCTCCGCCACGGCGAGGTCGACCGCGAAGGTCCGCAGGTCGCGGCTGTTGATGCCGACGAGGCGTACGTCGAGGCGCAGCGCCCGCGCGAGTTCGGCCTGCGTGTGCACCTCGACCAGCACGTCCATGCCGAGGTCGCGGGCCGCGCCCGCGATCGCCCGCGCGTCGTCGTCGTCGAGCGCCGCCATGATGACGAGGACGCAGTCCGCGCCCCACGCCCGGGCTTCCCAGCACTGGTACGGATCGAACATGAAGTCCTTGCGCAGGACGGGCAGGGCGCAGGCCGCTCGGGCGGCCGCGAGGTCGCCCGGGCCGCCCAGGAACGAGGGGCCGTCGGTGAGCACGGACAAGCAGGCCGCCCCGCCCGCCGCGTAGGATCGCGCGAGGTCGGCCGGGCTGAAATCGGCGCGGATCAACCCCTTGGACGGGCTGGCCTTCTTGATTTCGGCGATCAGCGCGTAGCGGCCCTCGGCGTTCGCGCGTTCGACCGCGCGTACGAAACCGCGCGGCGCCGGCCCGTCGCGCACGACGCGTTCGAGCGCGCGGCGGGTCAGCTTCTCCTTCGCCTCGGCGATCTCACGGCGCTTGTAGGCTTCGATCCGGGACAGGATGTCGCTCATCGGTCAGGCCATCCCCTCGGTCGCCACGTGGGCGCCGTTGGACACCTCGACGAGCCTCCGCAGCGTCGCCTTGGCCGAGCCCTCGTCGATGGCCATTTCGGCCGCCGCGACCCCGCTGCGCACGTGCTCGACCCGCCCCGCGACGATGAGCGCGCAGGCGGCGTTGAGGACGGCGATGTCACGATAGGGGGAACGCACGCCGTCGAGCACGGCGCGCAACGCCGCGGCGTTCCCGGCCGGATCGCCGCCCTTGAGCGCCAAGGGGTCGGCGCGCGGCAAGCCGGCATCCTCGGGGGTGATCTCGAAGGTCCGGACGGTGCCGCGTTCCAACGCCGCGACGAAGGTCGGGCCGGTGGTCGTCACCTCGTCGAGGCCGTCGCTGCCGTGGACGACCCACACCCGTTCGCTGCCCATGTTGCGCAGCACGAGAGCGAGCGGCGCGATCCAGGCGCGCGAGAACACACCCAAGAGCTGATGCCTCACGCGAGCCGGGTTCGACAAGGGACCGAGAAGGTTGAAGATCGTGCGCGTCCCCAGTTCGACGCGCGCGGCCCCCACGTGCCGCATCGCTGCGTGATGCGCGGGCGCCGCCATGTAACCGATGCCGGCCTGCGCGACGCAGCGCGCCACCGCTTCCGGCGGCAGGCCCACCTTGACGCCGAGCGCGCCGAGGACGTCGCTGGCTCCCGAGCGCGACGACGCGGCGCGGTTGCCGTGTTTCGCGACGCGGACCCCGCAGGCCGCGGCGATGATCGCCGCGAGCGTGGACACGTTGTAGCTACCCGCTTCGTCGCCGCCCGTGCCGACGATGTCCATGGCGCCGTCCGGGATCGGTACGGGGAGCATGCGGCTGCGCATAGCGGTCACCGCACCCGTGATCTCGTCGACGGTCTCGCCCCGCACGCGCAGCCCCATGAGGAAAGCGCCCACCTGGGCGGGTGTCACCTCGCCGGACAGGATATGGTCGAAGGCGCGCTCGGCCTCGTTCCTCGTCAACGACGCCCCGGCGGCGACCTTGCCGAGGAGGGGCTTGAACGCATCCATCAGGACGGCCTCGTTTCGCGCCAGGCCTTGGCCAGATCGAGGAAGTTCTTGATGACCAGACGTCCGTTCTCGGAGGCGATGCTTTCGGGATGGAACTGGACGCCGTGAACCGGGTGTTCGCGATGGGACAGGCCCATGACGACCGCATCGTCGGCGCGGGCCGTGACCCGGAGCGCGGGCGGCAGCGACGCTTCCTCGACGGTGAGCGAATGGTACCGCGTGGCGAGGAACGGCCCGTTGATGCCGCGGAATACGGCCGTGCCGTCATGGTGGACGCTCGACACCTTCCCGTGCATCGGAAGCGGCGCGCGCGACACGGTGGCCCCGTAGGCGTCGCCGATCGCCTGATGGCCGAGGCAGACGCCGAACACGGGCGTGCCGCCCCCCACGGCCTTCAGCAGATCGACGCAAATGCCGGCATCGCGAGGCGTGCAAGGCCCCGGTGAGAGGACGATCGCGTCCGGCCGCGCCGCCATTGCGGCTTCGACCGTGACCTCGTCGTTGCGCACGACCTCGACCGACGCGCCGAGAGCGCCGAACTCGTGGACCAGATTCCAGGTGAAGCTGTCGTAATTGTCGATGAGGAGGATGTTCGGCACCGGAGGCCCTGCGCTGGTGGCCGTTCCACGGCTTTTAAGCGGCTGCCCGGCAAGGTCAAGCCGAGCGCGTCCGCGGCCAGGGCCGGGGGCCGGGGGCACCGACCGCGCGTTCACACGCCCGAAGGGCGTGTTGACGGAACGGTCGCGGTCGTCCACGAGATGTGGCCTGAAGGGAACGGCGCGGGGCGGAGCGAAACGCGGAATGGATTCGACCCATGCTGCCGCGACCGAAACGCGCATCTTCGCGGATGACCTGGGCGACTGCGGGCGGGAGCCGATCCACCTGCCCGGTGCGATCCAGCCGCACGGCTGCATGCTGTTGTGCGCCATCCCGGCCTGGACGGTCGAAGGCGTCTCGGCCAACGCGGGCGCCTTTCTGGGCGGGGATGCGACGCGCCTGCTCGGTCAGCCGCTGGACGCCGTCCTTCCGGGCAAGACCCTGCACGATCTCCGAAACGTGCTTCAATCGTCGTTGGTGTCCGGCACCGCCGAGCAGCTGTTCGATGTCCCGATCGACGCGGGCGACGCCCGCTACGACATGACCCTCCACATGACGGGAACCCGGGCGGTGGTGGAGATCGTGCCCCGGCGCGGAGCCGACACGGTGACGGGCGACGCCACGTTGCTCGTCAAAAGCATGATCGTTCGCCTCAAGCGTGCGCAAACCTCGGACCGCTTCCTGCAGCTCGCAGCCCAGCAGCTCCGATCCGTGACCGGGTACGACCGCGTCATGGTCTACAGGTTCCTCGAGAACGGCGCGGGACGCGTCGTCGCCGAAGCGCTGCGGTCGGATCTGGAGCCCTTTTTGGGTCTTCACTATCCGGCATCGGACATACCGTCACAGGCGCGCGCCCTCTACAAGAAGCAATGGCTGCGCCTGATCCCGGATGTGGGCTACGAACCCGTCCCGTTGTTGTCGGCGCGCTCCGATTTCGCGACGGAGGTCGATCTCGGCCTCGCCAGCCTGCGCAGCGTTTCGCCGGTCCACCTGGAATACCTTCGCAATATGGGCAGCGCCGCAACGCTGACCGTCTCGATCATGAGCGGGGAGGTGCTTTGGGGCCTGTTCGCGTGCCACCATGCCACGCCCCGCCGCATCGCGGCTTCGACCAGCGCGGCGATCGAGCTGTTCGGCCAGGTGTTTTCCCTTCTGGTCGAGTCGCGGGACAAGTCCCACGAACACGCCTACGCCGCCTGTGCCAGGGACGCCCATGACCGTCTGATCGCCAGCATGGCGCCTGACGAGACCCTTTTCGAAAACCTCCCGAGGTTTTCCGACCTCTTGAGGGAGCTGATACCCTGCGACGGTCTCGGAGTCTGGTCGAAGGATCGGTTCATCGGCGTCGGCACGACCCCGCCGCCGGGAAGGCTTTCCGAACTCGTCCGGTTCCTGGGCGAGAAAAGCGCCACGACACCCTACGCCACCGAGGCGCTTTCGAGCCTGCTTCCGGCCGCCGCGGGTTACGCGTCGGAAGCGAGCGGCGTCCTCGCCGTGCCCATCTCTCGGTCGCCGCGCGATTACCTGCTGTTTTTCCGGCAGGAGCTCATCCGGACGGAGACGTGGGGCGGCAATCCGAACAGGCCGGCGCAATTGGGGGGGGATCCGGCCCGGATCGCGCCGCGCAAGAGCTTCGACGCGTGGCGCGAGACCGTGCACGCGACGGCGGCGCCCTGGCGACCCGCGGAACTACGGATCGCCGAGGCGCTCCGCATTTCGCTTCTCGACGTCATCCTGCGACGCAGCGATCTGATCGACCGAGAGCGGCGCGCCGCACAGGAAACTCGGGACATCCTGATTGCGGAGCTCAATCACAGGGTCAAGAACATCCTGGCCTTGATCCGCTCGCTCGTGCGTCAGAGCCGGCAGGGCGCGCGCACGGTCGAGGGCTTCACCCACGACCTCGAGCAGCGCATCCGCGCCCTGGCCATGGCGCACGACCAGTTGACGCAGACGCAATGGAACGGAGCGCCGCTGCGGGCGCTGCTCGACGCGGAGGTCAGGGCCTGGACGGACAGGGCCGATCGCGTGACCCTGGCCGGACCCGCCGTCAGGGTGGAGGCGCGGGCCTATCAGGCGCTGGCGCTCGTGTTCCATGAGATGATGACCAACGCGGCGAAATACGGGGCACTCAGCGAGACCTCGGGGCGGCTCGCGGTGACTTGGGGACGCGACGCTCCGGGAGATCTGCGCATCGAGTGGCGGGAAACCGGCGGTCCCCCCGTAAGCCCTCCCGAGCACCGCGGATTCGGTAGCGTAATCGTCGAACAGATCGTTCCGTTCGAACTCGGCGGCGAGGCCCGTATCGCGTACCGGCGTGAAGGCGTCCTCGCCGATTTCACCGTTCCCGCGGCCCACGTCACCCTCGCGGGCGACGAGGTGGCGGACAGCGAGCCGCCGTCGCGGCCGTCCGCCGCCCCGCTCGCCGCGCGCCGCCTCCTCCTCGTCGAGGACAGCCTGATGATCGCGCTCGACGCGCAGGCGATGCTGGCCGACGAAGGCCTCGCCGTGGAGGTCGCGGGGACTGTCTCCGACGCCCGACGCCTGCTCGCGACGGAATCCTTCGATGCCGCCGTCCTCGACATCAATCTGTCCGGGGAGCGATGCTTCGATCTCGGCGACGCTCTCGTCGAGCTCGGCGTCCCCTTCGTGTTCGCCACGGGCTATGGTGAGAGCGTCATCATGCCCGGCCGTTTCAAGACGGTGCCGCTCGTGTCCAAACCTTACGACATGCTGGCGCTCAAGGTCGCCCTCGCCGGCGCCGCCGCGGCCCGTAGCGGGGCGGTCCTCGCGGAGCACGCGCCTTGAGGGCCGGCGACATACGGATCGCGATCGCGCGCGGCGACCCGCCGCCCTCGACTCTGTCCGCTCCGCTTCTCGCCTTGTGGTGGGACAGGGCGGGGGAATGGGAGCGTGCCCACGCGATCGTCGCCGAGGGTGAAGGCGGGGACGCCGCGTGGGTCCACGCTTACCTGCACCGGAAGGAAGGGGACGAGGGAAACGCGCGCTATTGGTACGCGCGGGCCGATCGACCGCCACGTTCCGGAGACCTTGACGCCGAATGGGACGAGATCGCCACCGCGATCCCGACCTCCGCGCCGTGAGCGCGGTCGCCGCCGCGTCGCGGACCACCGTCCGCCACATCGCGGAGCGGAAGGGCGGGGCGCCGATCGTCGCGCTGACGGCTTATTCGGCGCCCGTGGCGCGGCTTCTCGATGCCCATTGCGACCTGATCCTGGTCGGCGATTCCCTCGGTATGGTCCTGTACGGCTTGCCGACGACCTTGGGGGTGACCGTCGACATGATGGTGGCGCACGGGCAGGCGGTGATGCGCGGCGCCAGGCGGGCGCTCGTCGTCGTCGACCTGCCCTTCGGGTCCTATCAGGGCTCGCCCGAGCGGGCGTTCGCGACCGCCTCGCGGGTGATCGCCGAAACCGGCTGCGAGGCCATCAAGCTCGAGGGCGGGGCCGTGATGGCGCCGACGATCGCGTTCCTCGTCGCACGGGGTATCCCGGTTCTGGCCCATATCGGCCTGCAACCGCAATCCGTTCACCGCCTCGGCGGTTTCCGCGCGCAGGGCCGCACCGGACCCGAGGCCGACCTCATCCGCGCCGACGCGACCGCCGTGGCGGAGGCGGGCGCCTTCGCGGTGGTCGTCGAGGGCACGGTGGAAGCCCTGGCGCGCGAACTCACCGTCGCGCTGCCGATTCCCACCATCGGCATCGGCGCGTCGGCGGGCTGCGACGGGCAGATCCTCGTGACGGACGACCTCGTGGGCTTGTTTTCCGATTTCACGCCGCGCTTCGTCAAGCGTTACGCCGACGTCGGCACCGCCGTCGCGAGGGCGGTCGAAGCCTACGCGGGAGACGTGCGCGCGGGCCGTTTCCCGGGGCCGGAACACGTGTTCAAGTAGGCCGGCCACGAACGTCCCGACCGTCGGGTCATCAGGAAGGTCGCGAGAAGCTTGCCGCCCTCGTTGGCGCGCTTCGCTTCGAGTTTCTTCGCCGGAGTCACGCTCACTGTCCGCGCTTGGCCGCGGAAGCGAAGCGCACCGCCTCCTCCGCCGCGCGCACGAGCGCCTCGGCCTTGTTCACGCATTCGGCGTTCTCGGAGGCGGGATCGGAATCGTAGACGATGCCGGCGCCCGCCTGGATGTGCATCATCCCGTCCTTGATCACGGAGGTGCGCAGGACGATGCACGTGTCCATGTCGCCGTTGGCGCCGAAATAGCCGATGCAGCCGCCGTAGATGCCGCGCTTGTCGCGCTCGAGTTCGTCGATGATCTCCATGGCGCGCACCTTGGGGGCGCCCGACACCGTGCCGGCCGGGAACCCCGCCTGCAATGCGTCGATGCCGTCGCGGTCCGCGCGGAGCCTGCCCTCGACGTTCGACACGATGTGCATCACATGGCTGTAGCGTTCGATGAAGAACCGGTCCGTGACCTCGACGGTGCCGATCTCGGCGACCCGCCCGACATCGTTCCTGCCGAGATCGAGCAGCATCAGGTGCTCGGCGCGCTCCTTCGGGTCGGCGAGGAGCTCGGCCGCGAGGGCCTCGTCCTGCGCGGGCGTCGCGCCGCGGCGCCGGGTGCCGGCGATCGGGCGGATGGTGACGTGGTCGCCGCGGACGCGCACCAGGATCTCCGGGCTCGAACAGGCGATCTGGAAGGCGCCGAAATCGAGGAAACTGAGGTAGGGCGCGGGGTTGATGCGGCGCAAGGCGCGATACAGCGCGAACGGGGGCAGGTCGAAGGCCGCGGAATAGCGCTGCGACAGCACGACCTGGAACACGTCGCCCGCGCGGATGTAATCCTTCGCGGTTTCGACCATGGCGAGGAAATCGGCGACGGGCGTGTTCGACGTTGGCGGCTTCGCCGCCGGAAGGGCATCCTCGCCGTAACCGGGATGGGCGAGCGGTCCCTCGAGCACCGCGACGATGCCGTCGATGCGTTCCGCCGCCTGCTCACGCGCGACCGCCAAGGACAGGCCAGGCCGGGGCCGGACCGGTGTGGCGACGATCATCTCGTCGCGGACGGCGTCGAACACCACGATCACGGTCGGCCGGATGAGGATCGCGTCGGGTACGCCGATGGGGTCGGGCTTGGCGGGCGCGAGCCGCTCCATCAGCCGCACGGTGTCGTAGCCGAGATATCCGAACACGCCGGCCGACATGGGCGGCAATTCCGCCGGCTGATCGATCCGGGATTCGGCGAGGAAGGCGCGCAGCGCGTCGAGCGGGCGGCCGGGGCAGGGCTCGAACCGGTCTGGCCCGGTCGCGGCATGGCGGTTGAGCTCGGCCTGCGCGCCCGTGCACCGCCAGATGGCGTCGGGATCGAGGCCGATCACGGAATAGCGGCCGCGGATGGCGCCGCCCTCGACGGATTCGAGCAGGAAGACATTGCCGCGCCGCCCGGCCGAGAGCTTCAGGAAAGCCGAAACCGGCGTTTCGAGATCGGCGACGTGCACGGACCATACGACCGTCGCGCGCCCGGCCTCGTAAGCGGTGCGAAGGTGGGCGAAACCGGGTTCCCCCACGGGATCAGGAGCCGCCGACGGCGGCCCGAACCGCGTCCTGGTTGACCTTGGCGCCGAGCTTCGCGCCGACCTTGGCGAGATACAGGCCCAGGATGTCGTCCGACATCAGGTCGCGATACCGGTCGTTCGCCTGCACGGCCTCGGGGCTTTCCGGGTCGAGCGGCGGCGTGACGCTGTCGAGCACCTTGAACACCGCCCGTCCGTCCGGACCGGACGCGGCGGAGCCGGCACGGCCGACGGGAACCTCGAACGCGGCCGCGGAAACGCCCGGCGCGAGCCCCGACGCGCCCGAGCGCTTGGCGTCGCCGACATGGGTGACCGTCAAGCCGCCGAGCCCGGCGGCGATCTCTTCGAGCGACTTTCCGGCATCGAGCGCCTTGACGAGGTCGTCGGCCCTTGCGGCGAGCCGCTTGGCGTTGTCTTCGATGCGCCACCCCGCCTCGACCTGGTCCTTCACTTCGGCGAGCGTCCGCGGTCGCGCACGTTCGATCCCGGCCACCTCGAACCAGATCGTGCCCCCGTCGCGGGTCTGCACGGTGTCGTTGTCGACCCCGACATCGGACGCGAAAGCCGCCTTGAGCAGCCCGTCGCGCTCGGGCACCGCGTTCACCGGCCGTCCCGACTTGTCGAGCCCGGACGCGTCGACGGCATCGATGGTCGTCACCGCGACGCCGGTCGCCCTGGCGGCTTCGGCGAGCGGCTGACCCGACGAGCGCGCGTCCTCGACGGCATCGTGCAGCGTTCGCAGGCGGTCGCCCGCGCGGCGCGTCGCGATCTCGGTCTTCACCGCGCCAGCCACCTCCTCGAAGGGCTTCGTCCCGCCGGGAGCGATGTCGACGACGTGAACGAGCACCGGCCCGAAGGCGCCCTTGACGACGTCGCTCGTCCCCCCGGCCGGCAGCGCGAACGCGGCGTCCGCGACCGCGCGATCGAACAGCTGCTCCTTTCCGAGCGTGCCGAGATCCCGCGAGGCGGCGTCGATTTTCCGCTCGCTCGCGATGTCGGCGAACGTGGTCCCCGCCTTGATCCGCGCGGAGGCGGCACCGGCGTCGGCGTCCGACGGGAACACGATCTGCTGGAGCGTGCGGCGTTCGGGGCTGCCGAAACGGACCTCCTTGACCTGGTCGTAGAGCGCCCGCGCGTCGGTCTCGGACACGTCGTCCGGCCTGGCGAGGATCGCCGGCGTCAACGCCAGCACCGTCAGCTTGCGGTATTCGGGCGCGGCGAGACTTGCGGCATGGGCGTCGAAATAGCTTTGCAGCGCGGCGGCGTCGGGCGTCGTAGGCGGCCCGGCCGCGGCCGCCGGGAGCAGGATGAGGTCGAGACTGCGCGTTTCCCCCTGGTAGCGGTGCAGCGCTTCGGCGACGGCCTTGGGCGTGCCCATTCCGCCGACCAGCGCCTGGATCAGTTCCTGCCGGAGATACACGCGCCGCTGCTCGCGTTCGAAGCTCTGTTCGCTATAGCCGCTGTTGCGGAGCACGGCATCGTAGCGGGCGCGCTCGAAGTTGCCGCCCGGGCCGGCGAACGCCGGATCGTCCGTGATGGCCTTGCGCAGTTCGGGATCGGAGATCGCGAGGGCGAGACCGCGCGCGCGGTCATCGAGCACGGCGTTCGAAATCAATCGTGACAGCACCTGCGCGTCGAGCCCGATCCGATGCGCCTCCGCGTTGGTGATCGCCCGCTTGGCACGCTGCTGCAGGGTTTCGAGCTCGACCTGGTAGGCTTGCCGATAGGCGGCGGTCGTGATCTTGACGTCGCCGACCTGTGCCACTTGGTTGGCGTTGAAGCCCCGGAACACGTCGCCCATGCCGAAAAACGCGAAGGACACCACGATCAGCACCATGATGGCGCCGATGATGGCCTTCCCGACCCAGGTGTTCTGTACGGCGCGCAGTCCTTCGAGCATGGTTCAGCTTCAGGCCGGGAGGTCGGTGGGAAAGCATCGCGCGTGCGATGGCAGGGCCTTATAGGCACTGGGTCGGGGGCGCGCAACGCGCTCCGTCCTCGGAGGATTCATGGATATCGTCAATCTCGGGCGCAGCGGCCTCAAGGTCTCGAGGCTGTGCCTCGGCTGCATGACCTACGGCGAGCCGGAGCGCGGCGACCACCCGTGGACGCTGTCGGAAGCGGACAGCCGTCCCTTCATCCAGCGGGCGCTCGAACGCGGCATCACGTTCTTCGACACGGCCAACATTTACTCGGACGGATCGAGCGAGGAGATCCTGGGCCGCGCGCTGAGGGACTTCGCCACGCGCGACGCGGTGGTGATCGCCACGAAGGTGCATGGGCCGATGCGGCCCGACGCCAACGGCGGCGGCCTGTCGCGCAAGCACATCATGGCCGAGATCGACGCCAGCTTGCGCCGGCTCGGCACCGATTTCGTCGACCTCTACCAGATCCATCGCTACGACCCGTCCGTACCGATCGAGGAGACGCTCGAGGCGCTCCACGACGTCGTCAAGGCGGGGAAGGCCCGCTACGTCGGCGCGTCCTCGATGTACGCGTGGCAGTTCTGCCGCGCGCTCTACCTCGCCGACAAGCACGGCTGGACGCGGTTCATTTCCATGCAGAACCATTACAACCTCATCTATCGCGAGGAGGAGCGGGAGATGGCGGGCCTGTGCCTGGAGGAGGGGATCGGCATGATCCCCTGGAGTCCGCTGGCCCGCGGCCGCCTCACGCGCGATCCGCACGCCAACGAGGCAACCGACCGGCAGAAGACCGATGCCTACGGCAGGACGCTCTACACGCGCGCCGTCGATGCCGACCGGAAGGTTGCCGACGCCGTGGGCGAGATCGCGGCGGCGCGGGGTGTGCCGCGCGCGCAGGTCGCCCTGGCGTGGCTGCTGGCCAAGCCCGGTGTCACCGCCCCGATCATCGGCGCGTCGAAGCCCCAGCACCTGGAGGACGCCGTGGCCGCGCTCGCCTTGACGCTCGCCGACGACGAGGTGAAGCGGCTCGAAGCCGGCTACGAGCCGCACCCGGTGGCCGGGTTTTCGTGACGGGGACGCGGCGCCCTCACGCCCTTCCCTGGAGAAAGAACGTGGCCATCATGCCGCGGCCCTTGACGTCGAGCGGCGGCCTCGGCTCGGCCCGGTAGGGCACGCCGAGGGCCGCGCGGGTCGCAGCGGAAATGTGGATGCGGCCCGGCTCGCCGTAATGTTCCATGCGGCTCGCGATGTTCACCGTGTCGCCCCACACGTCGTAGATGAACTTGTTCTGCCCGATGATACCGGCCGCCACGGGCCCCGTGTGCAGGCCGATGCGGATCGCGAGCGGATGGCCGGACATGCGCCCGGCGGCTTCGACCTCCGCCGGCATGCGAAGCGCCATCTCGGCGCTGGCGCGGGCATGGTCGTCCCGCGGCACCGGGAGGCCCGCCGCCGCCATGTAGCCGTCGCCGATCGTCTTGATCTTCTCCAGCCCGTACTCGGCCGCGAGGCGGTCGAAACGCGAAAAGATGCCGTTCAGAAGATCGAGCACCGCGCTCGGCGTCAGCTTCGAGGCGAGGTGCGAGAACCCCACGAGGTCGGCGAACATGACGGTCGCCTCGGCGAAGCGATCGGCGATGACGGTCTCGCCGTTCCGCATCCGTTCGACGATCGACTCGGGAAGGAGGTTGCGCAGCAGGCCTTCCGATTTTTGCTGTTCGGCGACGAGCTTCTGCGTGATCTCGTGATCGCGGTCGCGCAGGAACTTGCGCTCGAGCGACGCCCCCATGCGGGCGCGGAGAAGGACGGGGTTGATCGGCTTCGTCAGGTAATCGTCGGCACCCGATTCGATGCACCGCACGGCGCTGTCGACCTCGTCGAGCGCGGAGACCATGATGACCGGCAGCATGGCGGTGTGGGGCCGGCGCTTGAGCTCCGCCAGCACGTCGATGCCGCTCATTCCCGGCATGAGAAGGTCGAGAAGGATGAGGTCGAAAGCCGAGTCTTCGAGCATGGCGAGCGCGCCCTCGCCGTCCTCGCACGTCGCGACCTCGTGCCCGTCCCGGCGCAAGCGACGTGACAAGAGATCGAGGGTCGACGCATTGTCGTCGACCACGAGGACGCGCCCGGTCGGCCCTTGCCGCTCGGTCGAGCCCTCCCGGATGGCGGTCTGGATGGCCTCGATCGAGTCGCGCAGCTCCGGGGCGTGCTCCAAGAAGGTTTGCGTCGCGGGCTCGGCCCCATGCCGGTGGAGCCGCAGGAACTCGACCATTCCGTCGATCTGCCCCAACAAGCGGCGGGCGGCGTCGATCACGTCGTCGAGGATGCCGACATGTATCGCGCGACCGTCGCCCGCTTCCTCGCCCAGCAGTTCGCTGTAGCCGAGGATGGCGGTGATCGGCGTGCGCAACTCGTGACGGAGAACGCTCGCGTACGTGTCCGGCCCCTCGGCGAGCGAGGCATCCGTCAGCGCGGGGTCGAGCAGGCCGTCGACGATCGTGTTCAAGCGCACTGCGGCGCTTCGCAGCCGATCGACGTAGGGTTCGAACTCGGGGTCGTGCGCGTCCTCGGCCAAAAGCTTGACCAGCCCCGCGATCGTCTCCGCCGGAGCCTTGAACTCGGCGCGCGCGAACACGGCAAGCAGGCCGGGCAGGGAGCCGCTCGTGTCGTCGGTCCGCTGGCCGCGGGTCGGGGTGTCGGGCTCGGGCGCGCGTGCCACGCGTTCAATCATGCTTCGGTCTTCTTGTGTCCGGCGGGCAGCCTCGAGGACCCGATCGCCCCGAGCCGACGGCTCCTCGGCTTTCCAAGCCGTGCCGCCTTTGATAGTTCCGGGGCGCTCGATCCTCCGATCCCGGATGCTCCCCAATGATCCCCCCGCGTCCGCTCGTGGCCGGCAACTGGAAGATGAACGGCAGCCGCGCGTCGCTGGCCGAGATCGCGCTCGTTCGCGAGGCCGTCGGCGACGGGCGGAGGACCCGCGCCGAGACGGTGCTGTGCCCGCCCTTCACGCTGATCGCCGCGGCGGCCGACGCCTGCCGGGGAGGCGCGCTGCTCATCGGGGCCCAGGACTGCCATGTCGCGCCCTCCGGCGCGCATACCGGCGACGTTTCGGCCGAGATGCTGCGGGATGCCGGAGCGGCGTTCGTCATCGTGGGTCACTCCGAGCGCCGCATCGCGCACGGGGAAACCGACGCGCTCGTGCGCGGCAAGGCGGAGGCCGCGGCCCGGGCCGGGCTCGTCGCGGTGATCTGCGTCGGCGAAACGCGGGCGGAACACGACGGCGGGGAGACGCTGCGGGTCGTCGGCCGGCAGATCGACGAGTCGCTGCCTTCCCAAGCGCGTTCCGACCACATCGTCATCGCCTACGAGCCGGTATGGGCGATCGGATCCGGGCTCGTGCCCTCGGTGGCCGACATCACCGAGGTTCACGCCTTCATCCGCCGCCGGCTGGCCGGGATGCTGGCGGACGGGGCGCGGGGCATCCGTTTGCTCTACGGCGGCTCGGTCAAGCCCGCGAACGCGCGCGCGTTGAGCGCGCTCCCGGATGTCGACGGCTTCCTGGTCGGGGGTGCGAGCCTGGTGTCGAGGGATTTCATCGGCATTATGGAAGCCTATATGTGACCCGCTTGCCGCTCGCCCGGGGCCGTTGAACCGCAGGGCACGACCCTCCATTTGCTTCGAGAAGGGGTCGGTGTAGAACCGGCCGAACGTTCTTGTCGCGGTGGCTCTTGCCGGGCCTGCCGTCGCCCGGATATTTGCCATGCAAACCGTTTTGATCGTGCTGCACCTCATGGTGGTGATCGCCCTTGTGGCGACAGTCCTGCTCCAACGCTCCGAGGGCGGAGCCCTGGGGGTTGGCGGCGGCGGCGGCTTCATGACCGGGCGCGGCCAGGCCAATGCCCTGACCCGGGCGACCGCGATCCTCGGCACCTTGTTCTTCGTCACGAGCCTCGCGCTGACCGTGCTCGCGAACTACACCCGCACGCCGAAATCGATCATCGACACGGCGCCCGGCACGACGCGCCAGCAGCCCGCGACGCCCCCGTCGACGGGGTTGAACCCGCTCGAACAGCTGAAGAAGCTCGAAGAGCAGAAAACCGCCGTCCCGCCCGCTCCCGCCGTCCCCGAAGTGCCGAAGTCGCAATAGCGCGTTCGGCGCGCGGGGTGGCCGGCGGGGGGTGAGGCTCGATGGCGCGTTATGTCTTCATCACGGGCGGTGTGGTGTCCTCGCTCGGCAAGGGGCTCGCCTCGGCGGCGCTCGGGTCGCTGCTTCAGGCACGCGGCTACACGGTTCGACTGCGGAAGATCGACCCCTACCTGAACGTCGATCCCGGAACCATGAGTCCCTATCAGCACGGGGAGGTGTTCGTCACCGACGACGGGGCTGAGACCGATCTCGACCTCGGCCATTACGAGCGGTTCACGGGACGACCCGCGACGCGCGCCGACAACGTCACCGCCGGCCAGATCTACCAGGACATCATCGCCAAGGAGAGGCGCGGCGAGTTCCTCGGCGCCACCGTGCAGGTGATCCCCCACGTCACCAACGCCATCAAGGACTTCGTGCTTTCGGGCAACGAGGACACCGATTTCGTGCTGGTCGAGATCGGCGGTACGGTGGGCGACATCGAAGGGCTGCCGTTCTTCGAGGCGATCCGTCAGCTCGGCAACGATCTGCCGCGCCACCACGCGGTGTACGTGCACGTGACGCTGCTTCCCTTCATAGCGAGCGCGGGCGAACTGAAAACCAAGCCCACGCAGCATTCGGTGAAGGAGCTTCGCTCGATCGGCATCCAGCCCGACATCCTCCTCTGCCGGACCGATCGGCGCATACCGCCCGAGGAACAGCGCAAGCTCGGCCTGTTCTGCAACGTGCGCGAGGATGCCGTCATCGAGGCGCGCGACGTGGCCTCGATCTACGACGTACCGCGCGCCTACCACGCGGCGGGGCTCGACCGCGCGGTCCTGACCGCCTTCGACATCGCCCCCGCGCCGAAGCCCGACATGACGCGGTGGAACGCCGTCACCGATCGCGCGATGACCCCGGAGGGGGAGGTCAAGATCGCGGTCGTCGGCAAATACACGGGCATGAAGGATGCCTACAAATCGCTGATCGAGGCGCTCGCGCATGGCGGCCTAGCCAACCGCGTCCGCGTCGAAGTCGACTGGATCGAGTCGGAAGTCTTCGAAGGTGCCGGCCCCGAGACGCGTCTCGAGGACGTGCACGGCATCCTGGTGCCGGGCGGGTTCGGACAGCGCGGCGCCGAGGGCAAGATCCTCGCGGCCCGGTTCGCGCGCGAGCACAAGGTGCCGTTCCTCGGCATCTGCTTCGGGATGCAGATGGCGGTCATCGAGGCGGCGCGGGCCCTCGGCGGCGTGCCGGGCGCGAGTTCGACCGAGTTCGGCCCCACGGACGAACCGGTCATCGGGCTGCTTACGGAATGGATGCGCGGCAACGCGCTCGAGCAACGGCTGTCGGGGGGCGACCTCGGCGGCACCATGCGGCTCGGCGCCTACCCCGCCGTGCTCAGGCCGGGCAGCAAGATCGCGTCGATCTACGGCGGCACCCTGATTTCCGAACGGCACCGGCACCGGTACGAAGTCAACACCGACTACCGCCAGCGGCTCGAGGCGAACGGCATGGTGTTCGCGGGGCTGTCGCCGGACGGCCTCCTCCCCGAAACGATCGAGCGCAGCGACCATCCATGGTTCATCGGCGTCCAGTATCATCCCGAGCTCAAGTCGCGGCCCTTCGACCCGCACCCGTTGTTCGCGAGCTTCGTCGCCGCGGCCCTCGAGCAGGCGCGGCTGGTGTGACCTCCATGGCACGCATCGAACCTGTTCGAGGTCGGCCGCGATGAACGCGCTGAGTGCGGTCACGGTCGGTGAGGGCGCGCGCGCGGTTCGCTTCGGCAACCATCTCCCGCTAGCGCTCATCGCGGGTCCTTGCGCGCTCGAGAGCCGCGATCACGCCCTGTTCATGGCGGACGAACTCGGATCGCTCGCCGAGAGACTCGGCATCCCCTTCGTGTTCAAGAGTTCGTTCGACAAAGCCAATCGGACCTCGCGCGAGGCTGCGCGCGGGCTTGGGTTGGCCGAAGCGCTGTCGGTATTCGCCGAGATCAAGCGACGCTTCGGGCTGCCGGTGCTGACGGACGTGCACGACGCCGCGCAGTGCGCCACGGTCGGAGCGGTGGTGGACGTTCTCCAGATTCCGGCCTTCCTGTGCCGGCAGACCGACCTGCTCGAGGCGGCGGCGCGCACCGGCAGGGTCGTCAACGTCAAAAAGGGTCAGTTCCTGGCGCCGTGGGACATGCGCAACGTCCTCGACAAGATCACGGGGGCGGGCAACCCGAACGTGCTGTTGACCGAACGCGGCGCCAGTTTCGGCTACAACACGCTCGTGTCCGACATGCGGGCGCTGCCCATCATGGCCGAGACCGGCGCGCCCGTGGTGTTCGACGCCACCCATTCCGTTCAGCAGCCGGGCGGGCAGGGCACCCGGTCGGGCGGTCAGCGGCAATTCGTGCCCGTGCTGGCGCGTGCCGCCGTAGCGGTCGGGGTCGCGGCCGTGTTCATCGAAACGCACGACGCGCCGGACCAGGCGATCTCGGACGGACCCAACATGATGCCGCTGGCCGACATGGCCGGGCTCCTCTCCCGTTTGAAAGAATTCGACCATCTCGCTAAGGTAACGACGTGATCGGCGCCCCGCGCGCGTCACCATGACGGTTTTATTCGCGCGGCAAAGCGGTCATCTTACCTTCATCCGACCCCACTACCACCGGCGCGCATGAAAGAGCCTGTCTTCAGCTACGCCGACGAAACGACGCCGCCGGTCAAACGTGGCCTCATCCGTCTCGTCGAGGTCGTGACCGGCCAGCGCCGGCTCAAGCGAATCTACCTCGACAACCGCCGCCATCCGGTGGCGGGCGAAAGCTTTTGGGAAGCGGCGGTCCGCGGCTTGTCGCTCGATGTCCGCTACGATGCCGCGGCGCTGGCGGCGGTCCCCGCGACGGGACCCGTCGTCGTCGTGGCGAACCATCCCTACGGTGTCCTCGACGGTATCGTGATCTCCTGGCTGATTTCGAAGGTCCGCACCGATTTCCTGGTCCTCACGAACTCACTGCTGCTGCGTGCCCCGGAAGTCGAGCCCTACGTGCTGCCGATCGACTTCTCGGGAACGGAAGAGGCCACCCAAACCAATCTGAAGTCCCGGTCCCACGCCCGGGTGCATCTCCAGGACGGCGGCTGCGTCGTGGTGTTCCCGGCAGGCGCGATTTCCACGGCGCCCGATCGTTTGGGGCGCCAGCGCGCCGTCGACGCGCGCTGGCAGCCGTTCACCGCGCAACTGATCCAGCGCGCACGCGCCACCGTGGTGCCGGTCTGCTTCGAGGGTCAGAACAGCCGCCTGTTCCAGATCGCGAGCCATATCAGTCCCGTGCTGCGCTTATCGCTGATCTTCCGTGAAGTCCGCAGCCGCATCGGGACCGCCTTGCTGGTCGCGATCGGCGAGCCGATCGCCTACGAATCCCTGCTCGGCTTGCGCGACCGTCAGACGATGGCGGATAGCCTTCAGAGCAGGACTTACGCGCTCGCGGCGAGCTTCCCGCGCCTGGGGTCGAGTCTGCCCCCGCACGCGCTTCGCCGTCCGCGCAAGCGGCGTCTCCTGGCGCCCCTCGGGGGCGCGATCAAGCGCAAGATCAAGCCCGGCATCGCCGCCCTCGCGGAAAAGGGACGGGCCGCCAAAGCCCGGCATCAGCGGCCGCGGTAGGCCGCGACCCCCTGGTCGGGGAGCCACAACCCTGCGGGCGGGACGCCGGTCTGCCAAAACACGTCGATCGGAATGCCCCCGCGCGGATACCAATAGCCGCCGATCCGCAGCCAGGTGGGTTCGAGCATCGCCACGAGGTCCTTCCCGACCCTGACGGTGCAATCCTCGTGGAAGGCGCCATGATTGCGATACGAGACCAGGTAGAGCTTCAGCGATTTCGATTCGACCAGCCATTCGCCCGGCACATAGTCGATCACGAGGTGCGCGAAATCAGGCTGCCCTGTGACCGGGCACAACGAGGTGAACTCGGGCGCTGTGAAACGGGCAAGGTACATCGTCCCCGGATGCGGGTTTGAAACGCGCTCGAGCCGGGCGTCCTCGGGCGTGCCCGGCGCGGGCACGGGAGAGCCGAGCTGCCGGGGGCGAACCAGTTCCGTCACGTGTGACATCCTCCTTCGTCAGCCGGCGGTTCGCCCGGCATACGTCCGCGCGTGCCGGCGCACTTCAGCCTTCCGCGAGGGCGATGCGGACGCGCCGGTTTAGCTTGCCCTTCTTCTCTATGCCGGTGACCGCCACGCGTCCGATCTCACCCGTGCGGGCCACGTGCGTTCCCCCGCACGGCTGCAGGTCGATGCCCTCGATCTCCACCAGGCGCACGCGTCCCGAGCCCATGGGAGGCTTCACGGACATGGTCTTCACCAAAGACGGCTTGGCGAGGAGCTCCTCGTCGGTGATCCAAAGCGTCCTCACGGCCGCGTCGCGGTCGATGAGGGTCTGGAGTTCGGCCGCCACGGCGCCGCGGTCGAGACCCGCGTCGGCGATGTCGAAGTCGAGCCGACCCTCACGCTCGCCGATGGCCCCGCCGGTGACGGGGTAGGGCAGGACTGCCGTGAGGAGGTGCAAGGCCGTGTGAACCTTCATGCGGCCGAGCCGCCGGGGCCAGTCGAGGCGGGCCGTCACGCGTTGCCCCGGCGCGGGGAGCACGCCGCCCTCCGCCGGCACATGGAGGACGGCCGAACGGTCGCGCGAATACAGCGTGGTGGCGATGGCGACGGCGCCGTTCGGCCCGGCGAGATCGCCCGGGTCGCCCGGTTGACCACCGCCTTGCGGATAGAAAACCGTGCGGTCCAACACGATTCCCGTCGCGTCGACCGCGAGCACGGTCGCGGTCGTTTCACGGCGATAGGCGTCGTCGCGGAACAGGAGCTCGGTCATCGGCGCGGTTCCGCCGCGATGCGCGGGGGGCACGTGAGCCAGCCCGGAACGGGCAGGTTCTTCTCCCGGAGGAAGACCGGATTGAACAGCTTCGAGGCGTAGCGCGCGCCCGAATCGCACAGGATCGTCACGATCGTGCGCCCCGGCCCGAGGTCGCGCGCGAGCCTGATCGCGCCCGCGACGTTGATGCCGGACGAGCCGCCGAGCAGCAGGCCTTCGTGTTCGGCCAGGCCGAAAACGATGTCGAGGGCCTCGGCGTCGCCGATCCGATAGGCGCGGTCGACGGGCGCCCCTTCGAGGTTCGCGGTGATGCGGCCCTGGCCGATGCCCTCCGTGATGGACGAGCCTTCCGCCTTCAGCGCGCCATGGGCGTAGAAATTGTAGAGCGCCGCGCCCATCGGATCGGCGAGGCCGATGCTGACCTTCGGGTTGCGTTCCTTGAGCGCCATGCCGACGCCCGCGAGCGTCCCGCCCGTGCCGACCGCGCAAACGAAGCCATCGACCGCGCCGCTCGTCTGGTTCCAGATTTCCGGGCCGGTGGTGTGCCGGTGCCCGTCACGGTTGGCGAGGTTGTCGAACTGGTTGGCCCAGATCGCGCCTTCGGGCGTTTCCGTGGCGAGGCGCTGGGCGAGGCGGCGCGACGCGTGGACGTAATTGCCGGGGTCGCTGTAGGGCAAGGCTTCGACCTCGACGAGTTCCGCGCCCGACAGCCGAAGCATGTCCTTCTTTTCCTGGCTCTGCGTTTCGGGGATCACGATCACGGTGCGGAACCCGAGCGCGCCCGCCACCAGCGCCAGGCCGATCCCCGTATTGCCCGCGGTCCCCTCGACGATGGTCCCGCCGGGCCTGAGCGTCCCGCGCGCGATCGCGTCTTCGACGATGGCGAGCGCCGCCCTGTCCTTGACCGAGCCGCCCGGGTTCATGAACTCGGCCTTGCCGAGGATCGTGCAGCCCGTCATCGCGGACGCCTTCCGCAGCCGGATCAGCGGCGTATGCCCGATGGCGTCGATCACCGAATCGCTGATCAAATCGAAAGGCACCCTGTCGGCCGCGACCACCCCGACGGAATGGCGAACCCTCTGCCGGGAGACCCTTCTTAGGCCGCCACGCGGGATGAAGCCAAGGCCGCAAGCGCCCGCGCCCGCGCGCTCGCGTGATCGACGATGGGCCACGGGTAGTCCGACCCGAGGTTTACGCCCGCCTCGGCGAGCGCGGAGGGCGGCGCCTCCCATGGCTTGTGGATCCAGGGCGGCGCGAGCCGGCTCAGTTCCGGAACGAATTTTCTGACGTAAGTGCCTTCGGTATCGAACTTTTCACCCTGCAGAACGGGGTTGAAGATGCGGAAGAACGGCGCCGCGTCGGGTCCGCAGCCCGCCACCCATTGCCAGTTGACGGCGTTGTTGGCCGCGTCCGCGTCGCACAGTGTGTCCCAGAACCAGGCCTCGCCGAGACGCCAGTCCGCGAGCAGGTGCTTGACGAGGAAGGAGGCCGTGATCATCCGCACGCGGTTGTGCATCGCGCCCGTCTGCCATAGTTGCCGCATGCCGGCATCCACGATCGGATATCCCGTGCGGCCCCGCCGCCAAGCGGTCAGGTGCTCCGCCGGCAAGACGCGATACGGGAACGACCCAAAGCGAGGATTGAACGGCCGGGACGGCAGTTCGGGAAGATGGAACAGCAGCCCCGTGCAGAAGTCCCGCCACGCGACTTCCTGCAGGAATTTCCGGTCATGTTCGCCCGCCTGGGCCTTGTCGGACGCTTTCCGGACGGCATCGACCACCTGGAACGGGGACACTTCCCCGAACCGCAGGTGCGGCGACAGGCGCGAACTGCCGGTGAGCGCCGGCACGTTCCGCGCCTCCGCGTATCGCCCGAGCCGGTCGCCGACGAAAGCGGCCAGGGCTTCGCGCGCGGGCCGCTCGCCCGGCACCCAGGCCGCGCGTAGGCCGCCGGTCCAATCGGGACGGTTCGGCAGAGGATCCCCCACGGCGAGCGTCGACCTCCCCCCGATGGCCGCCTCGATTTCGGCGAACCGCGGGCGCACCGGTGCCGGCAAGGGCGCACGTGGAAGGGGACGGGCCTGCGCGGCACGCCACCATGGCGCATAGATGCGGTAGAATCCGCCCGCTTTCGGCGCGATGTCGGCCGGTTCGTAGCACAGCGCCCCGTTGAAGGTTTTCACGCGTACCCCGGCTTGCGCCAGGTCCCGCGAAACGGCCTCGTCGACCGCGATCTCGGCGGCGACGTAGCGGCGGTTCCAGAACGCCGAAGCCGGCGCGAGGTCTCGCGTCAGTCGGGCGACGACGGCCCGCGCCGGACCGTGGAACAGATGCAAGTCTCCGCCGATCCTCTTCAGGTCGGCGGTGAGGCTCGCGAGCGAATGGCCGACCCACCATTTCGAGGCGCCCCCGAGCGGGCGGACGCCCGCGCTTTCGCCGTCGACGACATGGAAGCAGAACAAGGGCGCGCCCGTCGCCGCCGCCGCGGCGAGCGCGGGATGATCCGCGAGCCTCAAATCGTCCCGAAACCAGACCAGCGCCGGGGCCTCTCGTGGGGGAGCGTCGGTTTTTCGAGACATACAGAGGTCACCGGAACGCCGCCCGTAACCGTCGGGCCGTCGCGGTGAACGGCGACAACTCGGCTTGGTTCCGGGAATGCCGGAGAAGAGGGCTCGAGGCCGTCATCGGCTCGGCACTGCCGCAGCCGAACCTGGCCGCGATCTCGATCCCGATGCGCGCCGCCATGCCGCGCCGCCGTTTTCGACACCTTGGTGGAGGGCTTGGGCAGCCTGTAGACACGCCGCGGAAAGCTGGAGATGGAGCGCGGCTTCCGCTTCGATCTTGCCCACCTCCGACCCTGACGCACCGCCCCATCTCCGGTAAGCCGCTTGAGGCCTTCCGCATGCCGCTACCGCCGCCGTCATCGCGGCCGTGGTGCTCGTCCTCCTCCTGGCGACCGAGGTAGAGGTCGCCTGTATTATCCTGGCCTCGGCTCTCGTCGCCACGGCCGCCGACGCTACGGGCGTTGTCCATCCCCTCCATTAGCTGCGCAACGACGCGAGCGCCGGGGCACCTGCCGGTTCACGCCCCTCTGCCTTCCGCTCGCTATAGCGATCGACAAGATAGTCGGCGTTGTCCCGCGTGAGCAGGGTGAACTTCACCAGCTCCTCCGTCGCGTCCACCAGACGGTCGTAGTACGCTGAAGGCCTCATGCGCCCGGCCTCGTCGAACTCGTCACAGACCTTGGCGACCGACGACTGGTTCGGGATGGTGATCATGCGCATCCAGCGGCCGAGAACGCCCAGCTGGTTCACCGTGTTGAACGACTGCGAACCTGCATTGACCTGGCAGACCGCCAGCGTGCGACCTTGCGTCGGCCTTCCCCGCCGCGCTCCAATGGGAGCCAGTCGATCTGCGACTTGAAGATGCTGGTCATGGCGCCGTGCCGCTCGGGGCTGCACCACACCTGCCCTCCGACCAAAGCGACGCTTGGAGCAACTCCTCGACCTTGGGATGGTCCAGTGGGGCATCATCCACCCGTGGCAGCCCGCGAGGGTCGAAGATGCGGGTCTCGGCGCCCATGCCGCGGAGCAGCCGGTCGGCCTCCTCGACCAGGAAGCGGCTGAACGACCTCTGCCGAAGCGAGCCGTAGAGCAGGAGAATGCGCGGGGGATGGCCAGTTCGCCCGACGGGCGTCAGCGCCTCCACCGTCGGGCGGTCGACGAAAGAAGGATCGAGGGCAGGAGCGTCGTTCATGTCTTTCAACCGTCGAACATTTCGTCTATTCATGGAACATGAAAGCATCCGATGCTGTCGGCGCGCTGTCCGCTCTGGCCCATGAAGGTCGTCTGACGATCTTCCGTGAGCTTGTCCAAGCCGGTCCCGACGGGGTTGCCGCGGGCGAGGTATCGCGGCGGGTCGGTGTAGCGCCGAGCACCCTATCAGCGAGCCTGACGGTGCTGTCCCACGCCGGGTTGGTCAGCTCTCGGCGGGAGGGGCGCTCGATCATCTACGCCGCCGCCTACGACCGCATGACGGACCTGCTGAGCTATCTCGTGAAAGATTGCTGCAACGGCCGACCCGAGGTCTGCGCGCCGCTGGCGGCGATCATCGAACAGCCGGCGTGCTGCGCATGACCACCCTGGGCGAAATGCGATCGGGTGACGCCGCCTTTGCTCGTTTCCGTACTTGGCTGGATCTTGCGGCTCTGGCTACAAGCGACTTAGCCGAGGGCAACCCTCGCTATTTCGCCGCCCACGACGCGGACGGAGATCCGATCGCCTTCGCCGGCCTCGCTGGCGAGGGTCCCGACCTCCTGCTGCGCTCCGTCGTGGTCCACGCTGACGCGCGGCAAAGCGGCCTGGGCGCGCGCTTGGTGGCCGCGATCTCGGATGAGGCCCGAGCGGCAGGTGGCGCCCCTCTCTGGCTGCTGACGGAAAGCGCTTTTCCCTTCTTCTCGCGCTTAAAGTTCATGGCGGCCGAACGGTCAGCTGCGCCGCCGTCGATCACCGCCAGCTCCCAATTTCGGGGGCTTTGCCCGGCTTTGGCCACGCTGATGTGCAAGCCTCTCCACGTAGCGACGGCATGAGCGACGCCGCCACGCTGGAGCCGCCGCTTCTCGGGTTCAGCACCAGCCGTCGTTTGGCGGCCGAGGCGCTGGGAACCGGACTGCTCCTCGCGGTCGTGATCGGTTCAGGGATCATGGGCGAGCGTCTGGCTGGCGGGAACGTCGCCATCGCCCTGCTCGGCAACACACTCGCCACCGGCGCGGCGTTGATCGTGCTCATCACAGTGTTCGGCCCGATCTCGGGCGCGCACTTCAACCCCGCCGTGACGCTGGCCTTCCTGGTCCGCCGGGAGCTGACATGGCGCACCGCGCTCACCTTCGTTTCCGTCCAGACGATCGGAGCGGTGCTCGGCGTCTTTGCCGCACACCTCATGTTCGGTGAAGCGGTGCTGCAGGTATCCACCAAGCTGCGGGATGGTCCGGCCCAGGCGTTTTCGGAAGCCGTCGCTACCTTCGGCCTCCTCGCCACGATTCTGGGCTGCGTGCGCTTCCGCCCCGACTTCACGCCGATAGCGGTCGGGCTCTACATCACGTCCGCCTATTGGTTCACCGCTTCCACGTCGTTCGCCAACCCTGCGGTGACGATCGCACGGAGCCTCTCAAACACGTTCGCCGGGATTGCGCCGTCGTCGGTGGCAACCTTCATCGTCGCCCAAACCATCGGCGCCTTGGCCGCGGTGGGGACGTTCGGCTGGCTACTAAAGGAGAATGTACGTGGCTGAGTTCTTCCCGGTCGTGATTCATCACAACCCCGACTGCGGCACCTCTCGCAACGTGCTCGCCATAATCCGCGCCGCCGGCTACGAACCGATCGTCCGCGAATATCTTGAGGACGGCTGGACAGTCCCCCAGCTTCAGGACCTGATGGCGGCGATCCCCGCCACCCCGCGCGAGCTGCTGCGAGAGAAGGGGACGCCCGCGAAAGAGTTCGGCCTGTTGGAGCCCGACGCGCAGGGCGAGGTGATCTTGCGCGAGATGGTCGCCCATCCCGTCCTGGTGAATCGGCCGATCGTGGTGACACCCAAGGGGGTGAAGCTCTGCCGCCCCTCCGAGGTCGTGCTGACCCTGCTGGACCGGCAGCCTGGAAGCTTCACGAAAGAGGATGGTGAGGTCGTGAACTTGCGCGACTGAACCCGCGGGCCATCCGTTCATACGCCATCGCCGCCGACTTTACGCCAACCCGCGCCTGGCGCTCACGAGACCTGTCTTTGGAGCGCCGCCTACGATATTCGACGCTGCGACACGGCGATCTCCACCATCGTTCGCCATAAACGCGCACATCGGAGAAGGGGATCGTAGAGAAGGCTCCAGCGGACGCTCGCGCGCAAAGGCGCGCTCCAGCGTACCCAAACGCGTGGCTCCCCGAGCAGGACTCGAACCTGCGACCATTCGATTAACAGTCTGCTGAAATGGCGAGACATTGCCGGACAGCATTCGACAAAAACTCTGCGCCGTACCGTTGTGAACGCTTGCATATCCCGTTTTGTCCGCTATTGTCCATGTCACGGGGTAACACGGCAAGACAGGCCATTCCTGTTACCCGACTGTTACCCCTGAGCGGCATTTGATTTTGCGGAGCGGTCCCGTGGCAGGCAAACTCACAGCTCTGGCAATCGAGAGATTGCAGCCCGGCGCGGCGCGGCGCGAGGTTCCGGACGGGCTCGTGGCGGGGCTCTATCTGGTTGTCCAGCCATCCGGCGCCAAGTCGTGGGCGTGCCGCTACCGGGCCGCCGGCGCCCCTCGCAAGCTCACCTTAGGAAAGTACCCCGGCATCGACCTGAAGGCAGCCCGCGAACTGGCCCAACGTGCCCTTGTCGAGGCCGCTGGTGGCAAAGACCCCGCGGCCGGCAAGAAGGCAGCCCGGACCGTGGCGAAGGCGCCCGTCGACCGCGGCCTCGTCGAGAAGGTGGTCGACACCTTCATCGAGCGCTACGCGAAAACGAACACGCGGGCGAGTTCGGCCAAGGAGTACGAGCGGGTACTGGCGAAGGAGGTGGTCGGCCGGTGGAAGGGTCGCCCGCTGTCGTCGATCGGTCGGGCCGACGTGCACGGCATGCTCGACGACATCGTCGACCGGGGCTCGCCCGTGCAAGCGAACCGAACGCTGGCCGCGCTCCGGAAGCTATGCGCTTGGGCCGTCGACCGGGGAGTTATCGCGACCTCGCCGTGCGCCGGCATCAAGCCGCCTTCCGCCGAGAACAGCCGCGACCGCGTCCTCGCCGACCACGAGCTGCGTCTGATTTGGCAAGCCGCCGACGCGCTTGGCTACCCGTCCGGGGGCATGACCAAGCTTCTCATGTTGACCGGGCAGCGGCGGACGGAGGTGTCCGGCATGTCGTGGGCGGAGGTCGACCTCGGCGCCGGCCTTTGGACGATCCCGCGCGCCAGGGCGAAGAACGGCGTGCAGCACGTCGTGCCGCTCGGGCGGCAGTGCCATGAGGTCTTCAAGGCGCTGCCCCGTGTCGGCGAAAAATTCGTGTTCACGACCAACGCGCGCAATCCGATATCCGGTTTCAGCCAAATCAAGGTCGCACTCGACAAGCGCGTGACCGCGCTGAACGGCGGGGAGCCGCTGGCGCATTGGACTCTGCACGACCTTCGCCGCACGGCCGCGACCGGGATGGCGCGGCTCGGCATTGCGCTTCCGGTGATCGAACGGACGCTGAACCACGTGTCCGGCGCCTTCCGGGGCATCGTGTCGGTCTACCAGCACCACGACTACGCCGACGAGAAGCGCCACGCTCTCGAGGTCTGGGCCTCGTTCGTGGAGCGGCTCGTGGCCGAAGACGCGGGCGGAAACGTGGTGCCGCGGAGGGGAGGGGAGCGTGAACCGATATGACTGGCAGTACCGGCACCTTCAGGCCTCGCTGCCGCCGCCTCACAATGTAAGCGCAAGAATCAAACAAGAACTTGCTGAATTGGCCCTGATACAACATCGCGGAAATGGTTTCGACCCGATCGACGACGAGGCGATTGTTCAGCAGTTCGATTTCAGAGACCTACGGGAGTATTGGGAATGCGCACTATCTGAGCCCAAGGATGCCGACATATTTGCTCATCTCTTAGCGAAGCATTTCTTTCTAGCGAGACACCGCAACGATCCTCATCCTCATATCATGGCCGCCTTACGGGTAGCCCGCATCGAAAACGAGCGTTGGTTCATCGAAGATCTAGTACGCCCTCCCACAAGCCGCGAGGACATTTCAAGGTTGAAGGTTTATCCGCGTGCCGCTGCTGAATGGATGTTGTCGAAGCCGAAACGGCGCCATTTGGTGCCTCCGTCGCTTGCGAGATACCTGGCGCGCGGGACGGAGGAGATCGCGACGACTTCGCCGGTGCTGTTGTCCACGGGAGCGCCGGGGCGGCCCACGTCGATGCACCTCGTCAAGGCGAAGCTGAAAGAACGCGGAGACCGCCGGGAGAATCTCCCGACATGCAAGGCTGAGGCGGAATGGTTGTCGGTGTGGCTTACGCGCGAGCATCCCGGCAACCCTCCAGTCCTCCCCAAAACGCTGCAAAACACCATCGCCGAGCAGTATCGGGCGATCCCGAAATCAATCCCGAAATGATAATATCGGGATGACTTTTTCGGGATCGAAATAGTCGGCACCTTCGCCTCGTCTTCAACGGCTCACGAAGCCCAAGACGAGGTAGGCAGATGAATTATCACCCTAAGATCGCGGGCAAGAGGTTGCCCTCAACTGCGGTTTGCGAGCGCTACGGGATCAACCGCCGGACGCTCGGCCGGTGGATGCTCGACCCCGACATGGGTTTTCCGACGCCGGCTACGCTCAACAGTCGGCATTACTTTTCCGAAGCCGAACTCGACGACTTCGACCGGCGCGCCGTCCTCAAGCTCGGGAAGGCGGCGTGATCGGATGACCCGGAAAACGTCGAAGCCGGCCTGCGGGGGCAGGACCGGCTTCGGGATTGGAAACAGCTCGCCAGCAACTTCCGTCCCGAACAATACCAAACCCCTTCTCGACTTCCAAGCGGATTTCGCCGTCCTCGTTCTCGCCCGGCGCGCCCGCGTCGCGGTCGAGACGGCACGCGTGTTCTGCGAATTGAACTGCTACGGGGAGGCGCGCTGATGGGCGACCTCGTTCCGTTCCGGGCGAAAGCGAAGAGCTACGTCGCACCCTACGATATGCTGCGCGACTTGGCGCGCCTCGACGCGACCCTCGTCTACGAGACCCGTGAAGACGGAACCTTCATCGGCTTCAAGGCTCCCCAGGGCGCCCTGGCAAAATTCAACGCAATCCTGTCCATGCTGGATCGTTGCGGAGAGACCTGGCGCTTCCGCTATTTCGCAACGGTCTTCGACGTGTTGGCGATCGAAGACCCGGCTGAACTCCCGGTCGGCACCGTGAAACGGCTGGAACTTCGCAGGGCGTTCGTCCTGAACGTTCCTGAAGACGGGGCCGAGGCCTTTCGGCTTCTCTACGCGTACAACGACCAGATCAGGAAGCTGCGACGCGATCGGTCTGGCGACGATTGGCTTTACGCGGTCAATCGACGGAACGACCTGCTCCGCACTCTGGAAAGCATGAAAGGGACTGCCTTCGGCCAAGAGGTCGCGGCCGAGGCACAGCGAATAGCCGACCGGCTCGGGATTAATGTTCAGGGGGTGCGTTGATGAGCGCCTCCGCCACGATCCTGCCCTTCCGTCCCCGCGATCGCCCCCCGCATGTCGAGCTGAAGCTGCTCGGCACGCGCCACGACGGGCGCCCGTTCTACGTGCTCGACCTCGTCGAGGCGGAGGGGACCTGCATCGTCTGGGACGGTGAGACCTACGCCGCCGGGCTCGACGCCGCCCGCGACTGGGAAGCCGACGGTGTGCCCGTGGTCGACCTCGTGGGAGGTCGCGCCCATGGCTGACCTCGCCCCCGTGCTGCCGAAGGTCGTTCCGCTCGTGCGTCTCCTCGCGAGCGAGAACGACGGCGAAGCCCTGGGCGCCGCCCGCGCGATCGGGCGCGTCCTGAATGGCGCCGGTCTCACGCTTCACGACCTCGCCGACAGGCTGACGGCACCCGCCCCGTTCGTCTACGTGCCGCGCCCGCCGCCGCCGCCGCCGTCCCCCTCGTCCCCGTCGCCCGACTCCCACGCGTTCCGGGAAGCTCGGCAAAGCCCGTGGCCGAGCTTCAGCCGGCTCCGGCATTCCGAGCGGCTCGCCTGGATGACGGCCGTTCAGGGGTCGCCGTACTCGATGGAGAAGGACACCAAGGCGGCTTTTTACGAGCTGCAGGCGAAGCTCACGGTCCGCCCGCATGAGATCCCGACGCGGAAGGAGACGAACCTCTTCAACCGCGTCGTGAAGACCTTGTGGGTTTTGGGGGTGCGGCCATGAGCGCGCTCATCCTCGGCGTCGATATCGGATCGCGGGGCGCACTGGCGCTGCTCACCTCGGACGGCGTGCTGGTCGACGTGGCCGACATGCCGACGCTCGACGACGGCCCCAAGGGCAGGCCGGCGGTCAATCCCATCCTGCTCGCGGCCCGCGTCCGGGCGTGGGGACCGGGTGCGGCGTTTGTCGAATACGTCGGTGCGCGGCCTGGGGAGGCCGCGAGCGGCGCGTTCAGCTTCGGCCGCTGTCGTGGCGTGGTGGAAGGCGTGCTGGGCGCCCAAGGCGTTCCTACGCGGTTCCTGACGCCGCCTGTGTGGAAACGGGCTGTCGGCATCGCGGCCGGGAAGGACGGCGCGAAGGACGCGGCCCGTTCCGAGGCGATCCGGCGGTGGCCCGGCAAGGCGGATCTGTTCGCCCGCGTGAAGGATGACGGACGCGCCGAAGCGGCGCTGATTGCCGTCGCCGGGCTGACGAAGGGAGGCGCTTGATGGGCGTCTTCGACGAACTGTTCGCGCTCGCGCCGCTCCGCCAGCAGCAGTTGGATTGGTTCAAGCGCCAGGGCGTCCCGCTACTGGCGCTCGCCGATCCACTGGCCCTGCGTGTGGCCGAGGTGGTGTTCACGGCCGGCAACCGTTTCGAGTTCACGTCCTACCGGCCGGCGGATGACGCGGTGCTCGCGGCCATCATCCCCGCGTTCGACGCCGACGGTGACCTCGTCGACCTCGTGGCCTGGCGCCCGCAATCCGGAGCGGTTGGGACGTGGCTTGGGCGCGCCTCGCTTCTGGGCGAGGACCATCTCGACGCGCCCCGCCTCGGCGAGCCGCTCGTGGTTCACGACGGCGTGCTCGACTGGATGCGGGCCGGGCGCGAGGGCGTGGTGGTGGTCGACTCCCGCAGGGCCGCGCCGCTGCTGCGAGACGCCGGGGTGCTGGCGACGGCGAGCGTCGAGCATGGGACCCGGTTGCGGAAGATGCTCGCCGTGCGCCCGCCCAAGGTCCTCGTGGCCGTGCGGGAGGCCGCATGAACTACGAGAACATCTCGGCGGCAAAGGCGCGGGCGCGGTCCGATCGCGCGGAGCCGGCCCGGCTGAACGACTTGGTGACGGAGGACGAAGCCGCGCTGCGCTTCGCTGACCTCTACCGGACGCGGCTGCGGTACTGTTTCAGCCACGGCGCCTGGTTCGAATGGACTGGGTCGATCTGGCGTCGGAACAACGTCGGGCTCGCGTTCGATTGGGCGCGCCAGCTTGCACGCCGGCTCGCGGCCGAGGAACCCGACAAGGTCCGGTACGTCACGAGCAAGACCGCGTTCGCGGCGGGCGTCGAGCGGTTCTGCCGGTCGGACGAGGCGTTTCGCGTCGAGGCCGAGCACTGGGACCGCGACCCGCTCCTGCTGGGGACGCCAGGCGGCACGGTTGACCTCCGCACGGGTATCCTGGGGCCGGCCGACCCGGTGGACGCGATCACCAAGAGCGTGGCCGTGGTGCCGGCCGAGACGGCGGCGTGCCCGACATGGCTGCGGTTCCTCGACGAGTCGACTGGTGGCGACGCGGGCCTCGCGCGGTTCCTCGCCCAATGGGCCGGATACAGCCTCACCGGGGACACCCGAGAGCATGCGCTCGTGTTCGTGTTCGGCGCCGGCGGGAACGGCAAAAGCGTGTTCGTCGACACGCTCGGCGGCATCTTGGGCGACTACGCCGTCACGGCCGCCATGGAGACCTTCGTGGCGGCGAACCACGACCGGCACTCGACGGAGGTCGCGATGTTGCGCGGCGCCCGGCTCGTCACGGCGTCCGAAACCGAAGAAGGGCGGGCCTGGGCGGAGACGCGGATCAAGAGCCTAACAGGCGGCGACCCGGTGACGGCGCGGTTCATGCGGCAGGACAACTTCACCTTCCGGCCCGCGTTCAAGCTGCTGTTCGTCGGCAACTTCAAGCCGGTCCTGCGCAACGTCGACGACGCCAACCGCCGGCGCTTCAACCTCGTGCCGTTCACCCGCAAGCCCGCCGTGCCCGACCGGCTCCTCGAGGAGAAGCTGAAGGCCGAATGGCCCGGGATCCTGCGATGGGCGATCGACGGCTGCCTTGATTGGCAGCGGCATGGGCTCGTGCGGCCAGCCGTCGTGACAGATGCGACGCGGGACTATTTCGAGGCGCAGGACACGTTCGGCGCCTGGCTCGCCGAGGAGTGCGACATCGAGCCGGGGAACACGTGGAAGTCGGCGACCTCGGCTGAACTGTTCACGGCCTGGTCGGAGTACGCCGACGCAGCGGGCGAGCGGACGGGCACGCGCAAGAGCTTCGCCGACCTCTTGGAGAAGCGGGGGCTCGCAAGCCACAAGGGCGGCAAGGGCGTTCGCACCTTCCGAGGTATCCGGCTAAGGCCGCGCCGTTCGTTCACCGGCCACAACAGCGACCGGAATTAGGTGGCGCATTGTGGCGCATCTCCCGGTTCCACTGCTCTACACGCGCACGTGATGCGCGTGCGTAAGAGGGGGATACGGAAAACCCGCCACAATGCGCCACCCGCGCCACCTGGGGGAGCGCGAGGAACAAACCTCACCCCTCGATTTTTCCACGCTCGCTGCTTCGAACGCCTTCCCCTGACAATCAATCAGCTGCCCTGTCCGAAATTGTCTCGCATTGTCAATCTTGTAGAGCGGCCGGCCGCGCGCTTATAATGCTCGGGTAACGCCTGGGTACAAATGCACGTCAGTTCCGCCGTCGCCAAACCGTCGAAAACCACTCGCTCCCGCGTCACGAACGGGTCGAGCCTGCACGTGTCCAAGGCGGACGGCCGCACGATGGAGGCGCGTCGGTTCCGCGACGTGCTGGCCGAAATCGTCTCGGACCTCGGCGGCGTGGACCTATTGAGCGAGGGCCAGCGCCAGCTTGCCCGGCGCGCCGCGATGATGTCGGTTCAGTGTGAATTTATGGAAGCCGAGTCCGTTGCCGGCAAGCCGATCGACCTCGACGCCTACGGGCAGTTGTCTGACCGCATCGGGCGGGCGTTTCACCGCTTGGGCCTCAAGCGCGTCGCCCGCGACGTGACGCCGACGATCGCCGAAATCATGGCGAGGCACGCGACGCGATGAACATCGTCCAGGCCCTCGACGACCCGACCGTGTTCCGCAGCGCGATCCGTGATGCCGACTCGTGGAAGCCCTGGCGAGCGTTCCTGAAGGCCCTGTTCGGCCTGCCCATGTCCGATACCGAGGCGGACCTGTTTCGGGCCTGTACGGGCCGCGCATTGCCTCCCACGATGCCCTTCGCGTCAGCGTGGCTCGTGATCGGCCGGCGTGGTGGCAAGAGCTTCGTGCTGGCCCTCATTGCCGTGTTCCTCGCGTGCTTCCGGGACTACCGGCCGTTCCTCACCCTGGGGGAGCGCGCCACCATCGTCATTGTCGCCGCAGACCGGCGCCAGGCCCGCGTCATCTTCCGTTACGTCACCGGCATCATGTCGAGCGTGCCGGCGCTGCGGGCGCTGATCGATGGCGAGACAGCGGAGGAGCTTCGGCTCGTTCCGCCTGTGAACATCGAAGTCATGACCGCGTCGAGCCGGACCATCCGCGGCTACGCCGTCCCGGTTGCCTTGCTCGACGAGGCGGCGTTCTGGACCGTTGAAGGCTCGACCGACGCCGACGTGGATATCATCGCCGCGCTACGGCCCGCGATGAAGCAATTCCCCGGCGCTATGATGCTCGCGGCGTCGTCGCCCTACGCGAGGCGGGGCGCGGTATGGCAGGCGTACCGCCAGCATCACGGGCAGGACGGCTCGTCGACGCTGGTATGGCAGGCGCCGACGCGCGTCATGAACCCGACGATCCCGCAAGCCGAAATCGACGCGGAATACGAGGCCGACCCGGCGCGCGCCTCGGCGGAGTACGGGGCACAGTTCCGCACCGATATCGAGTCGTTCGTGTCGCGCGAGGTGGTCGAGGCCGCCGTCGTGCCCGGCCGTCACGAACTGCCACCCGTATCCGGGGTGTCCTACGTTGCCTTCGTGGACCCGTCCGGCGGCTCGGCCGACGCGATGACGCTCGCCATCGGCCATGCAGACCGGGACGGGCGTGCCATCCTCGACGCCGTGCGCGCCCACAGGCCGCCGTTCAGCCCCGAAGCCGTGGTGACGGACTTCGCCGATCTCTTGAAGTCGTACCGCGTCGGCAAGGTCGCCGGCGACAGGTACGGCGGGGAGTTCTGCCGCGAGCCGTTCAGGAAAGCCGGCATCACCTACGAACTATCCGACCGCGCTAAGTCCGACATCTATCGAGACTGCCTTCCCTTGCTCAACAGCGGTAAGGTCGAGCTGCTCGACCTGCCCAAGCTCACCGCAGAACTGTGCGGGCTGGAGCGCCGCACCGCGCGCGGCGGCAAAGACAGCATCGATCACTCGCCCGGCGCGCACGACGATATCGCAAACGCTGTTGCCGGCGCTGTGCTGCTGGCGACGGGCGGCAAGGCTCCCTTCGTCGTCACCGACGCCATGCTGCAACGGTTCAGCCGCCCCGCCCAACGCGGCGCAGTCTACGGCGACCGGCCCGCCTACACCATCAACCGCATTCAGCACTGAGGACGCACCATGCCCCGCCGCAAGATAACCCTCGACCACGACACCGCGCTCGAAGACGGGCAGTTCACCAAGCTCATGACCTTCCTCGAAGACAAGCTCGCGCCCGATGATCTGGAAACCGTCGAGAGCATCGTGCGCGGCGGTGGTGACGCCCCCGACAAGCCGGCCGCGCCCGCCGCTGATGCCCGTCCGCGCCCGCGCGCCAACGTGCCCCGCGTCACCTACGACGCGGTGACGTTCCCCCATGCCGATCGACTGAAAGCGTGACCATGGACCTGTCCCCGGCCGAGAGGGTGATCGTCGGCATCCTCCGCGACGAGGCCGACACCGCTTTCGCCCTCACCATTGCGGCGACGCCCGGCGGTTGGTTCATCACCATGTCGAGCCCGACCGACCCCGTCGTCGTGGGGACCGGCTCGTCGTTCGACGAGGCCTTCAAGGCGGCCGTGGGCGGCAACGCCGAGCACGGCGACGATCCTGGGGGCGAGCCCGCTCCGGCGCCCCACGGCCTTCGCGTCGTGGCCGGTATCGAACACGCGAGGGCGGCATGAACCAGAAACTCAAACTCGTCGGCCCGACGCGCTCCCCCGAGCGCCAGGCCCTCGCCGGCGCCCAAGCGGCCCACGTGGACGCCCGCCACGCGGCTGACGCCGCTCGTGCCGCTGCTGAGCGCGCTCGGGGCCTCTTGGTGGCTGCCAAGGGCAAGCACGCCACTGCCGGGGCCGCGCTGGCCGCCGCCCGCGAGAACGCGATCGGCGCCGCGACTAGCGAGGGAGCCTCGCCCGTCGACCTTCGCGAGCTGCGCCGCGCCGAGGCCGACGCCCGCGACCAGGTCGACATTGCCGCCGAAGCATTGCGCCGCGCCGAAGCCGCCACCGTCGCCCCCGAGCGCGCCGAGCGGCACTTGCACGAGGCTATCGAGGTTGCGGCCGACGCGGTGCTCGCCGCCAATTTCGAGGTCACCTACGACGCTGCGCTCGCGGCCGCGCGGATGATGGCCCGCCTCGCGTGGCTCGCCGAGCGCATGGGCGAAGCGAGCGACGCATACGACGGCACGGCGCATCGCCGCGCTGGCGACGCGCGATGCCTGAACCCACGCTCCACGCTTCCAGTGGCGGAGGTCAATGACGCCGAAGCCGCCGCTCGCGCCGAGTTCGACGCCGCCCGTGCCGCGCTTCTAACCGACGCCGACGCGAACCTTCCGGAGATTTGCAGATGACCACAACGACCTCCACTCCCGCCCTTGCCGCCCCCAACGCGTCCGGCTCGCTGCCGATCAGCATCCCAGGCGTCGCGGTCCCGTACACCGTCCCGTCGCCAGTCCCCGGCGCCCCGCCTCTGCCCGTCGCGGCCGGAACGACGCTTTTCAAGATTTTCGCCGGCCCGCCCGTCGCGGGGCAGGTCGGGGCCTACATCAACCCGTCGCCCGACTTCATCGGCTCGTGGTCGCTGCTTCGCCGCATGGTCGGGACCGCCCTCGACCCGGCCGGCCCTGCGCTCCCGAACAGTGCGCCCCAGCTCGTGCTTGCGGGTGACAACACGAGCCTCGCCTTCGCGTCGACGGCGCCGCTGGCAACGATCGCTGGGGCCGACACCATCGTCCTCGTGGTCACGGCCCGGAGCGCGGGGAGCCTCACGTTGTCTGTCGTGCAATGAGTTTCGCGCTCTTGGGAAGGGCGCGGAAGTGCAGCCGGCGGTCACGAACACCGGCAGCGGGCGCGGGGTTTCTCCTTCGCCGTGAGCCCGCACAAGCCCCGCCGGGAACGTCCGCCCGGCGGGGCGTCGATCTACATCCGATCCCCATCCGCGCCGTCCCGCGCCGCGCCATCGAAGCCCTCGTAGCAAGCCTCACCCGGAGTTCCAGCCATGCCGCCCCTGTCTGACCCCCGCCACCTAGACGCAACGCTCGTCAACCTCCGCGCCGCCGCCGAGGATGCCGCTCGGATCGTGGATTACCTCACGGCTGCGCGCGACGCGCTCACTGCGGCCCCTGAAACCGAGCGCGAGGACGCTGCCCGTCGGCTAACCTTTCGCGAGCTGCAGATGCGGGGCGACGCGAGAATGCTGAGCTTTCACTTCGCGGCACTCGCGATGCCATCCGGGGAGACCCTGGCGTGAGTTTCACGAAGAAGTATATCGAGGTCGACTTCAGCCTTGCCCAAGGTGTCTTCCAGGGTGGGGGCAATACCTACACGGCCTCAGGGTTGCGGGTCGCGGCGCGTATCGTACAGGCTGGCGGAATAACCTGGGGCGATGCTGCGCTCGCGATTTACGGTCTGCCCCTGTCCGTAATGAACCAGTTGTCGACATACGGCAACACCCTGACTGTTCAGGGCCGGAATACAGTCACGGTCAAAGCGGGCGACGATCCGAACAGCCTCACCACAGTCTACATGGGCGACATCTATGACGGGTTCGTCGACGGGCAGATGATGCCGAACGTGCCCTTTCGGGTCGACGCCCGTGTCGGGGCTTACGCTGGGGTAAAGCCCATCCCGCCGTTGACGCAGCCGGGATCACAGGACGTAGCGACGCTCCTGCAACAAGTCGCTAATTCGGCCGGCTGGCAGTTCGAAAACAGTGGGGTCAATGTCAAGCTCATGAACCCCTATCACCCGGGCACCGCGACTCAGCAGGTCCACAGCATCGTGCGCGCGGCCGGTATCGAGCACGTGGTGGACAACAACACGCTCGCGATTTGGCCTCCGGGCCAAGCCCGCCAGGGCGACGCCGTCTTGATCAGCCCGCAAACGGGCCTCGTCGGTTACCCTCGGTTCAACAGCATGGGCATCGATATAACGACCTTGTGGCAACCTGGCCTCGAATACGGAAAGAACATTCAAGTGCAATCGTCCATCACGCCCGCCTGCGGAACCTGGACGATCCGTCGGCTTGATCTCGACCTGGAATCCGAGACGCCGAATGGGAGGTGGTTCGCAAACATAATGGCGTCCAAGCCCGGTGAGGCGCCGGTGTGGTAGGGTAGGAGCGGGTTTGCGGACCCTCGCTACCCATGCAAGCCGAGCAACCGTGCGAGCGGGGCTCCGTAGCCGTTCAGCAGAGTTCCCGTGACGACCACAAGCACCGCTAAGACGCGTTCGACTATCACGGCTGGAACGGCTGCATCGATATTCTTCTGATATGCAGCTTTTGCCTCGCGGATGATTGTGCCCTCTGAGTCAAACAGAGGCGTGAACTGCGGAGCCTGAACTTGCTGCGCAGCCATACCGCGAACACCTAATTCGACGAACGGGCGAGCGGCCACGAACAGTCCGAGCACGACGAGCGCGGCACCGAATCCCGATATGACCTCGCCAGCGTGATCGCTCTTCACGAGCCACCACCCATGGACGGCAGCGATGAACAGCCCGAGTGCGGCGGCGGTCCAATAACTCGTGGCGACGCGCTTCCACTTCATCGGACGTTCTACGTCTCTCGCAGGCTGAACCCCTCAGGACGTTCGCGTGAGGGCTATTTCGCGAAGTGAGATACAGTGTCGGCATACAATGCGACCACCTTAGACACGGGATCGCCGGGACGCTGAAGACAATACGCGTTGACGAGCTGCTTCACCTTCAGCGCGGCGCTGTTCAAATCCGTGTACTGACGTCGCTCGAACTTAGCCGAAACATATCCTAAAATAAATCCATCAAATAATGATCGGTCCTCGCCAAGAGCTTGCGTGTAGTCGTGGCAGACGGGCTCATTCGCCCTGGCCGGCGACACAAAAGCCAAAGTAGCGAGCGCAAGCGCAAGGCGCATCCGACTATGCCGCCAAACGATCAACATTAGAGCTAAATCTTCTCCAACGTCGCATCATCTCGACCTGTTTAATGCGCTTGGGCAACCGATAACGGTAGACCCAACCTGTATTGAAGGTCAGACCTCCGCTCTCAACGTTCATAATCGCCCCAGGGACCCACGATGCGTTCCGCGTGGGGTCTAGCCCGTAATGAGGCACGTTGTCCGAACCTGAGAACTTCCACCCGTCAAACTCGCGAATGATGGCGTGGTCGGGACTGTGTAGCCGCACAACGAAGGGGTCTATTTCTTTTGGGGTCGCGGCCGCATTGAACGCTTTGAACAGGAGTTGCGAGACTGCCAGAGGGCCCTTGAAGTCGAACATCTCTGTGGCGAGCACTAAGACGAAACGTTGCTCAATGTTGTCGTAGGCCCAAAACAGGGCTTCAGGGCGCAACCCGAGTCCTTCGAGCGCTGTCAGGTATTCAGCGCCGGCCCTTTTTCGAATTACGTCAAGCTCGACCGGATCCACGTCACGACTCCGTCAATCCCAAACACCGCCTCGACCATGGACCGGGCGACCTTCCGAGGCATTGGTTTGGGATCATAACCCTGATTCCGATCCCATTGAAATACGAGATGCCAGGATGCCGCGATCGGGTTTGTCGGCCCGACAGTCAGCCCGGCAATCAAGCTCAATGCCCGGACGTCGTGTGTGAACAGATCGCCCCTCGCTTCCCGGGACGGCCACGCGTTCAGCCGTTCCTTCCACATAATGTAGGCCTTCAACGCGCATTCGACAGCGATGCCCGCGTGCCACCAGCCTTGGGCGGCAGCGATCTTGTTGGCCGCCATCGTGCGCGCGACGGCTTCGTGCTGACTGACGAGAGCGAGCCATCCCTCGATCGAATCCGGGTCCGCCATGGGCGAAACCTAAGCCGACCTTGCGCCCCCGTCCACAAATCGGCGGTGTCGGGCTGACGCGGTACATCGCACGCCCCCAGGTCGAGCGTGTGACGCTGACACGCTAACGAGGCTCGAATAGGGGAACCCGTTTCGTGTTTTCGTTCAACGCATTAGGAGCGAAACGCGCCAAAAAACCCTCGAATTGGGGAACCGGCTCATTCGATCTGCCCGCTACGGCGAAAGCAAGGCCGTGGTCGAGGCGGACGACTGGGAAGGGCCGGCGTACCAGACGTGCCGAGAAGCTGCTGTTGTGGCGAACGCGTTTGAAGTGTTCCGGCGCCGGAACGGTCTGACGTTCAAGCACCATCGCGAAGTTGCCGCGCTTCCGCCGACTGAGAGCGCTGGCGGAGTGATGGGCGCCTGAAACTAGATCGCGCGTCGTCCGTAGCTCACGAGCTAGGGCCACTTCGTCCGATGTGTTCCGGCATGTGCTCCCCGGCGCTCCCCTGCGGCCGGGGAGCCTTTTCCAGCGCGACGCGGGATTGCGGGTGCAGAGGCGTGAGGGGTAGGTTCAACGTTCTCCTCGGGGACGTTGAACCGGGGAAGCTGCATTTTCTTTGCGGATCAAGTCGTTAAGGCCGATACGGGCGCAAAATGCGTTGAACCGGGGAAGCTGCCCGTGAGCGGAACCTTGTTCTCTTCGGGAACAAGGTCAGCAGCGGTCGCAGGTGCAAAAGCGTTCTCGTCCGGAACTCTATATCCGGTGTTGCGAGTTGACGCCTTTTTGGCCGAAATCGCGCCTAACACCTTGAATTCGGACGAAAATCGGGTGTTGCGAGTCAGGGGCTGCGCAACTTTGCGCATCGGCACTACGAGGTGCAACGAACAATATTCCGGTTCCCCAATTCAATTCATCGACTATGACCGGTCCAGTCCAGAGCGTCCCTGCAACAGGCTTAGGGCCTCGTCCCGCAAATGAGAGAGATGGTTCGCCTCTTTGAGAAATCGGTAAGCCCTCTTACAGCTGCTGAACCGTCCTCTTCAGTCGAGTGGAATATAGCTCTTGCCTCCTCCAGGTATTCTCGCTTTTCGTCGATCGACAGCGGCACGCCAGGAAGCTTTTTGATATCGCCAATTAGGCCAAAAAGTTGCCGGTAAAATCTGATGACCAGCGCTGCCAGCTCGGGTCCAACAATGCCAAGTTTCATCCCATTGAGCGACTCCAAGTAAACGACGTTCAACGTTTCGGGATATTGAACAAAGTCAATTAGCGGCGCATCTCTACGATCCTTTAATGATCGTATTTGAGCCTCTATGGTCGAAATGTAACCTCTTTTTTCTATCATGTACAGAGTCGCTGCTATTTCTGCGGCGAGCATCGCTGCGGTGCTTCGGCCTTCGTTTACACGACTCCACGAGTCCAGCCCGAGCTTAGACACCACCCCAAGGATTGCAGATCCGGCCGCAATTGCAGCTGTCGCCCACGCATCCACAGCAATGTCTCCTATGGCGGTTCTTTGCCCTCAAGCTCACCCCGGGCCGCCGCCGTTCTCCACGATGAACTCAACGCTGGGTTGCGACAGGTTCAGCCGCGATGTACGATAGGCTGGAGCTACCTTGCCTCAGTCACATCGGCTACGCGACAGGTTGCTTTTGCATAGGAAGGCAACCCGATATCGACGAACATAGCCTCTCCGTAGGAGGACTCACCGGGCGAAAGATTTGTGCCGAGCCCCTGACCTGTCGCCACCACTTTCCCTTGAGAGTCAAGCAGAGCGCACTCAATCATCGCAACTAATATGACTTTCTTACGGTTATTCTTAATCGCAAAGTAAATATCGGTAAACAACTGACCGGTCGTGGGCGACTGTGTGCTCGCGGTTCTGCCGATAGACACTGTTACACCTGGCACGCTTAATTCGTCACCCAACCCCGGACGCGACGCTAGAGCAATGACTGTCACAAGGGTAAGTGTTCGACCGGCGCTCATAGTGGCTGAGAGTAGCGCGCGACCACTCCAACGTACAGACCCTTCAGGGCTCGGTTCAGTTTTCTTCCACCTCAAGATATCTCGTCCTTCAGCAGCCCCAGCCCCGTCAGCCAGTCGGAGAGCGCACGGCGAAACGCTTCGGAACGGGACGGTTTAGGGTCCGGTTGCGAAACGATCCAGGCATCGAGGGCGGACAGCTGAGCCGTCGTGAGGCGGACTGGTATCGCGTTTTCGAACGCGGAGCCCGGCGGGCGCCCTTTTCTTTTTTCGTCTACGGGAATTGACATCGCCAGCATCATTACCGTATACGGGAAATGCGGCCCGAAGGAAAGCGCCAACCTTCACTTCGGGCCTGACCACGGAACGAAAGGACCGTTCGATGGCTATCGACGCCAATAGCACACGCACGCCCTTATTACGACGCCCGGGCGACCCCGGGGCCGTGCCGACCCCCATCCCGGCAGCCGCCCCCGGCTTGCCTTCAACCCGCCCCATCCCGCCCGCCAAGGTCAGTAAACCCGCGTTAACCCGAGTTCAAAGCCCTGCCGCCAAGGTGGCGCAAGTTGCGCCCCCTTCCGCTAAACCGGCGCAAGTTGCGCCGGTTTCCCTCCCGCCCGCCGCCGTCCGCCAAGTCGTGCGCCTCTGCGCCGACTGCGCCGCCGGCATCCGCGAGCGCGCCGACATGGCCGACCGCTACGCCACGGCCGAGGCGTCCGCACTGCGCTCGCTGGCCGTCGCGATCGACCACGTCGTCGCCGACTGGGCCGCAAGCCACGGGGGCGCCCGGTGAGCCCGCACTCCGCCTTCGAGGCCTACGAGGCGCTGCGCACCCGCCGGGCCGAGGTAGAAGCCGCCGTCGACGACCTCATCGACATCCTCGACGCCATCGACGCCGCGACGGCCGACATAGAGCCGGACCCGGACTTCGAACTAGACCACGACGGGGAGGACGGTGGCGACGACGAGCTGAGCGTGGGAGCGCCGGAAAAGCACCCGTCGCCGCCACACCGTGATTTCGGGCGGTATGTCGACACGTCAACCAACTGCCGGCAAACCCAGTGGGCCGCCGGGCTGAACGTCGCCTCCCGCGACGAGGGCGAGGTCGAGGACGAACACGGCGGCGACATCCTTGATGAGCCTCACGACGAAGTCGGGCGCGAAATGGAGCCGTTCTTTGGCGCGCCGGAGAACCACGACGCGCACCCGGACCAGGAGCAATGGGCGCAAGGCGACGACGGCGAGCGCGGCGAGGACGAGCCGGACCGCGCCGATTGGCTCATGCCGGACGCGCGCATGGCGTGCCGCGCCGCCGCCAGCGAGGCTATGGGCCAGCTTGACGCCATCCGACGGCGGACTGTGGGGCGGGGCCCCGACGATGTGGTGTTCCTGGAGCCGGGCGTGGCTCTGTGGGGCGGGCGGAGGCGGTAGCGGGTTTACGCCACCGTGGCGCGAAAGCCAGCAGGCGGCCGGGGAAGAAACGCCACGCCTTCCCCGGCCGGTCGCCGCCTCGTGTTGGCCAAACCGACGACGAGCGGACCTTAGGCGAACGCGGTTAGCGGACAGTGAAGCCGTGTCGTGGGCGGCGTCGCATGGTGGGGAGGAGCAGGGTGGCGACCCAGGGCCACACGGGACCGTTACCCCGCTCGAAAAGCGTTACCCGAGGCTTCCGAGACTGCGCCCGCCGTGTCGCTCGATATGGCGCATGACGGATCCGGCCAGTTCGGCGATTTCCGGATGCGTCATGGTCTCGGGATGATGGAGGGCCTTGGCGGCCAACTCCTTTACTCGCGGGGAGGTGTGAAGCTCTGCGTGAGCCAAATTCCCCAATCCGAACAAGCCGGCGGAACCAAGAGTGCGCCCTTGTTCGCCATCTGACATGAGAGCCTCCGTCGTTACCCCCAGCGTTACCCCTGCTCAAAACTGCCTTCCGAGCAGGAAGGGCAGGGGAGGCAAGCCACTGATACCGTTGAAGAAGTTGGCTCCCCGAGCAGGACTCGAACCTGCGACCATTCGATTAACAGTCGAATGCTCTACCAACTGAGCTATCGGGGAACGCGGGGCGTTGCATAGCACGACGCCCCGCTTCCATGCAAAGGCCCATCTTCCCCGAGGAAAACCGCATCTGACGCCTCGACGCGTCCGTCCAGCCCTCATCCCGAGCGAAGCCCGCTTGCGCGCCGCCGAGGCGGCGAGTCGAAAGGCCTACCCTGAGCTTGCCGAAGGGACGCGGACCGAACGGCCGCGCGAAACGGGAGGCGGCGGCTCGTCATCGTTGATGGCTCCCGATCTCCGAAAGTCGGGTCATGATTCCGGTTCGCGGCACCTTGCCGGCCGGGCTCGGATCTCCTAAACAGCGCACTTGCCGCCCGGCCCCGTCGGGAGGTTCGGCCTCGTGGCGGAGTGGTCACGCAGAGGACTGCAAATCCTTGCACCCCGGTTCGATTCCGGGCGAGGCCTCCATTCAGGTCGCCGATCGCGTCGGAAAACGATCGATATCCGGGGTTTGGCGCGGAGATCCCCGGGGGCGAACGTACGCGCTGTGCGCAGGTATTCGGCGTTGCGACGACGGGTCGAGCCCGCCTGCGGCGACTTACGCGACGGATGTCATCGCGCCGTGGACGCCAAGCCCTCGCGCGGCCCTCATCACGACCGAGGGACGGTATGGCTTGGCGATGAACACGCTCCCGGGGACGTGGCGCGGCTCTTCATTCGTATAGCCGGTCACGTAGATGACCGGCAGGTGATGAAGCAAGCGGCGTGCTTCCTCTGCGACGGCCCAGCCGTCCGAGGCACCGGGCAGCCGTACATCGGTGACGAGGAGATCGACTCTCAGGCCGCTCCGCAACACGCCGATCGCGTCATCGCCGCTGCTGGCGCGCGTCACGTCGTAGCCGAAGCCTTCGAACTCATGGGCGAGGGGCTCCATGAGCAGCGCGTCGTCCTCGACGATCAACACCGCGCCGCCGCGCGACGAAAGGTTCGCCATCCCTGAAAGTGCCATAACGGAGCCTCTCGGATCGCGGCGCCGGATTGCAGCTCGGCGATCAGCCAGATCATTCCTCGATCCGCATCGTGAGACCCATTCGTTAGCGTTTCGTTGCGCAAGGTTGCAGCGTGGTTGCCCATCCCGGTCTGGCCAAACCCAGGCACGGGTCGCGAAAAACGCGGCCCGGCTCGAGCGGTCGTGTGGAGGGCTGCAAAATCCTCGCATCCCTATCTCGCACCCCTATATCGTCCCGGCGAGGCCCTCCGCCGCGGATGTTTCCTTCAGCCGCCCACCCAACCGGACGGCGTCGTCGTTCCGGCTCGGTGGTAAGAAAAGGGAACCCTGAGCAGGTGAACCGGCCTTCGTCACGCGCCCTGCAACCGGCGCGCGGCCGCTTCGGGCATTCAGTCCCGCGATCCCGGGCGACGTCGTTGGACGAAAGCCATGCGAGATGAAACAGCATTATGTTTAAACGCATCTTAGATCGACTTGACGGATTCTTTCTTTACAGCAGGAGAGGTGTATACGAGCTCCCCAGTACGGCCGCCCGGCACCTCCCGTACCCCTACCGCGTCCATGCTTCCCCGGGTCGCGGGGCGTGCGCAGCGCCAAGTGGACGGGAATTCCTGCGGCCTGACTCTTGATCGGCCGCGGTCGGCGAACATGACGATGACGCACCGGCGAGGCTTTCGCAGCCAATAGCAGGAGATCGCGACGGGCTCCGCCGGGCGAAGCGGCACGGCTGCCGCTCACATCGGGTTATCGAGCCGCGTCCGGCCCGCCGCGTGGCTAAGCCTCGTCGCCGGTTCGCGCGACGCAGGCTGGCGTCCGTCGCGTGGTTCGGACGTTTCGGGTTCGAGCGTGGCCCGGATGGCCTCGTAGGCTTCGCGCACGACCTCCGGCCCGTGCAGCCGTTCAAGCCGACGGACGATGAAATGCCCGCGCGCGAGCGTCTGATAGTGATCCATGAACGCGGCGTTGACGGCGGCTCCCGTCACGGCGCCGAGCAGCGGGACGGCCTGCACCAGGATCTTCTGGCTGACCACGACCCCGAAGCGCGACGCGACCTGGCCGAGCAGCCGCACGAGGACGGGTGCCGCTTCCTCTCCCAGGCCACGCTGGATCATGAAGCGCGCGGCCTCCGATACCGATTTCGCCAGCAGCGTCCGAACCGCGAAATAGCCGCTGTCGCCGAGGTAGACGCCGTCGCCGGCGCCGTCCCCGGTGCCGAGCGCGAAGACCTCGAGGCAGGCGAGCCCGCCCTCGGGGGTGGACAGATCCTCGCCCTCCTCCCGGGCGATGTCCGCGACCGCCCGCAGGATGAGCGTCGTCGACACCGGCAGTTCGAGGGGCAGGGTGGCGAGCCCGAAGGCGCCGCCGACGGCGCCGGAAGCCGCGACGGCTGCGAGGTGAAAGGCGGTCTTCGCCGGCCGCCGCTCGTGTGTCAGCGTCCGCAGCGCCCCGCGCAAGGCGAAGTCGAGCGCCTTGGCGGCCGCCGCGTTGGCGACATCCGCGACCCTCTTCGGGATGAAATCCCCCGCGAAGCCGACCTGCCGCCCGATCATCCCGCTGAGCCCCGACGCGAAGCTCGACCGTTCGAGCGCCGCGACAGCCCTGGCGAGGTCGGCCCGCTCGGCGGGCGAAAGCCCGCGGGAGGCCACGGGCACGCTCCCGTCATGCGCGTTCGCGGCGTGTTCGGCTGTCACCATCGCCGGTGTCTCCCCTCCGGGCCCTGCCGTCACCTTGGGCACGTTCGCGTCGGACGCCCTCGAGCCGCAAGCGGAAACGCGGCCACCGGGTTCGTTTCGCAACGGATCGAAGCGGCGCCGGCCTCGCGCCGGCAAGACCGCGACACTATAGGGAACGTCCGCGGCGGCGGCGCAAGCGAAAACACCGGCGATTGACGCACGCGCGATTCTGCAACAACGTCGTGCCGACGCTGCCGGATCGCCTTGCGTCGAGGCCGTCTTCCGCATGGCGGAGCGGCCTGTTCGGAGCGACGCTCGTCACCATGGTCGCGGCAAGGATCGGCGGGAGGATAGGATGATCAGATCGGCATGGATCAACGGCGCGGCGCTTGCCGGTGCGTTCGTCTGCGCGGCTGCCGCGACGCCGGCTTCGGCGTTGACCGCCATCCAGCAGTGCGGCCAACAATATCAGGCCGCGAAGGCGGCAGGGACGTTGAACGGCATGAACTGGAACCAGTTCCGTTCCGATTGCACCGCCAGGCTCAAGGCCGAGCCCGCTTCGACGGTGATCCTCCCGGCGCCGGACGCGGCCGCCGTACCGACCGTTTCGCGGCCGCTTCCCGCCAATCCGCTGAAGCCGCCTCCGGCGATCCCCGCGCCGGGGGTGGCGGTGACGCCCCCCGTCGTGGTCCCGCCGGGTGCCGCGACGGTGCCGGCCGGCACGCTCGCGAACCCGGCCCTGCCGAAGACCGGCGCGGCCTCGCCCGGACGCACCGCCATGCTGACGCGGGAGCGTCAATGCGGCGCCGAATGGCGGGCGCAGAAGCCGGCCCTCGTCGCCGCGACGCCCGGGTTGACCTGGCCGAAATACTGGAGCCAGTGCAACACCCGGCTCAAGGCGTCCGGCCAGTAGCAAGCCGCCCGCGTCGATCAGCGGGCGCGTTTCAGGCGATGTAGGCGTAGGCCGCCACCGCGGTGCCGACCGCGCCGAGGAGCATCGCCATGTACCAGGGCCATCGCTGCCCGCGCATGATGATGGCGATGGTCGCGACCGCGATCGAGACGTGCAGCAGGGTGACGCCGCTCGTCAGGACGTGATGGCGATGCTCGTGCGCGTTGCTGTCGTTGAGCTTGGCGTCACGATCCTTCTCGAGGTCCTCGGCCTTGGACTTGGTGTCTTCGCTGTCCTTTTGGTAACCCCCGGCCTTCGTCGTGTAGGCCTCCGCCTTGCCGGCGTTGGCCTGAGCGGCGATCTCGTACATGTTCTTCTTGACGCTCTGAGCCTGGAAGAAGGCCCAGGTGTCCGACGCGCGGTTCTGGATCAGTACCGACTCGTTCTTGTCGGAGATCGCCGCCCCGCTTTCGAGCGTCTCGAGGCTCCCCACGGTCGCCGCCACGACGGCCAGGATGGCGATCGTGACCGATACCGTGACGAGGAAGGGATCGCCGCTGTGCGCGACGTGTTCGGCGTGTTCGGCGTGTTCGAGATGTTCGCTGGTGGCGTCTTCCATGGCGCTGAATGTCCCCCCGGGTCCGGCGCGATGTAGCCGGGTTGTCCGCGTCGTCAAACCCTCGCGGGCGTTCCGCGAGCTCCGGCGCGCTGGCCGCGCGCCGCATGGACGGACGGCTTGTTCGCACCTATAAGCCCGTGGCGGCGAAAGCGCGCGGCCAAGATCGTACGGAAGAGGGACGGGTGCGATGGCGCAGGACGGGCTCGACGCGTCGGAGCCGGGGTTCGCGGCGCAACGGCGCGCGATGGTCGACGGCCAGATCCGCACCTTCGACGTCACGGACCAGCGGGTCATCCGCGCCTTCAGCGTGGTGCCGCGCGAAGCGTTCCTGACCGGCGAGCTGCGCCCGTTCGCGTATTCGGATGCGGCCTTGACCCTCGATGCCCCGAGGCCGGGGCGGGAGGCGCGGGTCCTGCTTCGGCCGATGCATCTCGCGCGCATGATCCAGGGCGCGGCCCTGCTGTCGGCCGACCGCGTGCTGCTCGTCGCCGGCGGATCGGGCTACGCGGCCTGCGTGCTGGCGGAAATCGCCGCTTCCGTCGTGGCGTTGGAGTCCGAGGCCGCGTTCAGCGAGGCGACCGCCGCCGGAAGCCAGCGTTTCGGCCTCGATCACATCCGCGCCGTGACGGGCGACTTGTTCTCTGGCTGGCCCGAGGGCGCGCCCTACGACGTGATCGTGGTGCAGGGCGCGGTGGAAACGAACCTCGACACGCTGCTCGGGCAACTCGCGCCCGGCGGACGCCTGGTCGCGATCGAATGCTTGCCGGGGGGGTCGCGTCGCGTCGGGAGGGCGCTCCGGCTGCAGCGGAGCGGCGGCGAAACGAGCGCCCGCGCGCTGTTCGACGCCACGGCTCCGATCCTCGCCGATTTCCGCGCACCTCCCTCGTTCGTCTTCTGAACCTCGGTCGGCGGCTTACTGCCACGGCCGCGCCTTCGCCCCCGCGAAGCTTGGCGAAGCACCGCGGCGACTGTCGCATTTTTGCGGCAGTTCGGCGGATTCATCCCTCGCTCCGCCCGTCGCGGGCGCGCGATGGGCGCGCAGCCGCTAAAGTACTCCGGTCGTTTCGGTTGACACCAGCCGAAGCGCTTGGCCCCGCACGCGGCGCGTCGTGCCGGCGACGGGTCGTTAGGGCGTCGGAGTCGCTTATGACACGTTATGGCGCTGGTGACGGCGGATCGTGCGCTCCGCCGTGGAAGGGCCCGCGGCGGCTCGCGCCGTCCCGCCTTCTGACCGTGAGCTTGATCCTCGGGTCGACGCTGGGGAACGTGCACGCGGGCCGCGCCGAGAACCTGCCGAACGCGCTTACGAAGGCCTATTTCAACAACCCGAACCTCAACGCGCAGCGCGCAACCGTGCGGGCCGCCGACGAGAATGTGCCGATCGCGAACTCGGGCTACCTGCCGCGCGCGTCGCTGACGTCCGACGTCGGCTTCCAATATTCCGATTCGCGGTTCGCCAGCGCCAGTCTGGCGGCGGGTTCGACCAGCGCCACCGGTACGACCGGCACCAGCGGTACGACCGGCACCACCGGCACCACGACGTCGTCCAGCGTGTCCGGCGGCGGGAGCGGAGGCACGGCCGACACGGTGCCACGCGGCGCCGGGATCACGGTGACCCAAACGCTGTTCGACGGCCTGCGGACGACCAACAACATTCGCGCGGCCGAGGCTAACGTTTTCAGTACGCGTGAAACGCTGCGCAATATCGAGCAGAGCGTGCTGCAAAGCGGCGCGCAGGCCTATATGGATGTGCTCCGCGACACGGCGGTGCTGGATCTGCGCAACAGCAACATCAAGGTGCTGGAAGAACAATTGCGGCAGACCCAGGACCGGTTCAAGGTCGGCGAGGTGACGCGGACCGACGTGGCGCAAGCGGAAGCCAGCCTCGCGGGCTCCCGATCGGACTATTTCGCGGCGCAGTCCAATCTTCAGAACTCGATCGCGAGCTTCCGCCAGGTGATCGGCGAACAGCCGACGCGGCTCGATCCCGCACGACCCTTGGAACGGGGGGTTCCGACCACGCTCGAGAGCGCGATCGCGATCTCGCAGGTCGAGCACCCTTCCGTTCAGTCCGCGCTGCATGGCGTGGACCAGGCGGAAGCCCAGGTGAAGGTGGCCGAAGGCGCGCTTTACCCGACGATCTCGGTGCAGGGCTCCGCCGACCAGCGCTACGACATCAGCAACGTGGCGGGCAGCGAATCCTTCGTGGGCTCGGTGGTGGGCTCGGTGACGATCCCGCTCTACACGGGCGGCCAAAGCTACGCGCAGATCCGGCAGGCCAAGGAGCAGCTCGGCGCGGCGCAGTTCCAGGCCGACATCCAGCGCGACAACGTCCGCGCTGCGGTGATCTCGGCATGGGGGCTGCTCACCTCGTCGAAGGCCGCCGTACAGGCCGACCAAGCCCAGGTGAACGCGGCCGAGATCGCGCTCAACGGAACGCGCGAAGAGGCCCGGGTCGGCCAGCGCACCACGCTCGACGTGCTGAACGCGCAGCAGACGCTGCTGAACGCGCGCGTGTCGCTGGTCGGCGCGCAGCGCGACCGCGTCGTGGCCTCCTACGCCATCCTGGCCTCCACGGGGCGGCTGTCGACGTCGCTTTTGGGTCTTAAGCTTCAGCCCTACAACCCGGTGGTGCATTTCGACCAGGTCAAGGACAAATGGTTCGGCCTGAGAACGCCTGACGGGCGCTGACCGGCACGCGGACGCCCACAGCCGGTGGGCGGCTTTTTCACGCACGAGGTCAGGACGCGCTTGTTCGTTCCCCCACGGGCGCATAGACTCGACGCCGCGGCGGTCGATCGTAAGACGTCCCGGTTCGAGGTCGTCGCGTCGCAAAGGTCAGAGGCCATGACCGCAGCAAGCCCGTTTCCGCTTCCGACCGAGCACGATCCGTCCGAGCCGAGGTCCCCCGAGCCTTCCATGGAGGATATCCTCGCGTCCATTCGCCGAATCATATCGGACGACCACGTGAACCAGTCGAGGTCCGGTGCGGGCGCGACGCAGCCCCCGCAACCGCCCGCGCAGGCCCAGGAGCCTCGGGCGGTCCCCGTGGTCTCGCCCCGGACCTCGGATCGGGTCGCGCCATTCCCGCGCGGCGCTCCCGGGGACCTGCTCGAACTTCCGCGGCATCCCTCGCCCGTCGTCGCCCGGTCGGGTGCGAGCCCGAGCCTTGCGACCGGCCGCGCATCGTTCGCCTATGGTGGCGAGGTTGTCGCCGCGGTGCCGGCTTCGGACGCGGCCCCCGTGCACGAGGCACCGCAGCATCAACCGCGGGAGCCGGCGCCGTCGCCTCACCCCGAGGCTCAGCCCGCGAGTGCTCCGGCGCCGATCCTGGTGAGTTCGCGTTTCGCGGAAGCGTCGGGCGGGCTCGACGGGGGCGTGCGGGTCGTTGCCTCCGTCGCGGAACGCGCGACGCCGGCAACGGACGAGAGCGCGTCCTCCGACGCGCTCCTGTCGCCCCCGCTCGGCGCGTCGGTGATGTCGGCGTTCGAGACGCTCGCGGCCAGCGTGGTGCTCCGCAACGAGGCGGCGCTCACCGCGACGATGCGCGAGATGCTCCGACCGTTGCTGAAAGCTTGGCTCGACGATCATCTGCCGACGCTCGTGGAACGGCTGGTCCGGGCCGAAATCGAGCGGGTGGCGCGCGGCGGGCGCGGCTGAAGATACGGGGCAATGGAGAAAAACTTCGAGCCGGGCGCGATCGAGACGCGCGTCCGGGACCTGTGGGACAAAGCCGAGGCGTTCAAGGCCGGCCGGCCGGAGCGGCTCCACGCGCGGCCCTACACGGTGGTGATCCCGCCCCCGAACGTCACGGGATCGCTGCACATCGGCCACGCCCTCAACAACACGTTGCAGGACGTGCTGTGTCGTTTCGAGCGCATGCGTGGCAAGGACGTGCTGTGGCAGCCTGGGATGGACCATGCCGGCATCGCCACGCAGATGGTGGTCGAACGGCAGCTCATGGAGCGCCAGGAACCCGGCCGGCTGGCCATGGGCCGCGAGGCGTTCGTCGAGCGCGTTTGGGCGTGGAAAGCCGAGTCGGGCGGACAGATCCTGTCCCAGTTGCGCCGGCTCGGCGCCTCCTGCGACTGGTCGCGCACCCGCTTCACCATGGACGAAGGATTGAGCGCGGCCGTGCTCGAAGCTTTCGTGTCCCTGTACGAAGCCGGGCTGATCTACAAGGACAAGCGGCTCGTCAACCATGATCCCGCGCTGCACACGGCCATATCGGATCTCGAGGTGCTGTCCGTCGAGACGGCGGGCCACCTCTGGTTCTTCCGCTATCCCGTCGATGGGGCGGGCGGGCGCGGCATCACCGTCGCCACGACGCGGCCCGAGACCCTGCTCGGGGACACCGCCGTCGCGGTCCACCCGGATGACGATCGCTACCGCGACCTCGTCGGCCGGTCGGTGATCCTGCCCCTCGTGGGCCGCAGCATCCCCATCGTCGCCGACGTCCATTCCGACCCCGAAAAGGGCACGGGCGCGGTCAAGATCACGCCGGCGCACGATTTCAACGATTTCGAGGTCGGGAAGCGGCACGGCCTGGCGCTGATCGGCATCCTCGACGCCGACGCCCGGCTGACGCTCGTCGGCAACGATGCGTTCCTTGCCGGCGCGTCCGTGTCGGGGACGGAACGCGACGCCCTCCTGGCGCTCGATGGCCTCGACCGTTTCGAGGCCCGCGCGCGCGTCGTCGCCATGATGGACGAACGTGGCCTGCTGGAAAAGGTCGAGCCCCACAAGCATGTCGTGCCGCATGGGGACCGCTCCAACGCGGTGATCGAGCCCCGCCTGACGGATCAATGGTACGTGGACGCCGCGACGCTCGCCAAACCCGCGCTCGACGCGGTGCGCGACGGCAGCACGGCGTTCGTCCCGCGCGCGTGGGAGAAGACCTATTTCGACTGGCTGGAAAACATCCAGCCTTGGTGCATCTCCCGCCAGCTCTGGTGGGGGCACCGCATTCCCGCCTGGTACGGTCCCGACGGGCAGGTGTTCGTCGCCAAGACCGAGGCCGAAGCGGCGCGGAGCGCCGAGGCTCGTTATGGGCGGCCCGTGCCGCTCGCCCGCGACGAGGACGTTCTCGACACCTGGTTCTCGTCGGCGCTGTGGCCGTTCTCGACCCTTGGTTGGCCGCAGGCCGGCGCCGACCTCGCCCGGCACTACCCCACCGACACCCTCGTCACCGGCTTCGACATCATCTTCTTCTGGGTCGCCCGCATGATGATGATGGGCCTGCGGTTCACGGGGCGGGCTCCGTTCCGCAACGTCTACATCCATGCCCTGGTCCGCGACGAGACGGGCGCGAAGATGTCCAAATCGAAGGGCAACGTCGTCGATCCGCTCGACCTGATCGACGCCTACGGGGCCGATGCCCTGCGCTTCACGCTGGCCGCCATGGCGGCGCAAGGTCGCGACATCAAGCTGTCGCGGGCGCGGATCGAGGGCTACCGCAACTTTGCGACGAAGCTCTGGAACGCCGCGCGCTTTCTGCGAATGAACGGCTGCGTTCGCGCCGAGACCTTCGACCTTGCCCGGGCCATGGAGCCGCTGAGCCGGTGGGTGCTCGGCGAGGCCGCGCGGGCCTCTGCGGAGGTGACGGCGAGCCTCGAAGGCTTCCGCTTCAACGACGCCGCCGCCGCCGCCTATCAGTTCGTGTGGAACGTGTTCTGCGACTGGTTCATCGAACTGTCTAAACCCGTGCTGCAGGGCGGCGACGGCGCGGCCCGCGAAGAAACCCGGGCGGTCGCGGCTTTCGTGCTCGACGGCATCCTCAAGCTTCTGCATCCGTTCATGCCGTTCATCACGGAAGAGCTTTGGGGTTTCGACGCCGAAACCGGCGATCGCCGGACGGTCTTGGCCCTGAGCTCTTGGCCGGAATACGCGCCGCCCGCGAACCGGGACGCCGAGCGCGAGATCGGGTGGGTGATCGACCTCGTGTCCCAAATCCGTTCGGTGCGCTCGGAGGTGAACGTGCCGGCTGCCGCGCCGCTCGCCGTCGTCGTCCTCGGTGCCGACCCCGAGCTGCAGGCGATCTTGCGCCGCGGGTTCGACGTGATCGAGCGGCTCGCGCGCGTGACGGTTATCGACTTCGCGGAGCGGATGCCGGCCGACGCCGTCGAGTTCGTGGTGCGCGGGACCGTCGTCGGCCTGCCCTTGGCCGATACGATCGATGTGGACGCCGAACGCGGGCGCTTGATGCGCGAAGGCGACAAGCTCCGCGCGGAAAAGACCAAGGTCGTGGCGAAGCTCGCCAATGCCGACTTTCTCTCTCGCGCGCCCGAGGAGGTCGTGGAGCAAAACAGGCAGCGGCTCGATGAAGCGGATGTCAGGCTGGACGTGATCGCGAAAGGGCTCGCGCGCTTGGCTCGGATCGAGGCGGCGCGGCCCGTTCACGACTGAACGGCACAGCGTTCCGGCAGCGATCGTGCCTTTGAAGCAACAATGGGCGGCCATCCGAGAACCGCCCGAAAGCCGGAGCGTAGACGCCGCTATTCAGCCATAAAGCGACCGCTAACGTCCCTCAGGTTAAGCCGTCGCATCGATCAGCGGCGACCTGAAGATTGCGTGACCGAGGGCCGGCGCTGACCATGAGCTTGTTACATCTGCCGTCGTCCCTCCGACGCAGGTCCGGCTTCGACGCTGGGCGGCCGACCGGTCCGCGATCACACGCCAAACATGCGGCAGGTACGTCGCTCGCGATCGCGGCGCGGTTTTCCGCGGCGTCCGTCCCCGACGCGCGGACCGAACACGTGTCCGCACCGGCGAGCCTCCGGCCGCAACCCGTCCGGACAATTCCGACCGGCCGTGCGCCGTTCGTTGCGCTCAGGAGTTGCGTCGCCGCGCTGTTCGGTGTGGCGGGTTCGTTCTGCTGGTCGGCGGGACCCGCCCGGGCGTTGGACGGCTCCGCGTCGCCGGCGGACGAGAAACCCGCGCTGCCGCTGTTCAAGACGCCTACCCAGGCGCTGCGCCAGGCGATGGACGGCTATCGCTCCGGCAACGTCAAACTGTCGCTGCAAGCCTTCGAATACGCGGCCGCCAACGGCAATCCGCTCGCGCGTTGGAAACTCGGCAAGATGTATGCGGTGGGCGACGGCGTCGCTCAGGACGACTACAAGGCGTTCAAGTATTTCTCGCAGATCGTCCAGAACTACGACGAGGACGACGTCGATCGGCGTGACCTTTCCGTGGTCTCGAACGCGTTCGTCGCCGTGGGCGTCTACCGCCTCAACGGCATTGCGAACTCGGAGGTGAAGCCCGAGCCCGAACGCGCCTTCGAAATGTTCCAATACGCGGCGATGAACTTCGGCAACGCCGACGCGCAATACAACCTCGCGCGGCTCTACCTCGACGGCGGAACGAGCGTCGCCCGCGATCCGAGGCAGGCCGTCCGCTGGCTCGCCCTCGCGGCGGACAAGAGCCACCTGCCCGCGCAGGCCCTGCTCGGCCATATGCTGTTCAACGGCTCCGACGGGATTTCCAACCAGCGCGCGAGGGGGCTCATGTGGCTCACCATCGCGCGGGACGCCGCGCTGGCCTCGAAGGACAGCAAGAACGCCTGGATCGTGGACCTGTTCGACAAGGCCATGGGGGCGGCGAGCGAGTCGGACCGCCAGATCGCCTTGGTCTACCTCGAGGACCATCGAAAACGCGACTAGAGCGGCACGTTCGCCCTTCAGCGGAGCTCGATCCGCACGGGCACGTGATCCGATGGCTTGTCCAGCGCGCGGACGTGCTTGTCGATCGCGACGCTGCCGAGCCGGTCGGCCGCTTGCGGCGACAGCAGCAGATGGTCGATCCGCAGTCCCTTGTTCCTTTGCCAGGCGCCGGCCTGGTAGTCCCAGAAGCTGTAGAGTCCCGAGGCGTCGGTCGTGGCACGCAGCGCGTCCGTCAGCCCGAGGTTGGCGAGGGCGCGAAACCGTTCGCGGGTCGCCGGCAGGTAGAGGGCGTCCCCGCCCCAGTTCGCGGCGTCGTAGACGTCGCGCGCGTCCGGGATGACGTTGTAGTCGCCCGCGAGGACCAGCGGCTCCTCGAGATCGAGAAGGGTGCGTGCGCGCGCCGCGAGCCTGTCCATGAAGCCGAGCTTGTAGGGGTACTTGTCGGTATCGGGGGGGTTGCCGTTGGGAAGGTAGATGCTCGCCACCCGGACCACGCCGGAGTCGAACGGCACCACGGCTTCGATGTAGCGGGCCTGCGCGTCGGCCTCGTCGCCCGGCAGCCCCGAGGACACCTCGGCCGGGCGCCTGCTCAAGATGGCGACGCCGTTGAAACCCTTCTGGCCGTGCACATACGCGTTGTAGCCCGCCGCTTCCACCTCGCCGCGCGGGAAGGCCTCGTCGACGCATTTGAGCTCCTGAAGGCACAGCACGTCGGGCGCGACGGTGTTCAGGTAATCGAGGAGGTGCCCGAGCCTTTGCCGGACGGAATTCACGTTCCATGTCGCGATGCGCATGCGCCCATCTCCCGTCGCGGTGCCGCTCATCCCCAGCGGCGATGCGCCCACATCCATTGATCCGGCCACGCCCGGATGAAGCGCTCGAACGCCCCCTGGACGCGCGCGGTGGCCGTCGCGAGGTCCGAGCGCCGGTCGCCGGTCGCCGGCATGTCGAGCAGTTCGTAGGTTTGCACGAACCGCACGCCGGGCAGCCGTCGCATGCAGGTGACGAGGATCGGTGTCCCGGCGCTCTGCGCCAGAAGGGCAGGGAAGGTCGTCGACGGGGCGGGGCGCCCGAAGAACGGCACCTCGACCCCCGCGAAGTCGCGCAGGTCCGCAAGGAACCCGACCGTGCCGCCGTCGCGGATGATACGTAGGAACTGGCGCGGCAGGGTGGGGTTCTTGACGACGAGGCCGCCCGTGTAGAGGAACGCCCGCATCGCCGCGACGTCGCGGTCGACCTTGGGGTTTTTTATGCGCTGGTAGATGCTCCAGGGCGCGAGTCCGCGCCGCATGATGCCCATGATCGCGAGTTCCCAATTCGCGAGATGGGCCGCGCAGGCGACTTTGCCGCCCGCTAGGCTGGCCCAGGCCTCGAACGCGTCCAGACCCTGGTAGGTGATCCGGTCGCCCGCCGCGATCTCTTCGAGAAAGAACGCTTCGGCGAAGTTCCGCCCGAGGTTCTCCCACATGCCGCGCGCGATCGCCTCGCGTTCGCGGGGCGACGTTTCCGGAAGCGCGCGTGCGAGGTTCTCGAGCGCGCGGGGATGGCGCTTCGACAGGGGCGCCATGCGGCGCCAGAGCGCGCCGGACACGTCCGACGCGCGTTCGAGCCCGAGCCCGCGGAACATCCGCCCGGCGCCGCGGAAGGCGGAATGTTCGAGCCCGTATCGGAACGCCAGCCAGTCCGATCGCGTCGGCGTGGGGGACAACTTCGCATCCTGCGTCGCATGGGGGCCGAGACGATTCACCGGTCTTTCCGGGGTGATCGTCGATCCGCTCCGCTGTCGTCAATGCCGCCGTCGCGCGGCGCCGCCGCGCCCGCATTCAGCCCCGCCCGCATGGCCAGCCGGCGGAGCGGCGCGAAGGTGCCGAGCGCCAGCAGTCCCGCGCCCCGCAGCAGGTCGACGGGCAGCAGATCGGCGAGCAGCGCGCGGTTGAGCCAGTCGACGCCGAACGTGCGCAGGGTGACGTCGGCCTGGCGCGCGCGGGCATAGCGGTCGAGTACCGTCGTCGAACCGGGATCCAGGCCGGCCCGATGCGCCTCGCCGAGGATGGCCGCGAGCGCGGCGGCGTCGCGCAGGCCGAGGTTCAGGCCTTGCGCGCCGATCGGGGGAAAGGCGTGGGCGGCTTCGCCCGCGAGCGCGAGCCGGGGCGCGACCATCCGTGCGCTCGTCATGCCTCCGATCGGGAACGAACCCACGGCCCCCTCGATCCACACGTCGCCCAGCAGGAACCGGCTTTGCTGTTCGACCTCGCGGGTGAAAGCCCCGGCCCCAAGTCCACCGCGCCGCCGCGCCTCCTTTGGCGACATCACCCAAACCAGGCTCGACCGGTGCGGGGCGTCCGCGGAGCCCACCAGCGGCACCAGGGTGAAGGGGCCCTGCCGCGTATGGAACTCCGTCGAGATGCCTGCGTGAGGCCGGCTGTGCCCCAGCAGGGCCGTCAGCGCGGCCTGCGGGTAGGACCATGCCCGGGCCGCCAACCCGGACGCCCGCCGGGCCGCGGACATGCGTCCGTCCGCGGCCGCGACGAGCCCGGCGCTGATCTGCCGTCCCCCGGCGAGGTCGGCCGTCACGGCGTCACCGGCGAAGCGATAGCGATCCACCAGACCTTCGACGAAGGTCAGGTTCGGGGCTCGTGCCGCCGCCCCGGCCAGCCTGTCGACGAGAACGACGTTCTCGATGTTGACCCCGAAGCGATCCCTGCCGAGGTCGCGCGCTTCGAAAGCCACGGGCGGCACGCGGAACAACGAGTCCGTGTCGTCGACGAGCCGCATGGTGCGCAGCGGCGCGGCGTGGGTTTCGAGAGCCGTCCATACGTCGAGGCTTTTCAGAAAGTCGACGGAGCCTTCGAGGAGCGCGACCGTCCGCCCGGACGGCCGACGCTGGACCACCCCCGCGACAACCGTCCGGAGGCCGGCCCGCGCGAGCGCGATGGCGAGCGAAAGGCCGACCGCTCCCGCGCCCGCCACGAGAACGTCCGTGACGATGAGGTCGCCGTGGTCCGAGGTCGCCGCCAACGGGCTCGATGCGGGCATTCGGCGCGCTTCCAAAAGAGGGCTCTGCCGGACAGACCCGATCCGACCATAGGGGGCGCGACGCCCCGGGCGCAATGCGGCGCGCGCGCTGCGCGACACCTCGGCGATGGCGCCGCCGCGGGCGGCTTGGCAGGCGCGCAGGACCTCCGGTAAACAAGGTTCTCCGCAGGGCGGACGGGAGCTGGAGGCTTCCGCCGCGGGCGCGGGGGAGGGTATTCGTGGACCAGGAGGAGGTTGCGCTCGGCCCGCCGCGAACCGTGGACCGCCAAGGGTCCCACCCGCCCGGCGTTCGACCCGGGCGCGACATTTACGCCGCCCTCGACCTTGGCACGAACAATTGCCGCCTGTTGATCGCGCGGCCGGCGCCAAACGGATTTCACATCGTCGACTCGTTTTCCCGCATCGTGCGGCTCGGGGAAGGGCTGAGCTTGACCGGGCGGCTGCTGCCCGCCGCGATGGAACGGACGCTCGCCGCGCTCGACGTGTGCCGCGACAAGATTTCCGCGCGCGGCGTCACGCGGTCCCGGCTCATCGCGACGGAAGCCTGCCGCGCCGCGGACAACGCCGCCGCCTTCCTTGGCGAGGTCCTGCGGCGGACGGGTCTCGCGCTCGAGATCATCGACCGCGAAACCGAGGCGCGTCTCGCGGCCGAAGGCTGCGCGGTCCTGGCGGACCCGCGTGCGGACAGCGTCATCCTGTTCGACATCGGCGGGGGCTCCTCCGAGATCGTGTGGCTCGACCGCGCCCGCCGGCCCGAGGGACGGATCGGTCGCCCCCCCGATATCGCGGAGCGGATCCGCGCCTGGACGTCCTTGCCTCTCGGCGTCGTGTCGCTGGCCGATCAGTTCGGCGGGCGGAACGTCTCGGCCGAAACCTTCGCGGCCATGACGGACCACGTGGTGCGCGAACTCGCCCCCTTCGCGGCCCGCGTTCCGGCTGCCGAACGCGCGGGCGTCTTCCACCTGCTCGGAACCTCGGGCACGGTGACGACCATCGCGGCGGTCCATATCGGCCTCGCCCGCTACGACCGTCGCCGGGTCGACGGGCTCTGGATGGCCGACGACGAGGTGACGCAGGCGATCGCGCGACTGCGCGCCATGCCATTCGAGACACGCGCCGCGCACGGGTGCATCGGGCCGGACCGCGCCGATCTCGTGCTCGCCGGTTGCGCCATCCTCGAAGCGCTCCGTCGCACGTTCCCGAGCCCGCGCCTGCGCATCGCGGACCGGGGGCTGCGCGAAGGCATCCTCATGGGAATGATGAACCGCGACGGGGTGTGGCCCAAACCGCGACGGCTGGGACGTTTCTGATGGTCGAGCGCACGGGCTCTGGGCGCGACGGCGGCCGCGCGCTCAAGGAACGCGTGAAGACCGCCCGGAAGCGGTCCCTGTCGTCGACGCTCTGGCTGTCGCGCCAGTTGAACGACCCCTATGTCGCCCGGGCCAGAACGGACGGCTACAGGTCCCGCGCGGCGTTCAAACTCATCGAGATCGACGACAGGTACAAGGTCCTGAAGCCGGGCGGGTGCATCGTCGACCTCGGGGCGGCGCCCGGCGGCTGGTCGCAGGTGGCCGCGCAACGGACCGGAGCGGGAGCGGGCGGCGGGCGGGTCGTCGCGATCGACCTTCTCGACATGGAGCCCCTCCACGGCGTGGACTTCGCCGTTCTGGATTTCAACGACGAGCGGAGCGGCGAGCGGATCGAAGCCATGCTGGGCGGCAGGAAGGCCGACGGCGTCCTGTCCGACATGGCGTCGAACAGCACCGGCCACCGCAAGACCGATCACCTGCGCATCATGGGGCTCGTCGAGGAAGCCGCGGCGCTGGCGCGCAACATCCTGGCGCCCCGCGGCTTCTTCTTGAGCAAGGTGCTCCAGGGCGGAACGGAGAACGCGCTGCTGGCGTCGCTGAAACGGGATTTCGCGGCCGTGCGCCACGTGAAGCCGCCCGCGAGCCGCGCCGACTCGGCCGAGCTCTACGTCCTCGCGACCGGGTTCCGCGGCGGGTCGACGACGGCGGGCTGAAGCTCGCGCCCGCCGACCGGACCGGCCGCGATCCTGCGCTTGCCGCGTCCCCTGAGGATATCGCCGGCCCCGGCGGGAAGGCCGGCGAACACGAAGGTCGACAGCATCGACACGGCGGAAACCGCGAAGAAAGCGGCGCTGAAGTCGCGCGTGGCGAGCGTCGCATCGCCGTGCATCCATTGCGCCGCCTCGATGGCCGCCGCTCCCGCCGCGACCCCGGTCGACAGCGAGAGTTGCTGGACGACGGAGGAGAAGCTCGTGGCCCGGCTCATCGCCTGGGCCTCGATATCGGCGAACGCGATGGCGTTGATGCTCGTGAATTCGAGCGATCGGAAGAAGCCGCCGCCGAGCAGGGCGGCGAACATCAGGGCGGGCGCCGTTTCCTTCGTGAACAGTCCGTACCAGACGAGGAACAGGGCGCTCAGCACCGCGTTCGCGACCAGCACGCGCTTGAAGCCGAACCGTCGCAGGATGGGGGCGGCGGTCGCCTTCATGGCCATCGCGCCGGCCGCGGAAGCGAAGGTCAGGCAGCCCGACTGGAACGGTGACAAGCCGAAGCCCAGCTGCAGCAACAGCGGCAGCAGGAACGGCAGCGCGCCGATGCCGATCCGGAACAGGAAACCGCCGACGACGCTGGCCCGGAACGTCGGAATGGCGAGGAGGGAGAGATCGAGGATCGGGTAGCGCGCCCGGCGCGCGTGCAGGACGTAGAGCCCGACGAGCGCTATCCCGCCGAAGATGAGGGCCGCCAGCACCCACGGCGCGACGGCGCCGCGCCCGGCCACGGTCAGCCCGAAGCTCAGGCACGACAGGCCGGCGCCGGACAGCAAGAAGCCGGTCACGTCGAGCGGCCACGGCTTGTCCTCGCGTACGTCGTCGATGAACAGGGTGGCGAGCGCCACCCCCAGGATGCCGATCGGCACGTTGATCCAGAAAATCCAGCGCCAATGGAAATAGGTGGTGATGAAGCCGCCGAGCGGGGGCCCCAGCAGCGGCCCGATGAGGGCCGGAAACGTCAAATAGGCGAGCGCCGTGACAAGATCCTCGCGCGGGACGGAGCGGAGCAGCACCAGGCGACCCACCGGCACCATCATGGCGCCGCCGAGCCCTTGCAGCACGCGCGAGGCGACGAACTCCGGCAACGTGTGCGAAAACCCGCAGGCGACGGAGCCCAGGGTGAAAACCACGATGGCGCCCCGGAAGATCAGCCGCGCGCCGAACCGGTCGGCCGCCCAGCCGCTCGCCGGAATGAACACCGCGAGACTGAGCAGGTAGGCCGTCAGCGCCAGTTTGAGCGTGATCGGGTCTTCGTGCATTTCGGTCGCTATGGCGGGCAGCGATGTCGCGATCACCGTTCCGTCCAGGTTTTCCATGAACAGCGCGCAGGCGATGACCAGCGGCGTCAGCATCGTGCGGGGCAAGGGTCGGGTTCTCGGTGGGGACGGGGCAGGGGCGTCGATGCTCGCTCGGGCGGATGCGCCGCCATCAAGGCCGAATTGTAGCCGAGCCGAAAGCTCGGGTTTTCGGCCGACGGGGGGCGGCAACCGCGGGCCGTGGCGGTCTTGCGCGACCAACTTCCCAAGCCGGGCACCCCGTGATAGGAGCCGCCGTCAACTCAGGCCGCGCGCGCTTCGGCCTTCAAGGAGGCGATCGGCGGCGTCAGGCCCGCCATCACGCGCAGCGACGCGCCCCCGGGAGTTGCACCATTGGCCATCACGCGTCTCCCGATCGCGGAAGCCTTGACGTTCGACGACGTGCTGATCCTGCCGGCGCATTCGCGCGTGATGCCGGGCGAGGTCGACGTTCGCTCGCGGCTGACGCGGGCGATCGAGCTCAATATCCCGCTGGTCTCCTCGGCGATGGACACCGTGACCGAAGCCAGGCTCGCCATCGCGATGGCGCAGGCTGGCGGAATCGGCGTCATCCATCGCAACATGGACCCCGAGGCCCAGGCCGAGGAGGTCCGGAAGGTCAAACGCTACGAGAGCGGAATGGTCGTCGATCCCATCACGATCGACCCCGACGCGACCCTGGCCGACGCGCTGGCGCTCATGCGGCGCCACAACATTTCGGGTGTGCCCGTGGTCGAGCGGGGACCGCCGGGGCGGCCGGCACCCATCGTCGGCATCGTGACCAACCGCGACGTGCGCTTCGCGGACGACCCCACCACGCCGGTTTCGGACCTCATGACCAAGAGGGTCATCACGGTTCGGGAAGGCGTCAGGCCGGACGAGGCGCGCAGGCTGCTGCACCAACACCGCATCGAGAAGCTCATCGTCGTCGACGACGACAACCGCTGCGTGGGGCTCCTCACGGTCAAGGACATGGAGAAGGCGACCTTGTATCCCCTCGCCTGCAAGGATCCCGAAGGCAGGCTGCGCGTGGCGGCGGCGTCGAGCGTCGGGGCGAAGGGGCTCGCCCGCTCGATCCTGCTCATGGAGGCGGGCGTCGACTGCATCGTCGTCGACACGGCGCACGGCCATTCGCAGCAGGTGCTCGATCAGGTGAAGGACCTGAAGCGCCAATCGAACAAGGTCGCCATCATCGCCGGGAACGTCGCCACCGGCGACGGGGCCAAGGCGCTGATCGACGCCGGGGCCGATGCGATCAAGATCGGTATCGGACCGGGGTCCATCTGCACCACCCGCATCGTCGCCGGCGTGGGGGTGCCGCAGCTGACCGCGATCCTTCAGGCCGCCGAGGCGGCGCGCGACCAGAACGTTCCCGTGATCGCGGACGGCGGCATCAAGTTCTCGGGCGACGTCGCCAAGGCCGTGGCGGCGGGTGCCGACTGCGTGATGATCGGTTCGCTGTTCGCGGGTACCGACGAGAGCCCCGGCGAGGTCTACCTCTACCAGGGACGCTCGTTCAAGGCGTATCGCGGGATGGGATCCATCGGCGCTATGGCGCGCGGGTCGGCCGACCGCTACTTCCAGAGCGACATCGGAAACGCCCTCAAGCTCGTGCCGGAGGGCATCGAGGGGCAGGTCCCTTACCGGGGACCCATGGGCAGCATCCTGCACCAACTGACCGGAGGCCTACGCGCCGCAATGGGTTATACAGGCGCGGGCACGGTGAAGGATTTTCAGGCGCGTGCGCAGTTCGTCCGCATCACCAACGCGGGCTTGCGCGAAAGCCACGTCCACGATGTCGCGATCACGCGCGAAAGCCCGAACTATCCGGCCGGGGCATGATCGAGATCGCGCCCGTCGGAACGCCTGCGAGCGGCGCGCGAAGGAAAGGGCGGCGGAAGCTGCCCAGGCCTTACGGATGGGGACCGCGCCTCGTCGAGCGCGGTCCCGTCGCCGATGTTACTTATGGTTCTCGAGGGTGGTCTTGGCGTCGTAGTGGACCGGGGGCGCGGCGTAAACCGGGGGCGGCGGCGGGGCGGCGGCGGCACACGCCGCAAGCGACAAGGCCAGAAGCGCGAGGGCTGCCTGGCGAAGGACACGGTTCATCGGGAGATCCTTGTTATAAGAATTCGGAGCGGCCGCTCGATGAGCGACGCCCGTCCTTTTCTGTTCAAGTTCCAGGCTCAATTGTGGCAAAATCCGAATGACACCCGCCGCGCGCCTTTCCGCGGCCATTGAGATCCTGAGTGTGATCCAATTGCAACGCCGTCCCGCCGCCGACGCGATCAGGGACTGGGGCGCCACGCATCGGTTCGCGGGGTCCAAGGACAGGTCCGCGGTCGCGAGCCTCGCCTACGACGCGCTCCGGGTGCGGGCTTCGGCCGCCTGGATCATGAACGCCGACGACGCGCGCGCCGTCCTGCTCGGCTCCTTGCGGGAATCGCGTGGTCTCGATGTCGGGACCATCGAGGGTTTGTGCACCGGCGAGCATCATGCGCCCGCGCCGCTCCTACCCGCCGAGCGTGAGGCCCTGCTGTCGGGAACGCTCGATGGCGCCCCCGACCCGGTGCGCGGCAATTACCCGGACTGGCTCGGGCCGTCCTTCGCCGCCGTGTTCGGCGCCGAGGCTCCCGAAGAGGGCCGCGCCATGGCCCGACGCGCGCCGGTCGACCTCCGCGTCAACACGCTCAAGGCGGGGCGCGACAAGGTCGCCGGCCTGCTCGCCCATCTTCACGCGGGCGAGACGCCCCATTCACCCTACGGGCTCAGGATCACGGTGGGCGAGGACGGGCGGGCGCCCGCGCTCGTGGCCGAGCCGGCCTACGTGAAAGGGCTCGTCGAGGTGCAGGACGAAGGCTCGCAGATCGCGGCGTGCCTCAGCGGCGCCGCACCGGGCCAACAGGTCCTCGACCTTTGCGCCGGCAGCGGCGGCAAGACGCTCGCCCTGGCGGCGCTGATGAACAACAAAGGCCAGATCTACGCGACCGACGTCGAGGGTCGCCGGCTGATGCCGATCTACGACCGCCTCCGACGGGCCGGCGTACGCAACGTTCAGGTCAGGGCACCCAAAGGGCGGCAGATGCCCATCGGCGACCTCGACGGGCGTTGCGACATCGTCTTCGTCGACGCGCCTTGCACGGGCACCGGAACCTGGCGCCGCAATCCCGACGCGAAATGGCGCTTGCGCCCCGGCGCGCTGGCCGAGCGGACCGCGACCCAGGACGACATCCTGCGGCAGGCCGCGCGCGCGCTGAAACCCGGAGGACGTCTGGTGTACGCGACCTGCTCGGTGCTGCGGGAGGAGAACGAGGATAGGCTCGCGCTGCTCATGGGCGAACACCAGACCTTGCTGCCGCTCGATGCGGAACGCATGGCCCAGCAGGCCAACATGGGACAGCTTGCGCGATGGGCATCCCCCCTCGGGGCGGGCCTCAGGCTCACGCCGGCGCGCTGCGGCACCGATGGGTTCGTCATCGCGGCGTTGATGAAGCAATGAAAGTTTGGCGTTCGCGAAGATGGCCGGAGCACCGGCTCAGTTCCGCTCCCACATCATGACGTTGCCGAGATCGCCCATGGCGTGCCACTCGGGACGCCCGACATCTCCGGCCGAATCGATCGACATCAGGGCCGCGATCGCCGTGCGGGCACGATTGACCCGGCTTTTCAGCGTGCCGAGGGCGCAACCGCAAATCTGGGCGGCCTCCTCGTAGGCGAAACCCGAACCGCCGACGAGTATCAGGGCTTCGCGCTGCTCGGCCGGCAGTTTCTGCAGAGCCGAGCGGAGATCCTGGAGGTCCATGTGTCCGTTTTGCTCAGGCACGGAAACCAGGCGGGCGGCAAGGGTGCCCTCGGCATCCTCGACCTCCCGTCGACGTTTCCGGTACTCCGAATAGAAAACATTGCGCAAGATGGTGAACAGCCAAGCCGACATGCTCGTGCCGTGAGTAAACGAGGCTTGGTTGATCCAGGCTTTCATCAAAGTTTCCTGGACGAGATCGTCGGCGCGATCACCGTTGCCGCAAAGCGAGAACGCGAAAGCCCTCAGGCTCGGGATGGTCGCCAGCATCTCGCGTTTCAGCTGCTCGGCGGCTTCTTTCTCGGAGAGAGCGGCGGCGGGCGTCGCCTCACTCGGGATGATCATTGCGAATTCCTTGAATAGGCGAGACCAAGGCCATCACATCCGACCCCACCGTACGCGGCAAGGCGAATCGCTCCGTCGCCATTGCGCGATCGGCGGCTGATGCCCCCGCGCATCGAACACCCGTATCCGCTTCTTATCGCATCGTCGCTCCGCGCGATATGGTATCGTGGGTCGGCCGTCGCAATAAGCTGCGCCGCGGCCACGCGCCGACGCAAACAAAGGCGGCCGGCAGGCCGCCACGGGCTGCTATTGCGGGGCGAGGCGCCCGACCAGCACCGGCGCCCCGGACGGCGCGCCGGTCGGCGATCCCCCGCTCGGCTCGATCGTGATCGCGTAGGTCGCGTTCTCGATGACGGCGGAATCATAGGCGGACAAGGAGGCTCGCACCCGCCGGCCGGACGGAACCGTCCCGAGCGAGCGCGGTGCGCCAAGTTTTGGCTCGATGATCCACAGTTCGTACGTCTTGCCCTCGGGGAACGTCGCCGCGATCGGCCGGACGAGGAGCTCGCGGGTCCGCAAGTCGACGGCGAGCACGACCGCAGGCGTTCCTGCATCCTTCTGCAGCACGGCGACGAGGTCCTGGGAGGGCCGCGTGTAGCCGGAAACGCCGATCCACAGGAGCAGCGCCGCCGCCAACGCGGCGCAGGCCGTCGTGGCTGCGCGCCACCGTCGCAACCGCGCGCGGAGAACGACGATGTCGCGCGCATCGCTCGCAGGCGGCAGCGCCCGCGACGCGAACAGCCGGGTCAAGAGCGACGGAAAGATGTGATCCGGTGCGAAGACATCGGCAGCCGCTTCGGCCAGGGGACCCAGACGCGCTTCCCAATCCGCTACGGCGCGCCGTAGGGACGGGTCCGCGCCGAGCCGCACCGCCACCGCGGTCCGTTCCGCGTGGTCGAGCGTACCGAGGGCGTATTCGGCAGCCAACACGTCCCCGTCGTCGGAATCGGTCATTGGGCCAGGCAGCCCCTCAACTGGATCAGTGTTCGGTGCAGCCACGTTTTCACCGTGGCCACAGGTTTGTCGAAGCGCTGGGCCAGCGCCTCGCGGCTCATGCCTCGATAGTAGGCCAGCAGGATCATCTCACGCTTGTCGCCGTCGAGCGCCCCCAGGCACAGCATCAGCGCACGCAACTGGTCGGTATGCGCCATCCGGTCGAGCGTGTGCTCGACCTCGGCGGGAGCGTCGAAACCCTCGGGCATCTCGGACAAGGGCACGACCTTCGCGCGACGCACCTCGTCGAGCGCCCGATTGCGGGCGATGGCGGCCATCCAGGTGATCGGCGACGCCCTTTCCGAATTGTAGTCGCCGGCGCGCTCCCATATCTTGGCGTACACGTCCTGCAAGGCCTCGTCGGCGAGGCTGCGCCGGCTCAAGATGCCGAGCAGGATCCCATAGAGTTTCGCGCTCGTAGCGCGGTAGAGGGCTTCGAAGGCATCGCGGTCGCGCGACGCGACCCGGTCGAGAACGTCGACAAGATCGGCCCGAGTTCCCTGCATCGGCGTTTCGCTCCACCCTGACCGACCGCGTGAACCCGCTTTTGGCCGGGACCGCGACACGCTACCGATGGCGAGCGACAATTCCAATAGCGGTTTCCCGGAGACCGAGGATCCGATGTCCCTTCACACGCCGGAAGGGGAGTTGACAGCCTAAGAAGGGGGTCCGCCCGATCGGGACGGCCCGCAATATTGGGTCGACAATGTTCCCCGAAAAGGTGCTCGGCCAGGGCGATCCTCAACGGCCCGCCTTGCCAAGGTCCGCGAGGCACGTTCTCAGTCCCGCGATGACCACCAAACCCCATCCGGCGATCAAGCCGGCCCCGCCCAGCGGTGCCGCGCCGATGAACGGTCTGGTGTTTAGGAACGCCAAGGCCGCGAGGTCACCGCTGAACACGGCGGTTCCGAGCGCCATGACCGTGGCGGCAACCAGGTAGAGAAGCGGCAATCTCGCTCCATTCGCCGCCGAAGCCAGTCCGATGACCGCGACGGCGTGAACGAGGAGAAACTGCGAAGCGGTTCGCGCGAGATCGCCGCCGCCGCTGTGAACCGAGGCCGCGGCCAGCGCGACCCCGGAAAAGCCCATCCCACCGGCGGCGGCGACCAGGATGGACGCCCACCGCCTCATCGAGCGCTCCCCGAGGTCATGGCGGTCACCGCCTCGGGGCCGGTGCGTGCGACGCGACGCCGCCTCAGCCGGCTGGCAGAAGCACCGTGTCGATGACGTGGATGACGCCGTTCGACTGCAGAACGTCGCCGATCGTCACCTTGGCGACGTCGCCCTTGGCGTCGGTCACGGTCAAGCCCCTGCCAGCCTTGGCGACGACCAAGGTCTCGCCCTGCACCGTCTTGAGCTCCGCCTTGCCGCCGCCGGCCTTGACCTGCGCCAGGAGGTCGGCCGCCGTCAGCTTGCCGGCGACGACATGGTAGGTCAGGACGGCCGCGAGCTTGTCCTTGTTCTCGGGCATGAGAAGCGTGTCGACGGTGCCCTTCGGCAGTTTCGCGAAGGCGCGGTTGGTCGGCGCGAAAACGGTGAACGGGCCGGGTCCGGCAAGGGTATCGACGAGGCCCGCGGCCTTGACGGCGGCCACCAGGGTGGTGTGGTCCTTGGAATTCACCGCGTTCTCGACGATGTTCTTCGTCGGATACATGGGCGCACCGCCGACCATCTTGGTCATCGCGCTCGCCGGGATTGCGGCAAGCGACAGCGCCACAAGGATACCTGCCAGCGAGCCGCGCTTCCTATCAACGATCTTCATGTTCGTCTCCAAATCCGGTACCCCAATGTTCCGGGGATGGCTTAGTTACGACGTTCCTGGCCGAGAGTTTCAACAAGGGCGATGACCGCGCCGCTTTTTTTCCCCCTGTGCCTTCGGCGGCACGACCATGTCCGTTCGGCTTAACGCGGGCCTAGGATTTGGGGCCGAAGCTTCGCCTCTTTGTCCAGAACGCGAGCCGTCGTGCGCCCCTCACCCGATCCCATCACCGTGGTCCTGGTCCTCGACCACGCATTCGTAACGGGCGGCCAGGCCAAGGTCGCGATCGACAGCGCGAAGGGCCTGAAGAAGCGGGGGCATGAGCCGATCGTATTCGCGGCCGTCGGTCCGGTGGACGCCGGCCTCGTCCAATCCGACATCAGGACCGTTTGCCTCGGTCAGGCCGACCTGCTCGGCAACGCCTCTCGGCTCGCCGCGGCCGCCCAGGGTCTGTGGAACGTGTCTGCCGCGCAGGCCCTCGGCGACCTGCTGGACGGATTGCCCCGAGACCGAACGGTGGTCCACGTCCACGGCTGGGCGAAAGCCCTTTCGCCGTCCATCGCCGGGCCGATACGCCGTTCGAGGTTTCCCGCCGTCTACACGATGCACGAATACTTCCTGATGTGTCCCAACGGCGGATTTTTCAACTACAAGCGGCAGCACGCCTGCGGGCTCGACCCGATGTCGGCCGCGTGCTGGCTGACGGACTGCGATTCGCGAAGCTACGGCCGCAAGCTGTGGCGCAACGCCCGGCAGCTCGTCGCGGAGAACGTCGCCCGGCTTCCCGACGTGTTTTCCGACATCATCTGCATTTCCAACTTCCAGGTGGATGTCGTCGGCCACCGGCTGCCTCGGGGCGCCAGGGTGCATCTGATCGCGAACCCGATCGCCACCGTTCCGCTCGGGCACAAACCCGAGCCAGGGTCCGGCCCCGTCGCCTTCGTCGGACGGATCTCGCCGGAAAAAGGGCCGTTTCTGTTCGCCGAGGCGGCACGCAAGGTGGGGATGGCATCGGTGTTCGTCGGCGAGGGGCCTGTCGTCGACGACCTCCGGCGGCGGTATCCGGAAGCCCGCATCCTCGGATGGCAGAATGCGGAAGATGTCCGCAACACCCTGCGCGGCGCGGGCGCGCTCGTGTTCCCGTCGCTGTGGTATGAAGGTCAGCCCCTCACGGTCCTCGAAGCCAAGTCGTTGGGCACCCCCGTCATCGTTTCCGACGGCTGCGCGGGGCGGGAAGAGATCGTCGATGGGCTGAACGGGTTGTGGTTCCGGAGCGGCGACGCCGACGACCTCGCCCGCGCCCTCGAGGCGTTCCGGCAGGGCGACATCGGCGCCATGTCGCGCTCGGCCTACGACACGTTCTGGGCCGACCCGCCGACCCTCGAGCGCCACGTCGACGCGATCACGGCCGTCTACGCCGCCGTGCTCGGGCAGGCCCCCGCGGCTCGCGCCGCGGCCTGATCGGCGCGCCTCATCGGGCGAGGACGACGGCACCGGGGGCCGCGGCCCGTTTTGGGATTGCTCGTCCGCTTTCCAGCCAGCGCATGCGGGCGGTCTCCAACCCCCAAACGGCGCCAAGCATCAGGTACACGTGGCGCCAGTGATCGATGTCGATCTGGAAGCCCTGGAGCAGGAACACCAGCAGCGACGGCCAGAACACCTGCGCGACGCGCCGGTAGGGGGAGTCGGCCACCACCAGCCGGAAGCCGATGAACGTCGTCAGTCCGACGAGCAGAAAGAACGCCGATCCGCCGAGCCAGCCGTATGAGGCGAAAGCGTTGATGTAGGAATTGTGCGGATCGAGCCCGAAGATCAGCCGGAAGCGCAGCGGCCCGAAACCGTTCAGCCGATCGAGCAGCATCGGGATCGAGCGCAACTGGTTGCCGAAGCGACCGGTTTCGCCCTGGTCGTAATCCTGCACGAGCGAGGCGCGCTGGAAGAAGAACTGCCGCGTGTCGTCGAAAAGAAGCAGGATCGCGATGACGAGGCAGGCGACAGCGACCGCGGCGACGCTCATCGTCACGATCCGGCGCCGAAGGGCGGCATCCCGCGACGTCGCGAAGGCGAGCGCGAGGCAGAGCATGGTCGCCATCACGACGGCGCCCCAGGAGCCGCGCGAGAACGACAGAAAGATCCCGGCCATCACCACCGACAGGGCAAGCAAGGTCCTGCCCGGATGCGCCGTGCGCGCCAGCACGAGGTTCTGCGTGTAGTAGAGCGCGCCCATGATCAGGTAGGAGCCCAGCACGTTCGGGTCCTTGAAGGTGCCCGAGGCGCGTCCGTAACGCGAAAAAACGTCGCCGAGGCCCGCCAGCCCGAAATATCCGACGATGCCGCAGGCGGCGGCGGCGACCGTGCTGGCCGCGTAGGCCCTGAGGCAGAGCTCGGCCCGCTCGGCGCTGCGTTCGGAGAAGAAGATCGCGAAGAACAACGTGGTGACGGCCAGATAAAGCGACTGCAACATGAACAGCGTCGGATCGGGCTCGCCGACGTAGGGGATGAGGGCGATGAATCCCCCGAGGTTGTAGACGAACACCAGCGCGAAGAAGGTGATGAGAAAGCGATGGAACCTGAACCCGCCCAGGAACCACAACGGCAGCACCACGAAGGAAGCGAAATCGTAGGGCGATGGCTCGACGACCGCGATCATACCCAAGAAGATGAACAGCGCGAAGCCGCCGTTGAGCAATCCAGTGTAGTTCAAAAGCCAGGCACGGCCGCGCGCCGGGCCGCCCCGAACCGGCGTTTCCTGTTCCGCACGCGCGTCAGTAGGCATTGTCCGCCTTGATCAGCGCGAACGGGGTGACCAGGAGGATGTAGATGTCGAAGAACAGCGACCAGTTCTCGATATAGGCGAGGTCGTGCTCGACGCGTCGCTGTATCTTGAGCGGCGTATCGGTCTCGCCGCGCCAACCGTTGACCTGTGCCCAGCCGGTGATGCCGGGGCGCACCCGGTGCCGGGCGAAATAGCCGTCGACCACGTCGTCGTACTGACGGTCGGCCGCCTTGGCGTGAACCGCGTGGGGGCGCGGTCCCACGAGCGACAGGTTGCCCAGGAACACCACGTTGAAGAGCTGCGGGAGCTCGTCGAGCGAGGATCTGCGGATCATCCGCCCGACGCGGGTCACGCGCGGGTCGTCCCTGGTGACCAGCCGATCCGCCCTGATATCGAGCGCGTCCGCGCGCATCGAGCGGAACTTGAAGATCTCGACCAGCTCGTTGTTGAAGCCGTAGCGCTTCTGCTTGAAGAACACGGGACCCGGCGAGTCGAGCTTGACCGCGAGCGCGGTCAGGAGCAGCACCGGCGACAGCACGATCAGCGCGAGCATGCCGACGACGCGATCGAAGATGGTCTTCAGCACGACGTCCCAATCGGCGATGGGCTTGTCGAACACGTCGAGCACCGGCACGGCGCCGATATAGGAATAGGATCGCGGTCGGAACTTGAGCCGGTTCATGTGCGCCGCGAGCCGGATGTCGATCGGCAGCACCCACAGCTTCCGCAGCATCTGCAGCAGGCGCTGTTCGGCGGTGATCGGCAGCGTGAAGATGATCAGGTCGATGCGCGTGTGGCGCGCCAGGGCGACGAGGTCGTCGACGTTGCCGAGCTTGGGATACCCCGCCACCATATCGGGCGAACGGTCGTCGTTGCGGTCGTCGAACACGCCGCAGATGCGCAGGTCCGTGTCCTTTTGCTTGGATAGTTCCTCGAGCAGGGTTTCGCCCGCGCTCCCGCCGCCGACGATGACGGTACGCCGGTCGAGGCGGCCCGTGCGCGTCATGTGCCCGGTGATGGCCGACAGCAGGGAACGCTCGGTCAGCAGCGCCGCGAGGCCGAGCGCGTACCAGCTCCCCATCCAGAATCGCGAGAACACGCCGTCGAGCTTGAGAAAGAAGATCGCGGCCAGCGCCGTCAGGATGACGCCGCTCCAGCCGCACGCGATCCGGAAGCCCTGGTGGATCGGCGCCCGGAACGCCCCCACGCTGTTGATGCCGAGCGCCTGGAAAGCGACGATCGCGAGGGCGGCCACGGACGGGATGGCGACGAAATAGGCGGGATTGTAACCCACGTGGGGGGCGACGTAGGCGATATGGACGAGCGCGCCCGTCGCGATGAGCGCGAGGAACTCGATCGCCCGCACGATGCCGACCAGGACGACGGGCGAATAATGGGGTTTGGCGTCGAGCGCGCCCGCCGCCTCGGCCATGATGGCCAGCGTGCGCGCGGGCGGCCCGTCGTCGTCGCGCGGATTCGACAGCTCCGGGCGCAGGTGCTCGAAATCCTCCCGCGTGAACGCGGACGTGGGAGCTTTCGACGGCCTCACGACCGGGCTCGCGAAAGCAGGGGCGGGGCGCCGCGGCCCGGCCGGGCGGAAGCCGACGCGACCTTGCGCGCGAGCGCGTCCCGGTAGGCACCGATCACCCCGTCGACCATGGCGTCCATCGAGAAGCGGTCGCGAACGAAGGCGGCGAGTTCGCCCGCTTCCCGCGCCAGGCACCCGCGGCTGAGCGACAGCGCTTGGACCATCGCGCCCGTCAGACGCGCGACGTTCTCCGACGGTACGAGCCGGGATCGGAACGGGCCGAATATCTCGGGGATGCCGCCAACGTCCGTCGCTATCAGCGGAACGCGGGCCGCCGCCGCTTCGAGCGCGATGTAGGGCAGGGACTCGGCGCGCGAGGGCACCACGAGGACGCGGCCGAGCGCGAACGCCTCCCGCGCCCTCATCGGCCCCGTGAACGCGATCCTGTCCTCGAGCCCGAGCCGTCGGGCGTGCGCCATCAGGGCGGCCTCGTCCGGACCCGAACCGACCAGGACGGCGCGCACGTCGCGGCCCGCGATCCTGCCGGCTTGGGCCAGGGCTTCGAGGAGCAGATCGATGCCTTTCGCGGCGCGAAGTTCGCCGACGTAGAGAAAGTCCGCGGCGTCGGGCCGAGGCGCCACCGGAACGAACTCGTCGGGGCCGATGCCGTTATGCACCACGCTGGCCGTGGCCCGGGGGCTCCCCACGAGCGCTCGGTATCGCTCGGCGATGAACGCGCTCTCGAACAGCAGGAGATCGGTCCGCGCCACGAGGAGGCGCTCGACGCCCATGTAAAAGCGGTTCGCCGCCGTTCCGGAGCGGTGATTGAGGCTGCCGCCATGGGGCGTGTAGACGCGCACGGGACGTCCACCCCCTGGCAGAAATCCCGGGACGCGGGAAAACGCCCCCCCTTTCGATCCGTGCCCGTGAACGACGTCGGGACGGACGTGCCTCATGCGTTCGAGCGCGTGCCCCAGAGCCTTGAGGTCGGACGGGTGGGGGGCCCGACGCATGGGGACCCGCGAAAGGCCGAGCGCCAGGCTCGGCTCGATCGCGGCGAGAACATCCCGCGCCGTCGTCCCGCCCGTGTCCGCGTCCGCGATCAAGCCTACCGCGTGACCCCGGCGGACCTGTTCGCGCGTGAGATCCATCACGTGACGGAACAGGCCTCCCAACGGGGCACGCAGGACGTGAAGCACCCTGAGCGGCCCGTCCGTCCCGGAGCTTGGTGCCGCCATCTTGTTTCTCGCTCCGGCGCGCGTCCCGCCGCGGTGGGGTCAACCCATCCGCGGGTGTCGCGGCTTCCATGCATTGGGCCGTGTCGACGCCCCAACGGGCGTGCGGCGCCTGGAAACATGGCCCAGCGAGATCGCAGGCTGGCGCAAGAGTCTAAAAGAAGCGTTCTTCGACCATCACGGTATCGCCAGGCCGCACCGGATAGGCCAGGGGTACCTTCGCCGTGACCTGCACGCCGTTGATCATGCGGGTGATGTTGGCGGAGTTGCGCTCGGCGCGGGCCGTGAACCCGCCCGATATCGCGATGGCCTTCTGTACCGTCATGCCGTTGACGAACGGGTACTGCCCGGCGGTGGTGATTTCGCCGAGGACGAAGAACGGCCGGTAGGCTTCCACCTCGATCGACACGTGCGGTTCGCGCAGGAACCCGCCGCGCAGGCGTGCCTCGACCAGGCGTTCGGCATCGCTGGTGGTCAACCCCAGCAGCGGCACGTTGCCGATCAACGGCATCGAGATCATCCCCGACCCGTTCATCGCGTAGGAATTCGACAGCGCGTCCTGCCCGAACACGATGACGCGGACGCGATCGCCGCTCGCCAGCGTGTAGGGGGCGGTCAGTTGGGCCTTGAACACGTCGGTACGATAGATCGGCGACGCGCAGCCGGCGAGGGCGAGGCCTGTCGCGAAACAGCAGAGGAGGGCGAGACGTCGCATGGGAGGAACCAGCGTGTTGCCGCGGAAGGACGCGCTCGCGCGCATGTGACCCGACCATCGATAAGCCGTTAGGGTTAACGAAAGCTGATTTCCCAAGACGTTCGGCGCGCTTTCCGGGGGGCCGGCCCGTGTGCCCGCCCCGATTCGGTCGACCCGCCTTGCATTGCCGGACGCCATGTCCTTATTGCAGAGGCCGTCGCAGCGTCGCGACCCGCTCACCCCTCCCGGCATGCCATCGTTTCGCACCACACGCGCCGTTGCGCATTCCGCGGAAAGAATGTTCGCGCTCGTCGCCGACGTGGAACGCTATCCCGAGTTCGTTCCGCTGTGCCAGAGTCTGCACGTCAGGCAGCGGACGGCATTGCCGGATGGCCGAGAGGTGCTCGTCGCCCACATGCGGGTCGGCTTCAAGGCCATCCGCGAAAGCTTCACGAGCCGCGTGACCCTCGACCGGGCTCACGACACGATCACGGTGGAATATGTCGACGGGCCGTTTCGCGCGCTCGAAAATCGTTGGACGTTCCGCGACAACCCGAGCGGCGGCTCGACGATCGAGTTTTTCATCACCTATGAATTCAGGAGCCGAGCCCTCGGCCTGCTGATGGGGTCGATGTTCGACGGCGCCTTCCGGCGATTCGCGGAGGCCTTCGAACATCGCGCGCACGACGTTTACGGCTGATCATCCGGCCGCCCCGACGGCCTCTTCGAACAGGCGCAGCGCCTCCTCGACCGACGCGATCCTCACCCCGCCGCGACCGAGGTCGCCGAAGCGGCGTTCGACCGCCCGCGGCTCGCACCCGCGTCGCGCCAGCGCGAACCAGACCAGCCCCACGGGTTTCTCGACCGACCCGCCACCCGGGCCCGCGATGCCCGTTACCGACACCGCCACATCGGCCCGCGAACGGGCGAGCGCGCCCGCCGCCATGGCGCGCGCGGTTTCGGCCGACACCGCGCCGTGGCGCGCGAGAGCCTCCCCGGGGATGCCCAGCAGTTCGGACTTGGCAGCGTTCGAATAGGTGACGAAGCCACGGTCGAAAACGTCGGACGCGCCCGCGGCTTCCGTCAACAGCGCGGAAACGAGACCCGCGGTACAGGACTCGGCCGTGGCGAGCCGGGTGCCGGCGGACCGGCAGTCCGAAAGAAGCGCCGCCGCGCGCCGCGACAGGTCTTCGGGAAACATCGCCCGGTCCACGTTCAGGGCGCGACCGGCAGCCGGATCGTCGCCAGACCCCAGGCGACGACACCTTCCCCCCGACCCGTGAACCCCATGCGCTCGGAGGTCGTGGCGGTGACGGCGACGCGGCCGGCGTCGATGCCCGCCACGGCGGCGATCGCGGCGCGCATGGCCTCGCGGTGGGGGCCGATCTTCGGCGCCTCGCAGACGACGGTGGCGTTGAGGTGCGCGACCATGCCGCCCCGCCGCCGGACGAGATCGACGGCGTGGCGGAGGAAGATGCTCGACGCCGCGCCCTTCCACCGCGCTTCCGACGGGGGGAAGTGGGTCCCGATATCGCCGTCGCCGATGGCGCCCAAAACGGCGTCGGTGAGGGCGTGGAGCACGACGTCGGCATCCGAATGACCGGTCAGCGCGCGCCCGTGGGCGATCCGCACGCCCCCGAGCGTCACGTGGTCTCCCTCCGTGAAGGCATGGACGTCGAAACCCTGGCCCGTGCGGATGTCGGGCAGGTCGGTCATGAGGCGCGCTTCCGAGGCCTTGAAATCCTCGGGCGTCGTCAGCTTGGTGTTCGTCGTCTCCCCCTCGAACACGAACACATCATGACCCGAGAATTCCGCGACGGCCGCGTCGTCGGTCAGGTCGCGACGCCGTTCCCGGCGCGCCCGCCGATGGGCCTCGAGGATGAGGTCGAACCGGAAGGCCTGCGGGGTCTGCACCGCCCTCAGCAGGTTGCGGTCGGGGGAGGCCACGATGCGCCCCGCTTCCCCCACCTGCTTGATCGTGTCGAACAATGCGCAGCCCGGGACCGCCGCGCCGTGCGCGCGGGCACTCTCGATCGCACGCCGGATCAGGGCCGGGGAGGCGAACGGCCGCGCGCCGTCGTGGATGAGCACGATCCCCGGCGCGCCGCCGCGTTCCCGCAAGATCTCGAGGCCGGCATGGACGCTGTCCTGTCGCGTGTCGCCCCCGATCGCCGGCTGGGCGAGCCGGCCCGCGACCGCCGGCGGCAGGAAGGCCGTCGCTTCGGCGAACAGCGCGCGGTCGTCCGCGTGGATCACCGCGGTCACGGTCGCGATGTCGGGGCTGTCGAGCAAAGCCCGCAACGTGCGGGCGATGATCGGTTCCCCCGCGAGCGGACGGAACTGCTTCGGAACACCGGCCCCGGCGCGCACGCCCCGGCCTGCCGCTACGACGAGCGCGTGGGTGGGTTCGTTCATCGTCGAGCGCTCCTCCGCTTCGCCTGCTTTTCCGCTTTTTCGCCCGCGGGTCAAACCCGCCGCCGCCGCCGGACCCAGGCCATGACGATTTTGTTGCGGTGCACGCGCGAACGGCTAAGATGTGGGCAGGAAGCGGCGTGATGCAGCAATAGGCAGAAATGCCCGGCCGTGTTCGCCCTCCGTCAACGATGCGGGACCACGTGCTCGATCCATCTCGGGAGTCAGAAGCGGCAGGGCCTGGAGCGGAGGCGATGGGCGCGCCGCGCGCCGCGCTCGGCCGTGCGGTGCCGCCACGTCTGCGGCCGCTGAAGCTCGGCTCGGCAACACTCCCCGGGCACGCGTTCCTGGCGCCTATGGCGGGGGTGACGGACCTCGGCATGCGCCGTGCCGCCCTTCGCTTCGGGGCGAGTCTCGCGGTTTCGGAGATGGTGGCCGGCGACCAATTGGCGCAGGGCAGCGCGGACAGCCTCATTCGCGCCTTGGGCGATGGCCGCCATCCGCACGTCGTCCAGATCGCGGGCTGCCGCGGCGCCGATCTGGCCGAGGCCGCACGGATCGCCGAGGGCGCCGGCGCCGCGGCGGTCGACATCAACATGGGTTGCCCGGCCAAGCGGGTCACCGGGGGCCTTGCCGGGTCCGCGCTCATGCGCGACCTCGACCATGCCGCGCGGCTCATCGCCGCCACGGTCGGGGCCGTATCGGTGCCGGTGACGCTCAAGATGCGGCTCGGCTGGGACGAGGGATCGATGAACGCCGCGACGCTGGCGGCGCGGGCCGAGACAGAGGGCGTCGCGCTCGTGACGGTACACGGACGCACGCGCTGCCAGTTCTACAAGGGACGCGCGAACTGGGCCGCGGTCCGCGCCGTCAAGCGCTCCGTCGCCATTCCGGTCGTGGTGAACGGCGATTGCGGGTCACCCGACGACGCGGCGGCCATGCTGCGCGCATCAGGGGCGGACGCCGTCATGGTCGGTCGGGCCGCGCTCGGCCGACCATGGCTCGTCGGGCAGATCGCGTCATTCCTGGCGAACGGCACGCGCCCCGCCGAGCCGAGCCTCGAGGCCCGCGGCGAAGCCGCGCTCGACCATTACGAGACGCTGCTCGGCCTGTTCGGCGTCGCCCGGGGCGTCCGCCACGCCCGCAAGCACCTCGTCGCCTACGCCGACGACGTGGCGCGGCAGTTCAGGCGGGCAGGGTCCCTGCGAGGGGCGCTCGCCGCGAGCGACGACCATCGGGAGGTGACGGCCCTGTTGCGGAGGCTTTTCGACCCCCGCTTCCTGGAGGACGCGGCGACGTGACAACGCTCATGCGGATCGTAACGGGTACCAACACCCGTCAGGAGGCGGCCTTCGCCTACGCTTCGGACGTGATGAACCTCCTTCCGCACGCCGTGCTTGTCGTGGCGGCGGGAGGCGCCATTCTCGAAGCCAACGCCGCCGCCGAAAGCTTCTTCGACATGAGTCGGGCGCTGATGGCGCGCCACCTCCTCGCCGACCTCGTACCCTTCGGGTCGCCGCTGCTCGCGCTGATCGGGGAGTCGACGCGTCGGGGGATGCCGCTCAACGAATACCGCGTGGACCTCGGCAGCCCCAAGCTCGGCGCTGAACGCGTCGTGGACATCTACGTGACGCCCCTCACCGAAGGCCGCGACGGCCAGTTGGTCTTGCTTCAGGAACGGTCCATTGCCGACAAATTCGACAGGCAGTTGACGCACCGCGGCGCCGCCCGCTCGGTTTCCGCGCTCGCGGCGATGCTGGCCCACGAGATCAAGAACCCGCTGTCGGGCATCCGCGGCGCCGCACAACTCCTCGACAGCGTCGTGGGCGACGAGGACCGCACCCTGACCAATCTGATCTGCGAGGAAACCGATCGGATCGTTAAGCTCGTCGACCGCATGGAGGCGTTTTCCGATGTCCGGCCGATCGAGCGGGAAAGCGTCAACATCCATGCCGTGCTGGACCACGTGAAGCGCATCGCCTCGGCCGGGTTCGCACGGCACGTCAGGATCACCGAAGACTACGATCCGTCGCTGCCGCCGGTGTTCGCGAACCGGGACCAGTTGGTGCAGGTGTTCCTCAATCTCGTGAAGAACGCCGCCGAGGCGCTCGGCCCGGACGCCATCGACGGCACGATCGAGCTTTCGACGGCGTTCCGCCCCGGCATCCGGCTGCGCACGCCGGGGTCGCCGACGCCGGTCAGCCTGCCGCTCGAATTCTGCGTGCGCGACAACGGTCCGGGCGTGCCCGAGGACATCGCCGCCCACCTGTTCGACCCGTTTGTCACGACCAAGATGTCGGGAACTGGCCTCGGACTTGCACTCGTCGCCAAGGTCATCGGCGATCACGGCGGAACCGTCGAATGCGAATCCCATCCCCGCCGGACCACATTTCGCGTGCTGCTGCCGATGTTCGCGGCGCGCGACGGTCGGGGCGTCGCGGCTTCATAAAGGAAGCGGCGGTCGTACTGAAGGAACCCCGATGCCAGTCAATGGACACATCCTCGTCGCGGACGACGATACCGCGATCCGAACGGTGGTCAGCCAAGCGCTTTCGCGCGCCGGGTATGACGTGCGCACCACGGGGACGGCCGCGTCGCTCTGGCGATGGGTGCAGGCCGGCGACGGCGACCTCGTCATCACGGACGTGGTGATGCCCGACGAGAATGCCTTCGACCTGCTGCCGCGAATCAAGAAGCTTCGCCCGGAACTGCCGATCATCGTGATGAGCGCGCAGAACACGTTCATGACGGCCATCAAGGCGTCGGAGCGCGGCGCCTACGATTACCTTCCGAAGCCGTTCGACCTCAAGGAACTCGTGGCGATCGTGGGCCGCGCCATGAGCGAGCCGCGCCACCCGGAGGCGGCGCGGGAGGACGAACTCGAAAGCATGCCGCTGATCGGCCGCTCGCCGGCCATGCAGGACATCTACCGCACGCTCGCGCGGCTGATGCAGACGGACCTGACCGTCATGATTTCGGGCGAGTCGGGCACCGGCAAGGAACTCGTCGCGCGCGCCCTCCATGATTACGGAAAGCGCAAGAACGGCCCGTTCGTGGCCATCAACATGGCGGCGATCCCGCGGGATCTCATCGAGAGCGAACTGTTCGGTCACGAGAAGGGTGCCTTCACGGGCGCCAACACGCGCTCGGCCGGCCGCTTCGAACAGGCGGAAGGCGGGACCCTGTTCCTCGACGAGATCGGCGACATGCCGATGGAGGCGCAGACCCGGTTGCTGCGCGTGCTCCAGCAAGCGGAGTACACGACGGTCGGCGGCCGCACCCCGATCAAGACGAACGTGCGCATCATCGCGGCGACCAACAAGGATCTTCGCGTCACCATCCAGCAAGGGCTGTTCCGGGAGGACTTGTTCTTTCGGCTGAACGTCGTGCCGATCCGGCTTCCGCCGTTGCGCGAACGGGCCGAGGACATTCCGCATCTCGCGCGCCATTTCTTCGCGCTCGCGGCGGCGCAGGGCTTGCCCGCCAAGCAGGTGGACACCGCGGCGCAGGAGCGGCTCAAGCGCTATCGCTGGCCCGGCAATGTCCGCGAACTCGAAAACCTCGTGCGCCGGCTGACCGCGCTCTACCCGCAAGAGATCATCACGGCGCCGCTGGTCGAGGCCGAACTCGGGATGGATCGCGCCGCGCCCGACGCCGTTCCGCCGAGCTTGGCGGCCGGCAGCCAGGCCGACCGAGCGACAGCCTCGGGAAGCGAAGGCGGGCTCACCGGTGCGGTCGAGCGCTATCTCGCGGAACTGTTCGCCCGGCACGGCGACGATCTACCGCCTCCGGGCCTTTACCACCGCGTCTTGAGGGAACTCGAAGCGCCCCTGGTTTCCGCCGCGTTGGCGGCGACGCGTGGCAATCAGATCAAGGCCGCCGAGATGCTTGGCCTGAACCGCAACACGCTTCGCAAGAAGGTGCGCGAACTCGACATCCGCATGATGCGGCTGCCGCGCTGAGCGCAGCGTCGATCGCCCGGCGCGGCTAGACCAACCGCCGATCCCGGCGCGGACCGCCGCGCCACGGGGTGAGGTGCGCTCGCGCGGCTAGCGGCTCGATCTCCGACCCGCTGCGCTCCGAGTGACTGCCGCGTGGGAAGCCACAGCATGGGATCGGCGAGAACCGCCGTCGGGGGCGGAGCCGCGGGGGGAACCCTGCCGCCCTGCTACGAGCGCCCGCCCTGAATTTGTCGCAATGCGGCAACACTGGTGCGCAATTGCAACGATGCGCTTCGTGCCCACGGGTCGGCGAGGGCTCCGCGGATCGCGCCGGCGTTGGGAGATCGACGGTTTGACGAGCCAATCGGGGAGCGGGGCCGTGCTGAGCCAGCCGGGGCGGCGATCGTCCCGGCGGTTCTTCCCCCGTCTCGGGCCCGCCATCGTCGGCCTCGCGCTCGTTTCGGCGCTCGCGAGTTTCGTCATCTTCACCGGATACACGCCGATCGCGCCGACGGACGCGGTGGTGATCGATGTCTTCATCGCGAACGCGATCATCGCGTTCGTGCTCATCTTGCTCGTCGGCAGCGAGGCCTATGGTCTGATCGCGGCGTGGCGGGCCCGCAAAGCCGGCGCCCGCCTGCACGCCTACATCGTGGCGCTGTTCTCGATCACGGCCGCGGTTCCCGCCGTCATCATGGCGGTCGTCGGCGCGGTGGCGCTCGACCGCGGGCTTTACCCGGCCTTCATGGAGGACGTGCGCGGCTTCATCTCGCATACCGCCGACGCGGCGCGGCTTTACCGGGCGTCGCAATGCAATTCCCTCCTCAGGGAAGCGGACCTGACCGCCTCCGATCTCGATCGCGCGAAGGTCGGCCTGACCGACAGGGCGTTTTTCCAGAACTATTTCGCCGCGCGGGTCCATTCGTTGGGCTTCACCACGGCGGTGATGATGAAGCGCGACGGCTCCGTGGTCGAAAGGGTCGACACCGGGAAGGCACCGCAGATGGCCAAGCCCGACGACGCGGATTTCGAGGATGCCCGCAAGCGCGAGCCGGTCTGCTTCATCATGGACGGCGGCAAGACCTTCGTTTCGTTGCGCAACCTGCCTTCGTTCGACGAAACGTACCTTTACGTCGCCAAGCCGATCGATCCCTTCGCGGTCGAGTTCCCGCAACAAGCGCGCGCCATCATCACGCTCTACGACGCCTTCGATACGCACCGGCGGTCGATCCAGTCGGCGTTCATCACGATGTACGGCCTGCTGGCCCTCGTCATGCTGTTGTCGGCGATTTGGTTGGGATTGTCGTTCGCCAACCAACTCGTGGCTCCGATTCGCCGGCTGATCAACGCGACCGACCAGGTTTCGTCAGGCAACCTCTACGTGCAGGTGCCGGTTCGCCGCTCGGAAGGCGACCTGGCGCGCCTGGGCGAAACGTTCAACAAGATGACGTCCGAGCTACGGCTCCAGCAGAATCGCCTGATCGCCGCACGCGAAACGATCGACGAACGACGGCTGTTCACGGAAGCCGTGCTGTCCGGGGTGCCGGCGGCCGTCATCGGGGTGGGTCCGCACGGCGAGATCACGGTGCTGAACGCTTCGGCGCAAATGGTCCTCGGCCGCCCGGCGGTGGGAGACGGCGAACCATCGGCGCCGCCGCTGACGGACGTGATCCCGGAACTCGGACCGGTGATGGACGACGCGAAAGCGGGTCGCCAGCGCTTGCACCAAGGTCAGATCACCCTCAACCGGAACAGTCGCGAACGCATCTTCAACGTCCGCGTCACCGGCGATCTGTCCAATCGCGCCGAACGCGGCTACGTCGTCACTCTGGACGACATCACCGACCTCGTCGTGGCCCAGCGGACATCGGCCTGGGCGGACGTCGCGCGCCGGATCGCGCATGAGATCAAGAACCCGCTGACGCCCATCCAGCTGTCGGCCGAGCGCCTCAAGCGGCGCTACAGCCGCGTCATCACCGAAGGGAGGGACGTGTTCGACCAATGTATCGATACGATCATCCGCCAGGTCGACGACATGAAGCGCATGGTGGACGAGTTCTCCTCCTTCGCACGCATGCCGAAGGCGACGCTGCAGGCGGACGATCTCGGAAAGTGCGTGTCGGAGGTGGTGTTCCTGATGCGGGTCGGCCATCCCGACATCACCTTCGACCTCGACATGCCGGCGCCCTTGCAGGCGAAATTCGACCGCAGGTTGTTGTCCCAGGCGCTGACCAACATCATCAAGAACGCCAGCGAGGGCGTTGCCGCGCGGCCCGAAGCGGAGCGGGGACCGGGTCGCGTCCGGGTCGCGGTTTCGGCCGCGCCGGACGACCAGGTGGTCATCGATGTCGTCGACAACGGCAAGGGGTTCCCGGCCGAGAACCGCCAACGGCTGCTCGAACCCTACATGACCACCCGCAGCGAGGGCACGGGCCTCGGCTTGGCGATCGTCGCCAAAATCCTCGAAGACCACGGCGGCGGCATCGAGCTTCTCGATGCGTCGAACCCTCCGGGCGCCCACGTCCGGCTTCACTTCCCCCTGAATTCGCGTGTATCCGAACCCACGGCGGCACTGTCCGAGCCGCTGGGCGAAAGGGCCTGAGAGCGGGACATGGCAACCGACATTCTAATCGTGGACGACGAGGCGGACATTCGGAACATCGTTTCCGGGATCCTGTCCGATGAAGGCCATGGGACGCGTACCGCGAAGGACGCCGACGAGGCGCTCGCCTTGGTCGCGGCGCGTCGCCCCCACCTCATGTTCCTCGACATCTGGCTCCAGGGATCCCGCTTGGACGGGCTCCAATTGCTCGGCATCATCAAGGAACAGAACCCGGCCTTGCCCGTGGTGATGATCTCGGGTCACGGCAACATCGAGACCGCCGTCGCGGCCATCAAGCTCGGTGCCTACGATTTCATCGAGAAGCCCTTCAAGGCGGACCGGCTGGTGTTGGTCGCCGACCGGGCGCTCGAAACCTCCCGCCTGAGGCGCGAGAACGTCGATCTCAAGGTCCGGGCGCAAAGCCCCGATCGCATCGTCGGCCGATCGAGCGGCGCCAACCAGCTGCGACAGGTCATCGACAAGGTGGGCCCGGCCAACTCGCGCGTGCTGATCGCCGGCGCCCCGGGCTCCGGCAAGGAACTCGCGGCGCGGATGATCCACGCCGCTTCGAGCCGCGCCTCGGCACCCTTCGTCGTCATCAACGCGGCGACCATGGTGCCGGACATGATGGAAACGGAACTGTTCGGCACCGAAGGCGGGGAAGGCCGGACGCGCAAGGTCGGCGCCCTCGAGGAGGCGCACGGCGGCACGCTGTTCATCGACGAGGTCGCCGACATGCCGCGCGAAACCCAGGGCAAGATCCTGCGCGTGCTGGTCGACCAGAACTTCACCCGGGTCGGCGGGGCGACCCGGGTGCACGTCGATGTCCGCATCATCTCGTCATCGAGCCGCGATCTCGCGGCGGCGATCGATCAAGGAACCTTCCGCGAGGATCTTTTCCACCGGCTGGCGGTCGTCCCGGTGCGGGTGCCCGCGTTGTCCGAGCGGCGCGAGGACATCCCCGAGCTTATCGACTTCTTCATGGACCAGGTTTCCGCGACGGGCGGTTTGCCGCGCCGCAAGATCGGGCAGGACGCCATGGCGGTGCTTCAATCGCACGATTGGCCCGGCAACATCCGGCAATTGCGCAACAACGTCGAGCGCCTGATGATCCTGGCCGTCGGCGATGCCGACACGGAGGTCACGGCCGACAAGCTGCCCTCGGAGGTCGGCGCCCTGGTGCCAGCCACCCCCAACGGCGCCGGCGGCGAAAGACTCATGAGCCTGCCGCTGCGCGACGCGCGCGAGGTTTTCGAGCGCGAATACCTCGTCGCGCAAATCAGCCGGTTCGGTGGTAACATTTCCCGAACGGCCGAGTTCATCGGCATGGAGCGCTCGGCGCTTCATCGCAAGCTGAAGTCGCTGGGGATCGACTGACGGCGCCGGTGCGGGCCGCGAACTTTGCCTTGCGACTCCCTCAGGTTCCTGCCTCTAATGGGCTGGGCGAGCGCGCCTTCAATATTCGGCCTTCCGCGGCGCGGCCACCCGCGAGCCGGCATCAAGGAGCATCAGACGGGACTATGGCGGCTGAACGAACGCAGAACCTGCAAGACACGTTTCTCAATTACGTCCGAAAGAACAAGATTCCGCTCACCATCTTTCTCGTCAATGGCGTGAAGCTGCAAGGCGTCGTCACCTGGTTCGACAACTTCTGCGTGCTGTTGCGGCGGGACGGTCACTCGCAGCTGGTCTACAAGCACGCCATATCGACGATCATGCCGGGCCAGCCGATCCAGATGTTCGAAGCCCCGGAGGAAGCGCAGCCCGCGGTGGAACGTCGTTGATCAGGCCGCGGATCCGCCCAAACCGCGAAGCCGGATGCGTGCGTGGCGCGAGCGTCTGACGGCACGGGCAGCAAGGGAGGTGGCGCCGGGCCGGCGGTGCGCACGCTTGTCGTGGGACCCTATCCGACGCGCACTGTCCATCGTCCCGGACGGGACGCACGTTCCCCGGAAGCGCGGCTCGACGAGGCCTCGGCCTTGGCGGGCGCCATCGACCTCGAAATCGTCGGACGCGAACTCGTCAATCTGGCCGCCGTGAGGCCGTCGACCTATCTCGGCAAGGGCAAGGTCGAGGAGATCGCGTCGGCCGTCCACGCGCTCGATGTCGGCCTCCTCGTCATGGATTGCGCGCTCTCCCCGGTACAACAGCGCAATCTGGAGAAAGCGTTCTCCGCCAAGGTCATCGACCGCACGGGGCTGATCCTTGAGATTTTCGGCCGTCGGGCGCGGACGCGGGAAGGCGGATTGCAGGTCGAGCTCGCGCACCTCGCCTATCAGAAGTCACGCCTGGTCAGGTCGTGGACCCATCTCGAGCGCCAGCGTGGCGGCTTCGGCTTCCTCGGCGGTCCCGGCGAAACGCAGATCGAGACCGACCGACGCCTCATCGAGGAGCGCATGGCGCGGATCGAACGCGACCTCGATCACGTCAAGCTCACCCGTGCCACGAACCGGAAAACGCGCTCCGACGTCCCCTATCCGACGGTGGCGCTCGTCGGATACACGAACGCGGGGAAGTCGACTCTCTTCAACCGGCTCACGCAGGCGGGGGTCCTCGCCGACGACATGGTCTTCGCGACGCTCGATCCGACACTCCGGCTGCTGAAGCTGCCGCATCGCGGCAGGGCGATCCTGTCGGACACGGTGGGGTTCATATCGGAGCTGCCGACCATGCTGGTGTCGGCGTTCCGGGCGACGCTCGAGGAGGTCGTGACCGCCGATGTGATCCTCCACGTCAGGAACATGGCCCACCCGGACACGCAGGCGCAGAGCCACGATGTCCATGCCATCCTGGCCGATCTCGGCGTCACCGCGGACGATCACGCGCGCATGGTCGAGGTCTGGAACAAGATCGACCTGCTGGACGAGGACCGGGCATCGGCGCTCATGGGGGTCGCGAGAAGCCGGCGTCCGGAAGAGCAGCCGGCGATCGTCTCGGCCCTGACGGGGCAGGGGGTCGAGGTCCTGCTCGACATGGTCGAGGCACGACTGGCCGCGAACAGGGCGGAGGTCGACATGGAACTCGACCCGTGCAACGGGCGGCTACTGAACTGGCTCTACGAGAGCACGGAAGTGCTCTTCAGGGCGGACGAGGACGACGGAACCGTTCGGCTCAAGGTGCGGGTGACGCCGGAAGGCCTGCTCAAGCTGCGAAGCCGGGTGCCGCGGGCCGGCTTGCGCGTCTCCCTCCCGGACCATCTCAAGCCGGCGCGGGTCTGACGCGTTCCATCGCCTTGGCCGAAGCCCATAGCGCTTCCATCTCGGCGAGGTCGGCGGCGAGGAGCGTCCGCCCCTGCGACTTCAGTTCGCGCTCGATGAACGCGAACCGCCGTTCGAACTTGCGATTGGCGGCCCGCAAGGCCGCATCGGGATCGACGTTCGCGTGACGCGCCAGATTGACGATGGCGAACATCAGGTCGCCGATCTCGTCGATCAGCGCTGGACGGTCGCCCAGGGCGCCTTCCACCTCGTCGGCCTCTTCGCGAATCTTGGCCAGCACGGCACGCGCGTCATTCCAATCGAAGCCGACTTCGGCGGCCTTGGCTTGGATCATGATCGCCCGGGGCAGGGGAGGAACGCCCGTGGGAACGGACGCCAGAAGCCCAGTATCGGCGGTCGCGGCGTCCGGTCCCCCCCGGGCCGCCTTCTCGTTTTTCTCCCGCTTCTTGACGGCCGACCAAAGGACCTTGACCTCGTCCGGCGTCAGGTCTCGTCGTTCGCCGAAGATGTGGGGATGGCGCCGGATCAGCTTGGCTGTGATCGCCTCGACGATGCCGCCGAACGCGAACGAGCCTTCCTCTTCGGCCAAGCGAGCCTGAAAGACCACCTGAAGCAGCAGGTCGCCGAGTTCCTCGCGAAGGTCGCCCTGCTCGCCCCGTTCGATCGCGTCCACGACCTCGTAGGCCTCTTCGACGACGTAGGGCGCCAGCGACGAGGGTGTCTGCGCAATGTCCCAAGCGCAGCCTGTACCCGGGGCGCGGAGTTGGGCCATGATCTCGATCAGGCGGCTGATGTCTTTCGACGGCTGCATGGCCATGCCCTCGTTGGCCCGCACCTTCGCGGACGGGGGCGGTCCGCCGGGAAGACGGCGATATATGCGAAAAAGGGCCGGAGCCAAGCTCCGGTCCAGGTTCCGACTTAGAGCGCCGCCAGCGTGCCGTCCGTCAGTCGACCGTGATCGACAGGGCCTCACGGCCCTTGGGCGTGTCCACGACACGCATGGACACCGCCTGTCCCTCGGCCAGATGCGACAGCCCGGAGGGTCCGAGGATCGAAATATGGACGAAGATGTCCTTGCCGCCGTCGTTACTTGACACGAAGCCGAAGCCTTTGGTGTCGTCGAACCACTTGACCTTGCCCGAGACGGGCACGGCCGTCGACGGGTCGGGAGCGCGCCGTGGCGGGCGCGGACCGTCGAAGGTTCGAGGTTGCGGCGCGCGCTCGATCGCACCGGTGGTGTCGACCTCGAGCACGCGCGTCACCTGCGCACCCTTGGCGCCACTGCCCACCATGACCTTGAGCTTCGCCCCCGGCGGCACGGTTTCGTACCCCGCCGATTGCACGGCACCGATGTGCAAGAACGCATCGCCGGCACCGTTCGACAATTCGACGAATCCAAACCCCTTGTCGGCCTTGAACCACTTCACCACCGCGTCGACCGAAGGCCCGCTCGGCGGCGCGGACATCATGTCCCCGCCGCCACCGGCGCCCGCGAAACCGCCGCCGACCGGCCGCGCCGCCGGGCGCTGGGGCCGAGTCTCGTAAGGCGATGCGGGCATATCGTCGTCGAATCCGCGCTTTCTCGGACCCCGGAAATCTCTACCTTTGCTCATTTCGCCAGCTCGTCTTCAACTTGACCGACCGCGTGCCTGCTTGACCTTGACCCGACCTTCGCCGGGCATGCCGAGAGACCCGCAACGAAGCCGTTGCAGGGCCACCTCGTACGACCGTGATGGAGCGCTTTCTTGACATAACTTCCGACCAAAGCAAACCGCCTTGGCGCACGTCGGTTCAAAAAGCATCGGCAGCCACGCGGAAAGCATGCCGGGCCCGTGCTTCCCATCGCGCGTTGCACACGCGGCAGGCAGGGGGAAGCACCATCACCGCCGCATGACGCGACGATAGCTCCGTTCGCACGATCGCGCCACCGGGAAAACGCATGGGCGCGAGCGGAAGAATCGACCGCGGCGGACCGCGTAACGGGAGCGGATCGGAAGAGACCCGACCCGCCGGCCCGGGTCACCCGGCGTCGTGGCCGCGCCGATGCTGGTGCGCGGCATCGGCGTGCGGGCAGGAACCGCACGCCCGCGATTCGCATAAGATATATTATGGAACTTGGGGGTACAAACCCCTGTGGGTTACGACACCTCAGCGTTAGCGTCAGACGGCGCGCCCGCTCTCGTCGAACAGGTAGGCATGGGCGGGATCGAGTCCGGCCGTAAAGCCTTCGCCCTTGGACAGCCGGTGGCGCCCGGGCGTGACGACGGTCACGTTCTCGCCGCGGGCCGTCTGTCCGTAGAGCTGCGAGGTGCCGCCGAGATTTTCCGAGAGTTCGCCGCTGAGCTGAAGCGTGATCGGTCGTCCCGCCCCGAGTTCGAGCTGTTCCGGCCGCAGCCCAAGCGTGATCTTGTCGCCGACGCGGGCCGCTGAGGCGCGGGCGAGCTTAGCCGTACCTCCCGCGAAGGCCGGATGCGCGAGGATCACCTCGCCATCGGCTTTCGCCGCCACGTCGACGGCGAGGAAGTTCATCCGGGGCGAGCCGATGAAGCCCGCGACGAAGGTGTTGGCGGGCTTGTCATAAAGGTCCGACGGCGTGCCGACCTGCTCGACCTTTCCCGCCCGCAGCACGACGATCCGGTCGGCGAGCGTCATGGCCTCCACCTGGTCGTGGGTGACGTAAACCATGGTCACCGCGAGGTCGCGGTGCAGCCGCGCGATCTCGATCCGCATTTGCGTGCGCAACTCCGCGTCGAGGTTCGAGAGCGGTTCGTCGAACAGGAACAGCTTCGGGTTGCGCACGATCGCGCGCCCGATGGCGACCCGCTGCCGTTGCCCGCCGGAGAGCTGGCGCGGTCGCCGATCCAGCAGATGCTCGATCTGCAGGATGCCGGCGGCCCGCTTGACGGCCGCCTCGATCTGCGGCGCCGGGACCTTGGCGACCTTGAGGCCGAACGCCATGTTGTCGCGCACGTTCATGTGCGGGTAGAGGGCGTAGGACTGGAACACCATCGAGACCTGTCGCGCCGCCGGAGCCACGAACGTCACGTCCACGCCGTCGATGAAGACCTTTCCGTCCGATGTGGCCTCGAGCCCGGCGATCGTGCGCATCAAGGTCGACTTGCCGCAGCCCGACGGCCCCACGAACACAACGAACTCCCCCTTGTCCGCCGACAGACTGACGTGATCGAGCACGGCTATCTCGCCATACTTCTTCACCACCTCTTCGAGCCGCAGGAAGCTCATCCTACCCTCCCTGCCCCACCGTCGCGGCTCACTTGGTCGCCCCCATGGTCAGCCCGCTCACCATGTGCCGCGATACGATCACGGCGAAGATCGTGACCGGCAACACGATCATCGTTCCCGCCGCCATGATCTTTCCCCACGGGAGCTCGTAACCCGACATGAAGCTCGTCGCCACAACGGGGGCCGTTTTCACCGCTCGACGTGTCAGCACAAGCGCGTAGAGCAGTTCGTTCCAGGAAAATATGAATGAGAATATCGCCGATACCGCGATTCCCGGAAGCGCCAAGGGCAGGTAGATCTTGCGGAATATCAGGAACTGGTCGGCCCCTTCGAGCCGCGCCGACTGTTCGAGGTCGGGCGGGATGGACCGGAACTGATCGGTGCAGATCCAGATGACGATGGGCAGGTTGAACGTGAGATAGATCAGCACGAGCACCGCGTAGGTGTCGAGCATGTTCGTCGCCAAGGCCAGCAGGTAGACCGGCAGGGCGAGCACGATCGGGCTGATCATGCGGTTCGATATGAACCAGAACCACAAATCCGCCTTGCCGCGAAAATCGTAGCGGGCCAGCGCGAAGGCGGCCGGCGTACCAAACAACAGCGCCAGCACGGTGGTCGCGCTCGCCACGATGACGGAGTCGCGGATGGCCGACGTCACCGTCCGGTCGGAGAAGATCTCCCCGTAGTGGTCGAGCGTCGGCTGGAACAGCCACATCGGCGGCGTCGCCAGCAGGTCGGTCTGGCTTTTGAAGCTGCTCGACACCATCCAGTAGAACGGAAACAGCGTGAACAGCAGGATCGCGACGAGGCCCAGGCCGTGCAGCGCCTTGCCGGCGATGATGCGCCCCATCAGTCGATCTCCCTGTAGAACACGCGGATGTAGGTGCGGCTCAGGAGAATGGTGAGCGCAAGGAGCAGGATCGCCTGCGCGGACGCGGTTCCCATGTCGAACACGCGGAAGCCGACCCGCTGGATGTACACCGAGATGAGGTCGGTCGCGGCCCCCGGGCCGCCGCGCGTCATCACGAACACCATGTCGAACAGTTTAAGCACGTCCGCCGACCGCAGGATCAATACGGCGGTCAGCGCCGGCAGCAAATAGGGCAGCTGCACGTGGCGCAGCAAGGTGAAACTCGACGACGTTTCGAGCTTCGCGGCTTCCTCGACTTCGACCGGCACCATCGAGAGGCCCGCGAGGAAATTGAGGGCGACGAACGGGGTCCACTGCCAGACGTCCATGGCGGCGATCGCCGCGAAGGCGCCGGCGGGCGAGCCGAGCCAATCCAGGCTGCCGATGCCGAACCAGGACAGAAACTGGTTCGCGACGCCGAAGTCCCGGTTGAAGATCAGCCGGCCGATCAGGCCCACGACCGCGTAGGTGGTCGCGAGCGGCACGACGAGCGACACGCGGGCGAGCGCCCGCAACAGGCCCTGCCCCGGCTTGTGCAGCAGCAGCGCTATCCCCATCCCGAGCAGGAGTTCGACCGGCATGACGGTGAGGAAGAAGCGCGCCGTCACCGACAGCGTGCTCCAGAAGGTGCTGTCTGTGAGGACGTTGTAGTAATTTGCGAGGCCGACGAAGGGAAAGCCTTCGCGCGGTCGGGTGATGTTGTATTGCCGCAGCGACGTAACCACAGCGAAGAGCGTCGGATAAAGCCCGATGGCGGCGAGAGCGAACACGGCCGGGAACAGGAACCAGAACGGCGTCCAGCGTCCGACGCCGAGGGTTCGAGGCGTTGCGTTGGCCATGGCGGGTCTACCGGTTCCTCGGCGGGCCTGACATCCCTGCCCCGCCTTCCGGCGGTCCGCGCGTCGGCCGCGCACAGGGCAGGGCGACGGAGGCACGCCGTAGCGGTGGTGGGGGGATCACGGGCTACCCCAAGCCGCGGCCCGCGGATCCGGCATGGGGTCGCCCGCTACACGCGGTGCTTTACTGCAGGAGCTTCTTCTTGCCGTCGTAATAGCCTTCCTTGGTGAGGATGCTTTCCATACGGTTGCCGATCTCCTTGGCCCCCTGCTCCGTCGAGACTTCGCCAAGCTCCATCTTCGAGCCCCATTCCGCCACGACCTCGGAGATGGCCGGCCAGGCGGGGAAACGCGGGCGGAACTCGGGAACGCCGGCCTGCCACGACGCGACCATGGGCTCCACGAACTTGTACTTGGCCTTGATGTCCGGCTGATCGTAGATCGAGGTCCGGCCCGAAACGCCGCCCGCCTCGACATAAGCGCGTGCGATGTCCTCCGACGTCGCCCACTGGATGAAGATCCAGGAGGCCTTCTGTTCGGCCTCGCTCGCCTGCGACGCCACCGCGAGCGAGAAGCCGCCGAGCGCCGGCAAGCGCCCGGCCGGTCCCTTGGGCTCGGGCGCGACACCGAGGCAATCGCCGAGCTTCGACGTCTTCGGGTCCGTCAAAGTCCCATAGAACGCCGACCATTCGGTGATCATCGCGACCTGGCCTTGCGCCAGGGCGTTCACCGCTTCGGCGTGATCGTAGCTGACGACGCCCGGCGGCATGTCCTTGAGCAGCGCCTGGCGGAACTTCAGGCCGTCCTGGCTTCCCTTGCTTTCGAGGTTCGAATGGAAGGTCTTGTCGAGAAGGGACCCGCCGAACGGCCACAGCACCCGCATGAAACTGTCGGCCGATTGCGTTTCGCCGCGCAACGACTGCAGCGCGAAGCCGAACTGCTTCTTGTCGGGATTCGTCAGTTTCGGCGCGTAGGTGTTCAGCACCTCGTCCCAAGTCTCGGGCGGCTTCGTGAAGCCGGCATCCTTCAGCATGCAGGCGTTATAGTACAGCAGCCCGGAATAATTGTCGAAGGGAAGGCCGTATGTGGTGCCGCCCCAGGACCCGAACGCGTCCAGCAGGAGCGGGAAGAAACCCTTGAGGTTCAGGTTGGGATCCGTGATCGCGGCGTCGCCCGTGAACTTGCTGATCGGCACGATCCAGCCGTTCTCCGCGTACTCGCCGATCCACACGAGATCGACGAGGGCGATGGTCAGGTCGCCCTTCGAGTTGAAGTTGAGCACTTCGCGCTCGCGCGTGTTCTCGTAGGGAACGATCTCGTAATTGACCTTGATGCCGGTCTGCCTCTCGAACTCGGGCAGGAGCTTGATGATCGCGCGATAGCCGGGCCGATCGAGGAAGATGACGTTGAGCTGCGTACCCTTGAAGGGCGCAGCGGCCTTCGCGATGTCCCAAGCCGCCGCCCGGGCGGGTGCGGCGGTCATGGACGCGCCGACCAAGATGGCGGCGGCACAAAGGGATCCCAGTAGCAACTTCTTCATTCGTATCCTCCCATCGGCTTTGTTGTGCGACCTTGTTCCGCCCGCGCGTCAGGTGTCAAGGTCGTGTCGGCTCGCAGGGCGTGGCGTATCAACGCGTGCCCGGCTCAGGCCGTCAGAACGGCAGGCGCATGCCGTCGTAGGCCGGCTCGACGCCGGGGGGGAGCTCGTCGCGCAGCGTCGCGTAGTCGAGGTCGCAATGCAGGTTGGTGAGCACCGCCCGCCGCGGCTTGAAGCGGGTGATCGCGGCCAGGGATTCCGAAACCGAGAAGTGGCTCGGGTGGCGCGAATAGCGCAGGGCATCGACGATCCAAAGGTCGAGCCCTTCGAGGAACCGCGCGCTGCCTTCGGGAATGCGGTTGAGATCGGGCGTATAGGCGACATCGCCGATGCGCAGGCCGAGCGCCCCGATCTCGCCGTGGTCGAGATCGAACGGCGTCATGGCGATGCGGCCGCCCGGGCCGTCGCAGGACCAGGGCTGGCCGGCGCGGAGGCGGCCTTCGTTGAGGAGCGGCGGATACAGGCTGCCCTGCGGCGTTTCGAAGATGTAGGCGAACTTCCCGCGGACGTCCTCCGCCGTCGGCTCGTCCATGAACACGTCGATACGGCTCCGCATATGGATGACGAGCGGGCGCACGTCGTCGATGCCGTGCGTGTGGTCGGCGTGCGGGTGGGTGAGGATGATGGCGTCGAGGTGTTCGACCGCGTGGGCAAGCAATTGCTGCCGCAGGTCGGGCGAGGTGTCGACGAGAACCGTCGTGGCCCGTCCGCCGCCGCCGCCGCGCTCCACGAGGACCGAGCAGCGCAGCCGGCGGTTGCGCGGCTCGTCCGGGTCGCAGGCGCCCCAGCCCTGGCCGATGCGCGGCACGCCCCCCGAAGAGCCGCAACCGAGGATGGTGATGGTTCCCGTCACGTGGCGACGGCGCGGGGTGGGATCTTGCCGAAGAGCCGGGTGACGTTCTCGCTCGTCGCTTGCGCGAACGCGGCTTCGTCGACGCCCTTGAGCGCCGCGAGGACGCGCGCGGTTTCCGCCACGAAAGCGGGCTCGTTGCGCTTGCCCCGGTGCGGAACGGGTGCCAGGAATGGCGCGTCGGTTTCGACCAGCATGCGGTCGAGGGGCACGTCGGCGGCGATCCGGCGTAGCGCGTCCGACCCCTTGAACGTCACCACCCCCGAGAACGAGATGAAGCAGCCGAGGGCGAGCCCGACGGCCGCGAGGGCGGGGCTGGACGTGAAGCAGTGGAGCACGGCCTTGAAAGGCCCCTGCCCCATTTCCTCGCGCAGGATTTGGGCAACGTCGTCGTCCGCGTCGCGGGCGTGAACGACGAGCGGCAGGCCGCTGGCGCGCGCCGCCGCGATATGGGTCCGGAAGACGCGGGCCGCGACCTCGCGAGGCGCGTGATCGTAGTGGTAGTCGAGGCCGGCCTCGCCGATGGCGACGCATTTCGGGTGGGCCGCGCAGGCGACGAGCTGCGCGGCGCCGATGTCGGGTTCCTCGGCGGCCTGATGGGGATGCGTTCCGACCGTGAAGAATACGCCCTCGAAGCGTTCGGCGATGGTCCGGAGGGCATCGTGGCGGGCCACGCGCGTCGAAATGGTGATGAGCCGGCCGACGCCGGCCTCTTGCGCCCGGCCGACCACGTCATCGATGTCCACGGCGAAGTCCGGGAAGTCGAGGTGGCAGTGGCTGTCCGTCAGCATCGAACGCCCGCCGTCTAGTCCGGCTCGATGTAGCGGGGGAAGATCACTGCCGGCGCCGGCAGCGGCATGCCGGGCCGCAGGCGGCCAACGGCGCCCAAGGCGGCGAAGTCGCGTCCGCCCGCGCCCGCGTCGATGCCGAGCAGATCGAGCAGGCGCGTCATGGCTGCCGGCATCACCGGCTGCGTCAGGATCGCGACGTTGCGCAACACCTCGGCGGTCACGTATAGCACGGTCCCCATCCGCTCGGGGTCCGACTTGCGCTTCACCCAGGGCTCTTCCGCGGCGAAATAGCGGTTCGCGGCGCCGACCACGCGCCAGATCGCGGCGAGGACCTCGTGCAACGCGAACTGGGCCATCGCCTCCCGCGCCTTTACCAACAGCCCGTCCGCCTCCGCCAAAAGCTGCGCGTCGGCTTCGGCGAAGGCGCCCGGAGCCGGCACCTGCCCGGCACAGTTCTTGGCGATCATCGTCAAGGATCGCTGCGCCAGGTTGCCGAGATCGTTGGCGAGATCGGCGTTGATCCGGTTGACGATCGCCTCGTGCGAATAATTCCCGTCCTGGCCGAACGGGACCTCGCGAAGGAAAAAATAGCGCAGCGGGTCGACGCCGTAATGTCCCGCCAACGCCGCCGGCGAGATCACGTTGCCGACCGACTTCGACATTTTCTCGCCCCGGTTGAACAGGAACCCGTGCACGACGACGTGACGCGGCAGGTCGATGCCGGCCGACATCAGGAAGGCTGGCCAATAAATCGCGTGGAAGCGCGTGATGTCCTTGCCGATGACGTGGGCGTCGGCCGGCCAGTAGCGGGCTCGGGGCGCGTCGGCGTCCGGATAGCCGACGCCGGTGATGTAGGTCGTCAGCGCGTCGACCCACACGTACATCACGTGTTTCGCGTCGTCGGGGACCGGCACGCCCCAGGAAAAGGTGGTGCGGCTGATCGATAGGTCCGTGAGGCCGCGCTCGACGAAGCTCGCCACCTCCTTCAGGTACTGGCGGGGCACCACGAAATCCGGCTGGGCCTCGTAGAGCGCGAGAAGACGCTCGGCATAGGCCGAAAGCCGGAAGAAGTAGCTCTCTTCCTCGACCCATTCGACGGGCGTGCCCGTCGGTGCCAGGCGTTGTCCGCCCGGTCCCGCCGAGAGGTCGGCTTCCTCGTAGTAGGCCTCGTCGCGGACCGAGTACCAGCCCGAATAGGTCGAGGGATAGATGTCGCCGCGCTCGGCCATCCGCCGCCAGATCGCCTGAACGGACTCCCGGTGGCGCGCTTCCGTGGTGCGCACGACATCGTCGGCCGCGACGCCGAGCAGGTCGACCATGGCGGCGAACTGACCATAGGTCCGGCCGGCCAGGGCGAGGGGGGTCAGGCCCTCGCGCGCCGCGGTCTGCTGCATCTTCTGCCCGTGCTCGTCCATACCGGACATGTAAAGGACGTCGTAGCCGTCGAGCCGCTTGAACCGGCTGATCGCGTCGCTGGCGATGCGCTCGTAGGCGTGGCCGATGTGGGGCGCGCCGTTGGCGTAGGGAATGGCGTTGGTGACGTAGAAGGTCGGTCGCGCGGCCATGGATGACTTCGTCAGAGCGATCAAAGAGCGGGACGTCAGGATGGTGGCAGCGCCTGCGCGATGTCCGCAAAGGCCGCAAACAGGAACGCCCTCTTGTCGAGGTTCAAGGCCTGAGTGTCACGGGCCGAGCGGCGGAGCTTTTCCCACACCTCCGTGAGGGGCGCAAGGCGACGGCCTTCATCGCGCGCCCGGACCCCCGCGGCGACCCGCGCGTGCAGCCAATCCAACATGGCGGCGACCACGATATCGAAGTCGTCCGGGTCCGAGCCCAGGCGGTCCCCCAGCCGATGCACCCCCCCCCAGTCGAGGTTTGGCAACCCGTCGAGCAGGCCCGCCGCGGAGCGGTCGAGCGCCAGCCTTTCGCCCCCGAGGAGATGGATGGCGCCGCCTACGGATCCGCCGGCCCGCTCCCCCGCGGCGGCGAGCTCACCTTCGGCCTTGTCCGCCCACGGTCCTTGGAGATCGCGGAGCGCCCGCACGACGTCCCCCGTCGCGAGACCCCGCAAGTGCAGCGTCCGGCAGCGCGACCGCAAGGTCGGGAGAAGGCGCGCCGGCCGATGCGCGACGACCACGAACAGCGACAACGGCGGCGGTTCCTCGACGAGCTTCAGCAGGGCGTTGGCACTCTCCCGGTTGAGGTCGTCGGCGCTGTCGAGGATGCAGATCCGATACCCCCCGGCCCGCGATGCCTGCTGGAACAGGCCCGCCGCACGCCGCACGTCGTCGACGCGGATCACGCCGAACAGGCGCTTCGGGCTCGACTTGTCGTTCCATTCGCGGCGCAGGACGACGATGTCGCCCGGCGCGCCGCCCGCCGTGCGGGCGACAGCCGGTTCGTGTCCCGGCACGGACAGGTCCGACGCGCGGACCACCTGAGGCGCTTTCGGGTCCGGGTAGGCCAGGAGAAAGCGGGCGAAGCGCCAGGCGAGCGTCGCCTTGCCGATCCCCTCCGGCCCGCCGATCAGCCAGGCGTGCGGAAGGCGGCCGGACCGGTAGGCTTCGAGCAGGTCGCGCTCGGCGCCCGCATGACCGAAAAGCGTCGTGGTCCGCCGGGGGTGCCGGACGCCCCCGACGCGATCGCTATCCTCTGGCATGGCGCGCGATGCCCCGCTCATGCCGGCGAACCCGCGTCGGCGTGAGCGCCCCGCCCGGCGACCGCGGGAAAGCGGGCGCGGACGTGCGACCATACGGCTTCGGCGACGGCCTCCGCGGGCTGCCCGGCATCGAGCACCCGGCAACGCATCGGCTCGCGCCGCGCGATGTCGAGAAAGGCGCGGCGCACGTGCCGGTGGAACCCGGCATCCTCCCGCTCGAAGCGGTCCGCCCCGCCGGGGCGCTCGCCCGCGCGGGCGAGACCTACGGCCGGATCGAGGTCGAACACGATCGTGAGGTCGGGCCGGGCGTCGCCGACGACGACCCGCTCCAGCGCCGCGAGGAGATCCGCGTCGACCCGGCCCGGCGCGCCCTGGTAGGCCCGCGTCGAATCGATGAAGCGGTCGCAAACCACGATGGCGCCGCGCTCGAGCGCGGGCAGGATGGTGGCCTCGAGATGGTCCATCCTGGCGGCGGAAAACATCAGCGTCTCGACGAAAGGCCCGAGCGCGGCGACGGCGCCCGACAGGACGGCGCGGCGGATCCGTTCCGCGCGCGGCGAACCTCCCGGCTCCCGGGTGGCGATCGCCTCGACGCCGGCCTCCCGCAGCCGATCGACGAGGCGTCGCGCTTGCGTCGACTTGCCGGCGCCCTCCCCGCCTTCGAACGTGATCAGCCCACCGCCGCGGGACGCCGGCTTCACGGCTTCGAGAAGTTTCGGCGGACGATCGCGCCGCCGAGTTCGAGGCCCGCGTCGAAGGCGCGGCGGGGCAGCGAGCCCGCGCCCACATCCTCGGCGGCGCGCAGGGGAACGCTCAAGACCTCGGCCGCGCCCCTGAAAACCTTGAGCTGCGCCACCTCGGCCCCCTTGGCCACAGGGGGCATCAAAGGTCCCTGGTACACGATCTTGCCCGTCAGTTTTTCGCTTCCCGAGCGGGGCAGGAGGAGTTTCACGGCGTGCCCCGCCACGAGCGGCACCTCGCCGCGCGATCCGCCATAGACGCGCGCGAAACCGACCGTCTCGTCGGCCGCGAACACCTCCCGCCCCTCGAAGGACCGGAACCCCCAGCTCAGGAGCTTGACCGCCTCGTTGGCGCGGTCCCGCCCCGACCTGAGACCGTTGACGACGAGGATGAGCCGTTCGCCGTTCTGCACCGCCGAGCCGACCAGACCGAAGCCACTCTCGGCGATGTCGCCCGTCTTGAGCCCATCGGCGCCGATGTTCATGGTCAGCAGCGGGTTGCGGTTGAGCTGATGCACCTTGTTCCAGGTGAAGTCCCGCTCCCCGAAATAGCGGTAAAGGTCGGGGTAGGTGCGGATCACGTGGGCGGCGAGCAGCGCCATGTCGCGCACCGTCACCTTCTGGTCCGGGTCGCCGCGACCCCAAGGGTTGGTGAAGGTGGAGTGTTTCATGCCGAGTTCGCGCGCCCGCTGGTTCATCAACGTCGCGAAGCTCGCTTCCGAACCCGATACCCCTTCGGCGAGAGCGATGGCGGCGTCGTTGCCCGATTCGATGACGAGCCCGCGGATCAGATCCTCGACCCGCACGAAGCTGTTCAGGGCGGCGAACATGGAGGACCCGCCCGACGAGGCGCCGCCCCGCCGCCAGGCGTTATCCGAGATGACGAACGTGTCGTCGAGCTTGAGCCGACGCTCCTTGAGCTCGCGGAAGACGATCTCGGCGGTCATGATCTTCGCGGTCGAGGCCGGTGCGACGGGGGTGTCGGCGTTCTTCTCGAACAGTACGGTCCCGCTATCGGCATCGGTCAGGATCGCGGTGGGTGCGATGGTCTGAAAGCCCTGGGCCACGGCCGGACCCGCACAGGCCTGGTACGCCAAGGCCGCCGCGAGCAGCGCCGCCCGGGCGCGCCGCTTAGCGGGTTTCGGCATCGGCGAGGTCGCCCGCCCGAGGCGGCACCGCGCGCCTTGGCGTCGGCGCGGAACGTTCGGCACCGGCGAAACCGCGCTCGCCCGCGGCAAACGCGAGGGGGACCGACGCGCCGCTTCTGGCGAGGCGAGTCGGGTCGATCGGCCGGTCGATGCGCGCGCGCGCTTCCGGCCGGGGGCCGGCGACGACCGTGGCCTGCGTTACGTCGTAAGGCCGCAGCGGCGGCATCGGCGCGGGACGGCGCGGAAACCGCGACCTGGTCTCGGCGTCGGGCAGGATCGTCATCTCGGATGGTGGCGTGACCCGGGCCGCGACGCGCGCCGGTTCGGGGGGCGGCACCGGCACCTCCGGATCGGACGGCGGCACCGCCTCGGCGACTTCGGTCGGCGGGGCACCGTCGATCTGCGCCGGCGCCCCGTCGACCCGCAAGGTCGCAAGGAGCTTGCGGTCGTCCGAACCGCCGAGGCCGGCCCGGCCCACGTACTCCACCTTGATCCGCGCCATCCCTTCGCTCCGGAAATCCAGGGCTTCCGCGACCCGCTGCGACACGTCCATCACGCGCCCGCCATGGTAGGGTCCGCGATCGTTCACGCGTACGATCAACGAGTGTCCGTTCTTCAGGTTCGTGACGCGCGCGTAGCTCGGCAACGGCAAGGTCGGGTGCGCGGCGGTGATAGAGTTTTTGTCGAAGACCTCCCCGTTCGCCGTGCGGCGGCCGTGAAACGCGTCGCCGTACCAGGAGGCGACACCGACGACGCTGTACCCCTCGGGCCGCTCGCTCGGATAGTAGGTACGGCCGCCGATCACGTATGGGCGCCCGGTCAGGTAACCCCCGCCCCCGCGCGGGATGGCCTCCCCGTCGCCGACCACCTTCGGGCTGGCGTAGACTCCGAGCCTCGGGTCGAAAACCCGACCGTTTCCCGCGCCGGCATAGCGCGTCGGCTGCCCGGAACATCCCGCCACGATCAGGACGCAGAGGCCGCCGAGCCCCAGTCCCATCGCGGCCGACACGCGGCCGCGCAGGACCCGAGCGGCGGCAGTCAGGAACGGGAAACGCAAACTCATGTCGGACGCGTGACTCTCTCGCTCATGTGACCGCGCGGTCGGGGCGACCCCGCGAACGCGACCTGACTAGCAGGATTCCTGGGGTCGTGTCCGTTTAGATAGGACCGCACCATCGGCGAGGGTGCTTTCCGTAGCGTTAAGCCCGGCGAAACCGATTGACAGCGGCGCAACCGCAACAGCGTTCGAACTGCGTTCCTCGCGCATGTTTCGCTCGGCAAATACGGTCGAATTACGGCGGTGACCCGGCCTGCCTCCGACCCGCTTGCGGCCGTCCTCGACCACCCCCATTCTTGCATCGCGTGCGCAACCACGGCTAAAGACGGGGTGCGAGGCGGGCCGAAGGCGCCGATCCCTCAGGCCCGCGACGGGAAGGGTGGCCGAGCGGTTTAAGGCAGCGGTCTTGAAAACCGCCGTGGGTGCAAGCCCACCGTGGGTTCGAATCCCACCCCTTCCGCCAGTTCGGTACAAAGCTGGGCATGCCGCCCGCCGCCGATTTTACGCCGCCTGCGGCGGACAGCGTGCGGAGCAGGTTGCCCCGCGATCCCATGATCCTGACTTCGCCATCGGCGACCTCGACCCGTTGGGCGAGCGCGCGAAGATGATCGCGGCGGTAACCGCCGTCTGGTCCGCGTAGCCGTCCGCGCGCCGCGTCGGCGAATATGCGGAGCTTGGCCGGGGTGATCTCTGCCCCGACCGCATCCAACGCAACGGTCGCACGCTCGGCGTCCACCTGCGCCTGGGATTTCAGCGCCCGCACTTCGGTGATTCTCTCCTTGAGCGACTCGTCCTCGTTGTCGGCCACGCCGCTTTCGACGGCGTCATAAAGCCGTTTCAGCCGGGCCTCGGCTTCGGCTGCTTTCTTGCGGAGTTTCGTGGCGTGGGCGGCCCTACGTTCGGCACGCTCCTGGCGGCGATCGAGGACGATGCTCAAAACCTCTTCCAACCGGGCCGGATTGAGCAGGCGCTCCTCAAGATGCTGGGCGACCAGATCATCCAGCCGTTCCATGGGCATCGAACGGCCTTTGCAGCCGGTATCGTCCTGCCGGGCCGCGATGGAACATGTGTAGTAGCGATATCGGCCTGACTTGCCGGTGCGGATGGTCATGGCGCCGCCGCAGTCGGCGCAAAAGCAGATGCCGGTCAACATGGTCGGCCCTCCGACCATCTGGGGCGGCGCGACCTTGGGATTACGCGATTTGAGGTGCGCCTGAACGGTGTCGAACTGAGGTTACCCCGGTTCGATGGACACCGATGATGCTTTGGCACAGAGGTGCT
>CAXTIC010000001.1:0-129192 GCA_964244255.1 uncultured Lichenihabitans sp. | reverse complement strand
TCTCGCATCAATCAGAAGCGGACCTCCCGCGTCTCATATGTCCTGAACTCGGTCAAGCGCTTGACAGGGCTGGGGTGGGATGGCACTCGCCTCCGCCTCCGTCCGCAAGGCTTTTCCTTGCGGGCTTCCGCAAGACCGCGCGCATGGCAACCGCTTTCGTGTTTCCGGGACAGGGGTCGCAGACGGTCGGGATGGGGCGTGCGCTCGCCGACCGTTTCCCGGCCGCGCGTGCCGTGTTCGCGGAAGTCGACGACGCGCTCGACCTTGCCTTGTCGCGGCTGATGTTCGAAGGGCCGGGCGACGAACTCATGCTGACCGTCAACGCCCAGCCGGCGCTCATGGCGGTGAGCATCGCCGCGCTCCGGGTTCTCGAGGCCGAATGCGGCCTCGACCTCGCGCGGGACGCGGCGTTCGTCGCCGGCCATTCGCTGGGCGAGTATTCGGCGCTCGCCGCGACCGGCGCGTTCGCCCTTGCCGATGCGGCGCGGTTGTTGCGTCTGAGGGGCACGGCCATGCAGGACGCGGTACCCCCCGGCGAGGGCGCCATGGCGGCGCTGATCGGCATCGATCCGGCGATGGCCGGCGCGATCGTCCGCGAAGCGGCCGGCTCCGAGGTTTGCGACGTTGCCAACGACAACGGGGGCGGTCAGGTCGTCGTGTCGGGCCATCGGGCCGCGGTCCTGCGAGCGCTCGACATCGCCAGGGCGCGGGGCGTCAAACGCGGCGTGCTCCTGCCCGTCTCGGCACCGTTCCATTGCGCGCTGATGGGGCCCGCCGCGATCGTCATGCGACAGGCGCTGACGCGGATCTCCATGAAGGCCCCCTCGGTTCGCCTGGTCACGAACGTTTCCGCCCGTCCTGTCAGCGACGCCGACCGGATCCGGGACGGACTCGTGGCGCAGGTCGAGGGAACCGTGCGGTGGCGCGAAAGCATCGAATGGCTCGCCTCGCAGGGCGTTTCACGCTTCGTCGAGGTGGGTGCCGGGAAGGTTCTGTCGGGGCTGATCCGGCGCATCGCGGCAGGTGCGGAAACCGCCTCGGTCAGCGATCCGGACGATGTCGCGGCGTTCAGGCCCGGGACCGCCGCCGTCGCCGGGCGCGCTTGAGGACCGCCATGTTCGATCTGCACGGAAAAACCGCGCTGGTGACGGGCGCGAGCGGGGGCATCGGCGCCGCCATAGCGCGCGCGCTCCACGCCCAGGGTGCGTCCGTCGGGCTCTCGGGCACGCGGCGGCAGGCCCTGGACGGCCTCGCCGACGAACTCGGCGAACGCTGCCGCGTGCTGCCGTGCGATCTGTCCCGAAGGAACGAAGTGGATCTGCTCGTTCCCGCCGCGGAAGCCGCGTTGGGCGGCGTCGACATCCTGGTCAACAACGCCGGCATAACGCGCGACGGTTTGGCGGTTCGCATGAAAGACGCCGACTGGGACGACGTCCTGGCCGTCAACCTGACGGCGGGCTTCGTCCTGTGCCGGGCGGTACTGAAGGCGATGATGCGGCGCCGGTATGGTCGCATCGTCGGCATCGCCTCCGTCGTCGGGGTGACGGGGAACGCCGGCCAGAGTAATTATGCCGCGACGAAGGCCGGCATGATCGGCCTCGCGAAATCGCTCGCGGCCGAAGTGGCGAGCCGCGGCATCACGGTCAATTGCGTGGCCCCGGGGTTCATCGAAACCCCCATGACCGATGCCTTGAACGAGAAGCAGAAGGCCGGCATCCTCGCCTCGGTCCCTGCCGCCCGGCTCGGGCGGGTGGAAGACGTGGCGGCCGCCGTCGTGTTCCTCGCCAGCGCCGAGGCCGCTTACGTGACGGGCCAGACGCTCCACGTGAACGGCGGGATGGCGATGGTGTGACGATGCCGGCGCGTGGGTACCTTGAGAGGGCGGCCCTCGCCATGCCATCTGAAACGTGTTACCAGCCCGAACGTGCGATCGCGGCGAAAACGTGATGCTTCGGAGGCTGTCGCGCCAGGTCGCCGGTCGAATTCGACGGTACGGTGGTACGCACGCGGGGCCGTTTGTGCGCAGCCGACGGATGCCGCGGCCGAAGCCGCCTGGAAGTCGGGGCGACGTTTCATCCCCGCGTCAACGGAAACCTTGGACGAGGAAGATCAGAGATGAGTGATGTCGCCGAACGCGTGAAGAAGATTGTCGTCGAGCATCTCGGCGTCGAGCCGGAAAAGGTCGTCGACAATGCCAATTTCATCGACGATCTCGGTGCCGACTCGCTCGATACCGTCGAACTCGTGATGGCCTTCGAAGAAGAGTTCGGCGTCGAAATCCCCGATGATGCGGCCGAAACGATCGTCACCGTCGAGGACGCCGTCCGGTTCCTCGAGAAGAACAAGAAGTCCTGACGCCGCGGCGCGCCGCGTCGGCGGGCGCCCTCGGTCCAGTCGATCATCCCGGCGGCGTTCCTCGACTCCGGGTTGGCGGCGGCCGGCACGCCGGCTCGACCGGGTCGGTGCGGAACCAGGGTAGAACAGCGTGAGAATAACGAGGCGCGTCGTCATCACCGGCGTCGGCATGGTCACCCCTCTCGGCGGCAATGTCGAGACGACATGGGAGCGGTTGGTCGCCGGCGAGAGCGGCGCGGGACCGATCGAGCGCTTCGAGGTGGACGACCTGCCATGCCGCATCGCCTGCCAGGTGCCGCGGGGCAGGGGCGTTGCCGGGGCCTTCGATCCAGACCAATGGATGGAGCCCAAGGAGCAGCGCAAGGTCGACGACTTCATCCTGTTCGCGGTCGCGGCCGCGACGCAGGCGCTGGCCGACGCGAACTGGGCGCCCAAGACCCGTGACGAGCAGATCGCGACCGGCGTGATGATCGGCTCCGGCATCGGCGGGCTCGGCGGCATCAACGAGGGCGCGCTGCTGGTCGAGAGCAAGGGGCCGCGACGATTGTCGCCGTTCTTCATCCCGGGCCGGCTGATCAACCTTGCCGGGGGATACGTGTCCATCCGCCACGGGCTCAAGGGTCCGAACCACGCCGTCGTGACGGCTTGCTCCACCGGCGCCCACGCCATCGGCGATGCGGCCCGTCTGATCCAGTTCGGCGACGCCGACGTCATGGTGGCGGGCGGGACCGAATCCGCCGTCAACCGTTTGGGCATCGCCGGGTTCTGCGCCTGCCGGGCGTTGTCGACGGGGTTCAACGATCGGCCGACGGCGGCATCGCGCCCGTACGACCGCGAGCGGGACGGCTTCGTCATGGGCGAGGGGGCCGGCTGTGTCGTTCTCGAAGACCTGGACCACGCGACCGCCCGCGGCGCCAACATCTACGCGGAGGTCATCGGCTACGGTTTGACGGGCGACGCTCATCATATCACGGCGCCGGCTGAGGACGGGGACGGGGCTTTCCGCTGCATGGCCGCCGCCCTCAAACGCGCGGGGCTCGACGCGTCCGACATCGACTACGTCAACGCCCACGGGACGTCGACGCCGATGGGCGACGAGATCGAACTCGGCGCGGTACAGCGATTGCTCGGCAACGGCGGAACCGATCTGACGATGTCGTCCACCAAGTCGGCCATCGGCCACCTTCTGGGGGCGGCGGGCTCCGTCGAGGCTATCTTCTGCGTTCTTGCGATGCGCGACGGCGTGGTGCCCCCGACGTTGAATCTCGATCATCCCTCGGTCGAAACCCCCATCGACCTCGTCCCGCACGTGGCGAAAAGAAAGACCGTCAACGTCGCCCTCACGAACTCGTTCGGCTTCGGCGGCACGAACGCGTCCCTCGTGCTCCGCAAGTTCGACGCGTAACGCACGCCAGGCCGCGAAGGCCGTGGTGCTGCACGCGGGATTGCGCTAGATTGTTCTCGCGAAAGCGGCATCGGTCGGCTCGGAGGCGACGCGTTTCGCGTCCGAACGGCGAAACCGCGCGGTCCTCGAGGTGAGAGCGGACTCGCGGTGGCGGATCAGCGCGTTGTCGGGAACATGGCCGAGGGTCAAATGAAGGGCGACGACCCGACCGGCCAAGGCGGCACGCGAACCCCCTCCGTACGCGGACGACAGTTGCTCCGGTCTCCCGGCGAAGCGCTCCAGCCCGAGACGGCGCCGCTGCCGCCGACCTCGGGGCGCAAGAAACGTCCGTTGATCGCCACGGCCAGCGGCGTGTTTTCGTTTCTCGGCATCGCCGCAATCGCGATGGTGGTGCTGTTGTCGCTGGGGCTTCAGCGCATCAACGGACCCGGGCCGCTGCCGGCCGACAAGGTCGTCTACATCGAAGCCGGGACGGACAAGCAGGGGATCGTCGATCAGCTCGAACGCGAGGGGGTGATCGATAGCTGGCCGCTGATGACCGGCGCCCTGTTGATCGAAGGCAACCGCAGCAAGATCAAGGCCGGGGAATACCTGTTCAAGCAGCAGGCGAGCTTGCGGGACGTGATCGACACGCTCGTGTCGGGCAAGCAGATCCTCCATTCCATCACGATCCCCGAGGGGCTCACCAGCGACCAGATCGCCAACCGGCTGCGCGACGACGACATTCTCGTCGGCGACATCAAGACCGTGCCGAAAGAGGGCACGCTGATGCCCGACACGTTCAAGTTCGCGCGCGGGACGAAGCGCGATCAGATCCTGAGCAGCATGCAGCAGGAGCAGAAGCGGGTGGTGGCCGAGGTATGGGCGCGCCGGTCGCCGGAAAGCGCCATCAAGTCGCCCTTCGAGATGGTGACCCTGGCATCGATCGTGGAAAAGGAAACGGGCCGGGCCGATGAGCGCCCCCGGGTCGCCGGGGTGTTCGTCAACCGGCTCGTCAAGAACATGCCGCTGCAGTCCGACCCGACCATCGTATACGGGCTCGTCGGCGGCAAAGGCACGCTTGGGCGTGGCATCCTGAAAAGCGAACTCGAACAGAAGACCCCGTACAACACCTATACGATCGCCGGCCTGCCGCCCGGGCCGATCTGCAATCCGGGCCGGGCCGCGATGGAAGCCAGTATCAATCCGGCTCGCACGAAGGAGATTTTCTTCGTCGCCGACGGAACGGGCGGGCACGCGTTCGCGGAAACGCTCGACCAGCATCGGCTGAACGTTCAGAAATGGCGCCAGATCGAGAAGGACGCGAAGGACAAGGCCGGTCCCGACGCCGACAAGCTGATCGGCACCAACCCTCCGGGGCCCGTGCCGCCGAAGGTCAACCAGCGCGGCGACAAGTCGCCGACCGTCCCGGTTTACGGCGCGCTGAACGGCCGTTTCGAGGTGGCCGCGCCCACGCCGGCCTCCCATCCGAGCTTCGCGACCCTCGCGCTGCCCGTGACCCTCGCGAACGAGGCCCGCGAAACCGACCGGATCGCGCCGATGATGGCGGCCGACGCGATGGCCTACGCCGACAACCCGGTTCCGTCGGATGCCGGCGGGGACGCTTTCGGTTCATCCGCGGAGGAGCGCGCGCTCGAGAACGCGGGAGGGGGAGGCTCCATGCTGTCCTTTCCGGTTTCCGCGGCGCGTCGCGCCAACGAGAAGGCGCAGGCGGCCCAGTTCGGCCTCAGCACGGGCGCGGACGCATCGCCCCCGCAGCAAGCCGCGACGTTCAGCGTCGACCCCGCCTCGTCCGATACGCATGCCAAGGTCTTCGGCAAGGGCCGTGTCGTCGATGCCTCGGAAGGCACGCGGCTCGATCCGCTTCTCGACAAGACCTACGATCTCAATACGCCTAAAACGGTGCCCGCCCTGCAACTCGGCGGAATGGGTGGTCCGGCCAAGCGTTGAGCCGGCCTCGCGGCACGCGAGCGGGCGGGTTCGAGGGCGGGGCGCGTTGAACGCGGCCGATCCGATCGGCGGCGCCTGGGGTTGGTTCGGCGGCGCGCGTGGAATGGAACGGAACGTCGATGGTGTCCACCCTGGCTCACGATGGGCCGCACGCAGACCCGTTTCAGCGCCGCGGACTGATGCTCATTCTGTCCTCCCCTTCGGGGGCCGGCAAGACCACCCTGACCCGCATGCTTCTGCAGAACAATCTCGCGGACCTGACCCTCTCGGTGTCGGTCACCACCCGCCTGCGGCGGTCGAGCGAGGTCGACGGCCTGCACTACCATTTCATCCCTTACGACCGATTCCGCGACATGCGGGATCGAAACGAATTGCTGGAATCGGCGGAGGTCCACGGGCACCATTACGGCACCCCTCGTGGTCCGGTCGAGGAGCTGCTCGCGCGCGGACGCGACGTGCTGTTCGACATCGATTACCAGGGCACCCAGCAGGTCAGGGCGAAGGCGCGCGACGATGTCGCCACGATCTTCATCCTGCCGCCCTCGATGGGTGAACTCCGGTCGCGCCTCGAACGGCGCGCCGAGGACAAGCCCGAGGTGATCGCCCGGCGGCTCGAAGCCGCCCGCAACGAGATCACCCGTTGGAAGCTCTACGACTACGTGCTCGTCAACGACGACCTGCAAAGGACGCTGAACGACGTGCTGGCCATTTTGGCGGCGGAGCGGCTGCGACGGTCGCGGACGGATCGCGGGATCGCGCGCCTGGTCGAGCGGCTGGCGGGCGAGCCTTGACGCCGCTTTCGCCGGCCGTCGACGTGAGGTGCCCTCGAAATGCCGTCCGCCTGTCCGGCTCGACCGCGACGCGTGACCCCTCGCCGCGTTGAGCAGGCGGCGGCATGCCCTGCGCCTTACGGGACCGGAGGGGAAGCGTTCGTCTGGCCGTCGCCGTCCCGGATCATCGTTTCGAGTGTCCGGGCCAAGGCGACGAAGTCGCTGATGCCCAGCGTTTCCGCCCGCCGGGATCCGTCGATGCCGGTCCTCGACAGCAGGCGGCCGCTATCGACCGCGTAGCCCTTGGCCGCGAGGCCGCGCAACGCCTGCCGCAGCATCTTGCGCCTTTGGCCGAAGGCCGCGGCGGTCACGGCGGCGAGCGCCGTCACGGCGCAGGGGTCGGGATCGGCGCGGGGCACGAGGCTCACGATCGATGAAACCACGCTCGGGGGCGGCACGAACGCCGATGCCGGGACATCGAACACAATCCGCGTTTCGCACCGCCAGCCGCAGAGCACGGCGAGGCGCCCATAGTCCGCCCGCTGGTTCGGGGACGCGACGATGCGCTCCGCGACCTCGCGTTGGAACATCAAGGTGAGCTTGTCGAACCACGGCGGCCAGGGATCGGCTTCCAGCCACCGGGTCAGGAGCGCCGTCGCGATGTTGTAGGGAAGGTTCGCGACGACCCGGAGCGGCGTTCCCGGGGGCAGCCGGGCGGGAACGATGTCGAGGGCGTCGCCTTCGATGACGGTGAGCCGCCCGGGATAATGCTCGCCCACCATGGCGAGCGCCGCGAGACAGCGCCGATCGCGTTCGACCGCGACGACGTTGGCTCCCTCCGCCAACAGGGCCCGCGTCAACCCGCCCGGCCCCGGACCGATTTCGAGAACACGAACGCCCGACAGCGGACCGGCCGCGCGCGCGATCCGGCGCGTCAGATTGAGGTCGAACAGGAAGTTCTGCCCGAGGGCCTTCGCGGGTTCGATCCCGAACGCGCTCACCACGTCGCGCAGCGGTGGGAGACCGTCGGCGATCAAGACAGCGACCCTCCGACGGCGTCGAAGACGTTGGCGACCCGACACCTTGGCCAGGCCCGGCGAGGCGCACGCGCTTTCCGGGGACGGCAGCGCGGCGGCACGTTCCCGCCAAGCCGACGCCGCCCGGTTTCGTTCAGTTTTTGCTGATCACCGCGACCGAGCGCAATGCCTTGTACATTTTTTCGGATTCCGCCGCGAGCTTGTCGGTGAGCAGGTCCTTTTGCACGCGCTCACGCAAGGTCGTCGGGTCGCTGGCGTCGCTTTTGGCGCACACCGCAACCATCTCGATCCCCGACGCGCTGCGCTCGGGCGCGGTCAGCCGGCCGCTCGGCGTTTCGGCCAGCACCTTCTTGAAAGCCGGGCTGAACGAGTCGGACGCGCGCGTCATCGTTTCCTTGACGACCACTTCGGGGAGGGCGCGGGCAAGCTGAAACCCCGAGTTGCAATCGGAAAACCGATTGCGGAGCCCTTGCGCTTCCTTCAGCCGGCTTTCGATCACGTTGGGCGCGGCGTTCACAGGCACGACGAAAACGATCTGGTTCAGCGTGTAATCGGTGACTTTGAAGCCCCCGCCCTCCTTGGCGAGCCGGGCGGTGATCTCTTCCTCGCTGACCCCGAGCGTCTTGTTGCGCGCCCGAACGTAGTTGTTCCAGGCTGCGGCGCTGCGCAGGTGGGCGCGGATCGTCTCGATATCGATGCGGGCGCGGGTCGCGGAATCGATCAGGTTGCGGGCGTCCACCTTCAGCTCCGAAGCCAGCCGCGTCAGCGTCGCCTGCATGTCGGAGTCCGAGGCGTCGAGACCCCAGTGGCGGGCCTCGGCGTATTTGAGGCGGTTGGCGATGACCGCTTCGAGCGCGTCCGAGCGTCCACTCGCCTTGTGAAGCAGCTTCAGGAGTTTGGCTTCCTCGTCGATGTCGAAGCTCGTGATCGGCTCGCCGTTGACCGCGGTGACCACCGTCTGCGCCATCCCCGGCCGCGGGGCGGCCACGGCGCAGGCGCAAATGACCGCAGCCGCGAACAGGCCCGCTCTGAGGAAACATCGGGAAGGGGCGTTGCGCGTCACGAGGCCGACCTATCGAAATTCTGTGCACTGGGAAGCATAAAATCAGAACCATGTCGTTTATTTGAACACGGCGTCCTCGACCGTCGTCGTTGTTCCCAGCGACTGCTGAAACTTGACGTCGGCAAGGCTGCGCAGGGTGAGCGAAACGATGAACGTCTGGGACGTGCTCTGCGTGTTGACCGAGTCTGACAAGCCTCGCGAATAGTTGAACGTCAACGTCGTACAATCATCCTGGTAGCCGATGCCGGCACCGAGCGCCGAGAGCGCCGGATGCCCGAGCTTCAGGTCGTAATGGCCGGTGGCGGGGTTGAGCAGGAACGGCTGCAGATCGATCGTCGCCGAGCCCGACACGTAATAATGGTCGAAAACGTCGTAGCGCTCGGACAGAAGCACGCCCTCGCGGACCTCGGGAAAACCGATCAAGGGCTGCGGGGCGTAGCGGCCATACTGAACGGACGACGACAAGCCGAAGAAACTCGCGGTGCCGATGACGTCGATCGCCTTCGAGGAAAAATCCTTGCTGTCGAAGCGGGCCTTCGCAAGCAGCGACAGTGCCGGCGTCGGCGCGATGAGGGCGCGGGCCACATAATCGGAACGGTCGGTATCGAGGCCCGAGTTCAAGCCCACGTTCGAAATGTCGCTGATCGCGTAGGGGTTCTGTCCCGCCAGGTGGAAGGACTCGCCGAACAGCGCGTTGGCGTAGCCGCCCGACTTGAAATTCATCGTGTATTGGGCGCCCGCGTTGGCGCGAACGCCGCCCTCGATCCTGTCGTATCCGGAGAACTTGTTCCACTCGAACAAGGTGGTGTCGTCGAAGACGAGGCTTTGGGCGTCCTCGTTCGGCAGCTTGCCGAGCTTGGCCACGTCCGGCCGCACGATGATCTGCGCGATCGGCTCGACCACGTGGCTCGCCCATCCCGTCGACGCGATCAGCGGGTAGCGCCACTCGAGCCCCACGCCCGGGACCGCGCGCCCGTTCAGTTGCGTGTTGCTCGAGCCGAAGAAATTGGACTGGTCGGCGTTGTCGATCGTCTGGGACGTGATGCCGTTGGAAAACGTGTGGGAGTCCGTCGTGTTCACGTCGAGCCACGACCCGTCGACGCGGGCGAACGCGAAGGGCGTCCAAACCTCGCCGATGGGGTCGATGAACTTGCGCTGGTAGCTCACCTGCGTCGAGGCGCGCGTATAGTCGCCGCCAACGCCCCGCAGGAAGCACGAGGGCGGCTTGAAGTTCGGCAGTGCCGGGTTCGGGGTCGCGGACGTCGGGCACACGTCGTAGAGCCCGAAAGCCTGGTCGAGCACCCGATTTCCGGTCGCCTGGAAGGCGGCGATCGAGCGGGACAAGCTCGTGACGTTGCTGTCGATCTTGATCTCGCCGCCCACCCCGCCGCTGATCTCCGGCGCGACCGCCAGCGTGCGGTTGTATTCCAGCACCGGCAGGACCAGGGGTTGCTGCCCGTTGTAGTCGTAGGCCGACAGCCCCTGGATGCGGTATCCCCGGAGGTCGAAATAACTGCGGTTCCCCTGGCCGGTAAGATACGCCGTCGAGATGGATTCACGGACGAAATCGGTGCCGAGGGCAGAGCTTCTGACTCGGTAGTCCTGCGTAAAATACTTGTCGCTCAACAAGGCGATGTCCCAGCCGTACGACCAATTCCGGTTGATCAGGAACTTGCCCGTGGTCTCAAGCGACCCGCGCACGGTCTGATCGCCCGGACCGAACGGCTTTGCCAGGAAGGCGGTCGGGTCGAGCTGGTAGATGCCGGTTCCCAAGATCGTGTAGGAGCCGGACCCCAGGCGATGCCGCCACTCGACCGCGCCGAGAAATCCCTGCCGCGACATGACGGTCGGCGTCAGGGTGACGTCGTAGTTCGGCGCGAGATTCCAGAAGAACGGCGTCGACAGGCCCGATCCGAGCTTGGTCGCGTTGACGACGTATGGCGTGAGGAAGCCGGTCTTCCGCGTGACCGTCGGGTCCGCCGTGGAGAAATAGGGCAGGTACGCGATCGGCAGGCCGTAGAGTTCGAGAACCGCGTCCTCGAAATAGATGGTCTGCTCTTCGGCCTTGTGGATGATCTTCATCGCCCGGATCTGCCACAAGGGCGGCCGCTCGGGGTGCTCCTTGCAGGGCGCGCAGGCCGTATAGGTGCCCTTGTCGAACTCGGTCGTTTCGCCCTCGCTGCGCTCGGCGCGCGGCGCTGTGAAGAAGGTCTTGTCTTTCGTGACCGCGCTCAGGCTATCGATGAAACCGCTCTTGAAATCGTCGGTCAGGTCGAAACGATCGCTGTAGGTTATGGTCCCGTCGGCTTCCGTCAGCTTGGCGTTGCCCTCGGCGTAGACGCGGTTCTTCGTCCGGTCGTAGATGACCTTGTCGGCCTCGAGCACGCGGCCCTGGTAATAGAGCTGGACGTTGCCCGCCGCCGTCACGACGTTCGTGTCGCGGTCGTAGACGAGTTGCTTCGCGTCGACGAGGAGCCGGTCCTTCTGCACCGGTTGCGCGGCCTGCCCCGCCGGTGGCGCTTGCGCCGACGCCGGGTCGGCCGTCCGCACGCAGCCCCAGGCGAGCGCCAGACAGACGCATGAGCAGAGCAGGGCGCGCCAGCGCCACGCCAACCCGGAACCGCCAGCGAAGGGGCTACGACGCCGCCCCATCAGCCATCCTCCTGGTACAACAGAGCGAGCGATCCCAACATGCTTCCGACGACGGCGGGCGACCAAGCGGCGACGGGAGCACTGAGCAGCCCGGCGCCTCCCAGGTCCGCGACGAGCCTCGTCGTAACGTAGAGCACGAAGCCGGCCGCCACTCCACCCGTCACCATGCGGGCGACGCCACCAAACCGGACAAATCTTAAGGAAAAGGAGGCCGCCACGAGGATCATGGCCACGAACAGGAGGGGCCGCGCCAGCAGGGCCTGGTATTGCAGCTCGTAACCTGCGGCGTTCAGCCCCGCGCGGGCCGTGCGGTCGCGCACTTCGGGCAGGTCCCAGAAGGGCACCGCGTCCGGAGCGAGGAACTTCTGCATGACCTGTTCGGGCGTGAGATTGGTGGCGAGCAGGCTCTCCTTGGCGTCGCGCGGCTCCTCGCCGGGCGTGATGATGTGCGCGTCGTTCAAGGCCCAGAAGCCGGGGTTGAGCTCCGCGTGGGCGGCCTCGGCCCGTTCGAGGAAGGCGCCGTCGGTGTCGTAGACGTAGGCCGTGACCCCCGACAGGACGGTGCCCCCGTCGCTCGCGCGGTCGGCGCGCATCACGGTCTGGCCATCGACCCCGTCCTGCTGGATCCAGAAGGCGGTTTGCGTCGCCTCGCTCCCGGCGAGCTTGCCGAAAATCCGCGTTTCCATCTTCGCCGCGCGCTGGTTCGCGGTGGCGGAAACAGGATTGTAGATGCCGGTGGCGAACAGGCCGATCAGCAGCGACACGAGCAGCGGCGGCCCGAGGAACTGCCAGGCGGACACGCCGGCGGCGCGCGCCACGACCAGTTCCAGCTTGCGGGTCAGATTGAGGAAGGCGAACATCGCGCCGAACAGGACGGCGAAGGGCAGGATCTGTTCGGCGATCGCGGGTACGCGGAGGAAGGACAGGGACGCCATCAGCTGTGCCGTCGCGCTCGGCGCGTCGCTCGACCGGCGCAGGAGTTCGACGAAGTCGATGACGTAGATCAACAGGAACATGGTCGCGAAGACCCCGAAAATGGCTTTCGCGAAGGTGAACGACAGATAGCGGGTCAGGGTGAGGCCGACCATCCCGCGGCTCAGGCGGGTCTGGCGACGAAGCGCGCCAGCGGCTTGATCCGAGGTGACGGAAGCCGCCGGCCGAACACCAGGAAGGTGCCCACGACGAGCCCGATCATCGGGACCGCGTAGTCGAAGACGACGCTCGCCGGCGCGCCTTTGGAGACCAGGATCGAGGCGAAGAAACCGGTGACGCGCAGGAGCAGCACGGCGACCACGGCGGACAGGATCGCCGTCCCGCGTCCCTGACGCGTCGTCCGGGCCTCGCCGAGCGCCACGAAGGCGACCATGCCGAAGCTCAGGGCGAACAAAGGCGCGATGAAGCGGTCGTGCAGTTCGGCCCGGAACTTCCCCGCCTGCTTCTTCTCGTCCTCGCTGAGGTCGAGGGCGAAAAGATCGCGCGTCGTACGCTCGCGCGGCTTCAGCGGCGCGCCCTGGCCTTCCGCCCCGAACTGGGCGAGATCGAGGGCATAGCGCTTGAACACGATGATCGCCGTGTCGTGCCCGTTCGCCTGCGGCTGTTGCCGCTGGACGTTGCCGTTGGTCAGCGCGAGGTAGTTGTTGTCCTCGACCTCGACGGTCAGTCCCCTTTCGGCGACGTAGGACGAGATGTGCGCCGGGTCGCGGCGATCCTCCATGAGGATGCCGAGCAGGGAACCATCGGTGTCGCGCTGGCGGTAGTGGAAGACGAAGCCCTCGTCGAGCGTCGTGAACGTTCCCTCCCTGACCACGTGGCTCAGGAAGTCGGCGCGAATCTTCATGATGAGGACCCGCAACTCGCGGAAGCTCCATGGCATCACGTAGAGGGAGATCGCCCCCACCATCAAGGCCGTCAGCACCGTCAGCTTGAGGAAGGGACGCATCAGGCGGGCGGGCGACAGCCCGGCCGCGCTCATCACGATGAGCTCGCTGTCGCTGTTGAGCTTGTTCAGGGAATAGAGCACGGCGATGAACAGCGCGGCCGGCGCGATCACGAGGACCAGCGACGGGATGCCGAGCGCCGTGACCTCGAGGAAGGTGATCAGCGACTGTCCCTTGGTGGTCAGCAGGTCGAATTCCTTGAGCGCCTGCGTCAGCCAGATGACGGCCGTCAGTACGCCGAGGCCGGCCAGGAAGGCCGACCGCGCGGTGCGGAAAATATAGGTTTCGAGCAGGTTCATCCCGCGCCACGCATCTCCTGTCGCCATGCTTTCGCAAGGCGATCCAAAAACCATCCTCCCGGTTCTTGGCTAAAAGGTCGCCCTCGACGGCGCAAGCCCGCTTTCGCCCGGCGCCGGGCCCGCCCGCATTCGGCGCGCCAACGTTGCCGCCGGGGCACGTCGAACACGGACACCGGGCGGTTTATGGGCGGAAAAAAGATCGCCGCCACGGCGCTGCTTCCGACGGTCGGAGCCCTATGGTAGGCAGACCGGCATCAGCGCCGGTCACGGTTGTCACCCTCGCGCTTCCGGTGCCGAGGAGCGCGCCTTCCCAATGGTCAGAGATCCCGATGTCCGAGTTCGTCCGCATCGATTTCCAGTCCCTCGACGCCTTGAAGCCGGGTACGCCTCCGCATGCGAGCGAAGCCGGGCGGCCGGCGCGCGACACTCTGGTCGTGTTCGTGGCCGGCGACTTGAAGCCCGCGGCCGCGGCCGCGGCGTTGCTCGGGCCGGCGGCCGGACTGATAGGCAGGACGGCGCCGGTCGCGGGCTTCAAGGGGAAGCCGCGTTCCGCCCTCGAAATCCTGTCGCCGGCGGGGCTCGCGGTCGATCGCCTGCTCGTGGTTGGAACCGAGGCGGACGACAGTAATTTCGTCAACCTCGGCGGGTTCGTGATGGGGCGCGTCCGCAACGGCGGGACCGCGACGGTGATCCTGGATCTTCCGGGGCGCGAGCCTTTGTCCGGACGCGCCGCCGCCGATTTCGCGCTCGGCATGGAGCTGCGCGCCTACCGGTTCGACCGTTACAAGACCAAGAAGGAGGATCCGGACCAGGATCAGCCGGCGCTGGTGACGATCGCGGTTCCGGCGACGGATGAAACGCGCGCCTTCGCCGCCGCCGCCGATGCCGTCGCGAACGGCGTCCACCTTGCCCGGACACTCGTCAACGAGCCTCCGAACGTGCTGTTTCCGGACGAGTTCGCGCGCCGCGCGTCCGAACTCGGCGCGCTCGGGGTCGAGATCGAGGTTTTCGACCTCGAGGCGGCGGAGAAGCTCGGCATGCGGGCGCTCGTCGCCGTGGGGCGGGGGTCGGCGCACGAGCCGCGCGTGGTCATCATGCGCTGGGCGGGCGGCGGCGATGCGAAGCCCGTCGCCTTCGTCGGCAAGGGGGTCACGTTCGACACCGGCGGCATATCGATCAAGCCGGCGGCCGGGATGGAGGACATGAAGGGCGACATGGCGGGGGCGGGCTGCGTCGTCGGGCTCATGCACGCGCTCGCCGCCCGCAAGGCCAAGGTCAACGCCATCGGCGCCATCGGCCTCGTCGAGAACATGCCCGACGGCAAGGCGCAGCGTCCGGGCGACATCGTGACCTCGATGTCGGGCCAAACCATCGAGATCATCAATACGGACGCGGAAGGCCGTCTGGTCCTGGCGGACCTGCTCTGGTACGTCCAGGATCGGTTCAAGCCCGAAGTGATGATCGACCTCGCGACGCTCACGGGCGCGATCCTGGTTTCCTTCGCGCACGAGTACGCCGGCCTGTTCTCGAACAACGACGCGCTCAGCGAACGCCTGACGAAGGCGGGGGTCGAAACCGGAGAGAAGGTCTGGCGTCTGCCGCTCGGGCCGGCCTACGACAAGCTGATCGATTCCAAGTTCGCCGACCTCAAGAACACCGGCGGACGGCACGGGGGCTCGATCACGGCGGCGCAGTTCCTGCAGCGCTTCGTCAACGACACGCCCTGGGCGCATCTCGACATCGCGGGAACCGGGATGGGCTCCCCGGCCGACGAGATCAACCAGAGTTGGGGGTCGGGATGGGGCGTCCGCCTGCTCGATCGCCTGGTGGCGGACGCTTACGAGCGCTGAACGGCACGGGCCGACATGGCCGACATCTGGTTCTACCATCTCGATCGCTCGTCGCTGATGGAAGCGCTGCCGGCGCTGCTCGCGCGATCGCTCGATCGTGGTTGGCGCGCCGTGATCCAGGCGACCTCGACCGAGCGGCTCGAGGCGCTCGACGCGGCCTTGTGGGCGTTCGACGACGCGAGCTTCCTCCCCCACGGCACGGCGCGGGACGGGGACGAGGATATGCAGCCCGTGTTCCTGACGCTCGGAACCGAAAACCCCAACCGCGCCCGGATCAGGTTCATGGTCGACGGCGCGCGAGTCGAGGACGCGCTGGTCCAGCCGGAATCGGTCTACGACCGGATCATCCTGCTGTTCGACGGTAAGGACGAGCACCAACGCGCCGACGCTCGGGCACAGTGGAAAGCGCTCAGGGCCAACGCCCATGACGTGACCTATTACCAGCAGGACGAAGACGGACGATGGGTAAAACGCGGCTGAGGCCGATCGCGGGGGCGGCCGCCGCGGCGATGGCCCTGGTCGGGTCGTTGCCCGCCTTGGCGCAGAGCCGCTTCCTGTCCTATGGGACCGAGGCGGCGTGCGCCGCCGGCCATGTCTTGACGGCGGCCCTATGCAGGACGGCGTTCGCCAACGCGCGGGCGGAATTCGAGGCCCGGACGACGGAATTCGCGGACGAGGCGCGTTGCGCGAAGGTTTACGGTTCGTGCGCCGCTTGGCCACCTGGGGCGCGAGGTGCCCCGCGCTTCCGGCCGGCGTGGGACGGTGTCGACATCGTCGACACGCCGCGGGAGAAATCGGTGACCCCGTCGCTGGCCCGCGCCGCCAAGGCGATCCCATTCGCGCCGAAGCCGCTGGTCGCCTTCGTCGATCCCGAGCGTGATCTCACCGTGCGCCCGGCACCTGCCGTCGGGATGGGCGTGGCGCGCGCGGGCGCAGGCGGTCGCGTGCGCCGCGGCGCCGCCGCGCCCGAGCCGCCGCCCGGCGCCCCGCCCCCGCCAGGCTCGGGGTTCAAGCTCGAAGACGGCGTGCTGACCTACCCGGCGCCGGCGCGCTTCCAGCCGAAGAACCTGCCGAGGCCGAGGTAACGGGCGCCCGCCGGCGATCCCGCGCGGAGGTTCATCCGAAAGCCGCTTCGTGCTCCACCGTGAGCGCCAGCCATTCCTCTTCGGCCGCCGTCAAGGCGCGCTGCAAGTCGCGGCGCTGCTGCGCGAGGAGTCCCGCCTTGCCGGGGGTTCTGGAATAGGCGTTGGGGTCCACGAGCGCCGCGTCGACCCGCGCGATCAGTCCTCCGAGCCTGGCGATCTTCTCGTCCAACGCCGCGATCTGTTTCTTCGCCTGCTGGGAGGCGCGGGCCGGGGAGACGCGATTGTCCGGCTCGGTTGCGGCGACCCGCGCCTCGGCCGGCTTCGCCCTCGAGCCGACCGCGCCCGAGGGGCCGGTGCCCCGGCCCAGCACCAGGGCCTTGTAGTCGTCCATGTCGCCGTCGAAGCTCTTTACGGTTCCGCCGTCCACGAGCCACAGGCGATCCGCGCAGGCGTCGATCAGGTAGCGATCGTGCGAGATCAAGATCACGGCGCCCTCGTATTCGTTGATGGCGTCGATCAGGGCCGCCCGGCTGTCGATGTCGAGATGGTTGGTCGGCTCGTCCAGGATCAGCAGGTGCGGGCTGTCGAAGGCCGCGAGCCCCATCATCAACCGCGCCTTTTCGCCGCCCGACAGCAGGGCTGTCGGCGTGTCGGCCTTGGCGGCCGGGAACCCGAGCTGGGCGCAGCGCCCCCTGATCCTGGCTTCGGTCGCCTCCCGCATGCGCGAGGCGACGAACGCGTAAGCGCTGTCGGCGCCCGCGAGCTCGTCGACCTGATGCTGCGCGAAATAGCCGACCACGAGTTTCGGGGACCGCCTGAGCGTCCCGTCACGCGCGGGGAGACGTCCGGCCACGAGCTTGGCGAACGTGGACTTGCCGTTGCCGTTCGAGCCGAGCAGGCCGATGCGGTCGTCGTTGGCGATGTTCAGATCGAGGCGCGACAGGACGACCCGGTCGTCGTAGCCGACCACGGCCCTGTCCATGGCGATGATCGGCGGACTCAGCGGGCGCGCCGGCGAGGGCAGGTGGAACGGCAGGACCTCGCTGTCGACGATCGCCGAAACGGGCTCGAGGCGGGCCAGCATCTTGATGCGCGATTGCGCCTGCCGGGCCTTGGTGGCGCTCGCGCGGAAACGGTCCACGAAGCTTTGCAGGTGGCGGCGCTGTTCCTCCTGCTTCTTGCGGTGCTTGAGCAACAGGAGCTGGCGTTCGCGCCGCTGCCGCTCGAAGCTCTCGTAATTGCCCTTCCACAGCGTGAGCTTGGCTTGATCCAGGTGCAGGATGTGGTCACAAACCGCGTCGAGCAGGTCGCGGTCATGGCTGATGACGAGCACGGTCGCCGGATAGGTGGCGAGATGGTCGATCAGCCACAGCGTGCCCTCGAGGTCGAGGTAGTTGGTCGGCTCGTCGAGCAGCAGCAGGTCCGGACGGACGAACAGCACCGCCGCCAAGGCGACGCGCATGCGCCAACCGCCGGAGAACTCGGACAGGGGCCGCGATTGCGCCGCCTCGTCGAAGCCGAGCCCGGTGAGGATGGTGGCGGCGCGCGACGGGGCCGCGTGGGCCTCGATATCGGCCAGCCGCGTGTGGATGTCGGCGATCCGGCCAGGATCGTTCGCGGTGTCGGCTTCGGCAAGGAGGTTCGCGCGTTCGATGTCGGCGGCGAGCACGAAATCGACGAGGCTGGTGGGGCCGCCCGGGGCCTCCTGTTCCACGCGCCCGAGCTTGACGCCGCGCGGGATGGTGAGCGACCCGCTTTCCGGGCCGATCTCGCCCGCGATCATGTTGAAGAGGGTCGTCTTGCCGGTTCCGTTGCGCCCGACGAAACCGATCCGCCCGCCCGGCGGCAGCGCCACCGTGGCATGGTCGAACAGGAGCCTCGGGCCGAGGCGGAAGGACAGGTCGTTGATGTGCAGCATGGCGCCAAGCTTTTGGCTCGGAACCATGCGGCGAAGCAAGGGAGCGGGTGCGCGCGCGGCGAGTTGGGCAGCTTGCCGCACCGTCGGGGCACCGTTATAAGCCGCGCACCTTCGGGCAACCCGCTGAAAGCGAGCGCAGCATGGCCGTCGAACAGACCTTTTCGATCCTGAAGCCCGACGTGACGCGCCGCAACCTCACGGGCGCGGTCAACGCCAAGATCGAGGCCGCGGGCTTGCGGATCGTCGCGCAGAAGAGGGTCCGTTTGACGCGGAACCAGGCCGAAACCTTCTACGGCGTACACAAGGCGCGGCCCTTCTTCGGGGAACTGGTCGCGATGATGACCGATGCGCCGGTCGTCGTGCAGGTGCTCGAAGGCGACAACGCTATCGCGTGCTACCGCGAGGTCATGGGCGCCACGAACCCGGAAAAGGCCGACGCGGGCACGATCCGCAAGGACTTCGCCCTGTCGATGGGCGAGAACTCGGTGCACGGCTCGGACGCGCCGGACACCGCGGCCCAGGAAATCGCGCAGTTCTTCTCCCGCAACGAGATCGCGGGCTGAGCGAGGCCGCGTCGCCCTCCGTTGTTCGCACGCGACCCCTGCCCGACGCCCCGGCGGGGCGTCGCACCTCCGCCCCTTTCCCTAGCGGAGGCGCAGGGGGGAGGGTGGCACCGCCGGGATGGGGGCGTTCGCAACGCCCTGCGTTGCGCCAAAGTGAACGGATCGGGCGACGCGACCCTCACGCTCGACCCTTCTCCGCTAGGGAGAGGGGGAGATCATAAAGCCTCAGGGACGACGAGCGCGGCGCCCGGGCTCGAGCCCTGGCGCTTCACCGCGACCTGTCCCGGCGGATCCGCCGCCACGATACCGAGCGCGCGGGGAAAGATGACGTGTTCCTGCGCCAACACGCGGGCGGCGAGCGTTGCCACGTCGTCGTCGGGCAGGACCGGCACCGCCGCCTGCGCGACGATCGGTCCGGCGTCGAGTTCGGGCACCACGTGGTGCACCGTGCAACCATGGATCTTGACGCCGGCCGCGAGCGCGCGGGCGTGCGTGTCGAGTCCACGGAACGCGGGCAGGAGGGAAGGGTGGATGCTGATCATCCGCCCCGACCAAAGCGCGACGAAATCGGGCGTGAGAAGCCGCATGAAGCCCGCGAGGCAAACGAACGCGATGGCATGCTCGACCAGTGCGCGGTGGAGGGCGGCCTCGAAATCCGGGCGCGTCGGGAAGTCACGATGCGGTATCGCGAGCGCCGTGGCGCCGGCAGCGGCGGCGGTCCGCAAGCCGGGCGCGCCGGCCTCGTTGGAAATGACGAGCGCGATCCGCGCCGGGAAGGCGGGGTCGCGCGCGGCCTCGATCAGTGCGCGCATGTTCGAACCGCGTCCCGATATCAGGACGGCGGTCCGCAGCCTCTCCGACGTCAAAGCGTCAGGCCCCGACGGATGAGCACGCGGGCGTCTGCGGCCTCGGTCACCTCGCCCAGCGGCACCAGCGCGTCGCCGCCAGCCGCGAAGGTTCGCTCGACGGCATCGGCATGAGCCCGTGCCGCGACGATCGCCATGCCGATCCCGCAATTGAACGTGCGCGCCATTTCGCCCGGCCCGATCCCGCCCTGGTCCGCCAGCCAGCGAAACACCGGCGGAACGTCGACGCGATCCAGATCGAGGGCGCAGCCGAGCCCTTCGGGCAGGACGCGGGGCAGATTGTCGATGAAGCCGCCGCCGGTGATGTGCGCCAACCCGAGGATCGCGTCGCAGGCCCCGAGCGCCCGAAGCACGGGACGGACGTAGATCCGCGTCGGAACGAGCAGGGCTTCCGCCACGCTCGCGCCGGGAGCGAAAGGGGCGGGGTCGCCCCAACCGAGCCCTGAACGCTCGACGACGCGGCGGACCAGCGAGAAGCCGTTGGCGTGCAGGCCGTTCGACGGCAGGCCGAAGATGCGGTCCCCGGCCGCGATGGTGCCGCGCGGCAGCAGCCGCCCGCGCTCGGCCGCGCCGAGCGCGAAGCCCGCGAGGTCATAGGCCGGCCCATGGTAGATGCCCGGCATCTCGGCCGTCTCGCCACCGATGAGCGCGCAGCCGGCCTCGCGGCAGCCCGCGGCGATCCCGGCAACCACGGCGGCGGCCGTCGAGGGGTCGAGCCGGCCGGTCGCGTAATAGTCGAGGAAGAAGAGCGGCTCGGCGCCCTGCACGACGAGGTCGTTGACGCACATGGCGACGAGGTCGACGCCGATCGACGCGTTGCGTCCGCTCTCGAAGGCGATTCTGACCTTGGTGCCCACGCCGTCGGTCGCCGCGACGAGGATCGGATCGGCATAGCCGGCGGCCTTCAGGTCGAACAGCCCGCCGAAGCCGCCGATCTCGCCGTCCGTGCCGGGGCGACGGGTCGAGCGCACGGACGCTCGGATCAAGTCGACCGTGCGATTGCCCGCGTCGATATCGACCCCGGCGTCGGCGTAGGTGAGACCGTGTCGCGTGTTCGTCATGACATTGGAAGTTTCGCCGATCGGGTTTATGCCGTGCAACCGCGCGCCGCAACCCCGAAGTCCGGCGGTTCGGGTCCGCCGCGACCCGCGAGGGCGCGGGCCACCTCGTAACGGATGGGTTCCGGCTCCGCCCGGTTTGAAAGATGCGCCGCTTCCCGTTCTCGAGCCTCCCCAACCTCATCACGCTGGCGCGGCTGCTTCTCGTGCCCGTCATCATCGCGGCCATCACCGACGGCCGGTGGGCCGCGACCTTCGCCACCTTCCTCCTGGCCGGCGTGTCCGACGCCGTCGACGGCTTCCTGGCGAAGCGGTTCGACCTTCGCACGGAACTCGGGGCCTATCTCGATCCCGTGGCCGACAAGGCGCTGCTGGTTTCGATCTACATCGCGCTGACGCTGGCGCACGTACTGCCGGCCGCGCTCACAATCCTGGTCGTGTCGCGGGACGTCATGATCGTGGGCGGGGTGCTGATCGCCTGGTTGCTCGACGATCCCCTCGAAATCCGGCCGCTCCTCGTATCGAAGGTCAACACCACGGCCCAGATCACCTTCGCGGCCGCGGTGCTCGGTGCCAAGGCGTTCGGCATCGGCTTCGGGCCGTGGTTCGAGGCCTCGCTGTTCGTGGTCGCCGCATTGACGCTGCTGTCGGCGGCGGCTTATCTGGAGCAATGGCTGCGCCACGTCACGGATGGCGGCGGCCGGCCGTGAGCCGTCTTCGCGGCGCACCGGAGCTTCGCGCGGCATGAGCCTGCAAAAGCAGATTCTCATCTGGGCGATCCTGCTGGCGGTCTTGGTTTGGGTTCTCTACGTCCTGTCGGGCGTTCTCCTGCCCTTCGTCGCCGGGATAACGGTCGGCTACCTCCTCAACCCCATCGCCAACAAGCTCGAACGCTTGGGGCTGCACCGCCTCGGCGCGACGCTCGTGCTGCTGGCGCTCTTCGTCACCGTCCTGCTCGTGCTGTTGATGGTGTTCGTGCCGATCCTGGCGCGCCAGACCACGTCCTTCATCCTCAACCTGCCGGGGATCGCCGACCGCCTGCAAGCGCTCGCCATCACGGAAGGCAACAAGCTCGTGCAGGGCTACGCCGGGGAAGCGATGCGCAAGCTCGGACTCGGCGGCTTCACGCCCGCGGACGTCCAGAGCTCGCTTGGTTCCTTCATCGGCCAGGGAACGGCCTACGTGGTCGCGTTCCTGAACTCCCTGTGGAGCGGGAGCCGGGCGCTCGTCGGGGTGTTCTCGCTGCTCGTGGTCACGCCCGTCGTGGCCTTCTACATCCTCCTCGACTGGCCAAGGATGATCGCCGCCATCGACGGCTGGATCCCGCTCGACCACCGCGAAAGCGTGCGGGTCATCGCCCGCGACATCGACAGGGCGCTCGCCGGTTTCATGCGCGGGCAGTCCCTCGTGTGCTTGTTCCTCGGCCTCTGGTATTCGGTCGGCCTCACGATCGTCGGCTTGAATTTCGGCTTCCTGCTCGGCATCTGCGGCGGCCTGCTGAGCTTCATACCCTACGTCGGCTCGTTGGCGGTCCTGATCCTGGCGATCGCGGTGGCGGTGGTCCAGAGCTGGCCGGATTGGACGCTCATCGCCTTGACGTTCGGGGTCGTGTTCTCGGGCCAGTTCCTCGAGGGCAACGTGCTCTCGCCCAACCTCGTCGGTGCCTCGATCGGCCTGCATCCCGTCTGGCTCATGTTCGCCCTCGTGGCCGGTTCCTCCCTGTTCGGCTTCACGGGATTGCTGGTGGCCGTGCCGCTCGCCGCCGCCGCCGGCGTCCTGTCGCGTTTCGCGCTTCGCAAGTATCTGGCGAGCTCGCTCTACACCGGAGAAGCCGCGCCCCATCACCCGGCGCTCTCGGCCAGGCCCTTGCGGCTGGGGGGCGAATGAGTCAGTTGGCCTTCGCGTTCGCGCTTCCCGTGCGGTTCGGCGAAGGCGACTTCCTCCTCTCGCCGTCGAACGCCGCGGCGCATGCCGCCCTGGCGCGGTGGCGCGACTGGCCCGGCGGCATCCTGCTGATGACCGGACCGCCAGGCTCCGGCAAAAGCCATCTCGCGAACATCTGGGCCGACCGGACCGGCGCCAGCCGCCTGCGCGAGGGCGCCCCGGACGCCGCGTGGCGGACGGCCGCCGGCGGCCCGAGCCTGATCGAGGACGCCGACCGCTGGAGCGGACGGCAGGAAGCGCTGTTTCACGTCCTCAACCTCGTCCGGGAACATGGCGCTTCCCTGTTGCTGACGGCGCGGGCGGCGCCGGACTTCTGGGGCCTCGGCATCCCGGACCTGTTGTCGCGCCTGCGCCAGGCCCCGTCGGTGGCGCTCGGCCCACCGGACGAGGCGCTGCTGCGCGCCGTCCTGGTCAAGCTGTTCGCCGACCGGCAAATCGACATCGACTCCGGCCTGATCGATTATATGGCGCTGCGGGTCGATCGTTCGCTCGGCGCGGTACGAACCCTGGTGGAAGCGCTCGATTCGGCGGCGCTCGAAACCGGGCGCCGGATCACCCGGGCGGGCGCGGCGCACATCTTGGAAGCCTGGCGGTCGGTCGCGGAATGACACCCGTCACGCGCGTGACACGCCGATCCTGGATCCTGCCCCGCGGGAGGAGAGTTCAATGAGCTTGGCGGACCGAACCGATGCGATCCCGGCTCCGAAGCCCGCCCCGGACGAGCCCACCCGTTCGCCGCTGCTCGACGATCCGGCGCGCTTCGTCAATCGGGAGCTGTCGTGGCTCGAATTCAACCGGCGCGTCCTCGAGGAAGCGTCGAACCGCGCGCATCCGCTGCTCGAACAGCTGCGGTTCCTGTCGATCTCGGCCAACAACCTGGACGAGTTCTTCATGGTCCGCGTGGCCGGCCTTTACGGCCAGGTGCGCTCGGGCGTGACCGCGGACTCGCAAGATGGGCATTCGCCCGCGGAGCAGATGACGCGCATCCGCGAACGCGCGAAAATCCTGGTCGACGATCAGCAGAAACGCTGGATCGACCTGCGCCAGGAACTCGCCGCGGCGCGCATCGCCATCGTCGAGGTCCAAGACATCGGCCACGCCGAGCGCGAATGGCTCGGCGACCACTTTCTCCAGCACGTGTTCCCCATCCTCACGCCGCTCGCCGTCGATCCCGCCCATCCGTTCCCGTTCATCCCCAACCTCGGTTTCACGCTCGCGCTCGACCTCAAGCGCACGTCGGACGCGCGCGCGCTGCACGCCCTGGTGCGCATCCCGAACAGGGTCGAGCGGTTCGTCCGCCTGCCCGATGCCCTGGCGCCGGGAACCGCCCGCTTCGTGGCGCTCGAAGCCCTCATCGCCATGCACACGTCCCGACTGTTCCCGGGCTACGAGGTGACGGGGCAGGGCCTGTTCCGGGTGATCCGCGACAGCGACCTCGAAGTCGAGGAAGAGGCCGAAGATCTCATGCTGTTCTTCGAAAGCGCGCTCAAGCGGCGGCGGCGCGGTTCCGTGATCCGGCTGGAGATGGATGCCGGCATGCCGGAAGCGTTGCGGCTGCTGATCGCCGACGAGCTCGACACGGCGGCCGACCAGACCTTCACGATGCACGGCATGCTGGCCTTGAACGATCTTTCGGAACTCGTCGGCGTCGACCGGCAGGACCTGAAGTTCAAGCCCTACAACGCCCGCTTCCCCGAACGGGTGCGCGACAACGGCGGCGATTGTTTCGCGGCCATCCGCCAAAAAGACCTGGTGGTCCACCACCCGTACGAATCCTTCGACGTCGTCGTGCAGTTCGTGACCCAGGCGGCCCACGACCCGAACGTGGTCGCCATCAAGCAGACGCTCTACCGAACGTCGAAGGACAGCCCGATCGTGCGCGCCCTCGTCGAGGCCGCCGACGCCGGCAAATCGGTGACGGCGCTCGTCGAACTCAAGGCCCGGTTCGACGAGGAAGCCAACATCCGCTGGGCGCGCGACCTCGAGCGCGCCGGCGTGCAGGTCGTGTTCGGCTTCATCGAACTGAAGACGCACGCGAAACTGTCGATGGTGGTGCGGCGGGAAGCCGGCAACCTCGTGACCTACTGCCACGTCGGCACGGGAAACTATCATCCGTTCACCGCGCGCATCTACACGGACATATCCTTCTTCACCGCGGACCCGGTGATCGCACGCGACGCCGCGCGGGTGTTCAACTACATCACCGGCTACGCCGAGCCGGTGGGGCTCGAGCGCATGGCGGTTTCGCCGATCACGCTCAAGGACCGGCTGCTTCAGCACATCGGCGAGGAGATCGCCTTCGCCCGCGCCGGCAAGCCCGCGGCGATCTGGTGCAAGTGCAACGCGCTCGTCGACCCCATGATCATCGACGCGCTCTACGGGGCGAGCGCGGCCGGCGTGCGCGTGGACCTGATCGTGCGCGGCATCTGCTGCCTCAGGCCCGGCGTGCCGGGCCTGTCCGACAACATCCGCGTGAAGTCGATCGTCGGCCGCTTCCTGGAACACGCGCGCGTCTACGCCTTCGGGGCGGGCTACGGCCTGCCGCACGCCAAGGCGCGCGTCTACATCTCATCGGCCGACCTCATGCCGCGCAACCTCGACCGCCGCGTCGAAATCATGCTTCCGATCACCAATTGCACGGTGCACGATCAGGTCCTCAATCAGATCATGATCGCCAATCTCATCGACAACCAGCAGAGCTACAGGGTGTTGCCCGACGGGGGGAGCGAGCGCATAGTCCCGCCGCCCGGGCAGGAACCGTTCAACGCCCACAACTATTTCATGACCAACCCGAGCTTGTCCGGCCGTGGAAAATCGCTTCGAGACTCGAGCCCCAAAATCCTCCTCAAACGGCTCGATCCTCGCTGATCCGCGGCGCATGACGGACGGGAACACGGAACCGGGCGAGGCCGGAGGCGGTCTCGCCAGGCCCGTCGCCATCGTCGACATCGGCTCGAATTCCGTCCGCCTCGTCGCCTACGAGCGCCTGGCGCGCGCGCTGACGCCCATCTTCAACGAAAAGGTCCTGTGCGGCCTCGGCAAGGGCGTGCAAACCACCCGCCTTCTCGATCCCGAAGCCGTGAGCAAGGCGCTCGCCGCCCTGCGCTGTTTCAGGGTGTTGTGCCGCAACATGGGGATCGCGGACGTCCATGTTCTGGCCACGGCGGCGACGCGGGACGCCTCGAACGGATCGGACTTCCTCAAGGCCGCGAGCGAGGCGGTCGGCGCCAAAATCGAACTGATCGGCGGCCAGCGGGAAGCCGAGCTTTCCGCCATCGGCGTGGCGTCGTCGTTCCACCGGGCCGACGGCGTCGTCGGGGACCTCGGCGGCGGTTCCTTGGAGCTGATCGAGGTCAGGAAGACCAAGCTCGGCAGGGGCGTGTCGCTGCCGCTGGGCGGCCTTGCCCTCCTCGACATGTCCAGGGATTCGCCGAAGCGCGCCATCAAGATCGCGCGCGAATACGTGTCCAAGGCGATGCCCGTGAAGGCCCTCAACGGCCGCACCTTCTACGCGGTCGGCGGCACCTGGCGGGCACTCGCCAAGCTGCACATGAAACAGCGCAACTACCCGCTGAACGTGATGCATGGGTACGTGATCCCGGCCGCCGAGGCGGGCGCTTTCGCGGGCCTCGTCGAGCGCGTCAACGCCGATTCCCTGAGCTCGATCGCTGCGGTGAATTCCGCGCGGCGCCCGCTGCTCTCCTACGGGGCCGTCGTGCTCGACGAGGTGATCCGTCAGGGGCGGCCCAAGGAGATCGTCATCTCGGCGCAGGGCGTCCGCGAAGGTATGCTGTTCGAGCGGCTCGACGCGGCCGCCCAGAAGGACGACCCGCTCCTCTCGGCGGCCCGCGAGCTCAACGTCTTGCGCGCGCGCAGCCCCCGCCACGGGGACGATCTTTGCGACTGGACCGACACGTTGATGAAGTCGGCGCAACTCGACGAATCGGGCGACGACAAACGCCTGCGCCACGCGGCGTGCCTGCTCGCCGATATCGCCTGGCGGGCGCATCCGGATTACCGGAGCGACCAGGCGCTGAACATGATCGCGAACGGGAGCTTCGTGGGTGTCGACCATCCCGGGCGGGGTTATCTCGCCCTCGCGGTGACCTATCGGCACATCAGCCTCGACGAGGACGTGAGCCCGCAACTCCGCGGGCTCGTTTCGGCGCGGCTGCTCGATCGGGCCCGCATCCTCGGCGCCGCCATGCGGGTCGCCTACCTCGTGTCGGCCGCCATGGCCGACGTGCTGCCGCGCACGTCGCTTCGCTGCGCCGGGAACAGGCTGATCCTGAGTTTGACGCCCGAACTCGCGGACCTCGCGAGCGAGCGGCTCATCGGGCGCTTGCGGCAATTGGGCAAGCTGATCGGGCGGGAAGCGGAGGTGAGGATCGTCGGCGCGGCCTCGTGAGCGCTCGGGGCGCGCAGCCGGTCAGGCTCCCGGTTCATCGCCCTCGCGCCATTCGAGCGCGACCACCTTGCCGCCCTCGACCGTAAGGGCCAAACGGCCGTGCTTGAGTTCGAGCGCCTTGTCGCCGAACAGCGATCGGCGCCAGCCGGCGAGCGCCGGCACGCTCGCGGTGTCGCTCGACGCGATGGCCTCGAGGTCGTCGACGCTCGCGATCAACTTGGGGGCCACACCCTGCGCGTCCGCCACCTGGCGAAGCAGCACCTTCAGCAGCTCGACGGTCGCACCGCCGCCGTTGCGGCGCTCGCGCTCGATCCTCGGGAGGGTCTTGGGGTCCCGGTCGAGACCCCGTTCGACGGCCGCGAGGATGTCGGTCCCGAGCCGTGAACGGTCGAGCCCGCGCGGCACGGCGCGAAGATCGCCGAGCGCTTCGAGCGTCCTCGGCGCCGCCGCCGCGACTTCGAGCAGCGCGTCGTCCTTCAGGATGCGCGAGCGTGGAACGTCGCGCGCCTGCGCCTCGGTTTCCCGCCAGGCCGCGAGGTCCATGAGCACGGCGAGATCCCGCGGCTTGCGCACCTTCGCGCTGAACCGTTCCCAGGCGTTCTCCGGGTGCTGCTCGTAGGTCGAGGGCGACGTGAGGAAACGCATCTCGTCCGCGAGCCAACTGAGCCGCCCCGATTGTTCGAGCTGCGCCCGGAGCGCGCGGTAGACATCGCGGAGGTGGGTGACGTCGGCCGTCGCGTAGGAGATCTGGGCGGCCGACAGGGGCCGCCGCGCCCAATCGGTGAACCGCGACGACTTGTCGACAGAGGTTCGGCACAGCGCCTGCACGAGTTCGCCGTAGGACACCTGGTCGCCGAAGCCGCACACCATGGCGGCCACCTGGGTGTCGAACAGCGGCGCCGGCAGGAACCCGGCGAGCTTCCAGAAGATTTCGAGGTCCTGCCGCGCGGCGTGGAAAACCTTGACGAGGGCGTCGTCGCGCATGAGCGCCAGCAAGGGCGCGAGATCGAGACCCGGCGCCAACGCGTCGACCACCACGGCTTCCTCGTCCGAGGCGAGCTGCAAAACGCAGAGCTTCGGCCAGAACGTCGTCTCGCGAAGGAACTCGGTGTCGACGGTGACGAAGGCGTGATCGGCCAAGCGGCGGCACACGCTGGCGAGCTCGTCGGTCGTCTCGATCACGGTCATGGCATTTCATACCGCATGCGCGCGCCTTCGGCGAGGCGCGCGAGCGTCGCGGCTCCCGCACCCCGTTCATCCACGGAAACGAACCCGCCGCGCCGGGACCGCGAGGAGTGGTGGGGCGTCTTGACAAGCTTCGCGGCGCCATGGCCATGTCCGCCGCCCCGCCGGATCGGGCCGGCGACGCACCCGACCGAAAGACGCCGATGCACCGATACCGTTCGCACACCTGCGGCGCGCTCAGCGAGGCCGACATCGCAACGGACGTGCGCCTGTCGGGCTGGTGCAACCGCATCCGGGACCACGGCGGCGTACTCTTCATCGACCTCCGCGACCATTACGGCACGACCCAATGCGTGATCGACCCGGAGTCGCCGGCGTTCCCGGCGGCGGAAACGCTCCGCTCCGAGTGGGTGGTGCGCGTCGACGGGCCGGTGCGCCGCCGCCCCGCCGGGACCGAGAACGCCGACATGGCGACCGGCGCCGTCGAGGTCTACGCGCGTGACATCGAGGTTTTGGGCCCCGCGCTGGAACTGCCGCTCCCGGTCGCGGGCGAACAGGACTACCCGGAGGAGACGCGGCTGAAATACCGCTTCCTCGACCTGCGCCGCGCCCATCTCCACGACAACATCATGCTTCGCGGCCGGGTCATCGATTCGCTGCGGCAGCGCATGAAGGCGTTCGGCTTCAGCGAGTTCCAGACCCCTATCTTGACCGCCTCCTCGCCCGAAGGCGCGCGGGACTACCTCGTGCCCTCGCGCGTGCATCCGGGGCGATTCTACGCCCTGCCGCAGGCGCCGCAGCAGTTCAAGCAGTTGATCATGGTGGCGGGCTTCGACCGCTATTTCCAGATCGCCCCGTGCTTCCGCGACGAGGACGCGCGCGCCGACCGTTCGCCGGGCGAGTTCTACCAGCTCGACATCGAGATGAGTTTCGTCACTCAGGACGACGTGTTCGACACCGTGGAGCCGCTGCTGCGCGGATTGTTCGAGGAGTTCGGCGGCGGCAGGCCGGTGACGCGGAGGTTTCCCCGCATCGGCTATCGGGAGGCCATGCTCAAGTACGGCGTCGACAAGCCCGATCTCCGCAACCCGCTCGAAATCGCGGACGTGACGGCCGAGTTCGCGCTCCCCGACGTGACCTTCAACGCGTTCAAGGCCGTGATCGCCAAAGGCGGGGTGGTGCGGGCCATTCCGGCACCCGGGGCCGCGCGGCAGCCGCGCTCGTTCTTCGACAAGCTGAACGAATGGGCGCGCGCCGAGGGCAGCGCCGGCTTGGGTTATTTCACATACGCGGCTGAGCCGAAGCCCGCGAGCGAGGAGCAGAAAGCCGCGGCAAAAAAGATGTTCGCGGAGGTTGATCGCCCCGAGACGGGTTCGGCCGACTCCCAGGTGCCGGAGCACGGGCAGCGCGTGGAAACGTTCCTGGCGTTGATGAGCGATATCGAAGGCGCTGGCCCGATCGCCAAGTTCGTTCCCCGTGCGGTGCAGGCGAGGATCGCGGAAAAACTGAAGCTCAAGTCCGGGGACGCGGTGTTTTTCGCGGCCGACACAGAGGGCAGGGCGGCGAAGCTCGCCGGCGCCGCGCGGACGCGCATCGGGCGCGAACTCGGCCTCATCCGCGAGGGCGCCTTCGAATTCTGCTGGATCGTCGACTTCCCGATGTACGAGTTCAACGAGGACGAGAACAAGATCGACTTTTCCCACAACCCGTTCTCGATGCCGCAGGGCGGGCTCGAAGCGCTCGAGACCAAGGACCCGCTCGATATCCTGGCCTATCAATACGACATCGTCTGCAACGGCACCGAATTGTCGTCCGGCGCGATCCGCAACCATAGGCCCGACATCATGCGGGCCGCTTTCGCCATCGCGGGCTACCCCGAAGAGGTGCTGGAGGCGCGGTTCGGCGGCATGTACCGGGCGTTCCAGTACGGCGCGCCGCCGCACGGCGGCATCGCGCCGGGGATCGACCGCATCGTCATGCTGCTCGCGGGCGAGGAGAACCTGCGTGAGGTCGTGCTGTTCCCGATGAACCAGAGGGCCGAGGACCTGTTGATGGGGGCGCCGTCACCCGCCAGCCCGAAGCAGCTTCGCGAATTGCACATCCGCCTCAACCTGCCGGACAAGTGACGGCGCGCGCGCCGATGCAAACGGTCGTCTGCATCCGCTGGGGCACGAGCTTCGGGGTCGAATACGTCAACCGCCTGCACCGGGCCGTGCGCCGGCACGTCCTCCGCCCGACACGATTCGTGGCATTCAGCGATGATACCGGTGGTCTTGATGCCGGGATCGAGGCCTTTCACATACCACCGGTTCATTTACCTCCTGGCCTGAAGCCCGGACCGTGGCGGAAACTCGCGTTGTGGTCGCCTCAGCTCGGCGATCTCGAGGGCGACGCGCTGTTCCTCGATCTCGATGTGCTGGTCACCGGCCAGCTCGACCCGCTGTTCGACTACGCGCCCGGCAAGCTCTGCATGATACGCAACTGGACGCAGGGGCGGCGGGAAGGCATCGGCAATTCCTCGGTGCTTCGTTTTCGCGTCGGCGGCGCCCCCCACCTCCTGCGGAACTTCGAAGCGGACGCGGTGGCCATGTCGCACCGCTTCGACAACGAGCAGATCTATGTCACCAGGGCGTCGGGCCTGCCAGTCGCCTACTGGCCGGCCGAATGGTGCCCGAGCTTCAAGCACACGCTGCTGCCGCCCTGGCCCGTGTACCTTTACAAGCCGCCGCCGCCGCCGCCGGCCGAGGCCAAGATCGTGGTGTTCACCGGCCGTCCTCGCCCGGACGAGGCCGCGCTGGGCAGGTGGCCGGCCCAGTGGTATAAGAAATTCTATAAGTCGCTACCGCCGACCGCCTGGATAACAGACCACTGGTATTGATCAGCTTCGTGCGCGGCGACGGGTCTCGGCATCCCAGGATACGAGAAGACGATCGACACCGCCGTTGAGGGACCGCGTCATGGCGCGACAGAACCCGTAGTGCGCGATGCCCCCATCGACAGGTCGTCGGTGATCGCGATTCCGCCGAAGCCCGAGCTTTCGCGCGGGACGCCGTAGGCGACTCTCCGGGAAACCGACGAGGGCCCGCCCGGGTCGATCGTTTCCAACGATGCGCGGGACAGCCGAGCGGACACGCCACCGTCGCCCAGGCGCCGACGACGGCGGCTTTCGCGGCAAGGAAGCCGCGAAACGAGGCTCCCGGAACCCCGACCCCGAAGGTCCTCAACGATTGGCGGTGGCCGTGACGTTCAGCAGCTTCAGGAGATCGTCCGGACCCGCGGCGTTCTGTATCGTGTCCATGTCGAGCCCACCCCCCTTCGCGACGACGGCCAGCGACAGGCTCTTCGGCTGGTCGATGAACGTCGCGACGGCGGCATTGATCTGCTCCCCCACTGGTCCGGCACCAAGGGTCTGGGTGATCGTTTCCCCGATCTTCGCCTTGAGGGCGGCCTTGAGTTCCGGAACCGTGGTGTTGTTGCCCCGGGCCGCCACCGGCAGGGCCTTTTCGAACAGCCCGGCGTTGATCAAGCCGACGTTGATCGCCTGGAAGCGCAAATCCCGCGTGAACGCGGCGATCGCCTCCGGGTCGCGGGCCAGGATGTCCTGCGACAAGCCGGAGACGGTCGCGCCGAACGTGACGGAGGCGAGGTCCTTGGCGGCCATCGTCACGTGATCGAGTTTCAGCACCCGACTCGGCTCGTCCCAAGACACGGCGTAATCGGACGTGATGTCGAAATGGCTGAAGCCGTTCCGCCTGGCCTCGTCGAGACTCGACCCGGGCGCCGGCGAGACGATGTCGTAGATGCCCTGCACGCGTGCGGTACTCTCGCTTGCCCTCTGCCCGTCGGCGCGATGGCCCGACATCTCCATGAGGGGGATCGAGATCTCGATCCGCCCGCCTTGGTCGACGTTGCCGTTCCCGTCGGTGGTCGCGGCGCTCACCGCCACGTCGTGCACGGACGTGTCGCCCACCCAGGGTGGCATGACGGCGCCCTGGCCTCGGAGCTTCGCCGCGCCGCGCTGGCCGTAACGCGCCATGATGTCGAGGAGGCCCGTTTCGTCGAGGTCGTTCGTCGCGTAGCTGCCGACCCCCATGGTGACTTCGGGGGTCTTCAGGTGGAATCGCGTGGCCGAAATGCTGCGCACCTTGAGGCCGGTGAAGCCGCCAACGCTGAAATCGGCCAGGTCGAAGGCGACGGGGTCGGGGGCCGCGACTTTCTCGAAACTGAGTGTCCGGATCGAGAAACTGTCCAGGGAGCCGCTGCCGGCGGCGTCCCGGATGTCGTCCATGAGTTCCGAGCGTTCCGCTTCGGACCGCTCGCTTTCCGGCTTGTCCACCAGGGCGCTGAGACGCTTGGGCTTGAAGGTCAGCGGGCGCCCCTTGAGGCCGGCCACTTCGAAGGCGTCGATCTTGAACACTTCGCCCGTTTTCGGCGTGACGGCGATGTTGGCGATGGTGAACGAGCCCAGAACGGGGCGGAGGGTTTCCGCCGGGTCGGTACGGACCCGGGAACCGATCGTCGACGCGAGGCCGACGTCGATGTCGTGCGCCTCCAACTTACCGATGAGCATCGTCGGACCGGCCTGCGCCGGGCCGGGTTCCGTCATTTCGACGCCGCTTGCCGAGATGGCGGCGACGCGGCCCTCGGCGATACCCGAGATCGCGAGGTTGTGCAAAGCGACGCGACTGCCGGGGTCGCCGCCTATTCCGGGCTCGGTCAAGGTGATTTCGGGCGCCGCCAGGCTGTCCAACGACAGTTGGGTCAGCGCGTAGGATTCGCCGGGCGCCGCGCCCGCGTCCCCGCTCAGCGCCGCCAGCGCTTTGCCGAGCGACGCCCCGCGGAGTTCGATATGGGGGATCGCGACCACGGTGCCGCCCGACTCGATCCGGATGTTGTCGGCCGAGGTGGTGGCCACCTCGGCCGCCGCTGCCCTGCCGATGAAGCCGAACGGGCCGGCGCGCACCGGGACGTCGATCCGCTCGGCCGTGATGCGGATGTCGCCGCGGGACAGCGACGCGCGGCGCAGGGAGACCCGGCCGAGCAGCGGGTCGGCGTCGACGGCGCCGATCTCGAGGCCGGCAACGCTCGCGAGCGCCGAGCGAACGTTCGAGCGCTGCATCCAAGCCGCGCCGCCGTCGACCGTCGCCGCGAGGGCGAAAACCCCGCACGCGCCCGCCATGAGTCGCGCTCGCACCTTGTTGTGCTTCACCGTTCCCTCCAACGTTTTTCACCGCGGGTTGTCGCCCAAGCCCGCATGGTATGATCCGGGCATGGCCGACGAATGACAAGGGGACTCGCGGACGACGCGCCGGTCATCGCACCCGACGCCTCGGCTGTCCCGTCAGCCCTCATCCTTGTAAGTCGATCGCTGTCGCATCCGAAAGACGTGCGGGCGCGGTGGCCGACGGAAAGCCGTCCTCGTCCTGGGTTGATCGCGCCTGCGGCCCACGATGGGGGGAGGGGCTCGAAGCGCGACGCGACGGCGCGGCCATCAGTTCGGCCGCTGCGCGAACAGGCCCGGGCCGCGGGCGGCGCCGTTGCCGGCGTCGGCCGGCATCACGAGGTCGGGGTCCTTGAGGTCGGGGTAGGCCTCGATGACGCGCCGCGTGTCGTCGGGCGACGGCAGGCCCGCCTCGTTGCCGAGGTGCTGGATCTTGTGGGCCGAGGCGGCGCGCGCGAGTTCGAAATGGACCCGCCAGGGCGCCTGCGGCGTGCTGAGATACGATGCCACGTAGGCGCCGTGGAACACGTCGCCCGCGCCGTTCGTGTCGACGATCCTGGCGGCCGGGATGGGCAGGGCCGGCATGCGGCTGATCGTGCCCATCTCGTCGTACCAGAGCATGCCGCGCTCGCCTTCCGTCACGCCGCCGACCTTGACGCCGCGGCCCTTGAGGTAGGTGAGCATTTCGGCGGCGGACATCCGCATCTGCTCGCACAGCCGTTCGGCGACGACCGCGATGTCGATGGCGTCGAGGAGTTCGTGCGTGTTCGACCGCAGGCCGCCGCCGTCGAGCGAGGTCAACACCCCGTTCTCGCGGAACAGTCTCGCGAAATGCAGCGCCGCGTCGGGCAGGTGACCGTCGAGGTGGAGCGCCCGCGCCGAGCCGACGTTCAGCATCGGGAACGGGTGGATGAAATCGTCGTCTCGCGCGCGCAGGATGGCCCGCTTGCCCTTGCTCGGGAGGATGAAGGACAGCGACGAGCGCCGGACCTTCCGGGCGTGCACCGAGATATGGTAGCGCGCCGCCATGTCGAGGAACATGCGCCCGAGCCAGTCGTCGGCGACCGAGGTCAGCAGATCGGGCACGTGCCCGAGCTTCGCCGCCGCGAAGGCCGCCGTGACGGCGTTGCCGCCGAACGACACCGCGTAGTCGTTGGCGACCGCCTTGGCGTCGCCCGCCGGGATGACGTCCGTCAGCAAGGTGACGTCGATGTAGCTTTGGCCGATGAACAAGGCGTGCATGGCGGTCGTGTCCAGGCGCTCGGGCGCCGGGACCCGATCGGCTGCCGACCCGCCCCGGCAAGGAAGCGCGCCGTCGGCGCGGCTGACCTTCGGTATAGCGCGCCGCGCCGGTCCGGGCTACGGGGCGCTCAACCTGGCGTCACGCCTGTTTCAGACCGAAAAGCTGGTGCCGCAGCCGCATGAGGCCGTGGCGTTCGGATTGTTGATCTTGAACGCCTGGCCGATGAGGTCGTCGGCGAAATCGATCTGCGATCCCTTGAGGTAATCGAGCGAAACGGGATCGATCACCACGACGGCGCCGTCGCGCTCGACGACGAGGTCGCCGTCGTCCCGGTGGCCGACGATCGTGAACGCGTATTGGAAGCCGGAACATCCCCCCCCGTCGACCGCGACCCGCAGCACCGAACCGGGCACTTCCGTGGCCAGCACCTTGTTGACGCGCGCCGCCGCGGCGGGCGAAAGCGTGACGGGCGATAACAGTTCGATGTGGCTCATGGGAGCTTCCGGCAGGGCGAAATCGGAGCGGACGCGGGTTTCGTTCTATATCACGCCGGCAGGGCGCCGTCGGCGTCGTCGAACCCACCTTGAGGGAAGCTATGCCTGGTCTCGCGCCGTCGCAATGGGACGGGCTCCGGAAATGGCGCGGTCGGGCGGAGGCAGGCCTCGCCCGCACCGAAGGCGGAACCTCGGCGTCGACCCCGTTCGCTCTCCCGGCCGAACGCGAGGGAAGCCGGTGACCAGGCCGCCCGCCATCGTCGTCGTCGCGACCGGGCCTCGGGAGCGGCCGTCATGAGCGTCGATACCGAGGATCGCCTGGCGCCTTACGCGTCGCGCGCCGCGGCGAGCCGGGGACGGCGGTTCGCGGAACCGCCCTCCGGCATGCGGACCGATTTCCAGCGCGACCGCGACCGCGTGCTCCACTCCAGCGCCTTCCGGCGGCTCGCGCTGAAGACGCAGGTGTTCCTGCCGGACACCGGCGACCAGTACCGGACCCGCCTCACCCATACGATCGAGGTGGCGCAGATCGCCCGCACGATCGCGCGCACCCTCCGCCTGAACGAGGACCTGACCGAAGCGCTGGCGCTCGCCCACGACCTCGGGCACGCGCCCTTCGGCCACACGGGGGAGGAGGCGCTCGACGCCTGCCTCGAGCTCAGCGGCGGCTTCGACCATAACGCCCAGACCTTGCGCATCGTTACCCGCTTGGAGCGACGCTACCCCGATTTCGACGGCCTGAACCTCACCTGGGAATCCTTGGAAGGGCTCGTCAAGCGGAGCGGACCCTTCGATGCGGCGCGTAGCCCGGGTCCCTTCGTCGCCGTCGCGAGGCTGATGGACATCGATCCGGCGACCTTCGCGAGCGGCGAGGCGCAGGTGGCGGCGATCGCGGACGATATCGCGTACAATGCCCACGATCTCGAGGACGGGCTCGATGCGGGACTGTTCGCGGTGCGCGACCTCGAGGGGGTGCCGTTCCTGCGCCGGACCCTCGGCGACATCGCCGCGGCCCATGCCGGGCTCGACCCCTCCGCTACCGTTCGCGCGCTGACGCGGCGGATGGTCGGCGCCTTCGTGGACGACGCCGTGGCTGAAAGCCGTCGCCGCCTCGCGGCCGCGGCGCCGACGAGCCCCGACCGCCTGCGGGGTCTCGGACATTCGGTGGTGGCCCTTTCGCCGGGGCAGGAACAGGCGAGCGTCGACATCAAAGCCTTCCTGCACGACCGCATGTACCGGCATCCCGACCTCGCGCGGGTGCGGGCGCGCGCCGCCGTCATCGTCCGGGATCTCGCCACCATGTTCGTCGCCCACCCCGAGCGACTGGCGTCGGACGTTCGGGGTGCGGTCGCGCCGCCCCCCGGCTCCGCCGCGACGCCGCGCGCGGTCGCCGACCACGTCGCCTCGATGACCGACCGCGGCGCGGTGCGCGAGCACCGGCGGTTCTTCGGCCAAACGCCGGACTTGCGATAGCCGGCAGGTTCGTGTCACTCGGGCGACCTCCCCGGCCCGAGCTTTCGCCCTCATGGATGTTTTCGCCGAGTTCCACCGTCGCGTCTCGGCCGTGCTCCAGGGCATGGTCGACCGGGGCCGGCTGCCGCCGACACTCGAGTTCGGGCGCTTCGTCGTCGAGCCGCCGCGCGACCCGGCCCACGGCGACCTCGCCACCAACGCCGCCATGGTGTTCGGCAAGGAAGCCAGGGCGGGTTACGGCAGTCCGCGCGCTCTCGCGGTGGCCCTCGCGGCCGAACTCGCGGCGGACGCGGATGTCGCGACCGCCGAGGTCGCGGGGCCGGGCTTCATCAACGTCGTGCTTCGCCCGGCCGTGTATGCCGCGGTGCTGTCGTCGGCACTGAGGCGCGGCATCCTGTTCGGACGGGCCGACGCGACGGCTGACACGCGCGAACCGGTCAACGTCGAATACGTTTCCACCAACCCGACCGGGCCGCTGCACGTCGGCCACGGCCGGGGCGCGGTGTTCGGCGACGCGCTCGCGAGCCTGCTGGCCCACGCGGGCATGCCCGTCACGCGCGAATATTACATCAACGACGCCGGCGCGCAGGTCGACGTCCTCGCGCGCTCGGCGTTCCACCGCTATCGCGAGGCGCTCGGCGAGGATCTCGGCCCGGTGCCCGACGGGCTTTATCCGGGGGACTACCTGAAGCCCGTCGGCGCGGATCTCGCCCGTCTCCACGCGTCGCGGCTCCTCGACATGCCCGAGGCGGCCTGGCTGCCGATCGTGCGCGACGCCGCCATCGAGGCCATGATGGCGCGCATTCGCGACGACCTCGACCGGCTCGGCATCCGCCACGACGTGTTCTTCTCCGAGCGCTCGCTCGTCGAGGGTACCGGCGGGCAGGGGGCCGCGGACGAGGTCGCGGCCACGATCGCCCAGTTGCGGGCGGACGACCTCGTCTACCAGGGGCGGCTGCCGCCACCCAAGGGTCAGGTCGCGGAGGATTGGGAAGACCGCGAACAGACGCTGTTCCGCTCGACGCGCTTCGGCGACGACGTCGACCGCGCGCTCGTGAAGTCCGACGGATCCTACACCTATTTCGCTTCCGACATCGCCTATCACCGGAGCAAACTCGCGCGCGGCTTCGCGCGGATGATCGACGTCCTCGGTGCCGACCATGGCGGCTACGTCAAGCGCATGCAGGCCGCGGTCGCGGCGCTGAGCGGCGGCAAGGCGAGCCTCGACGTCAAGCAGTGCCAATTGGTCAAGCTCATGCGCGGCGGCGAGCCCGTGAAGATGTCCAAGCGATCGGGCGATTTCGTCACGCTGCGCGAGGTCGTCGACGAGGTCGGGGCGGACGCGGTGCGCTTCATGATGCTCTATCGGAAGAATGACGCCCCGCTCGACTTCGACCTCGCCAAGGTCATCGACCAATCGAAGGACAACCCCGTCTTCTACGTTCAATACGCCCATGCGCGCGCCTGCTCGGTGTTGAGGACCGGGCAGGCGGCGTTCCCCGGCATGGACCTGTCGGGGCCCGCCCTGGCCGCCGCCTCCTTCATGGAACTCGCCGACGCCGGCGAAACCGCGATCGTCAAGCTGGTGGCTCAATATCCGCGTCTCGTCGAAACGGCCGCGGCGGCGCATGAACCGCATCGCGTCGCGTTCTACCTGCACGACCTGGCGAGCACTTTCCATTCCCACTGGAACAGAGGCAAAGATCAGCCACAATTACGGTTTGTTAATCAGGAAAGGCGAGATTCCACATTTGCGAGGCTCGGGCTGGTGGCCGCCATGACGAATGTCCTGCGGTCGGGCCTCGGCATCCTGGGCGTCAGCGCACCGGATGAAATGCGCTGACGGCGGTCGGGCATCGATGCCCCGTGGACCGCATGGTGTTGGCCGAGGGCACGACGGCGGGGCGTTTGTGCGTCCGCCGCGCGCCGGAGGCGGCGTCGCCGCGCCGCCGCCCGTGTTGAAGGCGAGGGAAGACGATGAGTGAAGCTCTGACGACGCGTCGCTCCGACGCAAGGCAAGAGCCCCGGTTCGACCAGCCGAGGCCGCCGGGGCCTGCGGGAAACGACCCCCTCGCCGAGCTCGCTCGGTTGGTCGGACAGGACGATCCGTTCCGCGCGGTCTTCAGGGGCGGCACCGAGGGGTCTGCGGCGCAAGACCGGCAGACGGTCGACGACGCTGGCCACGCCCCCCCGGCGCACGACCCCCACCATCCCGACCCGGCGATGTTCGGCCACGACGACCGGCCGGTGCGGGACGATGACGAGGCGCACCGCTTTCGCCCCTCGCCTTACGGCTACGACGGGGACCACGCGGAACATTCCCCCGCGAGTCACCAGGGATACGCCGAGCATGAGGAATTCGCGGCGGACGACGACGGTCGATATGAAGCGCACGGGGTGGAGAATTATGGCGCCGGCGACCCGCGCGCCGTGCTGACCCCGGATGTTTGGGCCCAGGGCGAAGACGACCACGCGGCGGTTGCGCATTCGGGGGACGATCCGGGACCCGAGGCGATCCCTTCGGCACGCACGCCGCGCCGTCCGCTGGTCGTGCTCGCGGCGGTGTTGCTTCTCACGGGCGGCGGTCTCGCGGCGACGTTTTTCGCTCGCGCGGGGACAAGCGTCGGCGTCGGCAAGGAAGCCCCGACGATCATGGCCGCCAACGGTCCCAACAAGATCAAGCTCGCCGATCCGTCCGCGACGGCGCCGGTCGATGCGGACGCGGCGCTCCTCAACAAGGGCGGCGTGCCGGGCGGCACCGCCAGGGTGGTCAACAGCCAGGAACAGCCGATCGACCTCGCTCAGCTGCCCAAGACGGCCGCGCGGACGGACACCGACGCGGGCGGCGGTGGCTTCTTCCCGCAGCCCAGGAAAGTGAAGACCTTCGTGGTGCGCCCGGACGGAACCATCGTCGGCGCGGCGACGTCGCCCGGGCCCGGGGCCGCTCCCGCGGTGCCCCCGCCGGCACGAGCCGCCGACGCGAACGCCCTGCCGATCGGACTGACACCCGGCGATCTCCTGCCGACGACCGCCGCCGTTCCCCGCGCGGGGACGCCGAAAACCCCGGCGCGCGCGCCGACGACGCCCAAAGTCACCGCCGACACGACCATCTCCGACCTGACGCAGGGTCCGGGCGCGGGGGGGACCGGGCGTGCCCGGCAGCCCGCGTCGCCCGGCGTTCACGCGGCGCCCAAGGTCAGGCCGATCGAGGTCGCCGAGGCGGATGCGGGAGTCACGCCCGGCGCCGGCGGAAACTTCGGACTGCAACTCACTGCGGCGCCGAGCGAGCAGGACGCGCGCGACGCCTTCTCCAAGCTGCAGAAGAAGTTTTCGAGCCAACTCGGCAGCTTCAAGCCGACCATCCGCAAGGCCGATACGGGCGACAAGACGGTCTACCGGGTACGCGTCGGCAACCTCGGGCAGGACGAAGCTAAGACCCTGTGCTCCCAGCTTCAGGCTGGCGGCGGATCCTGCTACGTGGTCCACAACTGAGCGGGGGCGGCGTTTCCGGAATGCGCGCCTTCGTCTGCGGCTGCGCCGGGCTCGAACTCTCGTTCGAGGAACGGGCTCTGTTTCGCGCGACCGCGCCCTGGGGCCTGATCCTTTTCAAGCGCAACGTCGCGACACCGGACCAGGTCGGCAGGCTCGCGGCCGCGTTCCGCGACACCGTCGGGCGGGGCGACGCCCCGGTCTTCGTCGATCAGGAAGGCGGGCGCGTGCAGCGCCTCGGGCCGCCGCTCTGGCCGCCTTATCCCTCCGGAGCCGCCTATGCCGCCTTGTTCGCGACCGATCCGGCCAAAGCCGAACACGCGGCGCGGGCCGGCGGGCGGCTGATCGCTCATGATCTCGCGGCGCTCGGCATCGACGTCGATTGCGCGCCCGTCCTCGACGTGCGCAAGCCCGGCGGGACCGCTGCCATCGGTGACCGTGCGCTGGGCCAAATGCCCGGGGCCGTCGCGCGGCTCGGACGCGCCTTCGCGGATGGTTTGATGGCGGGGGGCGTCCTGCCCGTCATCAAGCACCTCCCCGGCCACGGCCGGGCGGAGGTCGACAGCCATTTCTCCTTGCCGGTCGTCACCGCCGAACGCGCGGCGCTCGAAGAAGACTTCGCGCCGTTTCGCGCGCTGGCCGACCTGCCGCTCGCGATGACCGCCCACGTGGTGTTCGCCGCGATCGATGCGGCGCGGCCGGCGACGCTTTCGGCCACGGTCATCGATGCCGTGATCCGCGGCGAGATCGGCTTCGACGGCCTGCTCCTGACCGACGACCTGTCCATGGAGGCGCTTCGCGGGACCTTGCGGGAGCGTGCGGAAGCGGCGTTCGCGGCGGGCTGCGACGTGGCCCTGCACTGCAACGGCAAGCTCGACGAGGCGCGCGCCGTCGCCGATGCCGCACCGGCCCTGGAGGGCAGGGCACTGCGCAGGGCGGAAGCGGCGCTCGCGCGTCGCCGCGCGCCCGAGGCCGTCGACCTCGCCGCGCGGCGGGCCGACCTCGCCGCGGCCGGGCTCGCCGCCTGACCCGGCGCCGGGCGTGCTCACGCGGGCCAAGTCGCCCCGTGCGCGTTGAGATAGATCGCGTAGAGCGACGTCGTACCGCAGATGAAGAGCCGGTTCCGTTTGCGTCCGCCGAAGCAGAGGTTGGCGACCACTTCGGGGATCCGGATCTTGCCGAGCAAGGTGCCGTCCGGCGCGTAGCAATGGACGCCGTCGCCCGCCGAGGTCCACAGGTTGCCCGCGGTGTCGCAGCGGAAACCGTCGAAGAGACCGACATCGCAGGTCGCGAACAAGCGGCCGTTGGCGAGACCGCGGCCGTCCGGGCCGACGTCGAAGACGCGGATGTGCCGCGGCCCGTCCTCGACATGGGTCGCCCCCGTGTCGGCGACATAGAGCAGCTTCTCGTCGGGCGAGAACGCGATCCCGTTCGGCTTCGTGAAATCCTGGGCGACCGCCACGACCTCGCCGGTGTTCGGATCGAGGCGGTAGACGTGGCTTTCGCCGATTTCGGACGGCGCGGCGTCACCCTCGTAATGGCTGTCGATCCCGTAGGTCGGATCGGTGAACCAGATGGTGTCGTCGGACTTCACCACCACGTCGTTCGGCGAATTGAGCCGCTTCCCGTCCACGTGCGACGCGAGCACCGTGCGCGAACCATCGATCTCGATGCGCGACACGCATCGGCCCTGGTGCTCGCAACTGACGAGCCGACCCTGGCGGTCCGTGGTGTGCCCGTTGTGGTGCTGCGCCGGGTGGAGGAAGACGGACACGGAGCCATCGGTCTCGTCGAAGCGCATGACGCGGTCGTTGGGGATGTCCGACCACACGAGGTAGCGTCCCGCGGGGAAATAGGCCGGTCCTTCGGCCCATCGGCAACCGGTCCACAATTTCTCGAGGTGGACGTTGCCGAAGATGAGTTTCCGGAATCGCGGATCCCGGACTTCCAGGCTTTCCGTGTACATCGTTCCCCCCGTGCGATCTTTGTCGAGCGGCGCGCGGTCGGCGGCCCGTCGCGGGCCACCATAAGGGGTCGGCGCGCGCCGTGCCATTCCGCTACACCGGGCGCGTCGGAACGGTAAGCGCTCCTTCACGAATCCCGCACCACTGTGGTTACCGGAACGTGACCGCGGGAGCGCGAATTATGAGCATCGGGGCCGGCAAGGAGAACGGGGACGTGACGGCGTCCTCCGTCGGAGGCGGCGGCCGCGATCGACCCGAGGCGTCGCCCGCGGCCTTGGTTCGCTTGTTCCCGGAAATCCTTCCACCGCGGCGCGTCGCGCGCATGCCGGTCTCCTATGGTGTTCTGGCGGCGGGCGTCGCCGTGCTGCTGGGAGGCGGGTTCGTGGCCGGCGCCCAGCTCTTGACGGGCGGCGCCCCGGTCGCGCGGGTCGCCCAAGCCGCGCCCGCCGATCCGACCGCGGTTCTGCTCCACCACGTCGAGGACGAGGTGCGTTCGATGAAGGTCGGACTCGACGCGTTGCGCGCCAATCCCGAGAACGGGCGGCAGGACGACGCGATCCGCGCCCTCAAGAGGAGCGTCGACACGCTCAAGCAGGATGTCGAGACCGTCCGGAGCGCCACGGGCGGCGCGGTGGCGCAGCTCGGCGCGAAGATCGACAAGCTTGATCGCGACCCCGGCCCGAAGCTCGCCGAAATCTCGGCCCGCCTCGACCGTCTCGATCAAAACCCCGGCCCCAAGCTTGCCGAGATCGTGGCGCGCATCGATCGGCTGGATCGCGATCCCCCGGCCAAGCTGTCGGAGGTCACGTCGCGGCTCGAGCGCATCGAGCGGCAGATATCCTCCGGCACGCCGACCGGGGCGATCGGGGCGGCGACGCGCGGACCCACGTCCGCCTTGAACGTGCCGCTGCCGACGCCGGTGCCCGCCGCGGCCCCGGACGTGAAGGCGTCGCCGAAACCCGCGACGATCGAAGGCTGGCTGCTGCGCGACGTCTACGGCGGCGTGGCGCTGGTGGAAGGTCGGGAAGGGCGGCTGCGCGAGGTTTCGCCCGGCGAATTCGTTCCGGGCGTCGGCGAGATACGCTCGATCGAGCGCCGCGGCCGCTCCTGGGTGGTCGTCACGAGCCGTGGCCTCATCGAGGCCGACAACCGGTTCTGAACCGCGTCGCCAAGCCGTCGGTTCGGCGTCTACGCTTCTTCGGGTTCGGGTGCGTGCGCGAAAACACTGTGCCGTCCGATCATTTCGAGGCGCTTTACGCGGCGAACCCGGACCCGTGGCGGCTGGCGTCGAGCGACTACGAGCGCGCCAAACACGCGGCGACGCTCGCGGCCCTGCCGCGCCCGCGCTACGTCCGCGGCTTCGAGATCGGCTGCGCGATCGGCGTACTGAGCGAGGCGCTCGCGGGACGGTGCGACGAACTGCTGTCGGTCGATCCCGTCGAGGCCGCGCTGGCCCAGGCGCGCACGCGTATGGGCGCCTGTCCCGGGGTGCGGCTCGCGCGCATGTCGGTGCCGGGGCAATGGCCGGACGGGCGGTTCGACCTCGTCGTGATCTCCGAAGTCATCGACTATCTCGGCCGCGCGGACATCCTCCGGCTCGCCGATCGCGTCCGCGACGCCCTCTCTCCCGGGGGCGACGTCATCCTGGTCCATTGGATCGGCAAGAAAACGCGCACGCCGACCGGGGACGAGGCGACGGACGCGTTCATCGCCGCGGCCGGTCGCGACTTCGCCGTGCTCGCCCGCGACCGCAACCGGGACTACCGGCTGGACCTCCTGCGCCGAAACTGAAGGGGACCGGCAACGCCGTGGCCGGCGGCGTTACGACGTTGCGGCGCGCGGGAAGCTTTCTATGATACGCAGCTTCCTTCAAGCGCCCGGACACCCGTATGCCCAAAGCGATCCGCATCCACGCCTTCGGCGGACCCGAAGTCCTGGCCTACGAGGATGTCGAGGTCGGCGTCCCGGGACCGGCCGAGGTGCTGATCGAGCAGAGGGCCATCGGGCTCAACTTCATCGACGTCTACCAGAGGACGGGTCTTTACCCGAACCCGCTTCCCTTCACGCCGGGCAGCGAGGCATCGGGAGAAGTGATCGCGGTCGGTTCCGATGTGACCGCCTTCAGGCCCGGTGACCGCGTCGCCTATGGAACCGCACTCGGCGCCTATGCGGAGCGCCGTCTGATCGCCGCTGAAAAGCTCGTCGCGCTGCCCGCCGACATCGCGTTCGAGACGGCGGCCGTCATGATGCTGAAGGGGCTCACGGCCCAATACCTGCTCCGGCGCACCCACCGGGTCGGACCCGACGACACCATCCTCGTCCATGCGGCGGCGGGCGGCGTGGGACTCATCCTTTGCCAGTGGGCGAAGGCGCTCGGCGCCGCCGTCATCGGTACGGTCGGCAGCGAGGCGAAGGCCGAGCTTGCGAGACGGCACGGCGCCGACCACGTCATCGTTACGGCCCGGGAGGATTTCGTCGCCCGGGTCAAGGACCTGACCGACGGCCGGCTCTGCACCGTCGTCTACGACGGTGTCGGCCAGGCGACGTTCCCGGGATCGCTCGACTGCCTGCGGCCGCTCGGCCTGTTCGTCTCGTTCGGCTCGGCCTCGGGTCCGATCGCGAGCTTCGACATCGGCCTCTTGGGACGCAAGGGTTCGCTGTTCGCGACGCGCCCCAGTCTGTTCACCTACGCGGCGAAGCGGGACGACCTGCAAGCGATGACGCTCGATGTGGTCGACGCGATCCGCTCCGGCGCGGTGTCGACCGGCGTCGCGAAGCGGGTCCCGCTCGGCGCGGCGGCCGAAGCGCACCGCGCCCTCGAGGCGCGGGAAACGACCGGCAGCACCGTCCTGATCCCGTGACCGCCGATCCGGCCGAAAGAGGAACCCCGCCCCGGCCGGTCGAGAGGGCCGCGCACGGCGGCGTGCCCCTCATCGCCGTCGAAGGCTTGACCAAGCGTTTCGGCAACGTCGTCGCGAACGACGGGATCGACCTCGCCGTCCATGGCGGCGAGAGCCACGCGCTCTTGGGCGAGAACGGAGCCGGCAAATCGACCCTGGTCAAGATGCTCTATGGGCTCCTGCAGCCGAGCGCGGGCGTCATACGGTGGCAAGGGCGGGACATCGCGCTCGAGTCGCCCAAGGCCGCCCGGGCCTTGGGCATCGGCATGGTGTTCCAGCACTTTTCCCTGTTCGAGAACCTGAGCGTCGCCGAGAACATCGCCCTGGTGCTGCCGCCCGGCAAGGTGGGCCATCTCGCCGCCCGCATCCACGACGTGTCAGCGCGCTATGGCCTGAAGCTCGAGCCCGGTCGCCCGGTCTGGACCCTGTCGGCCGGCGAGCGCCAGCGCATCGAGATCGCGCGCGCCCTCCTGCAGGACCCGCGGCTCCTCATCCTGGACGAGCCCACCTCCGTGTTGACACCGCAGGAAGCGGAAAGCCTGTTCTCGACGCTCGACCGGCTCAAGGCGGAGGGCCGTGCCCTCCTCTACATTTCCCACCGTCTCGACGACGTGAAGCGCCTGTGCGAGCGCGCGACCGTACTGCGGGGAGGAAAGGTGGTCGTGGCCGCGTGCGATCCCCAGGTCGAGAGCGCTCGCTCGCTCGCCGCCATGATGGTCGGGGCGCAGGTGCGGGAGGTGCGGCCCGCGGCGGCGGCCCGTGGCGCGGAGCGGTTCGCGGCGGTGTCCCTGTCCGTGCCGACAGCCGACCTGCATGGGACGGCGCTTCGCGGCATCGGCTTCTCATTGAAGGCGGGCGAAATCCTCGGGGTCGCGGGCGTGGCCGGCAACGGCCAGGACGAACTGTTCGCGGCCTTGTCGGGCGAAACGCTCGCCGGGGACGCCGCAGCCGTCGTGCTCGACGGAAAGCCGGTCGGGCGCCTCGGGGTCACCGCCCGGCGTCGCAGGAACGCCGCCTTCGTGCCCGAGGAGCGTAACGGGCATGCCGCCGTGCCGGGGTTTCCGCTCTCGGACAACATCCTGCTGTCGCGTCACGCCACCGGTGGCCTCGTTCGCGCGGGCTTCATCCTGACCCGCGCCGCCAAGGCGCTCGCCGCCGCGGTCGTGCGCGGCTTCGACGTGCGCGTCGGCTCCGCCGACCCCCTCGCCCGGACGTTGTCGGGCGGCAACCTGCAAAAGTTCGTCGTCGGGCGGGAGATCCTGCGGGAGCCGGCCGTTCTCGTCATCAATCAGCCGACATGGGGCGTCGACGCTTCGGCAGCGGCCGCGATCCATCAGACCATCGTCGACCTTGCTTCCCGGGGCGCGGCGGTGCTGGTCATCAGCCAGGATCTCGACGAGCTTTTCGCGATTTGCCACCAGCTCGCCGTCATTCATGCCGGGGCGTTGTCTCCCGCCGTCGAGACCGCCCGCGTCGACCGCGACGATATCGGCCTGCTCATGGCCGGCGCGGCGACGGGACCCGCGCTTGCGCATTGAACTGCAAGCCCGCGAGGTCCCGCCGCGCTGGCTCGCGGTAGCGGCGCCGCTTGGCGCGCTGGCCCTGGCGCTGGCGTTGGGCGGGCTCATCGTCGCTCTGGAAGGCCGCTCGCCGGCGCAGGCGTTCCTGGTCTATTTCGTGGAACCGCTGGTCCACGGCTGGTCGCTCGAGGAGGTGGCGGTCAAGGCTTCGCCGCTGGTCCTGATCGCGGTCGGGCTCGCCTTCTGCTTCCGCGCGAACGTCTGGAACATCGGCGCCGAGGGCCAGTTCATCGCCGGGGGGGCGCTCGGCGGCGCGCTGGCCCTCGCCACGCACGACGGCGCCTATCAAGGCACGTTCGGCGGCGGGTGGGTTCTGCCCGCCATGCTGCTGCTCGGCGTGCTCGGCGGCGCCGCCTACGCGCTGGTTCCGGCGGTTCTGCGCGTGACGCTCGGCGTGTCGGAGATTCTCACCAGTTTGATGTTGGTCTACGTCGCCCGCCTCGCCCTCGATTACCTCGTGCGCGGGCCCTGGCGAGACCCGCAGGGTTTCAATTTTCCGGTTTCGGTGACCTTCGATCCCGAGGCGACCCTGCCGATGCTCGTCGAGGGCGGTCGCCTGCACGCCGGCGTGCTCGTCACGGTCGCGGCCGTGGTCGTCGCCAGCGTGGTGTTCGGCCGGACGCTGTTCGGCTTCGAGGTGCGTCTCGTCGGCGCGGCGCCGCGCGCCGCCCGCTTTTCCGGGTTCAGCGAGGGCCGTCTGACGGTGCTTGTCTTCGCCATATCGGGTGGCCTCGCGGGCCTCGCGGGCGTCGCGGAAGTGGCGGGGCAGATCGGCCAGCTGCAGCCGTCGATCTCGCCCGGCTACGGTTTCACGGCCATCATCGTGGCCTTCCTCGGCCGGTTGTCGCCGCCCGGCATCCTGCTCGGCGGTCTGGTGCTCGCCCTGTCCTATGTCGGCGGCGAGGCGGCGCAGATCGCCCTGAAGCTGCCGCTCGACGTGACGACGACGTTCCAGGGGCTGCTGCTGATCTGCGTGCTCGGGGCCGACGTGTTGACGCGCTATCGCGTCCGCCTCATCCGGGGGGCGCGGACGTGAACGCCTCGGTGTTGCAACTCGTGCTGGTCACGATCGTGACGGCCGGCACCCCGCTGATCATCGCCGCCATCGGCGAACTCGTGGCCGAGCGGGCAGGCGCGCTGAACCTCGGCGTCGAGGGCATGATGATCATGGGCGCGGCGACCGGCTTCGCGGCAGCCTGTGTGACGGGCTCGACGGGGGTCGGTTTCCTCGCCGGGATCGCGGCCGGGGCCGCCATGGCGGCGTTGTTCGCCTGTCTCACGGTGGGGCTCGCGGCGAATCAGGTCGCCTCGGGCCTCGCGCTGACAATCTTCGGACTCGGCCTGTCGGGGCTCATAGGCAGCGGTTTCGTCGGCCTCAAGCGGGACACGGCGGCGCGGCTGCACGTGCCCGCCCTGTCGGATCTGCCCGTCGTGGGCTCGCTCCTGTTCGGCGAAGGCGCGACCGTTTATGTCGCGTTCGCGCTGGTGGCCGCCGTCGCCTTCGTGCTGGCGCGTACCCGCGCCGGCATGGTGCTGCGGGCGGTGGGGGACAACCACGTTTCGGCCAATGCCCTGGGCCTGCCAGTCTGGCGCGTGCGGGTGTCGGCGATCCTGTTCGGCGGCGCCTGCGCGGGCCTGGCCGGGGCTTACCTGTCGCTCGACTACACGCCCTTTTGGGCGCCCGAAATGACCGCGGGACGCGGCTGGATCGCGCTCGCCATCGTGGTTTTCGCGTCGTGGCGGCCGTGGCGCGTCGTGGGCGGCGCCCTGTTGTTCGGAGGCGCGACCGTGCTGCAATTGCACGCCCAGGCGCTCGGCGTCGGGCTGCCCGGGCAGCTGATGTCGGCTTTGCCCTATCTCGCGACGATCGCGGCCTTGGTGGTGCTGTCGCTCCGTCGTCGCAAGGGGACCGCCGCGCCCGCCATGCTGGGCATCCCCTTCGTGCCCGATCGTTAGGTGGGCGGACCGGAACCGTCGCCCGAGAGGCCCGGACTTTGCATCCGGTGCGCCGTGCGTCATGCTTGCGCGACCGGGTCCGTTCTGCGCGCGTTGGCCGCCCGCATGCCCGGCTCGGGACCGCGGCAACAATCCGGAGGAAAGAGTCAATGCGTCAATGGATCAGGATGGCGGCGGCGCTCGCCGTCAGCCTCGGGCTGGCGGGCGCGGCGTCCGCCGCCGACAAGCTCAAGGTCGGGTTCGTCTACGTGGGTCCGGTCGGGGATTTCGGATATTCCTACCAGCACGACCTCGGGCGGCAGTACCTGGAGAAGAAGCTGGGCGACAAGGTCGAGACCACCTTCCTCGAGAACGTGGCGGAAACCGACAGCGAGCGTGCCTTCGAGCAACTGGCGCGTTCCGGGCACAAGCTGATCTTCGGAACGTCGTTCGGCTTCATGGAACCCATGCTGAAGGTCGCCAAGAAGTTCCCGGACGTGAAGTTCGAGCACGCGACGGGCTACAAGCGCGCCGCCAACCTCGCCACCTACTCGGCCCGCTTCTACGAGGGGCGCTACGTGCTGGGCCAGATCGCGGCCAAGATGACCAAGACCGGCACGGTCGGCTATGTCGCGTCGTACCCGATCCCCGAGGTCGTGTCCGGCATCGACGCCTTCATGCTCGGCGCCCAATCGATCAGGCCCGACCTCAAGGTCAAGATCGTGTGGGTGAATTCCTGGTTCGACCCGGGCAAGGAAGCCGACGCCACCAAGGCCCTGCTCGCGCAGGGCGCCGACATCACCGTGCAGCACACCGACTCGGCCGCGCCCCTGCAGGAAGCCGAGAAGGCCAGCGCCCACGGCTTCGGCCAGTCCTCCGACATGTCGAAGTTCGCCCCGAAGGCGATCCTCACCTCGCTCGAGGACAATTGGGGCGACTATTACGTCCGGGAGACCAAGGCGGTCCTCGACGGCACGTGGACGTCGCACGACACCTGGGGCGGGCTCGACGCCGACATGGTGGTCATGGGGCCGTTCGTGAACATGCCGGACGACGTCAGGAAACTGGCCGAGGACACGACGGCGGCGATCCGTTCCGGCAAGCTCAAGCCCTTCGCCGGGCCGATCACGAAACAGGATGGCACCGTGGCGGTGAAGGCCGGCGAGGCCCTGGCCGACAAGGATATCCTGGGGCTCAACTGGTACGTCAAGGGCATCGACGACAAGGTGCCGCAGTAGGGGGGCGAGGCGGTTGCGAGGGAGCGGGTGCCGATTGGTCGCCGTTGCGGATTTTGACGCCGCCGGATTCGGACACAGAACGAAGCCGTCCCGTGCGCCCCAGTCAGTTCATCCCGCTCTCGCCCTCGTAGAATGACGAAGTGTCGACCTCGATATCGTCGATCACGGGCTTCGCTTCCGCTTCGAAATGCCCGTTGAAGCGGCCCCGAAAGCCGTCTGAAGTCTCGAATCCGTCCTCTCCTTCGGATTCGTACTTCAGGAGGACATAGACGCTCATTGTGCCGCGAAAGCGGCTTTCGGGCTCTAAAATCACCCCCTCGGGATCGACCTCGATCTCATCGACATAGGTGTGAGTCGAAAGGGCGTCGAGGTCGCTCCAAGACGAGCTTTCTGTCAGATCGAAATTCTGCACCGCATCGATCACGGCCTGAACCCGGGAATCGTGTTCGGGCGAGGAGTTGGCCATGCGGCCTCCCTAATAGTTGAATTTGCCGACGGCGATCCGGCTTCTAAATTGCCAAGCCAGTGTCTGGCAGACCCCATCCAAATCCGACTTGACGGCCGACGCGTCGATCGCGACCTGGAACAGCTTCCGTTCGAAAGAAGCACGAAATCGTTGCGGCACATCGAACTCGTGTCGTTCAGGCGGGGCACTCGCCTTGCCGGTCAGCACGCTCGCCGCGTCCCAGGGCTCGGGTGGGTCAGGGTGAATGGTGAATAAACCTCGTTGAGCAACAATCCTCGGTGCCACGGCCGAGGGAACGAAAGACAATACCTCCTGGCAATCGAAAGGGGATGCCCCGCTTAGGACATCCACCAGCGGTGGAGCTCGGCGGGCGTACACGCGCGCCGTTTCTTCGGGCGGATCGCTCGTCACTGCAAAATACGCTGCAACGAGCGGGTTCGTCGTCCAATCCAGAAGACGTGTCGGAAGTCCATGGTGTTGCGCCAAGGCCAGCAGGTCCCAATCGGTCATTGCCGATGTGTCGACGTACTGCCTAGCACGGCGTCGGAAATTGGCAAAAATCACCCGCTCAATCGCCTTGTCGTACACGGTTCCATCCCGTCCTACTTTCGGTACGAGCACATGACGTTCAGCATCTGCAACACCGCGAAAAATCCAATTTGCCTGCTGGTGTCGATCGACGAAGCCCATGAATTCGCGCCAGTGCTTTAGCCGTGCTTCAGCAATACGAAGGGAAGTTGACTTGATTCGGATTACCATCCGATTTGACCTACTTGTGCGCTGTACGATTTCTCGGGCCGGATAAGTTTCCTACACCACCGTGCCGTGCAGATCGTAGGCATCGGCGCGGTCGACTTTGACCGTGACGACGTCGCCTTGCCGGACCGGCCGGCGATGGGAAAGGAAAACCTTCCCGTCGATCTCGGGCGCGTCGCCTTTGCTTCGGCCCACCGAGCAGGCCGCGGCGGGAGCGTCGACGATGACCGGCAGGCGCCGACCGACCTTCTTTCGCAGCAATCCCGCGCTGATCGCCTGCTGGTGTTCCATGAAGCGGCGAAGCCGGTCCGCCTGGACGTCGGGCGGCACGGCCGGAAGCCCGAGGTCGTTCGCCGGGGCTCCGGCCACCGGCTCGTACTTGAACGCGCCGACGCGCTCGAGTTTGGCCTCGTTCAGCCAGTCGAGGAGGATGTGGAAGTCCTCCTCGCTCTCGCCCGGGAAGCCGACGATGAAGGTGGAGCGCAGGGTGAGATCGGGGCAGCGCTCGCGCCAATCCCTGATCCGTTCGAGCGTTCGCTCCTGCTTGCCGGGCCGCCGCATCGCCCGCAGTACGTTCGGGGCCGCGTGCTGGAACGGGATGTCGAGATAGGGCAGCACCCGCCCCTCGGCCATCAGGTCGATCACGGCGTCGACGTGCGGGTAGGGGTAGACGTAGTGCAGCCGCACCCAGGCGCCGAGGCGGCCGAGTTCGCGCGCGAGATCGATGAAGCGGGTCCGCACCTCGCGGCCGTCGAAGGCGTCCGCGGGATAGCCGAGGTCGAGGCCGTAGGCCGCCGTGTCCTGCGACACGACGAGGAGCTCCTTGACCCCGGCGCGTACGAGCTTCTCGGCTTCCCGCAGCACGTCGCCGGCCGGGCGGGAGCGGAGCCGCCCGCGCAGCCGCGGGATGATGCAGAAGGAACACGCGTTGTTGCAGCCTTCCGCGATCTTGAGATAGGCGTAGTGGCGCGGCGTCAGCTTGATGCCCTGAGGCGGCAGCAGGTCGAGGAAGGGGTCGTGCGGGGGGGCCGCCACCCCGCGCACCGCCGCCATGACGGTGTCGAACGCTTGCGGGCCGGACACGGACAGCACGTTGGGGTGGACGGCGCGGATGGCGTCGGGCTCGGCGCCCATGCAGCCTGTGACGATGACCTTGCCGTTCTCGGCCATGGCGTCGCCGATGGCGGCCAGCGACTCCCGTTTGGCGCTGTCGAGGAAACCGCAGGTGTTGACCACGACGGCATCCGCGCCGGCGTGGCTCTTCGTCAGTTCGTAGCCCTCGGCGCGCAGCCGCGTGATGATGCGCTCGCTGTCGACGAGCGCCTTCGGGCAGCCGAGCGACACGAAGGATACGCGCGGGGCAGGGCGCCCGGACGCTCTGCCGGCTCCTTGGTCCGTTACATTGGGCATGCCCGGATTTGGCATGCCGGTCCCTTGGTTGCAAGGCGAGCGGTGGCGCCCGTGCGGGGCCGCGCCGGCGGTGGCCGGGGCGCGAACGCGCGCGCCGTGTCGGCTCAGAACCTGTAGTTGAGGCCGACGCGGGCGATCTGCGCCTCGCCGCTCGACCGCGCGGTGATGATGCCGCCCGACTTGATGTCGGTCAGCACATAGTCCTTGCGGCCGAGATCGGCGTAGAGATATTCGAGCTTCGCGCTGAGATTGTTCGTGAACGCGTATTCGAGGCCGACACCCAGGGCGTAGCCGACGCGAATGTCGTCGTTGTTGCTCGTGGTGTAATTGGTGATGGCGCCCGAATTGCTCGTGAACGTCGCACCGGTATAGGCCGAGCCGATCTGTCCGTAGGCCAGACCGCCGGTCCCGTAGGCCATCAGGCGCGGCAGGAAGGCGTAGCCTATGCGACCCCGGACCGTGCCGAGGAAGCCGTCGCCGCTGTCGCGGTTGGCCTGGAAAACGCCGTTGGTGGTGCCGACGGTGGTGCTCGTCGAAAAGGTGCCGCTGTTGCCGAGGCCGAGATAGTCTGCGTCCGCCTCGATGCCGTAGACGAGCTGCCCCATCTGCATGTTGTAGCCGACCTGGCCACCGCCGATGAAGCCGGCGTCGTCGCGGCTGTCGCCGATCGGCGACGAGGTCGTGAAGTCCGGCCGCAGGGCGCCGCCGTGGTTGCCGAACGCGCCGCCGACGTTGGCGCCCGCGTAGAAGCCGGTCCAGCTGAACACCGGGACCGGCGCGAGATAGGGGTCGGCGTAGGCGCGCCGGGGGAGGTCGGCCGCGAGGGCCGAGGCGGTGAAGCCCGCCGCCAGCGCGGCCGTCGCGAGCGCTTGTTTGATTGACATCGTGTGTCCTCGAAAACTCGGATCGGAGCCGATGACCCTTAGCTAAGCCGCAATGGTTTCCGAGACCTTTGCGGAATATGGCCGAGTTCAGGCAATTTGTTGACGCGAAAACAAGGTTAATGCTTCGGTAAAACGCCCACGTTGCTGGCTTCGCGCCGAGCCCGCGACGGCGCCGGTCGAACGGGCCGGTCCCGCCCCGTCCGCCGATCAGGCGAGCCCGCGACCGTGACTGGACTCGATAAGGCCGTCGAAGAGGTCGGCCCGGTGGTGCGCGCGCGCGCGAAGGCAACAGCGCCCGTCGGACAGGAAGCCCGCGCTCTCGACCAGCAAGCCCGGATGGCGGGAATCCACGCCGAGGTGCGCCGCGTCGACGTCCCCGATCGGTACCGCGCGCAGGCGCTGCAGCATGCGCACGGGAGGATGGCCGTGAGCGGCCAGTGCCTCGACCAGGCTCACCGCGTCCTGCCAATCCGCCGGCATGAAGCGCAGGGGCGCCACCGCGTGCTCGACCGCCAGGGCCATGCCTCCCTTCGACACGAGCCGGCACAGCCGCGCCGCGGCGTCATCGGGCGAGAGCCCGAGTTGCAGGGCGTCCTCGGGCAGGGGAGGGGCGAGCACCCATGCGATGGTGCGCGACGTCCTGGTGCCGGTCCCGACCCCTCTGACGCGATCCGGTGCGGCACGCGGCGCGCCGGGCGCCGGGTCGGGCGTGACGCCCCGGGGGCTCGGACGCGCCTTCACGAATGTGCCGAGGCCCTGCCGGTGGAACAGCACGCCTTCGTCGATCAACGTCGCGAGCGCGCGCCGCAGGGTCGTGCGGGACACGCCGAGCGTCGTGGCGAGCTCGCGCTCGCCGGGGAGAAGATCGGCATCCCGGAAACGGCCCGCGACGATGTCGTCGCGCAAGCGGTCCGCCGCGCCGTCGTGGCGTTTAGGGCGCGGCGCACGCGCGGGGTCCGCGCTCACCGGCGATGGTTCTCGAGGGACGGTCGTTTCAGGACCACGCTCCCAGGTCGGGCGGGGTGATCGGCGCACTATAGACCATCGGCCTGCCGCGCGCACGTACGCGGGCCAGCTCCGGGGCGTTCGTTTCACAGAACGCGAGGCGCCGCGGCCGACGCAGCGAGCCCGATCGGCACGCCGAGTGCTGAGGTCCGCGCGCGCTGGCATCCGCCGGGAGACCAGCAATTAGACCAGTGGTTTCAGAATCTGGCGCGCAGACTTCCCGCACGCTGTTCGCCGGGCCGCATGACCGGACCGCGCTCGAACGCCTCCGGGCGCCGCCGCCCGAAGGTGTACGGGGGAGCGGGCCCGCAACGGCTGCTCCGGCTTGGCCGCGCGCGGTCCCTGACCTACGGCTTCATCACGACCTTGATGCAGCCGTCCCGCTTGTCCCGGAAAGTCTTGTAGAGACCGGGGCCGTCCTCGAGCGAGGCGCGGTGCGTGATGACGAAGGAGGGGTCGATCTCGCCCTTCTCGATGCGCTCCAGCAATCCCGGCAGATATTTCTGCACGGGTGTCTGCGACATCCGGAACGTGAGGCCGCGGTTCACCGCCGACCCGAACGGTATCGTGTCCAGCAGGCCGCCATAGACCCCTACGATCGAGACGATGCCGCCGTTCCGGCAATTGTGGATCGCCTGCCGCAGCACGTGTGGACGGTCGGTGCCGAGAAACGTTGCCTGCTTCACACGGTCGAGGATGCTGTCGAAACTGCCCGTGACGTGAGGCTCGGTGCCGACCGCGTCGATGCAGGCGTCCGCGCCGCGCCCCTCGGTCAGTGCCTGGATGCGCCCGTAAACGTCGTCCTCGAGGAAGTCGAGGGTTTCGGCGCCCGACGCGCGGGCCATGGCGAGCCGCTCCGGCACGGTGTCGATCGCGATGACGCGCCCCGCCCCGAGCAGGAAGGCGCTCTTGATGGCGAACTGTCCCACCGGACCGCAGCCCCAGATCGCGATCGTGTCGCCCGGCTTGATGTCGCAGAACTCCGCCGCCATGTAGCCGGTCGGGAAGATGTCGGACAGGAACAGCACCTGCTCGTCGCTCAGCCCCGCCGGGACCTTGATGGGGCCGACGTCGGCATAGGGAACGCGCAAGTATTCGGCCTGACCGCCCGGAAAGCCCCCCAGCAGGTGCGTGTAGCCGAACAGCCCCGCGGGCGAATGGCCCCAAACCTCCTCGGCCATCTTGCGATTGGGATTCGACCGCTCGCAGCCCGAAAACAGGCCCTTCTTGCAGAAGAAGCATTCGCCGCACGCGATGGTGAAGGGAACGACGACCCGGTCGCCGACCTCGAGCGTGGTGATCGCGGAGCCGACCTCGACGACCTCGCCCATGGTTTCGTGGCCGAGGACGTCCCCGCTCTTCATGCCGGGCATGACGCCGTCGTAAAGGTGGAGGTCGGAGCCGCAGATCGCGCAGGCCGTCACCTTGATGACGACGTCGCGCGGATGTTCGATCGTCGGATCGGGGACGCTGTCGCAGCGGATGTCGCCTTTGCCGTGCCAGGTGAGCGCGCGCATGGTGTGCCTTTCCGTTGGTGAGGGCGCCCGGATCGCGTGCCCGCGCGACGCGGGGGTCGCCCGGCCGACGGCAACGGGCGGCTTTCGGTCGAGGTTCCGCCGCGGCCCGGGTCAGAACGGGCGAGGCGCCGCTCAGCGACGATCCGGATTGCGACCACGCCGGCGGCGGCAGGCTGTGGTCGCGGCCGCCGCGCCGCGAGCAGCCGAGCGGCCGGTAAGCGGAGGCGCGCCGGCCGCGCCGTCAAGCGGCCGGCGCGCTCGCGCGGTCGAGTTCCTCGCGGTCGGCGGGGTCGAGCGCAAGTTCGGCCGCGCGCGCGAGATGGTGGAACTGATCGAGCGAGGTTGCGCTGGCGATGGGCGCCGCGATCGTGTCCCGCCCCGCGAGCCAGGCCAGCGCGATTTCCGCCGGGGTCGCGCCGCGCCGCCGAGCCACGGCGTCGAGCGCGTCGAGCACGCGGAACCCGCGCGGGTTGAGGTATTTGCGTATGCCCTCGCCGCGCGCGCTGCCGCCGAGGTCGGCTTCGGACCGGTATTTGCCGGTGAGAAAGCCCGCCGCCAGCGAGAAGTACGGGATGACGCTCACGCCGGCTTCGCGGCACAGGGGCAGGAGATCGGCCTCGAACTCCTGGCGGGCATAGAGATTGTATTCGGGCTGCAGCGTTTCATAGCGCGGCAGGCCGAGCCGAGCGCTCGCTTCGAGCGAGGCTTTCAGGCGATCCGCGGCGAAGTTCGAGGCCCCGATCGCGCGGACCTTGCCGGCCGCCACCAGGTCGCCGAACGCTTCGAGCGTTTCCTCGATCGGCGTCTTCGGGTCGTCTCGATGCGCCTGGTAGAGGTCGATGCGGTCGGTGCCCAGGCGCCGCAGCGACGCCTCCACCGCCTCCGCCACGTAGGTCCTGGACAGGTTGTCCTTGCCGGGACCCATGTCCATGCCGACCTTGGTGGCGATGACGACCCGGTCGCGGTTGCGGCGGCTCTTGAGCCAGCGGCCGATGATCGTTTCCGATTCGCCGCCGGTGTGGCCGGGCGCCCATCGGGAATAAACGTCGGCGGTGTCGATGAAGTCGAAACCCGCGTCCACGAAGGCGTCGAGCAGCGCGAAGGACGTGGCCTCGTCCGCGGTCCACCCGAATACGTTGCCGCCGAAGCACCAGGGCGCCACGACGATGTCCGAACGTCCCAACCTGCGCTTCTGCAAATCCACCTCCATCGGGCCGAGGGCTACCGGGCCTACGGCCTCATCGACCGCGACGATCACTGGCCCGACCGCGCCGCGTCCCGCGCGCTTGGTCCCACAGTCAATGCGGGACCGGGCGATCCGTTCGGTTTCCCGAGCCGGATCGAAATCCGTGCCGGCACCGGCACCCTCATTCCTCGACCGGCATCGAAGCCTTGATCGACGCCACGATCGCCTCCGGATCCGTTTCCGATTTCAGTTCTTCGAGCAGATGTTCGGCCTCGCTTTCGACGCCGAAGTGGCGGCAAAGGCCGTGAAGCATCTCCAAGACCTTGGTGCCTTCCACCTCGGCCATCATGTTGATCTGCAAATTGAGGTGAGCGCGACGATCGGCCTCGTGCTGCAGGCGATTCTGCGAGGTCAGGATCAGCAGCCCGAGCATGATGGCTTCGAGGCAGGTGCCCAAGGAAAGCAGGGGGAACGGGTAGGGATCGAACGCCCAAGCGCGGCCGCGCGTGCCGTTCCACACGATCCAGCCCGCGAAAACGGCGAGATGGATGACGACGGAGCGCGGCGTGCCGATCGTGCGGATGCACCAGCGCCCGATCCTTTCTCCGCGGGAGCGCTCGCCGAGCACCGCGGCCTCGACCTTGGCGATAGCCTCGACGTTGCGTCTCTGAAGGTTTCGGGTCTGGGTCTGGGACGTTGCACTGCCCTCGTTCGCACGCGGCGCCGCGTGGCCTCGAACGGGCGATGTCCCGTCCGGGCGACAACGGCTCATGTTGCCCGAAGTTGCCTCCTAAAACCCTGGCGGTTCGCTTCCTCGGGCCTCGCCACCACGGAGGCGCCCCGCGCCAGCGAAGCGCGGTGTCCCCCGCGCGCGCCTTAGCGCTCCGGTTCGGGGTCAGCCGCCGACGGCGTCGCTGACGCACTTCTTCGTGAAGCTCGTCTTGGCGGCGCCGGCGAGCTTCTTCGCCGAAGCCGCGGCGTCGCAGGTCGCGCCCGCGTCCGTCCCGCATTTTTTCATGAAGCTCGTCTTGGCGGCGCCAGCGAGCTTCTTGTCGGCGGCCCGGCTCGCGCAGGTGTCGTCCGCGATGGCGCCGGTCGCGGTCGCGCACAACACGGCGATCATAAGCAAGCGTTTCATGGTGTCTCCTTGGGGCCGGATGCCATCGGCATGTCGATGAAGCGGAACCGCAACCCCGATGCCAGTCAAGCCTTGTTCGCCACACGCCTGTGGACGGCACGAACCGCCGCGCCGTAAGGCCCGCGCGTTTCCAAGAGCTGCCTGGTCCCTGTCTTGCAAGCGGCGAGCGCGCGTCTTCGACGGGACGCTGGTCGCGATCGGGAAAGCGGCGCATGACCTGGAACGGGCGCGGCTCCCGGACACCGCGCGCGGCCGCGGCGCGCGGCCCGTCCTTTCGTCCGCGGCTTGGGGGGTCGACACGTGACTGCGAGGACCGGCGCTGCGGACGTGACGCGGGAGGTCGTCACCGGGAGGCTTCTCGCCATCGTCGACGAGATGGCGATCGTCCTGGCCCGCTCCAGCATGAGTCCCGTGATCTACGAGGTGCTCGATTTCGCGTGCGGGCTCTGCGACGCCGACGGCAGCCTGATCGCGCAGACGAACGGCATCACCCTCTTCACCGGGACGTTCTCGGCCCAGGTGCGCTTCATCAAGGAGCGGTTCGCGGGCGACCTGCGGCCGGGCGACACTTTCGTCACGAACGATCCCTTTCAAGGAGGCACCCACGCCTGCGACTTCGCGGTCGTGCGGCCGATCTTCCATGGCGATGAAACGCTGGGATTCGCCATCGCGGTGGCCCACCTGCTCGATGTGGGGGGCGCGGTCCCGGGGAGCCTGCCCGCCGATGCGACCTCCGTGTTCCAGGAAGGGCTGCGGCTTTCGGGCGTGCGGCTCACCCGCGACGACCTCCTGATCGACGACATCGCCCGCATCATCGCCGAGAACGTCCGCCTGCCGGTGCTGGCGCTGGGCGACATCAACGCCGAACTCGCGGCCGTGCGGATCGCCGGCCGACGGCTCGCCGAAACGGCGCAGCGCTACGGCGCCGCGACCCTCCGTTGGGTGTTCGACCGCATCCTCGCCACCAGCGAAGCCCGCGCCCGCGCGGTGGTATCGGCGTTGCCCGACGGCGTCTACGAGGCGAGCGACGTGATCGACGGCGACAGCGTCGAGGCGTGCGCGGTTCACGTACGGGTGGCGGTGCGGATCGCGGGCGATCGGGTCGAGGCGGATTTCACCGGCTCCGCCGCGGCACGCGCCGCGCCGATCAACTGCAGTTTCGGGGCGCTCCAATCCGCCGTCAAAACCGTGTTCAAGGCCCTCGTGGCGCCCGGCGAGCCCTCGAACGAGGGCTGGTTCCGGCCGCTGACCGTAACGGTCCCGCCCGGCACCGTGTTCAGCGCCGAAAAGCCCAGCCCCACGGGATGGTACTACGAGGCCTCCGCCCAGGCTTCGGAACTCGTCTGGAAGGCCCTGTCGCCGCTCGCGCCGCATCGCTTCAGCGCGGGATCGTACATGAGCCTCTGCGTCACCTATGTGGTCGGGCGGACGCCCGCGGGTGAGGACTTCGTCCACATCGAGCCCCAGCACGGCGGGTGGGGCGCCTGCGACGACGCCGACGGGGCCAGCGGGTTGATCGCGATCACGGACGGCGACACCTTCAACTATTCCGTCGAGGTGCTCGAGGCGAGGTTGCCGCTCCTCGTGCGTCGCTACGGCTACAACGTCGAGGGCGGTGCCGGCGCGGGCCGCCGGCGCGGCGGCTATGGCCTGATCCGCGACTACGCGATCCTGAGCGAGGGCGCCGTCCTGTCCTGCAGCTTCGGCCGCAACCGGACGAAGCCGTGGGGAATGGACGGGGGGCAGCCGGGCAGTTGCAACGGCGTCGTGGTCGACGACGGCGTGACCACGACGCATCTGTCCCGCACCCCCCGTTTCGCGGTCGGTCAAGGAACCAGCGTTCGCATCGTCACGGGCGGCGGGGGAGGATGGGGACGGCCGTTCGACCGCGAGGTCGCGCTTGTGCTCGACGACGTTCGCGACGGCCTGATCGACCCCGCTGTCGCGCGCGACAGCTACGGCGTGGTCGTCCGCCCGCAAACCCTCGCGGTCGACGAGGCCGCGACGGCGGCGTTGCGCGGCCGCGCGCCGTGATCCGCGTCGCCACCGACGTCGGGGGCACGTTCACCGACCTCGTCGCCATCGACGACGAGAGCGGCCGTGTGACGACCGCCAAGGTGCTGACGACGCCGGACGATCCGTCGCGAGGCGTGGTCGCCGCGCTGGCGCGGGCCGGCTTCGACGAAGGGTCGCTCGCCGCCGTGGGCTTCATGGTTCACGGCGGCACCACCGTCATCAACGCCATCATCGAACGCAAGGGTGTGCGAACCGCCTTCGTGACCACGGCGGGGTTTCGGGACGTGCTCGCCATCGGGCGCGGCAACCGGCCCGACCTCTACAACCTGCGTGCGCGCTCCCCGGCGTCGTTCGTGCCGCGCCACCTGTGCTTCGAGGTGCAGGAGCGGATGGACGCGACCGGGCGCCCGCGCGAGCCTTTGTCGGATGCGGGCCTCGAGGCCGTGGCCGGGCGACTGGCGGGCGCCGGGGTCGAGGCGGTCGCGATCATGTTTCTGCACGCCTACGCCAATCCGGTTCACGAGCGGGCCGCCGCCGCCTACCTGCGCGACCGCTTTCCCGCCATGACCGTGGTGGCAAGCCACGAGGTTTCCCGCCGCTGGCGGGAATACGAGCGGGGCACGACCGCCGTGCTCAGCGCCTACGTCGGGCCCGTCATGGCGCGCTACCTGGCCGCGCTCGAGGGCGCGCTCCGGTCGCGCCGCTACCCTGGGCCGCTCTACGTCATGCAATCCAACGCCGGGCTTTCGACGATCGCGGACGCCCGCTCGGCGCCCCTGGCCCTCGTCGAGTCCGGCCCCGCCGGAGGGGTCGCGGGAGCCGCCCACGCGGCGCGGATGCTCGGGCTGCGTGACGTTCTCCACCTCGATGTCGGCGGCACCACGGCCAAATGCTCGCTCGTTCTCGATGGCCGTCCGACGCTGAAGGACGATTACCGCCTCGAATGGTCCCGCCTCGACCCGGGCTACCCGGTGCAGGTCGCCGTCGTGGACATCGTGGAGATCGGAGCCGGCGGCGGATCCATCGCCCGCATCGCCGAAGACGGGTCGCTGGCGGTGGGACCCGAGAGCGCCGGCGCCGATCCCGGTCCCGCCTGCTACGGGCACGGCGGAACCGATCCCACGGTCACCGATGCGAAACTGATCTGCGGCGTTCTCGACCCCCGACGTTTCGCCGGCTCGGTCCATCTCGATCGCGCGGCGGCCTGCAAGGCCTTCGAGGCCGTGGCCGCGCGGATGGGCGGCGATGTCGAAACGGCCGCGAGCGCCGTGATCGGGGTGGCGGAGGGCAAGATGATCAACGCCCTGAAGCTCGTGAGCGTGCAGCGGGGCCATGATCCGCGCGACATGGCGCTGCTGGTGAGCGGCGGGGCCGGGCCGATGCATGCCGCCGCCCTCGGCCGCGACCTCGGCGTCGCCCGCGTGGTCGTGCCGCCCCTGGCCGGCCTGTTCTCCGCCGGGGGCATGCTGTCGAGCGCGCCGCGCATGGATCTGTCGCGCACGCTGCTGCGTCCGGCGGACGAGGCCGGTTTCGAGACGGCCCGGGCGATCCTGTCCGAACTCGCCGCGGAAGCGGCGCGGCGGTTCGGCACGGAGACCGGCGCCCGTCTCTCGATCACCGAGAGGGTCGAGATGCGCTATCGCGGGCAGGAGCACACCGTAGCGGTGGACCTCGGTCCCGAGATCGACGACGTGGCCCGGCTGATCTCGGCTTTCGGGGCGGCTCACGCCAAGGCCTATACGTTCCGTCTCGACGGCACGGCCGCCGAACTGGTGACGTATCACGTATCGGCCGAACAGCCCGCGCCGCCTGTCTCGCCCCGGCGGCACGATGGCCCGCGCTCCATGGCGGAGGCCCGAGGCCCCTCGCGGACGATCCGCACCGACGAGGGTCGCGCGACCGCCGCCGTGTTCGACCGGGACAAGCTGCCCTGCGATGTTCCGTTCGCCGGGCCGGCCCTCGTCGAGGAACCCACGGCGACGACGCTCGTGCTTGCCGGCCAGACGGCCCATGTCGACCGCCTCGGCTTCCTCGTCATCGTGGAAAGCCGCGCCTGAGGCCTTCGGACTGGCGGGCCGCGCTTCAGCGGGGCAGCGCCGCCGCGGCCTCGTCGAGCGCCTTGCCGACCCGGCCGAACAGATCGTCGATCTGCGATTGCGTGATGATGAGCGGCGGGCAGAAGCCGAGCGTGTCGCCCATGTTGCGGGAGATCACCCCGTTGGCCTGGACGAAGCCGTTGACGAAAGCACCGAGCTGGCCGGGCTTGTCGAGCCCCGTCTTGGCCGCCTTGTCGGTCACGAGTTCGAGGCCGCCGATCAGGCCGACGCCGCGCGCTTCCCCGACGAGATCATGCCGCGCCAGCGCACGCAGATGGTCCTGCATCGTGGGGCCGACATCGCGGACATGGCCGACGATGTTCCGCTCCTCGATGATGCGCACGGTTTCGAGCGCCACGGCGGCGGCGACCGGGTGCCCGCCCCCCGTGAACCCCATGCCGAGCGTGCCGATGCGGTGACTTTCGTCCGCGATCGGGCCGTAGACGGTTTCGTTCATCAACAGCGCGGAGATCGGCAGGTAGGACGACGACAATTGCTTCGACAGGATCATGATGTCGGGCTGGATGTCGTAGGTGATGGAGCCGAACAGGTTGCCGGTGCGGCCGAAACCGCAGATCACCTCGTCGGCGACCAGCAGGATCCCGTAGCGCCGAAGCACCGCCTGGACCTTGGGCCAATAGGTGTCCGGGGGGACGATGACGCCCCCGGCGCCCATCACGGGCTCGCCGAAGAAGGCCGCGATGGTTTCGGGACCTTCGGCCAGGATCAGCGCCTCGAGTTCGTCCGCCAGGCGCGTGGCGAAGGCATCCTCGGTCTCGCCCGGCAAGGCCTCGCGCCAATGGTGGGGGCACCGCGCGTGCAGGAAGCCCGGCAGGGGTAGGTCGAACGAGAGGTGGTTGGTCGGGATGCCGGTCAGGCTCGCCGACGCCAGCGTGATGCCGTGGTACCCCTTGACGCGGCCGATCATCTTCTTGCGCTTCGGCTCGCCCAGCGCGTTCGAGCGATACCAGAGCAGCTTGATCGCGGTGTCGTTGGCTTCCGAGCCGGAATTCGTGAAGAACACCTTGCTCATCGGCACGGGGGCGATTTCGACGAGCTTTTCGGCCAGGTCGATCATCGGGGAATGCGACTTGTGCGTGAACGGATGGTAGAAGGGCAGCTTCGTCATCTGCTCCGTCGCGGCCCTCACCAGGCGCCCCTCGCCGAACCCGAGCCCGACGCTCCAAAGCCCCGCCATGGCCTCGATGAAGCGGGTGCCGTGCACGTCCTCGACGTAGATGCCGTCGCCACGTTCGATGATGAGCGGCCCGATGTCGGCGTGCCGACGGGCATCCGTGTAGGGGTGCAGCACATGGGCGATGTCGCGGGCCTCTGGCGAGTTCGCGGACCGGGAAGGCACATGTTCGTTCAAGCGGTAGATCTCCACATCGGTAAAGGAAACCGGCGCCGGGACGCGGAGGCGACGGAGGGCCGGTGCACGAAGGGCACGGTCGTAGCACGATTCGAGCCGAAAACGCTTTAGTACGGAGAGCGGCGATCGCGGGCCCTTCGTGCCGTCGGAGCGGCGCGGCAGGCGACACGCCAACGCCGATCGTCGTCCGATGCTCGCGGCCTCGCCGCCGGCGTGCCCCGCGCATCGTACCGGCGTCGGCTTCTCGGCCGCGGCCGTCGGGGAGGCTTGTGGCGGCTTTCGCTGCGATACAACAGCCAACGCCGCCCAGTGTTGCCCGGATGGCGCACATTTTGCTATCCGTCCCGGGCGAGCGCCTTACGGCCCGCCGCGTGGTATGGACGAAAGCGTTTTGCAGAGGGAATGACCATGAGTCTACAGAAAAGCCTGGCTGCCGTACTCTGTCTCGGCACCGTCGCCTACGGGGTTCCCGTGTCGGCCGCCGAAACCCCGTGGTGGCCTTTGAAAGTGTTCGACGCGTCGTCAAAAACGGCGGTCGACGCCACCTACACGCCGGTCGAAAAGGCCTCGAAGCCCTACAAGATCTGCGTTCTTTTCCCTCACATGAAGGACAGCTTCTGGGTCGCGGTGGCCTACGGCATCGTCAAGGAATCGGAGCGGCTCGGCGTCAACATGACGCTGTATGAGGCCGGGGGTTACGAAAACCTGCCCCGGCAATTGTCGCAATTCGACGATTGCGTGGCGAGCGGCTCGGACGCCATCGTGGTCGGCGCCATTTCGGAGGCCGGGCTCACGAAGAAGTTCGCGGAAGCCAAGGCCAAGGGCATTCCGGTGGTCGGCACGGTCAATCCGGTGAGCACCGGCCAGTTGCCCGCGATGGTCTATGTCGATTTCAAGCAGATGGGGATCATGACCGGGCAGGCCCTGGCCGGCATGTTCACCGACAAGGCCGCGAACGTCGTGACCTTCCCGGGGCCGGCGGGCTCCGGCTGGGCCGAGTCCTTCAACGAGGGATTCAAGGCGACCGCCACCAAGAACCCGAAGGTCAAGATTCTCGGGGAAAAGTTCGGCGATACCGGCGTGGCCGTGCAGCTGCAGTTGATCCAGGATGCGTTGCAGGCTTATCCGAGCATGAACGTCATCTGGGGCTCGGCGCCGACGGCCGAAGCGGCCGTGGGCGCCGTGGCCGAGTCTGGCAAGAGCGATATGACGATCATGTCGTCCTATGAAAACCAGGCGATGCTCGACGCGCTCAACCGCGGCGACATCGCCGCCTTCGCGACGCAATATCCCGTGGCGGAGGGGCGGATCTCCATGGACCAGGCGGTGCGGCTGCTCGACAAGAAGCCCGTGATGGCGTTCGTCCAGCCGATTCCGGAGGTCATCACCAAGGCTACGGAAGCCAAGGTCGACATGTCGCTGGTACTGGCGCCGACCACCTGGACGCCGGTCTACAGCGTCAAGCCTTGATCGGCTGCGCGTGATCGCGAGGCTTCGCGCATGAGTGTCGACCTCGCTCCGACGGCGGCTCCGCCCCCCGGTCTCCTGGGCGGTGCGGAGCCGCTTCTATCGATCCGCGGCATGACCAAGCGCTTCCCCGGTGTCGTGGCGCTCGACGGGGTCGACCTCGACGTCGAGGCCGGCGACCTGCACGTCCTGTTCGGCGAGAACGGGGCCGGCAAGTCGACTCTCATCAACATCGTCGCGGGAACCTTCCCGCCCGATGGCGGAACCTTCCGGTTCAACGGCGCGGAAATGGCGCATTTGACGCCGCACAAGGCACGTCTGCTCGGCATCAGTCCGGTGTTCCAGGAATTCTCGCTGGTTCCGAGCCTCACCGTGGAAGAGAACCTGTTCCTCGGACGGGAAGTCTCGAGGGGCGGGGTGCTCAATCGCGGTCGGATGCGGCGCAAAGCCCGCGCCCTCATCGCCGAGCTCGGCTTCGGTCTCGAGCCGGAAGACCGGGTCGACACCCTGTCCCGCGCCCACCAGCAGATGATCGAGATCGCCAAGGCGCTGCTCGGGGATGTTCGCCTGCTCATCCTCGACGAGCCGACCGCGTCGCTGACGGAGCGCGAAACCGGGCGCCTGTTCGAGCTCATCGCAAAGCTCAAACGCGAGGGCGTCGGCATCATCTACGTTTCCCACCGCATGCGGGAGATCCGCGCGCTGGCGGACCGCATCACGGTTTTGCGCGACGGCCGTCTCGTCAAGACCCTCGACGCTTCCAAGGTGTCCGACGGCGAGCTCGTCGAACTGATGACCGGTCGCAAGATCGACGTGCTGTTCCCGAAGATCACCCACGCGCCGGCGGACGTAGCCGTCGATGTCGAGAACCTCGCCATCGCGGGCGGCATCGTGCGGGGCGTCAACGTCCACGCCCGGGCGGGCGAGATCACCGGCATCGCCGGTCTGGTGGGGTGCGGCAAGTCGGAACTGATCCGTGCGATCTACGGGCTCGAGCCCATGACGAACGGTACGATCCGCCTGTCGGGGACGCCCTATGAGGATCCCTCGCCGAAGCGAAGCCTCGGCCGCGGGGTCGCGTATTTTCCCGCGAACCGGGTCGCGGAGGGTTTGGCGCTCGGACGCCCGATCCACGAGAACGTCTCCATGGCGGCGCTCGACCTCAAGCGGTTCTCCCGGTTCGGCCTGCTGGACGCCGCCGGGGCGCGCTCGGCGATCCAGCCCATCATGGACAAGCTGAAGCTGCGGCCTTCGAACATCGAGCGGGCCGCCGGGAGCCTGTCGGGCGGCAACCGCCAGAAGGTGATGCTCGGCCGCGCGCTCACGCGGGACTTGTCCATCTTCCTGTTCGACGAACCGACGGTCGGCATCGATGTCGGGGCGAAGCTCGAAGTCTACGAATTCATGAAGGAACTGGTGGAAGGGGGAGCAGCGGTGATCGTGGTGTCGTCCGAACTGCCGGAGGTCCTGAACCTGTCCAATCGGCTCTACGTGATGCATCACGGCCGGGTGGTGGCGGAACTCAGCGGCGCCGAAAAAACCGAGCAGAACGTCCTGGCGAGCTTCTTCAAGGAGCATCTCGAAGCCGCGAAGGCGGTGTCGTGACGATCGCCTCGGTCGGGGTTCCCGCGGCCCGGCCCGGCCCGCGCCTGGGGCGCCTTGCCTCGAACGTCGGCATCCTGCCCGTGCTTCTGATCGCCATCGTCGTCGCGATGTCGGTCGTGGAGCCCAATTTCCGCGGGCTCGCGAATGTTCTGAATATCCTGCGCAACGGTTCGTTCCTGGCGATCGTGTCCTGCGGGCAGGCACTGGTCCTGATCATCGGCGGTTTCGACCTATCGGTCGGGGCGACCATCGCGCTGGCGAGCGTCGTCGCCGCCAAGGTCATGGGCTGGGGCGCGACGAGCTTGCCCGGGCAGACGGGCCTCATCGTCGCGCTCGGCGTGCTGGCCGGGCTCGGCAGCGGGGCCATCGTCGGGCTCGTGAACGGGCTCTGCGTCTCGCTGCTGAAGATTTCCGGGTTCATCGTGACGCTCGGCACCATGTCGGCGACGCTCGGCGTGGCCCTGATCCTGACCAACGGCATCCCGGTCTACGGCATGCCGCAGAGCTTCGTGAGCGGGTTCGGACGCGCCCAATGGCTCGGTCTGCCCACGGCGGTCTACCTGGCCTTCGCCATCATCGCATTGATGGTTTTCGTGCAACGGACCACGCTGCTCGGGCGCTACGTCTACGCCATCGGGGGGAACACGCACGCGGCCGTGGTTTCGGGCGTGTCGATCGGGCGCTACGTGGTCTCGACTTATGTGATCTCGGGCGCGCTGGCGGCGACGACCGGCATCCTGCTGACAGCGCAGGTCGGTTCCGGTCAGGCGAGTTTCGGAGGCGACCGCATGATGCTGCAGTCGATCGCGGCTGCCGTGATCGGCGGCGTGAGCCTGAGGGGCGGTATCGGGCGCATCGAAATCGTGGCGCTGAGCGCGTTGTTCCTGATCATCCTGACCAACGCCCTCAACCTCCTGCGCGTCGATTCCCGCCTGCAGCTCGTGTTTCTCGGCATCATCATGGTGACGGCGGTGGCCCTCGACGAAGCGTCGCGACGGAGGAAAGCCAGTGACTGATGCCGATCTGGCCCACGCTTCCCTGCCCGGGGCCGGACCGGGTTCGATCCTGACCCGGGCGCGGCTCGTGCGGGCGATCCTGCCGGCGGCCCTCGTCGTTCTGCTTGTCGGGTTCGACCTTGCCGACGGCCGGGTGCTGTCGACCGGCAACCTCGTCAACATCCTCCAGCAAACCAGCTATCTCGCGATTTTCGCCATGGCCCAGACCGTGGTGATCCTGACGCGCGGCTTCGATCTCGCGCTCGGCCCCGCGGTTTCGACGGTCAGCGTCGCGGTCGCGCTCGTCATGGCGAAACTCGGCGGGGCCGGCGTGGACACCACCGCGGTCGTCGTGCTGTCCATGCTGGCTGGCCTCGGGGTGGGCAGCCTCGTCGGCCTGTTCAACGGGGTGGTGATCGCGTTGTTGGGGGTCAGCCCCTTCGTCGCGACGCTGGGCAGTTTCAACATCGCCACCGGGATCGCGACGACGCTGTCAGGCGGCCGCCCGGTGCAAGGTGTCCCGGACCTGTTTTCTTCGATCCTCTACAGCGGCTCCGTGTTCGGCGTGCCCGCCGCCATCGCGATCGCGGTCGTGGTCGGCGTCTCGCTCAATTTCGTTCTCAACAACACCGTGTTCGGCCGATCGCTCTACCTCATCGGGAGCAACAGTCGCGCGGCGGCCGTGGCCGGCGTTCCGACCCGGCGCATCCTGGCCTACGCCTATCTGCTGAGCGCCGCGCTGGCCGCGCTCGGCGCCATGATGCTGACCGCACGGACCGGCTCGGGGGAGCCGAACCTCGGCGGGTCCCTGTCGCTGCAGGCGATCGCGGCGGCGGTGGTGGGCGGCACCAGCCTGGTGGGAGGCTCGGGCGGCGTCGGCACGGCCGTCATCGGCGCGCTGTTCGTCACCGTCCTTTCCAATGGTATGAACCTCGCGCGCATCGACGGTTACGTCCAGATGATCGTTCTGGGTCTCATCGTCATCGTCGGCGTCGTGCTCGATCGCATCCGCGTTCGGCAGGGCTGATCGGTGGCAGGATCAAGGGAGGGCCAGTGCCTAAGCTGCGCGTCGCCGTGGATATCGGCGGGACATTCACGGACATCTGCATCCTCGATGAGGACACGGGGCATATCCGGATCGCCAAGACGGCCTCGACGAAGGACCCGATCGAGGGCGTGATGACGGGCCTCGCCTCGGCGAACCTCGATCTCGCCGACGTGGTCCTGTTTTCCCACGGGACGACGGTCGCCACCAACGCGTTGATCACGCGCCGCCTGCCGCGCACCGCCATGGTGTGCACGAAGGGGTTTCGCGACGTGATCGAGATCCGCCGGGCCAACAAGGAGGATCTGTGGGACACCTATAAGGACGTGGCGCCGCCCTATGTGCCCCGCCGCGACCGGCTCGGCGTCGGCGAGCGGGTCGACGCCGCCGGGGTGATCGTGGCGCCGCTCGACGAAGACGAGGCCCGCGAGGTCGCGCGCGTGCTGAAGAAGCGCGGCGTTGCCGCCGTCGCGGTCTGTTTCATGAACGCCTACGTCAATCCCGCGAACGAGAAGCGGATGAAGGAGATCCTCGTCGAGGTTTTGCCCGGCACGCCGGTGTCGACGTCATCGGAGGTTCTGCCGGAAATCTTCGAACACGAGCGGTTCTCGACCACGGTCGTCAACGCGGCCCTGAGCCCCGTGCTGGTCGACTACACGGCGCGGCTCGGGTCGCGCTTGGCGCAGGCCGGCTATACGAGCGACCTCCTGCTGCTGCACACCGGCGGCGGCGTCATGACCGCCAAGGCGGTCGGGGATTTCGCGGGGCGGCTCGCGGGGTCGGGGATCGCCGCCGGCGCGATCGCGAGCCGGCACATCGCGGCGCAGTGCGGGTTCCCGAACGCGATCGGGCTCGACATGGGTGGCACGAGCTGCGACGTGTCGCTAGCCTACGAGGGCCAGTCCCGCGTCACCAAGGACTGGTTCATAGAATTCGGCTACCCGATCCGCTTCCCGAGCATCGAAGTGCTCACGATCGGGGCGGGGGGCGGCTCGCTCGCCTGGATCGACGAGGCCGGCGGCCTGCGCAACGGGCCGCAATCGGCGGGCGCGAATCCCGGCCCGGCATGCTACGGCAACGGCAACCTCGTGCCGACCAACACGGACGCCAACATCACGCTCGGTCGTCTCGGAGGTGGGCTGGCCGGCGGCAGCATCACGCTCGACGCCGACCTGGCGCGCGAGGCCGTGCGGTCCGGTGTGGCCGAGCCCTTCGGCCTCGAACTGCACGACGCCGCCCATGCCATCATCCGCGTGGCGAATGCCAATATGGCCGACGCGGTGCGCCTGATCTCGATCAGCCGGGGTTACGATCCGCGCGACTTCGCCCTCGTGGCGTTCGGCGGCGCGGGGGCGCTGCATGGTGCCGACATCGCCAAGGAACTGTCGATTCCGGCGGTGATCATCCCGCCGCACCCCGGCATCACCTCCGCGATGGGATGCCTGCTCGTCGACGTGCAGCACGATCTCGCCGAAAGCTACATCAAGCCCGCGGCCGAGGCGGATCCGGACGCCATCGAGGCAGCCTTTCAGAGGCTCGAACATGAGGCCGTCGAGCGCCTCGCCCACGAGAACGTGGCACCCGGGAACATCGTCACGCAGCGCACGATCGACATGATGTACCAGGGTCAGTGGCGCTCCCTCGCGGTGCCGGCCCCCTCGCCGATCACCTCGCTCGGCGACCTCACGCACGCGTTCCACGCCCAGCACGAGCGCGAGTACAACTTCCGCCGCGACGAGGCGCCGGTCGGGCTTTTCCGCCTCAACCTGAAGGCTGTCGGCGTCGTGCCGAAGGCCGAGCTCGAAGTGCACGCCGCGTCGGGTTCGGTTCCGGCGCCGAAAGCCCGCCGCCCGGTCTGGTTCGAGCGCACCGGCGCCCTCGACGCGCCGATCTATTGGCGGCCGGATCTCGGGGCAGGGGTCAGGATCGCCGGTCCGGCCATCGTCGAACAGTTCGACTCGACCACCGTCGTGCCGCCCGGCTTCACCGCCGAGGTGGACCGATGGCTGAATATCATCCTTCGCCAGGAGGCCGGCTCATGAGCGGGAACAAAGCCCTCGACCCCGTTACCTTCGAGGTCCTCAAGAACTCCTTCATCACCGCCGTCGACCAGATGGCCGAGCAGATCCTGCGGACCTGCTATTCGTTCGTGATGTACAATCGCGACTTCTCCAACGCGCTCAACGACGCCAACGGCGACAGTTTCGCGCAGGGCAACGGCGACATCTCGGTGCACGTCGGAACGCTGCACTACACCTGCAAGGAGGTGATCCGCTTCTTCAAGGGGGACATGCATCCGGGCGATGTCTACGCCATCAACGACCCTTACGCGGGCGGCACGCACTTCAGCGACGTCCGGTTGATCCGGCCGATCTTCGTCGGGACGGAGATCATCGGCTACGCGCAATCGAACGGCCACTGGTCCGATATGGGCGGCTCCGTGCCGGGGTCCTTCGACGTGCTGGCGAAGGAGATGTTTCGAGAAGGGCTGCGCATCACGCCGGTGCGGCTGTTCGACAAGGGCCGGTTCTGCAGGGACGTGGCGCACCTGATCGCATCGAACACGCGCGATCCCGCGTCCATCATCGGGGACATGCAGGCCCAGGCGGAAGCCACCAACGTGGCGGCCCGCGAGATCCTTCGCCTGGTCGGCAAATACGGCCGCGACACCGTCGTCGACGGCATGGCGGCGGTGCAGGATTACGTCGAACGCGCGGTGCGCCAGCGCGTCGCCGCCCTGCCGGACGGCGAATGGGACACCGTCGACTACATCGACCGCGACCCCGCCGCGGGCGAGGGCATGATCCCGATCCGGATCAAGCTGACCATCAAGGGCGACAGGGTGATCTACGATTTCACCGGAAGCCACCCGTGCATCGGCTCGATCTACAATTCGGCGTTCGGCGCGACCTTCTCGGCGGTCGCCGCCGGCATGAAGACGTTCTTTCCCGACCTTCCCCTCAATTCGGGGTTCTACCGCGTGCTGGAGGTCGTCGCCCCGAAGGATTCGATCGTCAGCGCCGAATGGCCCATCGCGGTCACGGGATTCCTGATGCCGTTCGAAAAGATCATGAACTCGATCTACGAGATGTGGTCGAAGATCATGCCGCATCGGGCCATTTCGTGCACGTTCAACATCGAATACCTGTTGACCGGCGGTCTCGACACCCGCGGCGCGAACACGTCCATCTTCATGTTCTACGACTGGCTGCCGGGCGGTTGGGGTGGCCGCAACGGCAAGGACGGCACGAACGTCATGAACGCGTGTTTCGGCACGGGCATGATGTCCCAACCGGTCGAAGGCCAGGAACGCGGCAACCCGATCCTGACGACCGAGTTCGAGATCGTCACCGACTCGGGCGGGCCGGGCAAGTTCCGGGGCGGGGTAGGGGCCCGTAAGACGAGTGTCCTCCGCGAAGCCGAAAAAACCGTGATCTCCTATATCTGCGATCGCGAGCGGGCCATCGTGTGGGGAACCAACGGCGGCCTGCCGTCGATGCCGCACGGGCTGCACATCCGCAGGGCGGGGGCCAACCAGGACACGTGGCTGGGGTCGGTGTTCTCCGACGTGCCGCTCGCGAGCGGCGATCTGTTCTCGCGGCCGACCGCCGGGGGCGGCGGCTACGGCGACCCGCTCGAGCGCGACCCCTTGAAGGTCCGCGAGGACGTGGCGGACGGCTATGTCTCGGTCGAGCGGGCCGAAAGGGATTACGGCGTCGTCATCAGGGCGGTCGATGTCGACCTGTGCGCCTACGCCGTGGACGAGGCGGGAACCGAGCGAGCGCGCGCCAAGATCCGGGCCGAACGGGCGGGGTGGCTGTCCGAGGACCCCGAGAGCGTCGCGCGCCGGTTCCGGGCCGGCGAGATCGATACGCTCGACGTCGTGCGGCGCCACGGCGTGGTTCTCGACTGGGGAACGGGCGAGCTTTGTCCCAACTCGACACGGCAGTTCCGCGCCATGTTCCGGCTGAGGTCGTCCGACCATTGGGGCGAACCTCAGGCCTTCGCGGCGGAGTGAACGCGCCCCCGTCAGCCGAACCAGGGCCGCAGCGCGTCATGAACCGCGCGCGCCAGGGGAACCGCCGTCGGCGTGTCGGAATGAATGCAGAAGCATTCCGCGCGCATCGGGAGGTCGCGGCCGTTGATCGACACCGCGACCTGCTCCTTCGCCACCCGCACGGCGCGGCGCGCCGCCTCGGCGGGATCGGTGGCCTCGTGCACGCGGGTGACGATGAGCGCGCCCTCGTCGGAATAACCGAGGTCGGTGTAATATTCGGCGACGAACGTCAGCCCATGGGCGCCATAGACTGTCTCCTGGTTCGTGCCCGCCATGCCGAGCACCGGAACCCCGAAAACGCCCACCGCTTCCGCGATCGCCTCCGCGACCGCCGGGTCGCGGATGGCTGCGGCATACAGGGCGCCGTGCGGCTTGATGTGGTTCAGCGGCATGCTTTCGGCGTCGAGGAAGGCCTTGAGGGCGCCCACCTGGTACATGATGCAGGCCACCAGTTCGTCCCGGCCCATCTTCATCTCGCGGCGGCCGAAGCCCTGGAGATCCGGATAGGACGGGTGCGCCCCGACCTTGACGCCGTGGCGCTTCGCCAAGCCGACGGTGCGCCGCATCACGCTCGGGTCCGCGGCGTGAAAGCCGCAGGCCACGTTGGCGATGTGGACGAAGGGCATGATGCCCTCGTCGTCGCCGCAGCGGTATAGGCCATACCCTTCGCCCATGTCGCAGTTGATGGAGATGGCCATGGGGAAAATCCGATCGTGTCGATGATGCGTGGATACCCCTGGCGCATCGAGGCCGCCCGGGCTTTCCGCACCCGGCACGATGGCAGAGCCGAGGCACCCGCGAAACCGGAATGTTGGCGGTGCGGAGCCGGGGAGGCCGACAGCCGGCGGGAGGACGGCGGTCGGTGTGGCGAGCCGGTGCGACGGGGCGCGCATCTCCTCGCGTCCGGCCTGGGCGCGACCACGCCGTCCGGCGTTCGACGCGGACGTCCTCTGTCTTCCGGCGTTTGCAATCCAGATCGTTTGTACTATCGTGCCGGCGAAGCAGCCCGGAGACGGTCGGCGGGAATGCGGCGAGCCGGGTCGTGCCGGCGAACTTCGCCGTGCCCATCGCGGCTCGAGCGACGGGATCAACCGACAACGATTGGCGTGACGCTCCATGACGATGCCCTTCCTCGACCGCGCCCAACGGTCCGCCGGGTCCGCCCGCACGCCGGCTTTCGCGCTCGCGACCGTCGTGCTCGGTTCGCTCGCGCTTGCCCTCGCGGCGCACATCAAGGTGCCGTTCTGGCCCGTGCCGATTACCATGCAAACCTTCGTGGTCCTGCTGCTCGGCGCGCTCGCCGGGCCGCGCCTCGCCGGCGCGACGGTGCTGGCCTATCTCGTCGAAGGCGCGGCGGGATTGCCGGTGTTCGCGAGCGGGGCCGGGCCGGCGTATCTGCTGGGGCCGACGGGCGGTTTCCTCGTCGGCTACGTTTTCGCAGCGGCACTGACTGGGGTCGCGGCCGAACGCGGGTTCACGCGGAGCGTCGGTGGCGCGGTCGCGACGTTCCTCGTCGCGGACGCGCTGATCTTCGCCTTCGGTGTTGGCTGGCTGTCCATGCTGATGGGGGGCCGGCGCGCCATCGAGGCGGGGCTGACGCCTTTCCTGCTCGGGGAATGTCTCAAGATCGCGCTCGCGACCGCGGTGACGCAGGTTTGGTACCGGCGCGCGCGCTGAACGCCGTTCCGCGCGACCCGCACCAAGCAGCAAGGACCGGGAGTCCCGCATGGCGACTACGATCGTTCCCTGCCCCCTGCCGGGCACATTCTATCGTCGGGCGTCGCCCGACCAGCCCCCGTTCAAGTCGGACGGCGATGCCGTCGCGCCCGGCGACACGGTGGGCCTCGTCGAGGTCATGAAGACGTTCACGCCGGTCACGGTCGACGTCGCCGGGACGGTCGGCCGTTTCCTCGTCGGGGACGAGGATGCCGTGATGGCGGGGCAGCCTCTGCTCGAAGTCGAGACCTGAGGAATGCCGCTGACCAAGATTCTCGTCGCGAACCGCGGCGAGATCGCCGTCCGCATCATCCGTGCCGCGCGGGAACTGGGCATCTCTACCGTCCAGGTCCATAGCACCGCGGACCGCGACATGATGGCCGTGCACCTCGCCGACGAGGCGGTCGAGATCGGCCCGCCGCATCCGGCCAAGTCGTACCTGAGCAAGGAGGCGATCCTGAAAGCCGCGGCCGCGACCGGGGCCGACGCCGTCCATCCGGGCTACGGGTTCCTGTCGGAGAACGCCGAATTCGCGGCGGCTGTCGAGACGGCGGGCCTGGTGTTCATCGGGCCTGCCGCCGAGACGATCCGCCGCATGGGCGACAAGGCGGCGGCCCGGGCGACCGCCAAGGCCGCGGGGGTCCCCGTCGTGCCCGGCAGCGAGGGGATCGTCGACGATCTCGCGGAGGCGACGGCGCTGGCGGGGGCGATCGGCTTCCCGGTGATGATCAAGGCGGCGGCGGGCGGCGGCGGGCGCGGCATCCGGGTTGCCCGCGACGCCGGGGAACTCGCGACGCAGCTGCCCCAGGCCGCCGCCGAGGCCCGGGCCGCGTTCGGCAACGGCGGCCTGTATCTCGAACGTTTCGTCGCGCGCGCCCGGCACGTCGAGGTCCAGGTTCTGGGCGACGGCGCGAGGGCCATCCATCTTCATGAACGGGAATGTTCGCTGCAGCGCCGGCGGCAGAAGGTTTGGGAGGAAGCGCCGGCCAGCGCCCTGCCGCCTGCCGCGCGCGAGGCGCTCTGCGCCTCGGCGGTGCGCCTCGCCGCGGCCTGCGCCTACCGGGGCGCCGGAACGCTCGAGTACCTCTACGACGAAACGGTCGGGGAATTCTTCTTCATCGAGATGAACACCCGGATCCAGGTCGAGCATCCGGTGACCGAGATGGTCACCGGCGTCGATCTCGTGCGCGAGATGATCCGTATCGCCTCCGGCGAACCCTTGCGCCTGCGTCAGGGCGATGTCGCGGTGCGCGGCCACGCCATCGAGGTCAGGATCAATGCCGAGGATCCGAGGAGGAATTTCATGCCAGGACCCGGTCTCGTCACCGGGCTGCGCGTGCCGGGCGGTTTCGGGGTCCGTTTCGATACGATGCTCTATCCAGGCTACGTGATCCCGCCCTTCTACGATTCGCTGCTCGGCAAACTGATCGTCTGGGACGACACGCGGCCCGAGGCCCTGGCCCGGCTCGGGCGCGCCTTGCGGGAACTCGATGTCGAGGGCGTCAGGACCACCGCACCCCTGCATCTGGCCCTCCTCCGCGCACCCGACGTGATCGACGGGCGCGTGCACACGGGATGGCTCGAAAACTGGCTCGAGACCGCATCCCTCGATACCCCGGAACCCGAGAAGGCCGACACGCCATGACGACGCGCTATTCCTTTGGCGGCGACGAGCACATCTTCGTCGAGGTCAGCGAAGAGATGTCGCTCGACGCGTTTTTCACGAGCCTGTTCGTAACGCGGGCGCTGCGCGAAAGCGCCGTGAAAGGCGTGACCGAGATCTGCCCGGCCAACGCGTCGTTCCAGGTCAAGTTCGACCCGGACGTGATCGCGCCCGACGACCTCATGCGCGAGATCAAGGCGCTCGAGACCGCCTCCGTCCGGGCGGACCCCGTGCTGCGGACCCGCATCATCGAAATCCCGGTGTTCTACAACGACCCCTGGACCCATGAAACGCTGATGCGGTTCCGCGAGCGTCACCAGGAACCCGGCGGCACCGATCTCAATTACGCGGCGCGCGTCAACGGCTACGCTGACGTGCCCGACTTCATCGCGGCGCACGCGGGCTCGCCCTGGTTCGTGTCGATGGTCGGCTTCGTGGCCGGGGTACCGTTCTTGTACCAGATGGTCGAGCGGCAGCGGCAGATCGAGGTCCCGAAGTACCTGCGCCCCCGCACCGACACGCCGAAACTCACGATCGGCCACGGCGGCTGCTTCGGCTGCGTCTATGCGGTGCGAGGAGCGGGGGGCTACCAGATGTTCGGCGTCACCCCCATGCCGGTCTACGACCCCAAGCAGGAAATCAGCTACCTGCGCGAATTCATGATCTTCTTCCGGCCGGGCGACATCGTGAAGTTCAAACCGGTCGACCGCGACGGCTACGACGCGGCGGTACAAGATGTCGCGCGCGGCCGTTACGATCCGTTGATCCGCCCGGTGACCTTCGACCTGCGCGAATTCAGCAAGGATCCGACCGCCTACAACCGGCAACTCGATGGAGTGCTCCATGGCCATTGAGGTCCGCAAGCCCGGCCTCGCGACGACGGTGCAGGATCTCGGCCGTCCGGGCTACTACAACGTCGGCATTCCCTTGTCGGGCGCCATGGATCGGACAGCCCTGCGGGTTGCCAACATGCTGGTCGGCAACGACGAGGGGGCGGCGGCCCTCGAGTGCGTCTTCTTGGGGCCGGAACTCGCGTTCGCGGCCGACACGACCGTCGCCGTGACGGGGGCGGAACTGCCGCCGAAGCTCGACGGCCAGCCGCGTGAAACCTGGACGTCGTTCCCGGTCAAGGCGGGCCAGGTCCTATCCTTCGATTTCCTGAAACGCGGCGCCCGCGCCTATCTCGCGGTGGCGGGCGGCATCGACGTGCCGGTCGTGCTCGGCAGCCGTTCGACCTATGCGCTCGGCGCGCTCGGCGGCGTCGAAGGCCGGCCCTTGAAGGCCGGCGACATGCTTGGCACCGGGGAGCCCTCGCGCACGGTCAGGCCCGGCATCGCCGTACCCGAGGCCATGCGGCCCCGGACGTCGGCTCCGGCGCACCTGCGCATGCTGCCGGGGCTTTACGATCACCGCATCACGGCCGAGGCCGCCGAGGCTTTCTTCGCCGACACCTGGAAGGTGGCGCCCGAAGCCGACCGCATCGGCTACCGGTTTCGCGGCGGTCGCCCGCTGGCGTTCGTGGACCGCAAACAGCCGTTCGGGGCGGGTTCGGATCCGAGCAACATCGTCGACAGCTGCTACCCCTACGGTTCGATCCAGGTGCCGGGCGGGACGGAGCCGATCGTGCTGCATCGGGACGCCGTTTCGGGCGGCGGATATTTCATGATCGGAACGGTGATCTCCGCCGACATGGATTCGATCGGGCAGATGCAGCCGCACACGCCTGTTCGGTTCGCACCCGTGACCATGCGGGAGGCACTCGCAGCGCGGGGCGAGCGTCGGCAGCGCTTGCGCGAGCTCCGCGAGACCATCGCCGCCGCCTTCGCCTGAACCGGGACATGGATGGGATGGTTCGCACGAGACTGCGGGACAAGGTGGCGGTCGTCACGGGCGGATCGCAGGGGATCGGCGAGGCGATCGCCACGGGTTACGCGGAACAGGGCGCCCGGGTCGCGATCGCCTTCAGCCGCAACGACGCCAACGCCGCTCGGGTCGTGGCCGATATCGCGGCGCAAGGCGGGACCGCGCGGGCCTTCAAGGCCGATTGTTCGGAGGTCGCCCAGATCCGCAGGGTCGTCGACGAAATCGCCGCGCATTTCGGCACCATCGACATCCTGGTCAACAACGCCGGCGCCTTTCTGACGGTGTCGGTGGAGGACACCACCGAAGACATCTGGGACCGGCAGGTCGACCTCAATCTGAAGGGAACCTTCTTCTTCTCCCAGGCGGTGCTGCCGTTCTTCCGGAACAACGGCCGCGGCAAGATCACAACGATCAGCTCGATCGCGGGCGTTTCCGCGTTTCCGAACTGCGCGGCCTATTGCGCGTCCAAGGGCGGGGTGGTCAACCTCACCAAGGCGCTCGCGGTCGAACTCGCCAAGGACGGCATCAACGTCAACTCGATCGCCCCGGGCAACGTCGCGACGCCGATCAACCAGCATCTGCGCGGCCCTTGGCAACGGAGCCTATGTTCGAACGGTGCGCGACCGCACCCCGACCGGACGGGCGTTCATGGATACGCGGGACATGGTCGGCGCCGCGTTGTTCCTGGCGAGCCCGGACGCCGACGGTGTCCACGGGGCCATCTTGATGGTCGACGACGGATGGGCCGCCTGAGCGGCCCCTGAGAACCGGACCGCACGGTCGGGGGCGGGTGCCCGCCGCGGCCGTCGCCCAAGCCTCGGAATGGTGCGTGCCGAAGCGATCACGGACGCAGGCACCGGCGCGGTCGCCGACATCGCGGGGGGGCATGTTGAGCAGGGCGCCTGAGACCAACGTCGGGAGCTACGATTTCATCGTGGTCGGAGCGGGCTCCGCCGGCTGCGTCCTGGCCAACCGCTTGACCGCTTCGGGCAGGCACACGGTCCTTCTGCTCGAAGCCGGCGGAGCGGACCGCAACCCGTGGATCCATATTCCGATCGGCTATGGCAGGCTGTTCAACGACAAGCGCTACAACTGGATGTACGAGACCGAGCCCGAGCCGGAGCTGCACCAGCGGAGGATCTTCCAACCGCGTGGCAAGGTGCTGGGCGGATCGAGTTCCATCAACGGCCTCGTCTACTTGCGGGGGCAACGGGAGGATTTCGATCTGTGGCGCCAGCTCGGCAACGCCGGTTGGTCGTTCGCCGACGTGCTGCCGTATTTCAAGCGGTCGGAGGACCAGGAGCGCGGCGCGGACGCCTACCACGGCATCGGCGGCCCGCTGGCCGTCTCGGACCCGCGCCAAGGGGACGAACTGTGCGACGCCTTCATCGCGGCGGGCCAACAGCTCGGCCTGCCCTTCAACCCGGACTTCAACGGCGAAAGCCAGGAAGGGGTCGGCTATTTCCAGACGACGTCGCGCCGCGGCCGGCGGTGCAGCACCGCCGTTGGCTATCTCCGGCCGGCGATGCGGCGTTCCAACCTCCGTGTCCTCACCGGGGCGCACGCCCGGCGGGTGCTGTTCGATGGCCGCACGGCCACGGGCGTGGAGTTCAACCACGGCGGCGGCGTCAAGCGGGCCGACGCGCGCGGCGAGGTGATCCTCTCCGGGGGAGCGATCAACTCGCCGCAACTCCTCGAACTGTCCGGCTGGGGATGCGGCAAGCTGCTGCGGTCGCATGGCATCCCGCTGGTAGGGGACGTCCCCGCGGTAGGCGAGAACCTGCAAGACCACCTGCAGGTCCGGATGGTCTTCCGCTGCAAGAAGCCCATCACCATCAACGACATGTACCACCATCCGGTGCGTCGGCTCGGCATGGGGTTGCGTTACGCCTTGTACCGGAAGGGACCCTTGACGGTCAGCGCCGGCTACGCCGCGGCCTTCTTTCGCAGCAACGCGCGGGTGGCGACGCCCGACATCGAGGTGCACTTCATCACGTTCAGCACCGACAAGATGGGTCTCGCGCTGCACAAGCATTCCGGCTTCACGGCGTCGGTGTGCCAGCTTCGGCCGCAAAGCCGGGGGAGCATCCACGTCGCGAGTGCCGACCCGGCCGCCGCGCCCTCGATCCGCGTCAACTACCTGTCCACGGAGGCCGACCGGCAAGCCAACGTGGACGGGCTGAAAAAGCTCCGCGCCATCGTCCACGCCCCCGCCATGGACGCCTATACGGCCGAGGAACTCGAGCCGGGGCTCGCCGTCGCCAACGACGCCGACCTGCTCGAACATTGTCGGAAGCGCGGCGGCACGCTCTACCACCCGGTGAGCACGTGCGCGATGGGCACCGACGACCGCGCCGTCGTCGCGCCGGACCTCAAGGTGCGCGGTGCCTCGAAGCTCCGCGTCGTGGACGGTTCCGTCATGCCCCGCCTCATTTCGGGGAATTGCAACGCGGCCATCGTCATGATCGGGGAGAAAGCCTCCGACATGATTTTGGCCGAGGCTCGATAGCCGCCCGTCCTTCCGGAACACACCGTCGGGCCCGAATGGCCATCATCATCCACGGGAGACATCATGCCCTACCGCCCCGCCGAACACCGCTACGCGCGGATGCCCTACCGCCGCTGCGGCCGGAGCGGCCTCAAGCTGCCGGCGCTTTCGCTCGGGCTGTGGCACAATTTCGGCGAAGACCGATCGCTCGGCGGCATGAGGGCGCTGTGCCGCACGGCGTTCGACGGCGGCATCACCCATTTCGATCTCGCCAACAATTATGGCCCGCCGCCCGGGTCGGCCGAGACGGCGTTCGGCGAAATCCTGCGCGGCGACTTCGCGAGCTTGCGCGACGAACTCCTGATCTCGACCAAAGCCGGCTACCTGATGTGGCCCGGACCCTACGGCGAGTTCGGCAGCCGCAAGTCCCTCCTGTCGAGTTTGGACCAGAGCCTGCGCCGCATGGGACTCGACCATGTCGACATCTTTTATTCGCACCGCTTCGACCCCGAAACGCCGCTCGAGGAGACCATGGGCGCCCTCGATGCCGCCGTCCGGCAAGGCAAGGCGCTTTACGTGGGGGTTTCATCCTACAACGCGCAGCGGACCCGGGAAGCTTCCGCGATCCTGAAGCGGCTCGGCACCCCCTGCCTGATCCACCAGCCGAGCTATTCCATGCTCAACCGCTGGGTCGAGACCGATGGTTTGCTCGACGCACTGGGGGAGGAAGGCATCGGCTCCATCGCGTTCTCGCCCTTGGCGCAGGGCATGCTCACGTCGAAATATCTCGGCGGCGTCCCGCAAGACAGCCGCGCCGCGCAGGGCAAGTCCCTCGATCGGGGCATGCTGAGCGAGGACAACCTGCGCAAGGTCAAGGGCCTCGCCGCGATCGCGAAGGGCCGCGGCCAGAGCCTGGCCCAGATGGCGCTCGCCTGGGTGCTGCGCGACGGCCGCGTCACCTCCGCGCTGATCGGCGCGAGCCGGCCGGAGCAGATCGTCGAATGCATCGGCGCCACCGAAAACCTCGCGTTCTCGGCCACCGAGCTGCGCGACATCGAGGAGTTCGCGCGCGAGGGGAACGTGAACCTCTGGACGACATCGGCCGAGCTCTGAGGTCGGCAAGCTTCGCTGGTTTCCGCCCTTCCCCCGGCTATCCTAAGTCTTCGCGGAGTGCCGATGCCATGACCGATCCGCGCCTGCCCATCCTGCCACAGATCGAGCGCAAGGCGTTGTGGCTCTCGACGTGGATGATCCACAACGCAAACCATTTGCGCGACAACCCCGACGGCATGAAGGTCTCGGTGGGCACCAATCGTCCTCTTCGTCGCTGGCGAGCGTCATGACGGCGCTCTACGGGGCCGTGCTCCGCCCCGAGGACCGGATCGCGGTGAAACCCCACGCGAGCCCGATGTTCCACGCCCTGCAATACCTCTTCGGCCACCTGCCGCTGGCGCGGATGCGCAACTTCCGCGGCTCCGGCGAACCGGCCGAGAACGAGCGGACCTGGCTGCGCGACGCCACCGGCGGTTCGGTCTATTTCCGGTTGTCGACCCGGGCGATCGAGCAGCCCCGGCGTACGGTCACGCCCGACGTCGCCGAGCAGATGGTCGACGGCGGCTACTGGCTGCGCAAGCCCGACCCCAACGCCGACGTGGTCGTGGCCTACACGGGCGCGGTCGCGCCCGAAGCGATCGAGGCCGTGGGCCTCATGGGCGAGGACCGGCGGGATGTCGGCCTGCTTGCGATCACCTCGGCGGACCGTCTCAACGCCGGCTGGACCGCGGCCCAGCGCGCCCGCGAGCACGGCCGGCCCGCCGCGTCGAGCCACGTCGAGCGCCTGCTCGCCGAAATCCCGCCGCATTGCGGGCTGGTGAGCGTGATCGACGGTCATCCGGCGACCCTGGCGTGGCTCGGCGGCGTGCGCGGCCATCGCACGCGGTCCCTCGGCGTCGAACATTTCGGCCAGACCGGCACGGTCGCCGATCTTTACCGCCATTTCGGCATCGACGCCCAGGGCATCGTCAGGGCCGCCCAGTCGATCGCCCCGGGACGCCGCATCCGGCACCTGAGGCCGCTGGCCCGGGCGACCTGATGTCGCTCACCCGTGCCTGTCCCTCGCGAGCGATGCGTCCCGGCCAGATCACCGGGATCGACCTGCCGGTGGACGGAGGCTGGGCGGCTCTTTGATCGAGAGGGGCCGCGCGCCGGCGGGTGTCACGTGCGCGCCCCGTTCTCCATCCGCACAGGGGTGGCCTTCGCCGGCCTGCCCTGCGATCAGGGCCGTGATGGCTTCCTGCCTTCGGCATGCGCGAATGACGCTTCGATTTTCTTCGCGTTCGAACGTCTAGAGCAATTGGGCGCGTCGCAAGCGGAAGACGGCGTCGGGGTCGATGTCGTTGGTCCGACCAAGATTCTCGTCCGGCGCCTATCCGAGCGCGGCGTCGTATCGTGCGTTCGAGTCCCTTCGCATCCCGATTCTTTCGGTTTATCTGCTGATGCGCCCCGGGGCGAAGCGCGTTCCCGAAGGGGAGTCGCAAGCGGGAGAGTGTCGCGATCGACGAGGGACGCCTGTGAAGACCGCTTTGAACCGGGCGGGGAAATTCGAAATGCTCGATCCGTGCGAACCCGGACCGGGAATTGATGTGCCGGCCCTCGAGTTCGCGGGCCCGGACGGCGCCTCGGTCGGAGGGGCCGAGATGATCCGGCCTCGCCTGTGATTGCTGTTGCTGTACCCCACGTGGTTGTTTCACCAGGTGCGGCCCTGTCTCGGTTCCGCGCTGCGCATCTCCATGGCTCTCGACGCAAGCATCTAGGATCAGCGGTTGGATGATGTCTGGCACCGAGCCGCGTACGCTGAATTTCCGTCAATCCGAAATCCTGTCGCAGCTGCGGCAGTCGGGGCGGGTGGCGGTCGAAGACCTTTCGACCCGGTTCGGCGTGACGCTGCAAACCATCCGACGCGATCTGAACGGATTGAGCGACGCCAATCTGCTGGTCCGCGTGCATGGTGGCGCCATGATTTCATCCGGCGTGGCGAACCTCGCCTATGAGGCACGCCAGCTCGTCGCCCGCCAGCAGAAGCGCTTGATCGGTGAGGCGGCGGCGCGCCTCGTGCCCGACAACGCCTCCCTTTTGATCAATATCGGCACGACGACCGAGGAAGTGGCCAAGGCGCTCGCCAACCATTCCGGATTGCTGGTCATCACCAACAATCTCCATGTCGCGAGCGAGCTGCACCGCTACAAGGCGATCGAAGTCATCGTGACCGGGGGATCCATCCGTCAGGGCGACGGCGGCATCGTGGGTGCCGTGACGGTCGCACAAATCCAGCAATTTCGCGTGGATATAGCTATTATCGGCACATCGTCGATCGATTTCAGTGGTACATTGTTGGATTTCGACGTGCGCGAGGTGGAAATATCCCGCGCCATTATTGAATATGCCCGCAAGATCGTGCTCGTAGCCGACAGCAGCAAGTTTTCGCGCTCCGCACCCGTGCGGATCGCCCATCTCTCGGAGATCGATGTTTTCGTGACCGATCGTCTGCCGTCGGACGCGATCGCTGAAATGTGCCGGCGATGCGAGGTCGAAGTGATCGAAACCGGAGGGCCCGCCGAGCTTGGGGCAGGCGATTCCCCAAGAGCGCCACGCGATGGTTGTTAGGCCCGGAGTTCGTTTCTTTTCGCTTGTGAGGGCGGAATGTTCGCAGTAACTTCGTTGCCAATCACGGGCGCGGTCAGGCGACCCGACGTTCGAGGGGCCGGCGAGCGTGCGAACCGTCGGAGGCGGCATAGCCGAAATCGTCTACGACCTCGCCGTGATCGGCGGCGGCATCAATGGTTGCGGGATCGCGCGCGACGCGGCGGGTCGAGGCTGGTCCGTTTTCCTTTGTGAAAAGGGGGACTTGGCTTCCGCGACATCCAGCGCGTCGACCAAGCTGATTCACGGCGGCCTGCGCTACCTCGAATATTTCCAGTTTCGCCTCGTGCGCGAGGCGCTGCTGGAACGCGAAACCCTGTGGCGCATCGCGCCGCATATCATCTGGCCGCTGCGTTTCGTGCTGCCCTACAGCAAGGGATTGCGACCGGCCTGGATGTTGCGGCTCGGGCTGTTCTTGTACGACCATATCGGCGGGCGGAAATCGCTGCCGCCGACCCGGACGTTGAACCTGCGCGCCGATCCGGCCGGCGGTCCGCTCAAACCCCAGTTCACGCTTGGCTTCGAATATTCCGACTGTTGGGTCGAAGATTCCCGCCTGGTCGTCTTGAACGCGCGGGACGCGGCCGACCGCGGCGCCGTGATCGCTCCGCGCACGCGTCTTCTCTCCGGTGCGCGCCAGGGTGACGTCTGGGCGCTGACATTGCAGAGCGTCGTAACGGGAGAAATCAGCCACATCAAAGCCCGCGCCATCGTTAATGCCGCCGGGCCTTGGGCGGGCGAAGTGCTGCGATCCACCTTGCGCGGGAGTACGCCCGCATCGGTGCGCCTTGTAAAGGGGAGCCACATCATTGTCCCGCGGCTCTACACGCACGACAGATGTTATTTCTTCCAAAATGCCGATCGCCGCATCTTTTTTTCGATCCCGTACGAGCGGGATTTCACGTTGATCGGCACAACCGATGTCGACTATGCCGGCGATCCCGGCGAGGTCGCGGCGTCGGACGAGGAGATCGCTTATCTGTGCCACGGTGCCAGCGGCTATTTCCAAGCGTCCGTCCGGCAGGACAGCGTCGTCCGGTCTTATTCGGGCGTTCGTCCCCTCTATGACGACGGTGCCTCGGAGGCGCAGGCCGCGACGCGCGATTATGTGCTCGAGCTTGACGCGCCAACCGATGTGCCGGCGCTGCTGAGTGTTTTCGGCGGCAAGATCACGACCTATCGACGACTTGCGGAGTCGGCCTTGGCGCTCTTGGCCGCTCATCTGCCGGCGCCGACCGGTGAGGCGCAGGGCTGGACGGGGCACACGCCGTTGCCCGGCGGGGACTTCGCCATGCAGGGCTTCGAGGAACAGGTCGACGCGACCCTTGGGCGCTACCCGTTTCTGGGGGCCGCGTTCGCGCGTCGGCTTACACGCGCCTACGGCTCGTCGGTTCCGGAGATCCTGGGCGGCGCGACGACGCGAGAGGATCTGGGCCGCGACTTCGGCGCCGACCTGACCGAGTCGGAAGTGCGCCATCTTGCGCGGCGCGAATGGGCGATGACCGCCGAGGACATCGTCTGGCGACGCAGCAAGCTCGGCCTGCGGCTTTCGCCGGCCGAGATCGCCGACATCGACTGCTATTTGCAGCAATCCTCGGCCGCGCCTCAAGCGGCCGAATGAAGGGCGGGGACATCGGTGTCGTTTGTCCCTGGATCGCATCGGATCGTCGGCGGGCAACGAAATCGTGATCGACGACGTGAAACGCATGACGCGGCCTCGCCGCCCCGTCACCCTCCTAGCCGAGCCTTGCTCATCCGCGGGACGACGACGACGACACCTTCGGACAGACCGCGCTCAGCCGATGAGCCATTTTCGACGATGTAAAGGCATCATGGATCCGAGCGGAAACTGATGCGAAGGCACCAACGGACATGCGAGAGCGACGATGCCCAAGGCGAGGACCGCGGTTCATGCCGTTCCCGACGGTGCGGCTCACATCCGACCGCAGCGATCAAGAAGCCGGTCGATGTCGCCGTGCGTGTTATACACGTGCGGCGATAGGCGCAGGCCGCCTTCCCGCGCGGAAGCAACGATTCCGGCGGCCCGCAATTCGCGCGCGGCCTTGTCTGCGTCGATCCCGGCGGGCGGCGCCACGCACAACAAGCTCGACCGTTCGGCCTGCTGCAGGGGACTCGTCACGCGCCAACCGAGCCGGCCGAAGCCCGCCGCCGCGCGGTCGAGAAGCGCGAACACGCGCCTTTCCGTTTCGGCCGGTCCGGCCGTCAGCAGCAGCTTCAAGCTCTCGGCCATACCGACGAGCCCGCTCAAGCTTGGAACGGCCGACTCGAACCGGCGCGCCGTGTCGCTCCATTCGGCCGCGGCATCGATCATCCGCGTCGCGTCCAGGTGATCCTTCACGCCCATGCGAGACGGCGTCGGAGGCAGCAGCGCGCGGCCTCGCGGCGAAACGAAGGTCGGCGCCACGCCATACCCGGCAAGGAGATGCTTGTAGCCGTGCGCCGCCAAGAGATCGGCCCCCGTCGACGGGGCATCCACGTCGAGAGCGCCGACCGCCTGGATCGCGTCGACCACGAGCCAAATGCCGCGCGCGCGGCACAGGTTCGCGACCGCCGCGACGGGCGCGCGCCAGCCGGTCGCGAAACCGACCATGCTCAAAGCGACAAGGCGCGTTCTGTCGGTCATCGCGGCCTCGAGGTCCTCGAGAGCGAAGCGCCCCTCGTGGTCCGGCAGATGCCGGACCACGACGCCGAACGGCCGCAAACGGTCGAGCGACATCAGCACCGACGGGTAGTCGCGCGCCGGCGCGATGACCTCGTCCCCGGGCCTCCACGCAAGCGCGAGCGGGACCAGGTTCAAGGCCTGGACGGTGCTCGACAGGACCGCGATCTCGTCCTCCGAGCAGCGGAGCAGCCGGGCCGACAGGCCGCGAACGGCGGCGAGCGCCTCTTCGGTTTCGGCCAGGGTGGTCCGAGGCGGTGCCGTCGCCATCGCCCGCAGGCAGGCTTCCGCCGCCAGCACGTGACACACGGGAAGCGGCCCCGTGCCGGCATGGTTGAGATAGGCCCACTCGGCCGCAAGCGGAAATTCTTCCCGCCTGAGCCGTTCCACGTCCGCGTCGTTCATGCGCGTCTGACCCGCGTCCGGCGGGTGAGCCACGACACGGCGGCGGCGGCCGGCAGGCTCAAACCGAGAAAGATCAAACCCACGAGCGTGTAAGGCTCGACCGACCGGTAGCTCTCGCCCGCCGCTTGCTGGGCCGCCCCGAAGAGTTCGGCCACCGTGATCGTGGCGAGCAGCGGCGTTTCCTTGAGCATGCCGATCGCCAGGTTGCCGATCACGGGCACGATCGGCAGCACCGCCTGGGGGAGGATCACCAAAGCCCAGCGCTGTCCGGTGCCGAGCCCGAGGGCCCGCGCGGCCTCGTGCTGGCCCGCCGGTACGGCCTCGATGCCGGCCCGGTAAACTTCGCTCATGTAGGCGCCGTAATGGAGCCCGAGGCCTGCCACGCCCGTCGCGAACGGTTCCGCCCGCGGTCCGATCAAGGGCAGGACGTAGAACAGGAAATAAAGCTGGACGAGCAGCGGTGTTCCCCGGACGAACCGGACCAGCGCGGCCGTGACCCGCGCGACCGCTCTCCGGCGCGAGCGGCCGAGAGTGGCGAAGACGAGCCCCGTCGCGAGCGCCGCCGCCATGCCGCAGACGGTCGCCGCGAGCGTCGTTTCGGCGCCGCGCAGCAGATCGGGCAGGATCTCGATGGCATATGCCGGGTCGAAGATCATGCCGGCCTGAACCAGCGGCCCGCGGCACGGCGCTCGAGCGCGGCGGTGGCCTGGCCGATCGGCAGGGAGAGGAGGTAGTATCCGACCAGCACGAGCAGCCATGTGCCGGCGGTCCGGCCGGTCGTGGTTATCATCTCCTGACCCGCGAAGGTCAGATCGGTGAGGGTGATGAGCGACACGAGGGCGGTCGCCTTCAAAAGCTCGACCATCAGGTTGCCCCAGGGCGGCAGCGCCATGGGAAGGGCCTGTGGCAGGATGACCCTGCGCAAGGCCGTCGCTGGGCGCAAGCCCAGGGCTCGGGCCGCGTCGCTCTGCCCGCGTGGAACGGCGGCGAGGGCCGCACGGATCACTTCCGAGCCGTAAGCCGAGAAATTCAGCCCGAGGCCCAGGACGGCGGTCAGCACGGGCGGCAGCGTCAGCCCGAACAAGGGGAGGACGTAGAACAGCCAGAAGAGCTGGACGAGCGCCGAGGAGCCGCGCCAGAACTCGACGTGCACCGTAGCTGGCCAGCGCACGGCGCGGCGCGAGGAGGAGCGCGCCAGGGCGAGCGGCACCGACAGCGCGCCGGCCAGCGCGGCCGCGAAAAAGAAAACCTCGGCCGTCACCAGCGTTCCGCGTAGCAGATGGGGAAGCAGCGCCAGCAAGTTTCAGGCGACGGTGCTGCGGCTCAGGACGCGGCGCAAAGCTTGGCTGCGGTGTTTGCCGGATCGGGCAGTTCGGATTCCGTGAACCCGAAGGGCGCCATGGCGGCGAGCAGCCGCCCGTCCTTCAGCATGGCGCCGAGTTGGCTGTCGAGGGCCGCGACGAAATCCGCGTCCTCCTTGCGCAAGCCGAACGCCTGGTGATTGTAGGCCGGCTGCCCGTCGGCGCCGACGAGCTGCTTGAAGCTCGAGACGCGCGCCAGACTCGTGTCGCCGTGCGTGCGAAGCAGGGTGTTGAGTTCGAGGTCGGGAAAATAGATCACGTCGACTCGCCCCGCCTGCAGCCCGGCCAGCGCCTCGTCGTCGGTCGCGAACAGGCTGATCTGGGCGGGGGCGATGCCCGCCTGCTTGATCTCGTCGACCTGGCTGGTCCCGAGTTGCCCGCCGATCCGCGCCGCGGGATTGGTGGCGACGTCCTTGAGGCTGTGCAGGTCCTTCGGGTTGTCGGCCTTCGCCGCGAAAGCGCCGCCGACCCGCGTAATCGGGTCCGTGAAGGCGATTTGGGCGCAGCGCTTGGGGCTGATGAACATCCCGGCGCCGATCACATCGAAGCGCCGGGCCATGACGCCGGGAAGCAGCGTGCCGAATGCACCGGCGCTGGCCTCGATCCCGGTGATCCCATAAGGCTTCAGCGCGGCCCGCAACACCTCGACGATCGCGCCGGTCACGGTCCCGTCCGGGTCGACATAGGCGTAGGGCTTTTCGTTCGCGAGGCCCACCGCGACCCGGCCGCTCTGCTTGGCCTGTTCGAACGTCGTTGCGGCCCGGGCCGGCCGGGTGATCACGAAGGGTGCGGCCAACGTAGCGCCCGCGCCCGTAAGAACGGCGCGACGATGAAGCAGCATGACCCGGTATCCCCACGAACGGACAACGTTATGCTAGGATGTCGCCGGCGTTCAGTCAACGAAACGGGTTCGGCATGACCGGGGGATTTCTCGACCGTCCGCGGGCGGCCCGACTCATGGCGGCCGCGGAGCTCGACGCGCTCGTGCTGTGCGCCCCCCATGCCTTCCGCTACGCGACCGGCGGCGAGCCCGGCGTCGCCGCCCTGTTCGGCCGCGCCGGCGCGGCCTTCGCCCTTGTACCCGCCGATCCGAGCCTGCCGCTTGGCGCCGTCGTCGGCGACCTCGGCGTTCGCGCCTTCGTGGAGGCTTCGGGCCTCACCGAGGTCCGCACGCATCCTCTGTGGATCGAGACCGCCCGGCTTGGCGGAGGACCCACCCTGGCCGCCGCCATCGAGGCGGGCTGGGAAGGACGTGCGACGGCGTTCGCCCGGCCCGCGACGTTCGATCTTGCCCTGGCCGTGGCGGGCATCGCCGACCTGCTCCGGACCCGCAAGCTCGGCTCGGCGCGGCTCGGCTTCGACCTCGCTTGGGTTCCCGCGCGCGACCGGGACGTGATCGCCGCGATGCTCGCGCCCGCCCAGATCCGCGACGGCTCTAACATCCTCGATCGGCTGATGGCCATCAAGCACCCCGAAGAGATCGATCGTCTGCGCCGGGGCGCTGACCTCGGCGTTGCCGGTTTGCGGGCGGTGGCCGGCACGGCGCGGCCGGGCGACGGCGCCGGCGAACTCACGGCAGCGTTCCGGGCCGGGGTCGAGGCCGTCGCGAGCCGGAACGGCGTCGCGGCGCCCCCGAGTTGGCACTACATCGCAATCGGCCCCGAGCCCTGGGAGCCTGGCGGGCGGATCGCGCCGGGGTCGGTCGTCAAGGTCGACGTCGGATGCGTGGTCGACGGCTACTCGTCCGACACGTCGAGGAACTTCGTGTGGGGCGAGCCGGACGGGCGTGCCGCGGAGCTGCACGCCCTGGTGGAAGATGCCCACGCCGCCGCCCTGGCCGCCCTTCGGCCCGGTGCGCGACTTGCGACCGTTCACGCCGCCGCCACCTCGGTTCTCCGCCAGGCCGGGCTCGCCCGCTTCAGCCGCGGCCACTTCGGCCACGGGCTCGGGGCGGGGCCGTTCAGCGAAGCCTGGCCGTTCGTCGCGGCGGACAGCGACGCGATCGCGGAGCCCGGCATGGTGCTCGCCGTCGAAGTGCCGATCTACGTGTCGGGTCTCGGCAGCTTCAACCTCGAAGACCAGGTTCTCGTCCGCGAGGACGGCCTCGATGTCATGAGTCCGCTTCCGCGCGCGTTGCGCCGATTCGAGGGCGGCTAGCTGTGGAGCCTCAACAGGTTGTCCTCGGATAGAGCGAGGCGACTGATGGGTCGCTTGGCGGTACGCTCGCCGACGTGAGCCAGATCCTGGTCTATATCACCGACCGCTCCGTGTGCGCGGACATGAACGAGGTCTATGGGACCTTCTTTCAGAAGGCCTACCCGAACCGTGCGACCGTCGTCGCCGGTTTGGTGGTGCCCGGGATGGTCATCGAGATCGTCGCCTATGCCACCATCGGCCCGAAGGCGCCGTGATGAAAGCCTCGACCGCAGGAAGCGTATCGGGGTCGCGTCCCTCCGCCGTCGTGCTGGGAGGCGGCGTTGTCGGCGTCACCATGGCCTACGATCTGAACGAGCGCGGCTACGAGGTCACGCTCGTGGAGAAGAACGCGGAGCTCGTCATCGAGACGTCCCGAGCCAACGGGGGGTTCGTGTCGGTGGGTTGCAGCCACCCCTGGAATTCGCCCGCCGCTCCAATGACGGTGCTGCGGTCTTGGGGGAGTGTCGGGTCGCCGTTCCTCTTCCGAGCGAGCGCCTTTCCGTCCGTCGTACCTTGGGGTGTGCGCTACCTCCTTCAATGTCGCGCCAAGTCATATCACGAGGCATCGGTGGCGAGTGTCGGCTTGCTGTCTTACAGCCTCCATCTATTGAGGGAGGCGGTCTCTCAGAGGCAGCTCCAATATGACCGGTTGCGCAATGGCGTGCTGAAGTTTTTCCAGGATGCGGGACAGGTCAGACAGGAAGCGGCGCATGCCGAGAAGCTTGCCGACTTCGGTTTGCGTTACCGGGTGGTCACTGCGGAAGAGGCTGTCGAGCTGGAACCAACATTGCATCGGCAAAGGGAGAGTATCGAGGGCGGTTTGTATTTCCCGGACGATGAGAGTGGCGATGCCTGCAAATATACGCAGGCGTTGGCTCGCGTGTGCGCCGATCGTGGGGTGAAGATCCAACTCGACACCACTGTGACCGACTTGGCGACATTGCGAGGCCGGATTGACGAGGTCGTCACCGATCGCGGACGGGTGAGAGCCGACCAATACGTTCTTGCAATATATTTTACATCCAGAGCGGCTTGCTCACTAACGGAATATCCATCCCAGGCTTCCAAAGAACTCTGGTATGTAATCGGATCATAATCACCAGAGTTTTTATAGAAAATCTCAGCCTCTTTAATCACCAAAGACGCAATTTTAATTGTTACCGAGTTGTTGGGATTCACAATGTCGTGGATTAAGTTTACATAATTAACTACACACTGTTTGAGATCAAGCGGGTCGGAGTTGTGGCACAAATTGATATATCGAAGAATCTGAGAAATAGCGGTACTTACCCGGATTTTGCCTGGCCCGATATCTTTCAAGTCGAAGTTTGAAACCTTATCCTGATTTGATAGACTATTATTTTCCAAAGCAGAAGCATAGTAAGATGCAAAATATCCCTCACTCGCGCGACTCACCAAAGAGTCAACAAAGTCATTAACAATTTGATAACTTATGTTAAGTCCCGCAAGCGTGTATATGTCGGACGATCCTGTTATCTCGCGAGCTATGCGTCCCGCCACTCCTAACGTCGATATCCCTAGAATAGATGAATACTACTTATAGTCCGAACCCGTTCAACATCTTGCTGCCTCCAGCGCACCAGCGGCGCTTCATGTATCCGGACCTGATGGCTCGGCGGACGAGCCGCCAGGAGCGCCGGATCTACTGGCGCGGCAAAGGCATGGGCGGCAGCACCGCCGTGAATGGCCAGATAGCGATCCGCGGCGTGTTGGCCGCTTTCGACGCGTGGGCGGAGATCGGCTGCGAAGGCTGGTCCGCCGATGCCGTCCTGCCCTTCTTCAACAGGCTGGAGGCGGATGGCGCGCCAGGCACGGCGCCCTACCATGGGGCGGGCGGTCCCATTCCGATTTATCGTGCCCCGCTCGAGACCTGGGGACCGGTGGACCGGGCGCTCCGCGATGCCGCCTTGAGCCTGGGTCATCCCTGGTGCGACGATCTCAACGCGCCGGATGCCGAGGGGGTGTGCACTTACGCCATCAACTCCCGGGGCGGCAAGCGCGTTTCGACTAACGACGCCTACATCGAGCCCGCGCGGGGTCGATCCAACCTGACGATCGTCGGCAACGCGGCCGCCGACAAGGTGCTCCTTCAAGGCAAGCGCGCCCTGGGTGTCCGCGTGCTGCTCGACGGCGGCGTGCAGGACTTTGTCGGCCGCCTCGTCATCCTGTCGGCAGGCGCCGTGCACTCGCCCACGATCCTTCAGCGGTCGGGTATCGGCCCGGCCGCCTGGTTGGCGGCGTTGGGGATTCCGGTCGTTGCCGACCTGCCTGCCGGAAAGAACTTCTTCGACCATCCCGGCATCCGCCTCGAACTCAAGCTGAAGCCCGAGTTCCGCCCGACCGATCCCGAGACGCGCCACACGAACTGCTGCGTGAAGGTCAGCACGGGCCTGCCAGGGTCACCGCGGCACGACCTTCTTTATATCGCGATGAATCATGGCGGCATCGATGCCGCCATGGATACCGCGCAGTTCGGCGAAGCGGGGATCACGGTCGCCCTAATGGACGCGCGTAGCCGTGGCGAGGTCCGTCTTTCCGGCACCGACCCGAAGCTGCAGCCCATTGTCGACGAGAACATCCTGGGCGATCCCTTCGACCTTGCCCGCATGCGCTGGGGCATGCGGCACCTGCGAGAGATCGGCCATACTCCGGCGGTGCGGCGCATCGTGCGGGGCATCACGCTGGCCGACACGGGACGACCGTTCAGCGATCTTGACGACATGGCCGATGCGGACCTCGACGATCTCCTGCTCATGGGCTGCAACGATGCGCAGCACGGCATCGGCGGCTGCAACATGGGTATCGCCGGCGTCGACGACGGCAGGAGCGTGGTCGACCCCGATTGCCGCGTGCGCGGAATCGCCGGATTGCGCGTCATAGACGCTTCCATCATGCCGCTCGATTGCATGGCGAACACAAACCTGACGACCATCATGATCGGCGAAAAGACGGCGGATCGGCTCAGGCAGGAGATGCCGAAAATCTTGGGTTCAGCCGCGTGATCCACGCACGCGACCGGTCCATGGCCGTCGCGGGGTCGGCCCTTGTCGCCACCCCGCAGGTCGCCCCGTACGAGCGGCACAGCGGCTGCATGGTTCGATGAATTTGGCCAGGTAGGTTTCGTCCCGGTAATCCACGGCACCCACGAGCTCTTTCAACAGCGCTCCGAAACGCGCTTGCTAAAGCAAAAACAAAGACTCTGTGGCGGAGGGAGCGGGATTCGAACCCGCGATACGGTTTCCCGCATACACACTTTCCAGGCGTGCGCCTTCAACCACTCGGCCACCCCTCCGGCGGAGCTTCTGAGCCCCAGGAGCGGCGCACTATAGCCAAGCCGAGTCGGAGCGCAACGGCTACCGACACGGCTACCGACACGGGGTGTCGGTAGCTATCGATATGGCCGGGTTAGGTAGCGCGCGCGTGGTCCGGATCGATGCTCCGCGAAGGTGGGGGCGCGGCGCCCGGCGCGTTTCACCACGCCGGGGTCAGCTGCACCCCCGGCCGCTGGACGCGCGGGCAGGGCGCCGCTAGACGGGGGGCACGGCTCGGTTTCGCCCATGTTCCGCTTCCTCCTTCGATCGGCCGGCTTCGTGTGTATCGCTGTCGCGTTCGCGGCCATGGTCGTGGACGGCACCCGCTCGCTCGCCGCCGCACACCTTCTGTTCTTTTCGATCGACGACACGGCGAGCTGGCTGGGTCCGACCCCTTGGGCGGCCGGCAAACGCGCGATGACCGCCATTTCCAATCCGTCCGTGCGGGACGCGCTCCTGGCTGCGCTCGGCGTGCCGACATTCGCGGCGTTCGCGGCCGGCGGTGCGATCCTGCTCCTGCTCGGGCGGAGGCCGCCACCGCCGATCGGCTTCTCGAGCCGCCGTTGACGCCCGGCGATGAAGGCCGTCTTTTGCCGGCACGGTTCCGGCCTATATTCATCGATACCACCGTTCGAGGACTCCTCTCCCATGCTGTTCCGCAAGCGATCCAACCCGTCGCCGGTGTCGGAGGCCCTGCCGGGCCGCTCGACCCCGATGCCCGTGGCCGAGCGCCACCGCGTCCTCCGACGGCCGTTGAAGGGACCATACCCCGACGGCATCGAGACCGCTTACTTCGGCATGGGGTGCTTCTGGGGCGCGGAGCGGCTCTTCTGGGAGCTCGGCGACGGGGTCTATACGACCGCGGTGGGCTACCAGGGGGGAACGACGCCCAACCCGACCTACGATGAAGCCTGTTCGGGGCTTACCGGCCACGCCGAGGTGGTCCTCGTCGCCTACGACCCGACGAAAGTGCGCTACGCCGACCTGCTGAAGGTGTTTTGGGAACAGCACGATCCGACCCAGGGCATGCGGCAGGGCAACGACGTCGGCACGCAATACCGCTCCGCCGTCTACACCACGACGGCGTCGCAACGCGACGAAGCGGAACGGTCCAAGGCCGCCTATCAGAGGGCGCTCGCGGCGGCCGGCAAAGGCGCGGTGACGACGGACGTCCGCGACGCCCCGCCGTTCTTTTTCGCCGAGGCCGATCATCAGCAATATCTGGCGAAGAACCCGACCGGGTATTGCGGCCTGGTGGGAACGGGTGTGTCGTGCCCCGTCGGCGTCGGTGTCCCGGCGTAAGGTTCGCCCTCCGGGAAATCGCTTCGAAAGGACGGGCGTGTGATCGAGCGGCTCATGGAATCCTTCATCCTGATGAGCCGTTGGCTTCTGGCGCCGTTTTTCGTAGCGCTCGTACTCAGTCTGCTCGCCCTGCTGATCAAGACGTTGCAGCAGTGCTACGAGTTCGCGCAGCACTTCATCCAGGCGACCGAATCCCAGGTGATCCTCGAAGCGTTGTCGATGGTCGACCTCACCCTGACGGGGTCGCTGATCGTCATCGTGATCTTCTCGGGCTATGGCAATTTCGTATCCAAGATCGATGCCGGCCGGCACAGGGAATGGCCCGACTGGATGAGCAAGATCGATTTCATCGGCCTCAAGCTGAAGCTGATGTCCTCGATCGTGGCGATCTCCGGTATCCAGGTCCTGCGCAACTTCATGGACCTTTCCGAGATCGGGAATCGCGACCTGGCGTGGTCGGCCGGCATTCATCTCCTGTTCGTCGTGTCCGCGCTGATGCTCGCGATCACCGATCGCGTACAAGGCAAGGACGCGGTCCCGCACGTTTGATGACGAACGTGGTGCGGTTCGCCCTTGACGTCGCCGGCGGCCGCGGGACGGATCGGCCAGCTCCTTCCTGTCGGATCATTCGCGAGCCGTTTCATCCATGAACCGTCATGAGCGTCGCCCCATCCCGGCCGCCTTGGCCGATGTCGAATACGGAGACGGGGAGTTCCGCGTCGTGCGGCCCGGGTCCTTCGTGCGCTGCGCCGTTACCGGCGCGCCGATCGCGCTCGAGGATCTGCGTTATTGGAACATCGCGCTTCAGGAAGCTTACGCTTCGCCCGAGGCCAAGCTGGCCCGGCTCGGCGTCAGCTTCGGCCCGCCGGAGCCCCCATCAGCCGCGTGAGCAGGCGGTCCAAGGCGCCCGGGTCGTCGAACGTCGGCGCAACCGCCAAGACCGCGACCGGGAAACGCGCGGGCAGCCGCACGCGGTCCTTCGCGGTGGTGACGAGGGCGGCACCGAGCGCACGGGCGGCGGCCTCGAGCCCGCGCCGGTCGGCGTCGTCGTAGGCGTGATGGTCCGGATAGCCGCGCCGCCCCACGACCTCCAGTCCGCTGTCGACGAGCGTCTCGAAGAATTTTTCGGGGCGGCCGATCCCCGCGAAGGCGAACAGCCGCAGTCCGCGAAGCCGCGCCAGGCTCCGGGCGTCCGGGACGATCTCCGCGCGAAGCGCGGGCACACCGCGGCCCGAGGCCTCGGCCAGCAGCGCGTCGCCCGGGGCGCCGGATCCAAGGACGCACAAGAGGGAAACGGCGGGCCATTGCCGCGCGAGCGGCGCGCGCAGCGGCCCGGCGGGCACGCAGGCGCCGTTGCCGACCCCGGTCGCGCCGTCGAGGACGGCGATCGTGGCGTCCTTTCGCAGCGCGGGATTCTGCATGCCGTCGTCGAGCACGAGCACGCGGGCGCCCGCCGCGATCGCCGCCTGGCCGGAGGCGACGCGATCCGTCCCCACGAAGGTCGGCGCGACCCGCGCGAGGAGCAGGGGTTCGTCCCCGACCTCGGCCGCGAGGTGCCGATCCGGATCGACCCGGACCACCCCGGGGGCCACCGTTTCCCGGCCGTAGCCGCGCGACAGGACCGCCGGGAGATGGCCCATCGCGCGCAGGCGTTCGGCCGCCGCCATGACCACGGGCGTCTTGCCGGCGCCTCCCGCGACGAAATTGCCGACGCAGAGGACCGGCACATCGAGCGTGCGTCCGGCCCGCCCCATGCGCCGCGCCGTGACGGCGCCGTAGATCGCACCGAGGGGCGCCAGACCCCGTGCGGCGAGCGTCCGTTCCGGCTTCCACCAGAAGTCCGGCGCGCGGCGGAGCGTCATCCCGAGGCGGCCGGCCGTCGTGCGATGACCGCGAGCGCGGGTTCGATGCCGGCCATGATACGGGCGGTAACGCCCACTTGGCGCGCCACGATGTCGACCGCGGCTCGGCTCATCTCCCGCAGCGCGACGCCATCCCGGAGCAGGCGCGTGATCGCTTCGGCGAGCGCTTCGGGCCCTTCGACCTCACGCGCGCCGCCGGCGCCGTCGAGCAGCGCGTAAACGTCCGCGAAGTTGCGGACCCGCGGCCCATGCAGGACGGCGCAGCCGAGTTTCGCCGCTTCGATCGGGTTCTGCCCGCCCCCTTGGCCGGCGAGCGAGCGGCCGATCACCGCCAGGCTCGCCAGCGTATAGCAAAGCCCGAGGTGCCCCACGCCGTCGACGACCACGAGCTCGGTTCGCGGGTCGGGCAGGCTGCCGCCGGATTTGAGCATGACGGTCGCGCCACGCTTCGCGGCACGTCTCGCGAGGTCCTCGCCGCGACCGGGTTGCCGCGGAACCAGCAGGGTCAGCACGGCCGGGACGGTGCGCGACACCCGCTCGCGGACATCGAGGAGGAGGGCCTCCTCGTCGGCGTGGGTCGAGGCCGCCACCCAGACGGGCCTTGGACCGATCGCCCCCGCCCAGGCGGCCAGTTCGGCGGGGTCTGCCGGGGGCGGCGCGACGTCGAACTTGAGGTTGCCCGCGACCGTCACGCGGGGCGCGCCGAGGCCCCGGAACCGCGCCGCGTCCCCCTCGGTCTGCGCCATGACGAGCGTCAACCGCCGAAGCAGCGCGCCGATGAAGGCGGGGGCACGCCGCCAGCGCCGGTGGGACCGGCCCGAAAGGCGCGCGTTGACGAGGATCGTCTGCAGGCGTCGTCGCGACACCGCGACGAGCGTGTTGGGCCAAAGCTCCGACTCCGCCAGGATCACGATGTCGGGCCGCCAATGATCGAGGAAGCGCTCGACGGCCCGGGGCAGATCGAGCGGCGCGAACTGATGCGTCGCCCCCGGCGGCAGACGCGCCGCCATGACGCGGGCGGAGGTCGCGGTGCCGGTGGTGAGGAGCACGTGGAAGCCGCGCGCCACGATGGCCTCGATGAGCGGCAGCAGCGCGACCGATTCCCCGACGCTCGCGCCATGGCACCACGCCAGGAGGCCCGGCGGCCGGGGCCGGCTGGCATGACCCGTCCGCTCGCCCAGGCGGGACCCGTCCTCCTTGCCCCGCCGCTCCCGCCGGCGCAGGAGCCAGGGCGCCGCCGCCTCGAACGCGGCTGTCGATGCCCGATAGGCGTGCAGGGACACGGGGTCTCTCACGCGGTCTCGGCCGCCGCGATCCCGAAGCCCCGCCTGCCGGGATCGGCCGAACCCACCATCGCGTAGGCCCGCGCGTGGACCTCTTGTAGGCCGGTTTCGACAGCCCGCCGCGCGACGTCGAGCGCCACGGCATCGGCCGTGCGCGCCACGCGGATCGGGTCTCCCAACACCATCGCGCCCCGGCCGAACGGCTTGCCGAGGCTCGCCCGATCCCAGGACGGGAAATCGAAGCGGCGCCCGGTCACGACGGCGATCGGGTAGATCGGGCGCCCGGACACGCGCGCCAACATGACGATGCCGGGGCCCGCGCGCCGCGACACCTTCGGCACGTCGGCCGTCATCGCGACCGTCCAGCCGTCCGCGAGCTTCCGGGCCATTTCGCGCAAGGCCGCCGAACCGCCATGCATCCGCGTCTTCACGGCACCTTTGCCGCCCGAGCCGCGGATGGCCGCGACGCCGAGCCGCCGCAGGATCGCGGCGTTGATCGCGCCGTCCTCGTGGCGGGAGATCAGCGCCGCGACGCGGGCACCCTCGGGCCAAGCGTAATGCACCATGAAATGCTGTCCATGCCACATGGCGACGATCGCCGGCAGATCGACCCCGACCGCATCGAGGAACCCGGGAGGGTCCTGGACGAAGGCGTTCGTGCGCTGCACGAATCGCAGATAGCCGGTCGCGAGCGCACCCGCCGCTTCGATCACGCCCCGGGTGCGGCCGAGCGACTTCAGCATGTCCCGGCGCTCAGCGAGCCGGGCCGGCCGACGCGGTGGGGTCGAGCAGGCGATGGAGGTGGACGATGAAATAGCGCGTGGTCGCGCTGTCCACGGTGCCTTGCGCGCGGGCGCGCCAGGCGACCTCGGCCGCCGCGTAGTCCGGGAAAATCCCGACGATGTCGAGCTTGGAGGGATCGCGGAACTCGGTGCCGCCCAACCCCTTCAACTCACCCCCGAAAACGAGATGGAGAAGTTGCGGTTTTCGCGCGTCGGTCATGCTCCGCTCCCCAGCGTGCGCCGACCCGCGAGGACGAGCGCGGGATGCAGTCTGGACCCCGCCCCGTAAAGCGTCGGGTGACGCGGAACCCGGCGATTGTAGGCGCGGGTCAACCCGTCGGCTGCCGTGAGCAAGCCGCCGGCCTCGTGCAGGATAAGGTCGACAGCCGCGATGTCCCAGTCGTGGGCGTTGGGGGACGCGACCGCCGTGTCGATGGCCCCGTCGGCGACGCGCGCGAAGCGGCACGCCAGCGATCCGATCTTCGGCACCAGTTCGACCGCGTTGACGTTGGCGAAGGGCTTGATGAAGCCCGCCGGCGCCGACATCGTCGCACCATCGAGGTTCGAGGCGCCGGAGACCGCAACGGGGGCGCCATTGACGCGCGCTCCGCCGCCGACCGTCGCCTCCCAGGTCCTGTCGAGCGCCGGGGCGTACACCACGCCGGCGACGGGCCGCCCGTCGGTGACGAGGGCCACCGAGACCGCCCATTCCGGGTCCCCGGCGCAGAAGCTTCGCGTGCCGTCGATGGGGTCGACCACCATCACGTGGTGGAAATCGAGACGGCGGAGGTCGTCGACGGTTTCCTCGGACAGCCAGGCGGCTTCGGGGACGGCCTTCCCCAGCCGATCGCGCAGGAAGGCGTCGGCCGCGAGATCGGCTTCCGTCACCGGGGAGCCGCCCGGCTTGTAGTCGATGCGCGCCGCCGTGGGGCCGCCATGCCGGAACGAGGCGAGCGCCGTCGTGCCCGCGACCCGCGCGGCGTCGAGGAGCAGGGCGAGCAGGGCGGGCGGGTCGTTCAGGACACGGGAAGGCACGATGGTGAGGATCGATGTCAGCCGACGGAAGCGGGCGCCCGACAGGCACCACGGCTCTAACCGCGGCAATGACGCAGCGCAAGGGAACCCGACCGCGTTCCCGGGAAAAGTCGAAGCGACGATCCGCACCCGTTGCCCGGGTCGTGTCCGGCGAGCCTTGCCGCGATCCGGACAATTGTGCCGATCTCGCCAAAGCCGCCCTCACCACATCGGACGGAAGGGGGGCGTCGAAGCGCGTTTCACCGGCGCTTAACGACGCCCGTTAGCGGATTCCCGGCGCGAGGGGGCGACATTGGGGCAACGGAGCCGGTGGCTTCGAGGGGGCGCGCGGCCACGCCCCGCCCAACAGGAAGGCGTCCCATGTCCTTGCCCCGTCTTCATGATCTTCACCCCGCCGCGCGCTTGGATGGGTCCGTGCCTGAGGCCGCCTGGGCGCTTCCGGACGCCCGCGCCGACGGCGGTCGGCGCGACGTTCTGCTGTCCCGTGAGCGGGTGAGGATCGACCGCACGCTGCGGGGCGTCGCGATGCGCGTCGCGGTTCCGGTGACGGGCTATTCCGGCGTCTGCCTGTCGTTGAAGCAAGCCGGTTCCCAGGAGCCGATCTTCGCCGTGGACCTCATGCATCGCGATGCGGATCTGTCGGTGACGCTCGCCGAAACGCACGACGAGGGTGAGGCGTGGAGCGCGTGGCGGTCCTGGTCGCGCTTCCTCGGCCGGCCGGCCCTGGTGGCGCGCAACGACGGCCCCGAGCCTTCCCGCATGGCGTGCGTGGCGGGGCCGGCCGTGGCGACGAAGCGGCGCGTGCGCCGCCGGCGGAGGCCGACGCTCGTTTCGCGCCGTTACGCGCGGCCCGACGCCGTCGCGACGGTGCATCGCGAACGGGAACTGATCGCGCGCACGTGAGTCCGAAGCGTCAGCGCCGGCCGAACAAGCGCTCGATGTCGCCAAGTTTGAGTTCTACGTAGGTGGGTCGCCCGTGGTTGCACTGGCCCGCCCCCGGCGTTCGTTCCATCTCGCGCAGGAGCGCGTTCATCTCGTCTGGCCCGAGTCGTCGGCCCGCGCGCACGGAATGGTGGCAGGCCATGGTGGCGAGCACGCGATCGAGCGTGCGTTCCAACGGCGCGGCACCTTCGTCGGCGGCGAGCACGTCGACGAGGTCCCGCACGAGGCCGACCACGTCGCCGCCGCCCAGGAGGGCCGGCACGGCGGTGACCGCGACCGCACCGGGGCCGAAGCCCTCGATGTCGATCCCGAGGCGTCCGAGTTCGCCCGCATGGTCGAGAAGCAGCGCCACGCCATCGTCGGGCAGTTCGACCACCGCGGGGATGAGCAGCATCTGCCGGGTGACATCGCCCGCGGCGCGGGCCGCCTTCATGCGTTCGTAGACGATCCGCTCGTGCGCGGCGTGCTGGTCGACGATGACGATGCCGTCCCCGGTCTGCGCCACGATGTAGGTTTCGTGGAGTTGCGCCCGCGCGGCACCCAGCGGTGCCTCGGCATGAACGGGTTCGGGCGCGGAGTCGCCGGCGCGCACATCCGCCCCGGGTGAGGAGGTGCCGGCGAAGGAACTCTGCGCCGCTTCCGAAAATCCCGCCGTTTGCCGCCCGGCATCGGCGGGCGACCCGCGCCGGTCCCACGATCCGGCTCCCCGGGCGCCCTGAGAGGACTGGAAGCGCCGCGCCGCGAACGCGGCCCCGGCGCGCGCGCCGCCCGTCGTCGCGGCACGGTGGCGTGCCGCCGCGAGGGCGTCGCGGATCGCCGACACGACCAGGCCACGCACGCCGTTCGGATCGCGGAAGCGGACCTCCGCCTTGGCCGGGTGGACGTTGACGTCGACCGTCGCGGGCTCGCAGCGCAGGAACAGGGCCAGCACGGGGAAGCGGTCCCGCGGCACATGGTCCATGTAGCCGGCCCACACGGCCGCCGCGAGCAGCTTGTCGCGCACCGGCCGATCGTTGACGAAGAGGTACTGGCCGTCGCGCGTGCCGCGATGGAAGGTCGGCAGGCCCACGAAGCCCGCGACGGAAACGCCGCCCCGCTCGCCCGAGACCGGCAGCGCGTTCTGGGGGAAACCCTCGCCGAGGATGGCAGCCACGCGCGTCAGGCGCCCCGCCGCGTCCTCGGCCGTTCCCGGCAGGTCGAGCTTGACGGCGCTTCCGCCGCGAAGCTCGAAGCTCACGCCCGGATGCGCCATGGCGAGGCGCCGCACGACGTCGAACACGGCCTGTGCCTCGGCGCGGTCACCCTTGAGGAACTTGAGGCGCGCGGGGGTGGCGACGAACAGGTCACGCACGTCGACCGTCGTCCCGAACGGCCGGCTCGCGGGCCTGACCGCGCCCTTGCGGCCGATGTCGACCGTGATGGCGTGCGCCGGACCCGCGTCGCCGCGCCGACGCGACACGATCTCGAGGCGCGCGACGGAGCCGATCGAGGGAAGAGCCTCGCCGCGGAAGCCGAGCGTGGAGATCCCGGACAGGTCTTCGTCGGCGAGCTTGGACGTGGCATGCCGCTCGACCGCCAGGGCGAGGTCGTCGGCGTCGAGTCCGCATCCGTCGTCGGCCACGCGGATCAGCGCCCGTCCGCCCGCCTCGACGGCGATGTCGATACGGCGCGCGCCCGCGTCTAGCGCGTTCTCGACGAGTTCCTTGACCGCCGAGGCGGGCCGTTCGATGACTTCGCCTGCGGCGATTCGGTCGATCAGGACGGGGTCGAGACGGCGCACCGACATGGCGCGAAGCTCGGCCCCGCGCGATTGCCCGTCAAGGGCCGTCACGCCGCCAATTTCGGCGAAGCGGTTCGAAGGGTCAGGACCCGGACGGACCCGAGGTCGTCGGCGCGGCCGCCAGGGGAAGCCGCGGCATACCCGGCCTGCGGGCGCCGTCCCTCAGCTTGGGCTTCGGCGGCGGCAGCAGGCCTTCGCGCTGGGCTTGTTTTCGGGCTGCCTTGCGGGCCCGACGAATCGCTTCGCCTTGTTCGCGCGCCCGCCGCTCGGACGGCTTTTCGTACTCGGAACGCCGCTTCATCTCGCGGAAGATGCCTTCGCGCTGCATCTTCTTCTTCAGCACCTTCAAGGCCTGATCGACGTTGTTGTCGCGAACGAGAACTTGCAAATCCTGTCTCCGTGATGGTGCGTTCAATAGCAAAAAGGGCCAGGTTTAACCCTGACCCTTCCAGCAAGCCGTCTTCGCTAAGATCGTCCCGGCGCGGCGCCAGTACATCCGTGGTCGCCGCACGCTGAGGAGCGATCCGCCGTCAGACGGCTTTGAGCTGGTCCGCCGACTTCTTACCCGACCGCTTGTCGGTTGTCAGTTCGAACGAAACCTTCTGACCTTCCTGAAGGTCGAACAAACCAGCGCGTTCGACCGCGCTGATGTGGACGAAGACGTCCTGCGGGCTGTCGTCGGGCTTGATAAAGCCGAAGCCCTTTTGAGCGTTAAACCATTTCACTGTGCCGACGGGCATGTAGGACCTTCAGAAAGAAAAGAGCACAACACGCCGTGTTCAGCGCTGCGCGACGTCATCGATGTTGGAGGAAGAAGTCACAAGATGACACGGCTCAGCCGCATCAATCTTCGTTAGTCGACCGGAAACCCGATAAGGGAGAGATGGACGGCGCGGCCGCCTTTGTCAAGCCCGGAATGCGCGAATGTGTCAGTAGCTATCGATATGGACCGGCGATCCGTGACGCAGGTGGGACGCGCCCTGGCGCAGCTCGGGGTCGAGCACATCGGGGCCTACTCGCCCGAGGCACGGGGGCGCTCGGAGCGCGCGTTCCGGACCCTGCAGGACCGGCTGCCCGAGGATCTTGTCGGTCGCGGGGGTTGACCACGGTCGAGGCGGCCAACGCCTCTCTGCGAGGCACCGACGTACGGCGGCACGATGCCCGCTTCACGGAGACCGGCACGCGGCCGCGATGGAGCGGCAGGTCGGCGCTGCCGGATCGTCGTCCCATGTCGCGCTCGCGGGAACGTAGAGTGAACGATCGGTAGCAGCCGCGGATCGCGCTGGCTCGATTTGTCTCAGATGCGAACGCCGTTTTCGGCGTCGAAGACATGCACATGGGCCGGGTCGGCGGTGAGGTGCAGGACGGTCCCCGGTTCGGGCGCGATGCGGTCGCGGAAGACGCAGCGGACCTCGACCCCCGCGATCGTGCCGAAGAGATGCGTCTCGGCGCCAGTGGGCTCGATCACTTCGACCCGGTAGGCGAGACCCTCGCCCGGCGCGGCCAGCCGGTAATGTTCCGGCCGCACTCCGATCTCGACCGCCTGCCCCGAGATCGCCACCGTATCGCGGACCGGCAAGGTCGCACCGTAGCCAATGCGGACGCGCGGCACGCCGTCTCCCCGCTCGAGTACGCCCGGGATGAAGCTCATGGCCGGGGAACCGAGGAAGCCGGCGACGAAGCGGTTGACGGGAGTGTCGTAGAGCTGGAGCGGCGAGCCGACCTGCTCGATCCGGCCATGGTTCATCACCACGATGCGGTCGGCCATCGTCATGGCCTCGATCTGGTCGTGGGTCACGTAGACGATCGTGGTCTTCAATGCCTGGTGCAACGCCTTGATCTCGGTGCGCATCTGCACCCGCAGCTTGGCGTCGAGGTTCGACAGCGGCTCGTCGAACAGGAAGAGCGAGGGCTCGCGCACGATCGAGCGGCCCATGGCCACGCGCTGGCGCTGCCCGCCCGAAAGCTGGCGGGGGAGGCGTTCGAGATAGGGCGAGAGATTCAGCGTCGCCGCCGCCTTGGCGACCTTGGCCCGGATCGCCTCGCTTGTTTCGCGCCGGATGCGCGGGCCGAAGCCGACGTTCTTGGCGACGCTCATATGGGGGAACAGGGCGTAACTCTGGAACACCATCGAGATGTTGCGCGCCTGCGGCGCCAGCCGGTTCGCCAGCGTCGCGCCGATCCAGAGCTCGCCGGCCGAGATGTCGTCGAGACCCGCGATCATGCGGAGCAGCGTGGATTTCCCGCAGCCAGAGGGCCCGACCAGCACGATGAACTCGCCATCGCTGACATCGAGGTCGATGCCGTGGAGCACCTGGGCATGGCCGTAGCTCTTGGTCAGCGCCTTGATGCTCAGATCGGCCATGTCAGCGTCCTTCGATGACGGAGGTGACGAAGACGGAATTGCCGGCCGTCAAGCCCGCATCCACCGGCACCACGGCGCCGGTGATGCCGGAGGCGAGCGGCGAGGCGAGGAACAGCACGGTCCGTGCGACTTCGTCGGGCGTCACGATCCGGCCCAGCGGGTAGTGCGGGCGAACCTTGTCCATCAGCCCGGGATCGCGGGCGAAGCGATGATCCCAGGCCGGCGTCCGCACCGAACCGGGGCAGACCACGTTGGAGCGGATGCCCATCGGGCCGCGCTCTACCGCGATCGCTCTTGCATAGGCCACGAGCCCGGCCTTGGCGGCGGAATAGGCCGGATTGCCGAAATGGGCGAGCGCATTGACGGTGGCGACGAAGACCAGCGCGCCGGAGCCGCGCGCCGCCATCGCGGCGACGATCGGGCGGGTCAGGGCGAAAGCTCCCGTCAGATTGACGGCAAGCTCCGAGTCCCAGGCGGCCTGGTTCACCTCGTCGAGGATCTCGGCGCGGGCAAATCCGGCGTTGCTCACGACCACGTCGGGGCAGCCGTGCCGGTCCAGAAACGCCCGCACGGCCGCGTCGACGGCGTTCGGATCGGCCAGATCGCAGACGAGGTGCTGCGTCAGCGCGAGCGGCTCGAGGAGCGCCTCGTCGCGGTCGGCACCGCTGACCAGCGCGCCAGCGGTCTTGAAGACGTCGACAAGGGCGCGCCCGATGCCGCCGCCCGCACCAGTGACAAGAACGTGGGCATCGCGCAGCCCGAACGGGTTTGATTCGGTCGGATCGGTGGTCATGGCCGTTGCGGGTGCCGAAACATGCCCCATCAAGCGCGGGCCGTCGGCCGGCGCAAGCCGAAAGGGCGGCCGGGCCTGCGATTTTGGGGCTTGCGCGGGCCGGCGTTGAGAGAAACACTGCGGCACCTTGCCCGCGGGGCTTGCTGTGAGGGGAATGATCCTATGGCGCGTTTGAGTGTTATTCTCGCGGGTGCGAGCCTGCTGGCGTTGACCGCCGTCGCCCAGGCCGGCACGGTCCGGGTCACCATCGCGGAATATAGCAAGGGCACCGGTCCCTATTTCAACGAAGCGGCCAAGGCCTTCGAAGCCGCCAACCCCGGCACCACGATCCAGATCGAGGTCGTGCCCTGGGATAACCTGCAGCAGAAGCTGACCACCGACATTTCCGCCGGCGCCAACGCCGACCTCTCGATCATCGGCACCCGCTGGCTGCTCGACTATGTGAGCCAGGGCATCGTCGATCCGCTCGACAAATACGTGACGCCCGAGATCAAGGGCCGCTTCATCGACACGTTCCTGCAACCCTCGGCGCTGAACGGCAAGCTCTACGGCCTGCCGATCGCCGCCTCGGCGCGCGCCATGTACTACAACAAGGACGTGTTCAAGAAGGCCGGCTACGACACCGTGCCGGCCACCTGGGCCGAGTTCCAGACCGCTGCGGCCAAGATAAAAGCCTCCGGCGACGGCGTGTTCCCCTTCGGCCTGCAGGGCAAGGAGATCGAGACCGACGTCTATTTCTACTACGGGCTCTGGTCGAACGGCGGCGACATCATCAAGGCCAAGAAGTCGGGCCTCGACTCGCCGGCCGCGCTGGACGCCGCGAAGCTCTACAAGGGCATGATCGACGGCGGCCTGACCGAGCCGGGCGTCACCTCCTACTCGCGCGAAGACGTGCAGAACCTGTTCAAGCAGGGCAAGGTCGCGACCGTGATCACGGCGCCGTTCCTGTCGAACCAGATCAAGGCCGAGGCGCCGAAGCTGAACTACGGCGTGGCTCCCATCCCGACCGCGGCGGGCGTCGCGCCGAGCACCTATGGCGTCACGGATTCGATCGTGCTCTTCGCCAATTCCAAGGTGAAGGACGAGGCCTTCAAGTTCCTCGACTTCCTCTTCACCACCGAACAGCGCACCAAATTCGACAAGACCGAAGGCTTCCTGCCGGTGAATGCGAAGGAATCGGTCGACCCTTATTTCGCCGACAACGCCGACCTCAAGGTCTTCGCCTCGCTGCTGCCCAAGGCGCATTTCGCCCCGGTGATCCCGGGATGGGAGGATATCGCCCAGACCACCGTGACGGCGGTGCAGAACATCTACCTCGGCAAGGGCGCGATCGACACGGTGTTGAAGGACGCCGCCGCTAAGGTGAACGAGACGCTCGCGAAGAACTGACGGCGAGGCCACCTTCTCCCTTCGCGGGAGAAGGTGGCCCGAAGGGGCGGATGAGGGGTAGGCGCCCCAGGCGCTACGCGCCCCAGGCGCTACGGGCCCGCTCTTCCCGCGTCCGACGCTGCGCGCAATCCAAGTTCTCTTGCGGGGGAGAGCGGATGCCGCTGGCCTCCCCCCAACTCCGTGAAGCTCATTGGGACGCATCACCCCTTACGCGCTGATCTTCCCGAGCTTCCTGCTCGCCGCGGCCGTCATTCTGTGGCCGCTTGGGGAGATCGTGCAGCTGTCGCTGCATGACGTGAACCGCTTCGGCATCCTGCGCGGCTATGTCGGAATCGCCCATTTCACGGCGCTCTTCCAGGATCCCGACTTCATCGCGGCGCTGTGGCGGACGCTGCTCTGGACCGCCGCCGTGGTGCTCGGCACCTTGGTGGCCTCAGTGCCGGTCGCGCTGATCCTCAACGCCGACTTCTACGGTCGCGGCCTCGCCCGCATCCTCATCATGCTGCCCTGGGCGGTGTCGCTGACCATGACGGCCGTGGTCTGGCGCTGGGCGCTCAGCGGCGAGAGCGGGATGCTGAATTCCGGGCTGCGCGATCTCGGGCTGCTCGACCACAATATCCAATGGCTGGCCGAAGCCTCGACGGCCTTTCCGATGCAAATTCTGATCGGCATTCTGGTCTCGATCCCGTTCACGGTCACGATCTTCCTGGGCGGCCTGTCATCGGTGCCGGACGACCTCTACGAAGCGGCGGCGATCGAGGGCGCCGGGCCTTTGGACCGGTTTCGGTTCATCACGCTGCCGCTGCTGAAGCCCTTCATCAACATCGCCTTCGTGCTGAACACGATCTACGTCTTCAACTCCTTCCCGATCATCTGGGCGACGACGCAAGGAGGGCCGGCCAACTCGACCGACATCCTGGTCACCTATCTCTACAAGCTCGGCTTCCGGCTCGGCCGCCTCGGCGACGCCGCCGCCGTCTCGCTTATCATGTTCGCCATCCTGATCGTGTTCACGATGATCTACGTGCGGTTGGCGATGCGGGAGGAGGCGGCGTGAGACGCTCCAAGCTCACACGCTCGCTGCTGTGCTGGGTGCTGCTCTCGCCCGTGATCGTGGCCGCGCTGTTTCCCTTCGCCGTGATGCTGATCACCTCCCTCAAATCTGCCCAGGAAGTGCATGACCCGACTTGGTGGCCGAGCGAATTGCACTGGGCCAACTTCCCCGAGATGTGGACGACATCGGGGTTTGGCTCGGCGCTCGTGAACTCGCTCTATGTCTCGGGCCTGACCACCATCCTGACCATCGTGGTGTCGATCCCGGCCGCCTATGCGCTGAGCCGCTTCGTCTTCGCAGGTCGAGGGGCGTTCCGGCAGTTCCTGCTGATCTCCCAGATGCTGTCGCCGATCGTTCTGGTGATCGGCCTGTTCCGGCTCGTCGCGGGCCTCGGCATGATCGACAACCTGAACACGCTGGTGGTGCTCTACGTCGCCTTCAACATCGCCTTCTCGATCTGGATGCTGCAGAGCTATTTCACCACCATCCCGCGCGACCTCGAAGAGGCGGCCTGGATGGAGGGGGCGGGGCGCGCGCGCACGCTCGTCACGGTGTTCCTGCCGCTGGCCGTGCCGGCCATCGTGGTGACCGCGATCTTCACCTTCATCAACGCCTGGAACGAATTCGTCATCGCGCTCACGATGCTGCGGCGGGAGGACGGCTACACGCTGCCGCTCCGGGTGTTCTCGCTGGTCGCCGGCCGCTACACGGTCGACTGGCACTATGTGATGGCGGCGGCGCTCGTGGCCTCGCTGCCGGTGGCGGTTCTCTTCGCCTGGCTACAGCGCTATCTGGTGCGCGGGCTGGCCCTGGGTGCGGTGAAATAACCCGCCGATCGAACGAGGTTTGCAACCATGACGAAGCAGCATTTCGGCGCCGCGCATGTGCCGCTGAGCCCCGCCGTACGGGCGGGCGATTCCATCTACATCTCGGGCCAGGTGCCGACCGGGCCTGACGGAATCGTCGTGCAGGGCGGCATCGAGGCGCAGACCCGGAAGGTGATGGAAAACATCGAAGCAGCGCTAAAACTCGCGGGCGCAACCCTGGCGGATGTCGTGAAGACCACCGTGATCCTGGTCGACGCCCGCGACTTCGGCGCCTTCAACAAGGTCTACGGCTCGTATTTCCCCGAGAACCCGCCGGCGCGCACGACGCTCGAGGCGCGGCTCATGGTGGACATCCGGGTGGAGATCGAGGCGGTGGCCTATCGGCCGGTCTGACCGCGCTATCCGGCCGCCGTCTTGCGACCGATTTGGGAGCAAAACTCAACGGCTTGTTTCGATCACACCCGCGCCCGCGGATGCGCGTCGCGATAGGCCGCCGGCAACCGCGCCCGGACCCCGGCGGGTGGGGCCTTTGGACACCGTAAGCTAGCCTAGCATGCGTCCAGGCGGGAAAAACTTATGAGTGTAAATCCGCCGGTCTTATGACGTGTCGCCCGTTTTTCTACCATCAGCGACGGATCGCGTGCCGGCCGCCGCGACGGTCGAGGAGCCCCGGCCGGATCCCGCCGCTCTCCGCTCGCGATGACGCATCCGCCGCCACGCGGGGCCGGAAGGGGCGAGGCCCGCGCCCACCCGACCGCCCCGAGCCGGCGGCGACCTCATCCCCGGGCGAGCATCTCCTTCACGAGGCCGCCCGCCTTCGAAAAATCGATCCGGCCCGCGTGCTTGGCTTTGACCGCCGCGATGACCTTGCCCATGTCCTTCGGCCCCGCGGCGCCGGTTTCCGTTATGGCCGACGCGATGGCCGCGCGGACCTCGTCCGCCGTCATCTCCTTGGGCATGAACTCGGACAGCACCGCGAGTTCGTCACGCTCCTGGTCGGCCAAGTCCACGCGTCCGGCTTTGTCGTAAATGGCGACCGAATCCTGCCGCTGCTTGACCATCTTGCGCAGTACCGCCGACACGTCCTCGTCGCCGACCGCCTTGCCGGAGCCGCGCAGTTCGATCTCCTTGTCCTTGAGGGCGGCCTGGATGAGGCGAAGGGCACCGAGGCGGCGCTTGTCGCCGGCCTTCATGGCTTCCTTGATGAGAGTGGGAATCCTGTCGCGCATGTGCCAATCCTGGGATGAGGCGGGTGAAGCCGCGCCGCGATCGACCTGGCTCGCGGCCATGCTTGACTCGGACCCCGATCGGGGTGGAGGGGCTGGCCTCCCACCGTACCGAACCGGAATAATGCGCCAATGAACGAGGTTCAAGGCATGGCACCGAGCGGCTGGACCCCGTGGAAGCCCACGGCGCTCCTCGCACTGGCGGACGGCACGATCCTGGAGGGGTCCGGGGCGGGCGCCGTGGGGTCGGCCGTCGGCGAACTCTGCTTCAACACCGCCATGACGGGTTACGAGGAAATCCTGACCGACCCGTCCTATTGCGCGCAGATCATCACCTTCACGTTCCCGCACATCGGCATCGTCGGCACGAACGACGACGACCTCGAGGCGATCGATGCCGCGGTGCCGACCGGGGTGCGCGGGGCCGTGTTCCACGCCCCCCTCACGGCGCCCTCGAACCACCGCAACACCCGCCCGCTCGAAACATGGCTCGCCGCGCGCGGCATCGTGGCCATCACCGGCGTCGACACCCGCGCCCTGACGGCGCTGATCCGCGAGCGCGGGATGCCCAACGCCGTCATCGCCCACGATCCCTCCGGGGCGTTCGACCGCGACGCGCTCGTCGCCGAAGCGGGGCGTTGGCCGGGGATCGACGGCATGGATCTCGTGCCCGACGTCACCTCCGCCGCGCGCTTCGACTGGGACCAGACGGCCTGGAGCCCCGCCGAAGGGTTCGGGCGCCAGCGGGCGCCGCGCTTCAAGGTCGTGGCGGTCGACTACGGCATCAAGCGGAACATCCTGCGGCTGCTGGCGGAAGCGGGCTGCGCCGTGACGGTCGTGCCCGCCACCGCCAGCGCCGCCGACATCCTGGCGCTCGCGCCCGACGGCGTGTTCCTGTCGAACGGTCCAGGCGACCCGGAGGAAACGGCGCGCTACGCGTCGCCGACCATCCGCGACATCATCGCCCGCGACGTGCCGACCTTCGGCATCTGCCTCGGGCATCAGTTGATGGCCCTGGCCCTCGGCGGCCGGACGGTGAAGATGCACCAGGGGCATCATGGCGCCAACCACCCGGTGAAGGACGAAAGAACGGGCAGGGTGGAGATCGTGTCCATGAACCATGGCTTCGCGGTCGACCCCGCGACGCTGCCGCCCGATGCCGTGCAGACGCACGTTTCGCTGTTCGACGGCACGAATTGCGGCTTGTCGCTCGCCGGCCGCCCGGTTTTCTCGGTGCAATACCACCCCGAAGCCTCGCCCGGGCCGCACGACAGCCACGCCCTCTTCGGCGCGTTCGTCGCCCTGATGGCTGAGGCGAAGCTGGCCCGGGCCGGCGCGTGAAGGGCGGGTTAACGCCCGCCTCAGAGGCGGTTCAGCGACCCCGGCCTAGGTTTCCGCCCGTTCGATCCCGAACGGGAGTTTCCCCATGCTCAAGACATTCATCCTTGCCGCCGCGGGCGCCCTGGCTCTCGCGGCGGCCGCCACGCCGACCTCCGCCTCGGCCGAGCCCTTCGAAGGCGGATACGGCTACCATCGCGACCACGACGGTTGGGAGCGGCGGGATGCCTACCCGCACCGCTACGGCTTCGCGCGTCCCGAGGAGGGCTATGACGCCCGCCCGCACGTCTTCCGGCGCCCGTTCGCTTACGGTGCGGGGCCGTGGTGGGCTTTCCGTCACCCCTACCGCTTCCGCCCGTATTGGGGCTGAGGAGGCCTGGAACGCGGGTCGGCTTCGCCGGCCCGCGTTCAGCCGGGGCTTGAGCCCTAGCGGGCGGCGTGACGGCCCTCGATCCCGGACGGTTCGACGGCGCCCCTAGAGCTTGCCCAAGAACCCGCCGAAGGCCATCAATCCTTCCGGCCAGGGGCCATGCCCCGAATCGGCGTTGATGTGGCCGGAATCGCCCGCGTCGACGAGCGCCGCGCCCCAGCGTTCCGCGAGCGCCACGGTGTCGTCGAATCGCGCGTACGGATCGTTCCTGCTGCCGACCATCAGGGTCGGAGCCGGCAGGCGCTGCGCGGGGATCGGCAGAAAGGCCCGGTCGACGGCCTCGAGCCCGGCGATGGCCGAGGCCGTCGGTGCCGCGACCAGGAAGGCGCCGGCGACCGCGGGCGCACCTTCCGCGAGGGCGTGCGCCAGCGCGACGACCCCGAGGCTGTGGGCCAGCACCACGACCGGCCGCTCGGACGCTTCGATCGCCTGCCGGATGCGCGCCACCCAGGCGGCACGCGTCGGAGCGTGCCAGTCGTCCTGCTCGACGCGGCGGGCACCTGGCAAACGCGCCTGCCAGCGCGTCTGCCAATGGTCCGTCCCCGAACCGCCGAGGCCGGGGATGAACAGGAGACTGGCGTCACGGGTGCGCATGCGCTCTGTTCAAAGAAGGGGAACGCCGATGCCCCGCGCGGCGCCCGCAAGACGACGATCGTGGTCGAGGTCGCAATCGGCCGTTTCCATCCCAGTCTCCCTTCCCGAGGCAGGACCCCAGCGATGGGACGTGCCCGTAGGCGCGCGACCCGAAGCACGTCGCCGACGTAGTCGCTTTTCAGCCACACGTCCAACGCGTCACGCGTCCGGGCCACCGTTTCACGTCGATGGTACGCGATGGCGCGATGACACGTCTTCTGCCCTGTTTCTTCATCGTCGCACCGATCGCGCATCCCACTCTCGGCCTTGCCCGATCCGCTCCGGGCGGCCACAAGGAAGGCTGCGGCCGGGCCGCCGGAGCGGCGGGAACAGTCGATCGCAACATCCTCCGGCGGTGCCATCGGCATGAAGGCCGGGGCGTGCGAGATAGGGCCGCCGCCTCTGCAAGGACCGGGTAAAAGCGACGAGACCGCCATGACCGGCATGGGCTGCCGAGCCCCGCGCGCCGCGCCGCCCGGCGCTGGACTTCCGCGCGCGCGTCGGCGAAACATTCCTCGCGACGGCGGAGCGTGTCCTTGCGATTCGGTTTGTTCAATCTGCTGCGCCAGAGCTTCTCGGGTCATGCCGGCTGGCCGGCGCAGTGGCGCTCGCCCGAACCAAGGCCCGCCTATGATGCGGTGATCGTGGGCGCGGGCGGCCACGGCCTCGCGACGGCCTTCTACATGGCGTCCGAACACGGGATGCGGAACATCGCCGTCCTCGACAAGGGCTGGCTCGGCGGCGGCAACACGGGCCGCAACACCACCATCATCCGCTCGAACTACCTGTGGGAGGAGAGCGAGGCGCTCTACGACCACGCCCTCGACCTGTGGCAGGATCTGTCGCACACCCTCGACTACAACGTCATGTACTCGCCCCGCGGCTGCATGATGCTCGCCCACAACGCGCACGACGCGCAGGTGTTCAGGCGGCACGTCCATGCGAACCGCCTGGCGGGCATCGACAACGAATGGCTCACGCCGGATGAGGCGAAGGCATTCTGCCCCATCCTCGATATTTCGTCCCGCGTCCGGTATCCGATCGTGGGCGCGACGTTGCAGCGGAAGGGCGGTACCGCCCGCCACGATGCCGTCGCCTGGGGCTACGCGCGGGCCGCGTCTGCGCTCGGCGTCGACATCATCGAGCAATGCGAAGTGACCGGCGTCCTCCGCGACGCGTCCGGCGCCGTCGCCGGCCTTGAAACGACGCGGGGCGCCATAGCGACCCCGCGGGTCGGGGTCGTGGCCGCCGGCAACACCAGCGTGGTCATGAACATGGCCGGGGTGCGGCTGCCCCTCGAGAGCTACCCCCTGCAGGCGCTCGTGTCCGAGCCGGTGAAGCCCCTGATGCCCTGCGTCGTGATGTCGAACACGATCCACGCCTATATGTCGCAGTCCGACAAGGGCGAGCTCGTGATCGGGGCGGGGACCGACGCCTACGTGTCCTACAGCCAGACCGGCGGCCTGCATATCGCCACGCACACGCTCGACGCCATTTGCGAGCTCTTCCCCATGGTCCGGCGGCTGCGCATGCTGCGCAACTGGGGCGGCATCGTCGACGTGACGCCCGACCGGTCCCCCATCATCGGGGCGACGCCCGTGCCGGGCCTGTTCGTCAATTGCGGCTGGGGCACCGGCGGGTTCAAGGCCACCCCCGGGTCGGGACACGTCTTCGCCCATCAGGTCGCAACGGGGACGCCGCATCCGATCAACGCCCCGTTCACGCTCGACCGGTTCCGCACGGGCCGGCTGATCGACGAAGCCGCCGCCGCCGCGGTCGCGCACTGATGCTGCTCATACCCTGCCCCTATTGCGGGCCGAGACCCGAGTTGGAATTCCGCTACGGCGGCCATGCCCACGTCGCGCGCGCCCCCTCCGTCGCGGACGACGCGGCCTGGGCCGACACGCTGTTCTTCCGCGACAACCCGAAAGGGGTCCTGGCGGAGCGGTGGCGGCACGCCTCCGGCTGCGGCCGCTTCTTCAACCTCCTGCGCGACACCGTGAGCGACCTCATCCTGCAGGCCTACCCGATCGGGGCGGCGCGCCCGGACGCGCCCGCTTCGCCGGCCGAGGGGGAAGCGCCGCGGCTCGGCGCCGGCGAGGATCAGCGCGCATGACCGTGTTCGGCCCCGGGGCCCCGTTCCGCACGCGCTCGGGCGGCCGCGTCGACCGTGCGACGCCGCTCCGCTTCACCTTCGACGGGCGTTCCTACGCCGGGCTCGCCGGCGACACGCTCGCCTCGGCGCTGCTGGCGCATGGCGTGCACCTCGTCGGGCGATCGTTCAAATACCATCGGCCTCGGGGGTTTCTGGCGGCGGGGTCCGAGGAGCCCAACGCCCTCGCCGTGGTGGCCCGGGACGCGTGGCGGTTCACGCCGAACCTGCGGATGACGCAGGTGGAATTGTACGAAGGCCTGGTGGCGATGAGCCAGAACCGCTGGCCGGCGCTCGGCTTCGACATCGGCGCGATCAACGGGCTGCTGGCGCCGATCCTGACCGCCGGCTTCTATTACAAGACCTTCATGGGCCCGCGTTTCCTGCGCGGTCCCGGGGTGTGGGCGAAGCTGTTCGAGCCCGTCATCCGCCGCGCGGCGGGCCTCGGCGATCCCCCCACCCGGCCCGACCCCGACAGCTACGCCCAGCGCTTCGCCCATTGCGACGTGCTCGTCGTCGGCGCCGGGGCGGCCGGCCTCGCCGCCGCGCTCGCCGCTTCCCGGGCCGGCAAGCGCGTGATCGTCTGCGACGAAGGCGGCGCGTTCGGCGGCTCGCTCCTGTCCGCCCGGGACGTCGCCATCGACGGCGTGCCGGCCGCCGCCTGGGCGGATCGCGCGAGCGCCGAACTCGCGGCGCTCGGAGCGATCCTGCTGCCCCGCACGCAGGCGTTCGGTTACTACAACGGCAACTTCGTCGCCTTGGCGGAACGCCTGACGGAGCATCTAGAAGCCCCGCCGCGCAACCTCCCGCGCGAACGCCTGTGGCAGGTGCGGGCGAAACAGGTGGTCCTCGCGACCGGCGCGATCGAGCGACCGCTCGTGTTCCCCGACAACGACCGCCCGGGGATCATGCTGGCCGGCGCGGCGCGGGGCTTCCTCAACCGATACGGCGTGTCTTGCGGGACGCGCGTCGTCGTCGTCACGGCGCATGACGGCGCCTATCGGGCGGCACTCGATCTGGCGGCCGAGGGGGTCGCCATCGTCCGCATCGTCGACCTGCGGCCGAGGGCCGAGGGGGAGGCGATCGAACGCGCCAGGTCGGCGGGCCTCCCCGTGACGGCGTCGGCGACGATCCTCGGCACGCGCGGCAACCCTCGCGTCAAGAGCGCCACCGTCGCGGCGACCGTGGGCGGGCACGTGATGGACATCGAGACGATCGCCTGCGACGCCGTCCTCATGAGCGGCGGCTTCACGCCATCGGTGCACCTGTTCTCGCAGTCGCGCGGCAAGTTGCGCTTCGACGCGCGTTCGGAGAGCTTCCTGCCGGACGCGCCGGCGCAGGCGCAGATGTCCGTCGGGGCGTGTTCGGGATCTTGGGGGATCGCCGCCGCGCTCGCCGAAGGGTTCCGCGCGGGCCGGGGGGCCGCCGGCGGGGACGGAGCGGGCGCGCCCGCCTGCCGCGTCGCGGGGGACGACGCGGGGGACGGCGGCGGGATGCTCGGCCTCCTGCCGCACGGAGGCGGCGCGTCGTCCGGGAAGGCCTTCGTCGACTTCCAAAACGACGTCACCGCCAAGGACATCGCGCTCGCCGTCCGCGAAGGGTTCCGCTCGATCGAGCACGTCAAGCGCTACACGACGAGCGGGATGGCGACGGACCAGGGCAAGACGTCCAACATGAACGCGCTCGCCATCGCGGCCGCGGCGCAGGGCAAGTCGATCCCCGCCGTGGGCCTCACGGCCTTTCGCCAGCCCTACACCCCCGTCACCTTCGGAACCTTCGCGGGCTTGTCGCGGGGGGAGCTGTTCGACCCCGTCCGGCAAACCCCGATTCACGCGTGGGCGGCCCGCCACGGTGCCCGTTTCGAGGACGTGGGGCTGTGGAAGCGGGCGCACTATTTCCCGCAGACAGGCGAGGACATGCGCGCCGCGCTCGCCCGCGAATGCCGCGTGACGCGCGCCGTAGCGGGCCTCTTCGACGCGTCGACGCTGGGCAAGATCGAGGTCGTGGGCCCGGACGCCGCCGAATTCCTGAACCGGATGTACACGAACAGTTGGGCCAAACTCGAACCCGGCCGCTGCCGATACGGGCTGATGCTGAACGAGCCCGGCTTCGTGATGGACGACGGCGTCGTGGGCCGGGTTTCGCACGACCGCTTCCATGTCACGACCACGACGGGTGGCGCCCCGCGGGTGCTCGACCACATGGAGGATTACCTCCAGACCGAGTTCCCCGAACTCGAGGTCTGGCTCACCTCGACCACCGACCAGTGGGCGGTGATCGCCGTCCAGGGTCCCCGCGCGCGCGACATCGTCGCGCCTTTCCTCGAAGGGATCGACGTGTCCGCCTCCGCGATGCCGCACATGAGCGTTCGCGAAGGCCGCGTGTGCGGCATCGGCACGCGGCTGTTCCGTGTGTCGTTCACCGGGGAACTCGGCTTCGAGATCAACGTCCCGGCCGACCACGGGGAAGCGGTGTGGGAGGCGGTCTGGGCGCGGGCCGAGAGCCTTGGCGCGATCGCCTACGGAACCGAGGCGATGCACGTGCTGCGCGCCGAGAAAGGCCACATCATCGTCGGGCAGGATACCGACGGCACGGCGACGCCCGATGACCTCGGGCTTGGCTGGGCCATCGGCAAGGGCAAGCCGGACTTCGTCGGCAAGCGCTCGCTGGCGCGGCCCGACCTCGTCGCCGCCGGCCGCAAGCAATTGGTCGGCTTCGCGACCGCGGATCGCGTGCTGGAAGAGGGCGCGCAGGTCGTCGCCACCGCGCGGGCCCCCAGGGGTACCCACGCGATCGGGCACGTCACCTCGGCCTATTGGAGCCCGACGCTGAAGCGGCCGATCGCCTTGGGTCTCGTCGAGGACGGGCGGAACCGCCTCGGCCAGACCGTCTTCGTGCCGATGCCCGGCGGCGCGGTTTCGGCGACGATCGCGTCGCCCGTCTTCTACGACCCTGAGGGGGCGCGGCTCCATGGCTGAGCGCGTCGGTCCGCTCGGGGCGGCGGCCCCCGTCGCGATCGCGTCGCTGCCGCCGGCGACGCGGTTCGTGTTCCGCGGGTCCGGCGACGCCGCGGACCGTTGCGGCAACGCGTTCGGTTGCGCGCTGCCGCGAGCCATATGCCGGGCCGAACGGAGCGACGACCGCGCCGCGCTTTCGCTCGGTCCGGATGAGTGGCTGCTGCTGGCGGACGAGGGCGCGCGCGACGCGATCGCGGCCGCGATGGCGGCCGCGCTCCGGGGCGTTCCCCATAGCCTCGTCGACGTTTCACACCGGCAGGTCGCGTTCGCGGTGTCGGGGCCGCGCGCGGATGCGTTGCTGAACGCCGGCTGCCCGCTCGACCTGCATGTCTCGGCCTTTCCGGTCGGCATGGCCACCCGGACGCTGCTCGCCAAGGCCGAGATGACGCTCTGGCGCTTGGAGCAGCCGCGCTTTCGTCTCGAAGTGGCGCGATCGTTCGCGCGTTACGTGCTGGCGTTCCTCAAGGCGGCGGAGGGCGGGATCGGCTGAGACCCGGCGACGAACCTCACGAAAGGTGAGCGCAACGCCCTTGGCAGGCTGACCAAGGTCCTCGTCGAGGAGTACCGGGCGAAGGTTGTGACGATGGGATCGGGACGATGAGCAAGCGTGCTTTCGACAAGATCGCGGCCGGTCTCAACGACGCCATCGCGATCGCGCGTGGCGAGGTGGCGCCCGCGCGCCCGCATGTGCCTTCGGAGCTCGATGTCCGCGCGATCCGGTCCGGGACCGGGCTTTCCCAGGCCGATTTCGCATACCGTTTCGGCTTCACGGCCGATCAGATCAAGGCATGGGAACAGGGTCGATCCCGGCCGCTCGGGGGCGTTCGGGCCTACCTGATGATGATCGAAGCCGACCATGAAGCGGTCGCGGCCATGTTGGGTAAGGTTCGTGCGCGCGGCCCGATCTGCGGATGTGTCGGACTGACGGGCCAACAGTCCGGACGCGCACTTGCCCGCGTTCCCGCCAAGTTCGACCAGCTCGCGGCGGCGGTACGAGGCCCGGCACGCCTACGATATCGAGGCGCGGAACGCGCTGTCGAACGAGCGGCGGGAGCTTGGGGAGCGACGAACCGTGATCGTTCGTCGTCGTCCGGCCACGTGCTCCCCGTACGGAGGGCACTTTCGCCGAAAAACGCCGGCTAAAATGTTGATTTCATTGGCGCGCCCAAGGGGAATCGAACCCCTGTTTTCGCCGTGAGAGGGCGACGTCCTGGACCGCTAGACGATGGGCGCGGATGCATGTCCTCGGCCCGGAGCGCCGCTCCGACCGTCCGCTGTGTATAGGGTTCGGCCGACGTGTCCGCAAGACGGTGTCTTGACGTGTCGCCCGCGAACGGAGGTCGATTTGTCCGGTTGTAAGCGGCCGCGCCGATGCGCATGTGATCGGGCGATAACGCGCGAGGCGACCGATGTCCGCGATCCCGTCCGAAGCCGCCACCCTGTCTTCCGCGCCGCGCCCGTCCAAAGCCGGCCGCGGCGCGCGAGCCCCCGCGCCCGTGCCGCTCGATGCCCCGCTTGGCACGTTCGCCCTGCTCAAGGGTTTGCGCGACAACCCGCTCGCCACCTGGACGAAGTTCCATTTCGAGCAGCCGATCGTTTACGGCCACAGCGTTCTGGGCCGCCTGGCGGTGGTCAGCGACCCGGCCGCCGTGAGGCACATCCTGGTGGAGAACGCCGCCAACTACGACAAGGGCGTCCTACAGCGGCGCATGCTGGCGCCGGGGCTCGGCAGCGGGCTGCTGCTCGCCGAGGGCGCCGAATGGCGCGCGCAACGGCGCGCCCTGGCGCCGTTGTTCTCTCCCCGCCACGTGCTGGGTTTTCAGGCCGTCATGGCCGCCCTCGCGGCCGCGATGGTCGACCGCTGGCGGCGTCACCGGGAAGGGCGGGCCCTCGACGTGTCGGCCGAGATGGCGCGCGTGACGCTGCGCATCCTCGCCGGCACGGTGTTCTCCAACGCCCTGACCCGCACCGAGGACGAGTTCGCCGTCGTCGTCGGGCGCTATCTCGAGACGGTGGGCAGGCTCGATCCGCTGGACGTGCTCGGCATGCCGGACTGGGTGCCCCGCTGGGGCCGAATCCGCGCCCGGCCGATGGTCGACTTCTTCGAGCGGGCGGTCGACGCGATGGTGCGCAAGCGCCGCGCCCTCGTCGACGCGGATCCGGCGGCGGCCCCGAACGACCTCCTTACCTTGCTGTTGCAGGCGGCCGACCCCGAAACCGGGGAACACCTGAGCGACGTCGAGGTGAAGGCCAATCTCGTCACGTTCATCGTCGCCGGGCACGAGACGACCTCGAACGCGCTGACATGGACGCTGTTCCTCCTGTCGGGGAACGAGGACGCGCGCGCGGCGGTCGAGGCCGAGGCTGACCGGGAACTGTCGGACGGGCGGTTCGTGCCGGGCACCCTCGACCGGCTCGTCCATGCGCGCGCCGCGCTCGACGAAGCCATGCGGCTCTATCCGCCGGCGGCGACGATGACGCGGCAGGCGCTGGGGCCGGACCATCTGGGCGCTCTGGCGATCAAGGCCGGGACGCTGGTGGTGGTTTCGCCGTATGTCCTCCATCGCCACAAACGGCTCTGGGACGCCCCCGATCAGTTCCGGCCCGATCGCTTCCTACCCGAAAACCGGGGCGCCATCGACCGCTTCGCCTATCTGCCGTTCGGCGCCGGCCCGCGCGTGTGCATCGGCGCGTCCTTCGCGGTGCAGGAGGCTGTCGTGGTGCTGGCGACCGTCATGCGCGCGTTCCGCCTCGCCTTGGCGCCCGGCCACGACGTGGTGCCGGTGCAGCGGGTGGCGCTGCGCTCGAAGGGCGGCATACCCATGACGCTCAGCCGGAGGTGACGCGGCATCCGCGCGGGGCGCGGCCTCAACCTGCCCCCGCACCCGTGACGAGGATGGCATCCACTCCCTCCGCGGAAACCGGACTGCCGATGAGGTAGCCTTGTGCCTCGTCGCAACCGATGTCCCGCAAGAAAGCCATCTGCTCCGCGTTTTCGACACCTTCGGCGATCACCTTCAAGCTCAATTTATGGGCCATGGAGATGACGGCTGACGCGATCGCCCTGTCGTTGAGGTCCTCCGGCAGGCCGCAGACGAACGATTGATCGATCTTCAAGCGCGCAACCGGAAAGCTTTTGAGCGCACTGAGACTCGAATATCCGGTGCCGAAGTCGTCGATGGAGAGGTTGACCCCCAGTTCGGCCAAGTTCCGCATGATCGCGATCGCTTGCTGAACGTCCTGCATCACCATGCTTTCGGTCAGCTCCAGTTCGAGGTATTCGGCCCGCAACCGGCTGGCCGCGAGGGCTCCCGTGACGTCGGCTAGGAAGTCCTTTTCCTTGAACTGCCGAGCGGAAACGTTGACGCTCACCGTGACGTGCGGCAAGCCGGCGTCCTGCCACGCCCTGTTCTGGCGGCAGGCCTCCCGCAAGATCCATCGGCCGATCGGAACGATGAGCCCACAATCCTCGGCGATCGGAATGAACGTTGCGGGCGACAGATGTCCCCGGACCGGATGCCGCCATCGAATCAGCGCTTCGACAGCAAAGATGCGATCGGACCGAAGATCGATTTGCGGCTGATATTGGAGCACGAACTCGGATCGCTCGATCGCCAGCCGCAGCTCTTCCTGAAGGGCGAGACGCTCATGAACTTTCCTGTTCATGTCGGCCATATAGCATTGGAAGTTGTCGCGACCGAGTTCCTTGGCGCGATACATCGCGGCATCGGCGTTGGCGAGCAGCCCCTCGGCGCTCACGCCGTCGGACGGATAGGTCGCCAGACCCATGCTGCAGGTGATCTGGAAGGCGGTCGGACCGAGATGGATGGGGCCGGAGATCGCGGCTCGAACCTTCTGCAGGATTTCAGTGACCACGTCCGGGTTCTTGGGCAGGTCGGCGAGAAGGATCACGAACTCGTCTCCTCCGAGCCGCACCACCGTGTCCGAGGTTCTCAGGCAGTCCGTCATGCGACGCGCCACGACCTTCAGGAGATCGTCGCCCGCATTGTGGCCCAGGCTGTCGTTGACCAACTTGAAGTTATCGAGATCAAGGAACACCGCCGTCACCCAACGGTCGCTGCGCCGCGCGGCCAGAATGGCCTGCGTCAACCGGTCCAGCAGCAAGGTCCGGTTGGGAAGCCCGGTCAGCGCATCATGGTGCGCCATGAACTGGATGCGATCCTCGGCCTGCTTGCGTTCGATCGCGATGCCCGCGATATGCGTCGCCAGGCTGACGAGGCGCCGCTCGAGCACGGTGGGTTCGTGCACGGATGCCGCATACATGGCGAACGTGCCGAGCACCACGCCCCGGTGCGAGATGACCGGGGTCGACCAGCATGAGCGGATCCCGTGGCGCTCCGCCAGGTCGCGGTAGTCCTCCCAAAGCGGGTCCCGCGTGATGTCCGAAACGGTCACCGCCTCGCGGCGATAGGCCGCCGTGCCGCAGGAGCCGGCCTTGGGGCCGATAAGCGCGCCGTCGATCGCCTTGGAGAAGGTTTTTGGAAGGCTCGGAGCCGCGCCGTGCCGCAGATGCAACCCATCGGCGTCCAGCAGCAGTATCGAGCTCGCGATCCCTTGAACCTGGGATTCGATCAGACGGACCAGTCGATCCAGGACCAGGTCCAAGGGGGCACCCCGCGCGACCAGTTCGAGGAGATGGGCCTGCCCGGCCCTCAAAGCACTCGCCTGCTTGCGTTCCGTGATGTCGTGACATGTCCCGACGAGGCCCACGATTTCGTGACGATCGTCGCGATACGGCACCTTGGTGACGGAAAACCACTTTGCCCCGGCCGACCGGTCGAAGCTCAGCTCCTCGTGGTCGATCGTCGCCTGCCCGGAAGCGATGATCTCCTGTTCCCGCTCGAAGTGCCTTTCGCCCACTTCGGGCGGGTAGAAATCCAGGTCGGTTTTGCCGATGAGATCTTCCGGCGCCGCCTGCCCGAGGTCGATCGCCGTCGCCCTGTTGGCGACGAGGAAACGACTTTGGACGTCCTTCACGAAGAGGAGATCGGGCAGTTGATCGACCAGCGCCCGGAGCAGGACGCGCTCGCGTTCGGATCGTTCGAGCAGCGCCCGCAATTGCTCCGCTTCCAAGCGCTGCAGCCCATGCGCGATCGCGACGCCGGTTGGCCCTGCCGCCTCGGCCTTGGGAACGTTATCAGCCGCCCTCAGGGATACTCCGACCATTCGCCTCGTCTCTCACGAACTTTCGGGCTCGCGCCGGAACAGTCGCCGATCGAGTGAACGTTCGCCGACCCTAACGGCGCACTTCTTGCGTCGGGCGATGACGAACCACGGTTTACGAACCGACAACGATCCGCCGTTTTTCGTTGCTCCCGCGGGGAGTCCGGCGAGCGGGAACGGGGCGGGGCGGGTGTCACTCCTGACCTCGTACGGCCCTCTCCTTCTCGGGCGGCGACTGGGATTCCGCGTCAGGACGCCATGATCGGCGTCAGGAGGCCATCGCCTTGAGGCCGGCGCGGATCAGCGCGGCCGTCCCCGCCTCCTCGCCCATCGTGGCGGCCGCCCCCGCCACGGCGGCTGCCGCCTCCGGTTGCCCGTAGCCGAGGTTGACCAGGGCCGACACCGCGTCGACCGCCGCGCGGGAGGGGGCCGCGCCCGCCGGCCCGGCGGCAAGGCCCAGGTTCGACAGGGCGCCATCCGGTGCCTTGTCCTTCAGCTCGGCGACGACGCGCGCGGCGAGTTTCGGGCCCACCCCCGGCGCCCGCGCGACCGCGACGCGGTCGCCCCCCGCGATGGCGCGCGCGAGGTCGCTCGCGGGCAGCACGCCCAGGATGGCCAACGCCACCTTCGCGCCGACGCCTTGCACGCCCTGGAGCAGGCGGAACCAGTCGCGCTCCGTGTCCGAACCGAAGCCGTAGAGGCGGATCATGTCCTCCCGCACCATCGTTTCGATCGCGAGCGACGCGCTTTCGCCGGCGCGGGGCAGTTGCGCCAGGGTTCGGGGCGAACAATGCACCAGGTAGCCGACCCCGCCGACGTCGAGGATGGCGTGATCGGCGCCGATCGCGTCGACGGTGCCGCGCAGCTTGCCGATCATCGCGCTCCCGCCTTCGCCGAACGGGCCAACGCCGCCGCCACGGACGCCGGCCGCCGGTGATGGGCGTGCGTGATGGCGACCGCGAGCGCGTCGGCCGCGTCCGGGCTCGCGGCATGGGCATGCGGCAGCAGGAACTTCAGCATGGCCTGCATCTGCGCCTTCTCGGCGTGCCCCGTGCCCGTGATGCTCTTCTTGACGAGGTTGGCGGAATATTCCGCGACCGGCAAGCCGGCCAGCGCCGGCACCACGAGGGCGATGCCGCGCGCCTGCCCGAGCTTCAGCGCGGATTGCGGGTCGCGGTTGACGAAGGTTTCCTCGACCGCGGCCTCGTCCGGCCACTCGGCCTCGATCACGGCCGAGAGACCGACGTGGAGCAGGCGGAGCCGCTCGCTCAGCGCATCGCCGGTGGTCGTGTGAATGACGCCCGACGCCACGTAGGACAGGCGCGAACCCTCGGCCCTGATGACGCCCCAGCCGGTGTGGCGGAGGCCGGGGTCGATGCCGAGGATCGCGACGCCACGGGTATTCGGAAGAGCGTCGTTCACGGCAGACCGCCGTTGCGAGCGCAGCGAAGCCATCCGGGCCGCGGCATCACAGGGTGCCGCCGTGTCGCCCATTCGCGCGTGAAAACGACCGGCACCCTGGACTGCTTCGCCCTCGGCTCGCGGTGACGGCGGCCATCGCGCGTGTCCGCTCTCACGCGCCCATCTTGGCGACAAGCGCTTCCGACACTTCGAAATTCGCGTAGACGTTCTGGACGTCGTCGCTGTCCTCGAGCGAGCCTACGAGCTTCAGCACCTTCTCGCCCACCTCGTCCTCGACGGGCACGTTGTTCTGCGGTCGCCACACCAGCGCGGCGCGGCGCGGCTCGCCGAACTTCGCCTCGAGCGCCTTGGCGATGTCGCGCAAGGTTTCGGGCGAGGTCACCACATCGTGCGTTTCCTCCGTGCTCGCCACGTCGTCGGCGCCGGCTTCGATGGCGGCTTCGAGCATGGCCTCCTCCGATGCCACCTCGCGATCGAAAATGACGAGGCCGACGCGGTCGAACATGAACGACACCGCGCCGGTCTCGGCGAGCGCGCCGCCGGACTTGGTGAAATACGACCGAACCTCGCCCGCGGTCCGGTTGCGGTTGTCGGTCAGCGCCTCGACGATCACCGCGACCCCGCCCGGCGCGTAGCCCTCGTAGCGGACCTCGTCGTAGTTCTCGCCATCGCTCCCGGCCGCCTTCTTGATGGCGCGGTCGATATTGTCCTTGGGCATGTTCTCGGCGCGCGCCGCCAGCACCGCCGCGCGCAACCGCGCGTTCATGGCGGGATCGGGAAGACCGAGCTTGGTCGCCACCGTTATCTCGCGCGCGAGTTTCCCGAAGAGCTTGGAACGCATCGCGTCCTGCTTGCCCTTCTTGTGCATGATGTTCTTGAACTGGCTATGGCCGGCCATGGACGGGTTCCGCGGGGCAAGGCCCGGATCGCGGGCCAACGACAACGCCTAGGCTTTTACAGGCGATCGGGGATCATGAACACACCCGCCGGACCCGGCAGGCGCGCTCAGCGTCCGATGCGCCGGCGCGCGCGCGCGTCCACGAGGTCGAACACCTCCGCACCCGCCGCGCAATCCGGACGGCCGACATCGCGCAATCCTCTCCGCAGCTTCTCGGCCCGTGTCTTGAAGCTCGACCGGAGTCTGTCGCCCTGCTCGCGAAATTCGTCTTCGAGAAGCTGCCGCGCCGACTTGAGCTCGAGCCGAAACGTGGGATCGCGCGCCACCGGTGCCGTTTCGTCGACCACCGACCGGCGATAGACCCAGACGCGCGCGGGGGGCAGATTGAGCCACACGGGCGGGGACACGTGGGCCGCGAACGACGCCCCCCGTGCGGGCCGGCGCGGCATCGGCGAGCCCAGCCCATAGGTGAACTGCACGAACGCCGCCCCGCGCGCCATGAGGGCGAAGGCTTCGTGCAGCAACGCGAGCCGCTGACCCTCCGGTCGCGTCAGAAGCGGCAGGCTCGAAACGACGGCGCAGGCCGGGCGGTCGACATGCGAGGCGAGCGTTTCGGCGAGCGCGTAGGCGTCGCCTTGAACGATGCGCGCCCCCGGATAGCGGCGGGCGAGAAGTTCGCAAAACTGCGGTTCGAACTCGACCAGGATCAGCCGTTCGGGTCCGATCCCGCGTTCGATGAGCGCCTCGGTCACCGGTCCCGTTCCGGGACCGAGTTCGATCAAGGGCGATTTGCCGTCGTCGTCGACGTAGCGCGCCATCGTCCGGGCGAGCGCGCGCGAGGACGGGGACAGCGCCCCCGTGTCGAGCGGGTTTTCGAACCACGTCTTCAGGAATCGCGCTTCGTCGCCGAATCGCTCATCGAGCGACGGCCTCGGCGGGAAGCGCCGCCCGGCCCCGACGTCACTCCGCACCGTCGCGCCTCAATGATCTACCCTCTCGAAAACAGGCCCCGTGTCGGCGGCCCCGAGTCGTCATCGAAACGTCAGGGCGTAACGCGCGAACATGAAGAACGTGTCCGCTCCCGATCCTCAATTACTGAGATTGTCGAAGAAGCCCCGCATCTTGGTGAAGAAGCCGGCCGCTTCGGGATGTGTCCTGGTGCTCGACTCGGAGTCGAATTCGGCAAGCAGATCCCGCTGCCGCTTGGTCAGGTTCTGCGGCGTTTCCACCACCACCTGGATATAGAGGTCGCCGATGTCGCGCGAGCGCAACACCGGCATGCCCTTGCTCTTGGTCCGGAACTGCTTGCCGGATTGGGTGCCGTCGGGGATCTTCACCTTGGCGTCGGCGCCGTCGAGCGTGGGGACCGTGAACTCGCCGCCGAGCGCGGCCTGGATCATCGAGATCGGCACGCGGCAATAGAGATCCGCACCCTCCCGCTGGAAGAAGGGATGCGGCTTGACGGCCAGGAAGATGTAGAGGTCGCCGGCCGGGCCGCCCCGCAGCCCCGCCTCGCCCTCGCCCGCGAGCCGGATGCGGGTGCCGTCCTCGACCCCTGCCGGAACGTTGACCGACAGCGCGCGTTCGCGCGTGACGCGGCCGGTGCCGGCGCAGGATGAACACGGGTTGTCGATCACCTCGCCGCGGCCCCCGCAGGCTGGACACGTGCGTTCTATGGCGAAGAAGCCCTGCTGCGCCCGAACCCGCCCGTGGCCGCCGCAGGTCGCGCACGCGCGCGGCTTCGAGCCCGGCTTGGCCCCCGAACCGGCGCAAACCTCGCAACCGACAGAGATCGGCATCTTCACCGTCGCGGTCTTGCCCTTGTAGGCCTCCTCGAGGGTGATTTCCATGTTGTAGCGGAGGTCGGAACCGCGCTCGCGCCCGTTCGCCCGGCCGCGCGAACGGCCCATCATGTCGCCGAACAGATCGTCGAAAATGTCGGCCATCGAGGAAGGGAAGCCGTCCGCCGTCTCGGCCGCGCCACCGTCGAAAGCGGCGTGGCCGAACCTGTCGTAGGCGGCGCGTTTCTGCCCGTCCGACAAGCACTGATAGGCTTCGTTCAGGTCCTTGAACTTCGCTTCCGCTTCCCGGTCGCCCGGGTTGCGGTCCGGATGACACTTCAAGGCGGCCTTGCGGAAGGCGGCCTTCAAGTCGGCATCCGTCGCGGTGCGGGCTACGCCAAGGGTTTCGTAGAAGTCACGCTTGGCCATTCAAGGCTCATCCAGGTGTTGCACCGCGACCGCCCCGTGCCCGGCCGGGCGCGGCGGCGCCGTCGGGCATGTCGGCCGCAGCTTCGGACCAGCCGCCCGCGAAGGCCGCTCGACTTGGGTTCACGGGGGCGGGACGGGCGCGGCGGTGTCACGCCGGCTCCGCCCCGCCTCGGGCAGGTGTTAAGCGCGGCGTTTCTTGTCGTCCTCGCCGACTTCCTTGAAGTCGGCGTCGATCACGTCCTCCGCCGCGTTGCCGCCCGGCGCGCCGCCGCCGCCGCCGCTCGCCGCCTTGTACATGGCTTCGCCGAGCTTCATCGACGCCTGCGTCAGCTCGTTCGTCCGCGCCTTGATGGCCTCGATATCCTCGCCCTCGAGCGCGGGACGCAACGCCGCCACAGCGCCCTCGACCGCGCTACGGTCGGCCGCCGAAACCTTGTCCCCGTAGTCCACCAGCGACTTTTCCGTCGCGTGGATCATGGACTCCGCGGAGTTCTTGGCGTCGATCAGTTCGCGACGCTGCTTGTCCTCCGCCGCGTGCACCTCCGCGTCCTTCACCATGCGGTCGATGTCGGAATCGCTCAGCCCGCCCGAAGCCTGGATGCGGATCTGCTGTTCCTTGTTGGTGGCCTTGTCCTTGGCCGTGACGTTGACGATGCCGTTGGCGTCGATATCGAACGTCACCTCGATCTGAGGCACGCCGCGCGGCGAAGGCGGAATGCCGACGAGGTCGAACTGGCCGAGGATCTTGTTGTCGGCAGCCATCTCGCGCTCGCCCTGGAACACGCGGATCGTGACCGCGGTCTGGTTGTCCTCGGCGGTCGAGAACACCTGGCTTTTCTTCGTCGGGATCGTGGTGTTGCGCTCGATCAACCGGGTGAACACGCCCCCCAGCGTCTCGATGCCGAGCGAGAGTGGCGTCACGTCGAGCAGCAGCACGTCCTTGACGTCGCCCTGCAGCACGCCCGCCT